>JBHLNF010000007.1:185435-233949 GCA_048937405.1 Promethearchaeota archaeon
TAATGAATGCTCTTACATTGGTAATGGATATAGGAAACTTAGAGATTAAAGCAACAATTTCGAATAATGTTGGTTGGATTACAAGTAGAGTATTATTAGAAGATAGTCTAAAAGTTTCTATGGAAAAAATTAATGATGCATTAAATATTAGAGATCAAATGGGAGATAAAAGCGGATTGGCAAATTGTTTGCGAAATATTGGAGATTTGAATTTTAACTTTTATAATTACAATCAAGCACTTGAATATTACATAAAAGAATTAGAGGTAAGAACCTCATTAGGCGAAGTAAAAGAAAAGGCCGCAGCTCTTATATCAATTGGTTGGGTTTATTATAGAATGGGAAACCTTAATGAAGCTTTAAAGTCATTTCAAAAAGCATTAGAGATTAATAGGAAATTAAATGATAAACTCCATATTGCCTATAATGCTTCTGCATTAGGATATATTTCATATTTACAAGGTGAGTTAAACACTTCTATTGATTTTTTTAGAGAATCCCAACAAATCTATTCGGATTTAAAAATTGAAGCAAAATTAAAAGAAATTCAATTGTATTTAGATTTCCTAGAATTAAGAACTTCTGAAGTCCAAAAAGACACTTTAATTAACCTTTTACCTCCCGCTATTAAGGATCTTGAAGATATAAAGGAACAACAAAAGGTTTTAGAAACAGATGTCTGTAAAAAAAGAGGTCCGATTGATATATTAAACCAATCTCTTTATCTTATTTATCATGGAATACTACATGCATTAAAAGATGACCTTCAAAAAGCTAAGGAAAAGATTGAGGGTGGTTTATATTCCGCATATATTTCTGGAAACATGGAAGAGGTTTTTGCTTTATATAAAGGAATTATTGATTCTGGTCTATTAATAAGACCTTTAAATCTTGAACGAACGAGGTTTGATTATGTTTATCGGGATGATAATATAATATCCCCGGAAGAAGCTGAATGGCTCCATAGCAGTTATTCGAGGAAAAAACTAACTGTAGCCCATGATTTATTCGAAGAGGCTTACAATGATTCTCAACTCGGTAATAATCAATCTGCTATAGAAAAATTTGAAAAAGCCAGAGAAATATATGAAGAATTCGATGAAATTGAACTTATTAGCACCATTGATAATTATATCACTACCATAAAAATGATATCAGGAGAACTTGATGATTCTGTTGAAAGTTTGGATCAACAACTATTTAAACAAGTGAAATCAACCATCGATATTGGTAATAAACAAGCTAATGAGGGAAACCTGGTAGGACTAAAGCATAACGTAAAAATTGCTTCTCAAATGAAAGATAGATTAGAAAACTTAAGACATAAAGATGATACATATAACCAGCTTTATAATATACTTGGAGATTTTATAAATAATAATGAAGCAAAAGTGGCTGATGTCGACGAGGAGGATATTTCATATAAGGGAAAACATGAATTTACTAAAGTTGCTGATGATCTAGTTAGACAAGAAGCTATAAGAAAAGATAAAGCTCGAGAGCTATTTGAATCAATCGGGATTGGTGATAACGAAGATGCTGGAATTGATCTAACTACTATGGGCACGATTATAGACGATAGAGAGAAATTTATTCATGAACATTCAGAAGAATGGTTGTTTACACTGAGTAAATTAATAGCCATGGCAGAGTTGGATGGATCGATGGGAAAAATGGAAGATAAAGTTGAAACGATGATATTCATTGGTAAATATTTCCAAAGTGCAGGTGAATTAGAAGCAGCCTTATCTAAATACCAAGAATGTCTAAAAAATGCTATAACAATTGGGCATCAAGATTTTCAAGCAAAAAGTTTAATCCGTATAGGCGATGTACTATTTAATCAAGGAAAATATGAAGACTCTCTTGATAATTGTGAAAAATCATTAAGAATCTTTGAAGAACTTAAAGAAGAAGAAGAAAAAATTGAACCTCTTAATCTAATTGGAAGGATATATGCTCAGAGAGGTGATTTAGAAAGGGCTTTCAAACGATTAAATGAGGCTATAGAAATCGATACTAATGAAAAGGAAATAATTGCTTATAAAGCTGATTCTTATGTACGATTAGGGGAATTACATAAACAAAAAAATAATTTTCTCGAAGCTTATAATAATTTCTCTGAGGCATTATATATTTATGAAGAATTAGAAGGAAAGGAGCAAATGTTAGCACCCCTTTACTATCATCTGGGTCTTTTGGATAAAAATATTAACGATGCGGAAAAAGCACTTACTAATTTTGAAGATGCATTGTCTATATATCAAGAAATTAACTTTCTTGATTATGTACCAAAGTTACAAGAAGAAATTAATATTTTAAAAGCAAGACTCTCTAATCCAGAAACCAAAGGAGAAGATAAGGCTAAACTTGCATTAAACTGCGCAAAATTATATTTATATGACGATGCTTTGGTAGCCTCTAATGAAGCAATTGAGATTTTTACTTCGATAGGAAAATTGCCAGAAAAAGCACAGATGCTTCAACTTTCGGGAGAACTTAATGATGCCTTAGGAGAGATTGAAGAAGCTAAATATCTCTTTAATGAAGCTCTAATAGCTTATAATGAAATCGGTAATCATGAAAAGATTGAACAAGTAAAAGACTTTTTAAATAAAATAAATGAAGCAATGGCAGATCCTGAATATATGATTCAATATCTTAATAAAAAGGCAGAATCACTCCTTAATGATGGTAAAGAATCTGAAGCACTTTTAAAATATAGTTCTCTGCTGAATTTTTATGAACAAATACAAGACGCAATCGGGAAGGCAACTTGCTTCCGAAACATAGCAGATATTCATTACAACAGAAAAGAAGTAACTGAAGCTATGGATAATTACCTGAAATGTATAGAAATATTTGAGAAGAATAATGAGAATTCGGAAATTGTACCTCCACTACAAAAAATGGGTTATATTTATGAGCAGCAATTCGAATATGAAAAGGCTCTGGAGTATTTCCAAAAAACTCTAAATATTACTCAAACTTCAGATAATCAGCTTGGTATAGGAATAGCTTTAGTAGATATAGCACGGATATTACAAACCCAAAAGAAGTTGGATAAAGCTTTAGATTTATATAAGCAATCCTTGGAGATTTTCGAACAATTGGATAATAAAAACAATATGGCTTATATTTTCAAACTGATAAGTTCAGTTTATGATGAACAAGGAAAGTTTAATAAAGCATTAGATGTATTGGAACAAACACGCGCTTTATATGAAGAGTTAAATAATAAGGTTGAGCTAGGGGAAGTCTATAATTTGTTGGCAAATATTTATGAAAGTTTGGGGAAGTTAGATGATGCTCTAAAATATTATAATAACGCCTTGGAACTCTCAGAAGAAGTCAATAACATTTCAGGAAAAGCAGCATACTTATTTAATATAGGCCTTATCTATAGTTCAAAAGAAGAATATACCACAGCATCAGAACATTTTGATGAAGCAATGGCCATTGCTGAAGAACTTAATATTCCACAATATAAGGCACCATTCTTACTTGGGATGGGATTAATTGATAAAAAATTAGGGCACTTAGATACTGCTCTGCAAAAATTCAATAAAAGTCTTGAAATTAATGAACGAATTGGATATTCCGAGGGAATTATAGAATCTTTAAATAATATTGGAAATATCTTTTTGAAAAAAGGAAACCTAAATTCAGCAGAAGAATCATTCACAAAAGCATTTCAATTGGCTGAAAAAATAGATAGCATCAAGAAGAAAGCATATTGTCGTAGTGCTATAGGAGATCTATATCGTTATCAAAACGATATACATAAAGCGTTAGAAATGTATAAAGATGCATTAGAAATTTTCGAACAATTGGAAATTAAGGAAGAAATTGCGTATAATCTCAAAAAACTCGGAAAAACTTATTTCAAACTAGGCGATAAAACTAAGTATATAGAAGTTATGCAAAAAGCAAGTGATTTATACGCAGAAATAGGATTAGAGAAAAAATTAAAACGTATCCAACAAGAGTTAAATTCTAATTCTTAATAGTCTCTTTTTGTGCAGTCTAATTTTTGTAATTAAAGTAAGAAAATTCATAAAAAATTTAACAATCCCTTTATTTTACTTCTTATGGCAGCAAGTAAAGAAGATCAACTTCGAATGGAGGTTGTTAGAGGAGCAAAAGCAATTTTTACAAAAGGATTAGTAGAAGCTGGAGAAGGAAATGTGAGTGTGAGAAATGGAAATAAAGAAGAATTGTTCATCACGCCTTCATTTAATCAATATGAAACACTTAAAAAAGATGAAATTGTTCATTTAAATTTTGAAGGTACTTCCTTAAGTGCTGGGAAATTACCTTCAACTGAAGCAAAAATGCATATTGAGATCTATAAATCAAGACCAAAAGTTCAATCAATAATTCACACACATTCACCTTTTGCAACCACACTCTCAATCGTAAGAAAAAGTATCCCAGTCATAATGGAAGAAATGTATATCTTTTTAGGTGGGTCTGTCGATGTTTCGGAATTTGGGGAAGCTCATACTCTAGAAATTGGTGAAGCTGCATTAAAAGCCCTAGGTACAAAAAATGCAGCTCTATTGGCGAATCATGGTGTAATTGTTTGTGGAAAATCATTGGATCATGCCGTTAAATTTGCCGAGCTTGTAGAGAAGTTGGCTAATATGTATTCGGAGGCTTTACAAATTGGAACTCCATATACCATTTCTGATGAACAACTTGAACCATTTCAAAAACTCTACGAAAGTATGTTTGCCAACTATCCTCGACGTATGCGAAAAAGAATAGAAAAATAACATTCCTGTAAAGGTGATATTCATGCAATTAGGTATTAGTACGACAGGACATATTCTTGAAATGGGATTGAATGGTAAGTATAAAACTCTTTTTGACCTATATCTTAAAGCTTCAGAAGAATGCCTTAATTTTGTAGAAAAATCTGGAATTAATATAATAGAATTACTTATTGAATCTCCAGTTATAGCTAATCATGAAAATAAACAAAAGTTTATTGACCTTGCAAATTCCTATTCTTTAGAAAAGCAGGTACATGGTCCTTTTATCGACATGAATTTATGTTCTGTTAATAATTATATTTCTAAGGCTTCAATAGAATCATGCCTTGAAGCTATAAAATTATGTGATGATATCAACAGTAAGATGATAACAATTCATCCTGGATCTGCGGATTTTCTGGTACCTTCAATTAGAGAATTTAATAAAGCACAATTAAAATCTGCTATCCATCAATTATTTAGTGCTAAAATAAATGAGAATTTAATGATTTGTTTAGAAAATATGCCTCAAAATTACCATATCATGACAAATAACAAGAATATTGAAGAAGTAGTCGATATTATTGATCATAAAAATCTTTTCCTTACCTATGATACTAGTCATTTTTACACTTGTGATGGTGACGTGCAGCAGTTCTGGGTAACATTTCACAATATAATAAAAAATATTCATATTGTTGATAATTTCTCTAAATTGACTGATACTCATCCGCCATTAGGAACAGGAAAGGTTGATTTTAAAGAAATCTTTGATGTAATTTCAGAATATAATTATAATGGATCGTTAATTCTTGAATTATCCAATGCAAAATCATTAAATCAAAGTATTAATTTTATTAACAAGTTTTTATAAATATTTAATAATTGTGAAAATAAACCCCTTTTTATCGATTTAAGATGCCAATAATATCCTTGCAAATAAGTGATGATTTGTTAGAAAGATTTGAGCATGTACGAAATGTTAGCGGATTTAGTTCTAAAAGCGAAGCATTAAGAGATTCAATAGTTATCTTCATAGAAAAACATGAAAAGTTTGAAAATCTGGAAGGATATAAGTTGATGACAGTTAGTTTAGTATATCCTTTTAAAGATGTTATTATTGATCAAATAACTGAGTTGTATTCCCAATATCATCAAATAATTAAAACAGTTACGGATTGGCGTATAGCAGAAAAAAAAATTGAATTACTTTTGCTAGTAGGTGAATTTGGCACTATAAAAGATCTTTATAAAGAATTAGCCAAAATAAAGGATGTTTTATGTTCAATTCGAGAAATTGTCATTGATTAAGATATTGCGTTAGTCAAAACGAAGTGAAAAATCTACATGCTCTGAAGGAAATTGAGTTAATTTCCCTGTGCTTATTACATCTGGTTCTGAAAGTAAATAATCTACAATATTATCTTGAGTAATACCTCCAGAAATTTCAATAATTACTTTTTCTCTTAGATTATTTTTTTTTAGTAAATTTATTGCATCTTCTACTTGATCCGGGTCCATATTATCTAACATAATAATATCTGCTCCATTTCTAGCAGCTATAGGGACATCTTCCACTTTTTCTATTTCTATCTCAATTTTTTTCGAGAAACTCTTCATTTTTTTACATTCATTAAGCAATTTTACTATATCTCCACTGAAATATCTTAAATGAGTATCTTTTAATAGAATCATATCATCCAATGAAAACCTATGTACATCTGCTAATCCTATTTCTGCAGCTTTTTTCTCAAAAATACGAATCCCTGGAGTTGTTTTACGTGTACAGGCAATTTTAACATTTTTTCCAGACTCTTTAATTAATCTAACATATTTTCTCGCAGTAGTTGTAATAGCACTCATATGCATGATTAAATTTAATCCCGTTCTCTCTCCTAATAAAATATTTCTCGCATTACCTATTAATTCTACAATTATATCTCCATTATTAACCTCATCTCCATCCTTCTTTTTAAAAGAAGTAGAGACATTTAAAATATCATATAATATTTTCAATTCATTCAATCCCGATACAAACCCTTTACTCTTAGCAAATATTTTTGCCGAAGCATTAGCATTCTCCGGAATTACTTTAGAACTAATATCGATAAACATGCAATCTTCATGTAAAAATTCCTTTATTTTTTGTTCAATTATAATTCTATTATAACTCATCTTTCGCACATTTTTCTATAGTATTATTATTATAGTTTAAAAATTAATTAAAATTATGGTAGAAAAAGAATTACTATTTATTAAAAACAATGAGATAGAATTAGAAGCTGAATACTTTCGTTCAAAAGGAAGTATAGATCTTCCAGTAGTTTTAATTTGTCACCCACATCCGCAATATGGTGGAAATATGTTTAACAATGTCGTATCAGGGGTATTTAATAACATAATAAAAAATGACATTTCATGTCTACGATTTAACTTTAGAGGTGTAGGAAAATCAACTGGAGTTCATTCAGGAGGATCAGGAGAATTAGATGATGTAAAAGCTTGTATTGATTTTTTAATAAATGAGAAAAATCATGAAAGAATTATGATATGTGGATATTCTTATGGAGCTACGATTGGATGCTCTGCAATCAATTATTCAGAAAAGATTATTGGATATGTTTCAATATCATTTCCTTGGGATTTTATGGGTAGTAAATATAAAAAATTATCTCAGTCAAGCAAACCAAAGTTATTCATTCAAGGCAATCAAGATAATGTTGCTGTTTATGGTAGATTTCAAGAAAACATTAATTATTATAAAGATCCAAAAACAAGTAAAATTATCGAAGGAGCAGATCATTTTTATATAGGTTATGAACTTCAGGTTGCTGAAGAGGTATTAGCATTTTATAACAGTTTAATTTAAAAAAATTTTAATAAAACCTTACCGAATTGATTACCACTATTTAAATATGTTTCTGCTTCTCCTGTTTGATTAAAAGGAAAAATTTTATCAATAATTGGATTTAGTTTTTTGTCAAATACCAATTTCATTACCTCTCGAAATTCTCCTTGGGTTCCCATAGATGTTCCTTTTATTTCTAGATGCTTCCAAAAAAGATTTGCTATGTTTAGTTTTGAAAGTGGTCCTGTTGTAGCACCGCAAGTAATTAATTGACCTCCAGGTCTTAATAAACGAATACTATTTTGGAAAGTTGCTTTTCCAATACTATCAATAACAATATCTATACCATGTTTCTCAGTTAATTCCTTGTAGACATATGTCGTGTAATCTTTCATTTCATTGTAATTTAAAACATGATCTGCCCCTATATCTATTGCTTTTGCAATTTTTTCAGGTGTACTAGTTGTTGCTATAACTTTTGCTCCAAAATATTTCGCAATTTGAATTGCAGCGGTAGAAATACCTCCTCCAGCTCCATGTATGAAAACGTAATCTCCTTGCTTCACATTAGCTTGAGTCTTCAACATTCTATAAGCAGTCAAAAAAGTTAAAGGTGCTGCAGCTGCTTTATCTAAGGGAAACATTGTAGGTACTTTTAGAACATTTATTTCAGGCATTTTAAAATATTCTGCAAATGTTCCCCATCTGTGTTCTCCTAAGATTGAAAAATTTTTACAAAATACTTGTTTTCCAGATAAACAGAATTCGCATTTTCCACAAGATATTCCAGGATTTATAGTAACTTCCTCACCAACATCTACATTAGTTACTTCAGATCCAACTTCCTTCACAATTCCACTCCCATCAGCTCCAATCACATGAGGTTTATTTATGTTTAATCCTGGCCATCCATTAATTACAAATATATCTAAATGATTCAATGCAGCAAACCGAGTCTCTATTAATACTTCATTGGGACCTAT
Organism: Promethearchaeota archaeon; assembly: GCA_048937405.1. Classification (GTDB taxonomy): domain Archaea; phylum Asgardarchaeota; class Lokiarchaeia; order Sigyniarchaeales; family SOKP01; genus Loki-b32. The sequence goes on from JBHLNF010000007.1 coordinate 194,024, forward strand.
ACTCAAATCATCTACTTCACCAATAGAGATCTCATCTATTTTACCATGCTTAGAAAAATATGCTGCTTTCATCTTAAGTAATACATTTTCTTTATCCTTTTGAATCTGTTGTTTATATTTTAAAATGAAACTAAGCTAAATTAGCAAAAAATAAAAAATATGGGAAAAAAAATTATAAACTTGAAAGCTTTTCTAAATCATCTTGGGAGTTTTCAACAGCCCAATCAAGTAGTTGATCAAAATATCTTTCCACATCATCGCTTTCTGGCGATTTTGTTAAAATAGCTAGTAGGAATTGATTTTTTTCATCGGGCATAATAATGTTTCGCATCAATATAAAATCTTCCTTGTATTTAATTTTCATACTTTGAATTTCGGAAAGACCTAATTCCTCTGCTGCTTTGTATGCGGAATCACTTAATAATGATCCCATCGCTGCTACCACACGTTCATCAATTTTCTCTTCTTTTTGTGATGCTAATACTAGTCCTGTTGATGTAGCGAATAGTGATGCTCGAAAATTACCATTTTCATTAAGTTCTTTAAGTACGAGTTCAAGTCTACTTACCAAATTTATACACACTCAATTGTGATTATTTCAATGATATCTTTAATAAGACAAAAGATATTTTACTTTAATATGTTATCATCCTAAATGCTTACATAAAATTTCTTTGTATGAATAATATGAGTAATTTAATATTTAAAATTATTCAAAAGGGATTTTGAATCTATTTTCTATTATTCTTTTTTATCTTTAAGAAAATAATGATAATGAGTAGAGATTCTAGAATTATATTTAACAATCTAACTAATAAATTAATATTTAGATTTTGATGTTAATAATAAATGTTGATAAAATATCATTCTCATCAATACTTAAAGTAATCACACTTGGTCTGGCAATGGGTTTCATAAATCCAGGTCTTTCGATCGGAGCTTTTGGTTTTGTTGGAGAACCTGGATTTAAAAGAAGAACATTAAAAGATGTACCTTTTATTAAAGGTTGATGAGTATGCCCAAAAATTAGAATTTGTAAACCATGTTTTTTCGTAAATTCTTCAATATTATCTGGTAAAATATGGATTACTCCGATATTATAGCGCCCAATAGAGAATTTTAGAAACATTTTTAAATTTTTAATATTATCTAAATTTCCTTGAACACATCTCGTTCTAGCTAATCCTTGTAGTTCTTCTAGAAAAAATTCTTCACACACATCACCAGCATGAACAATTTCATCAATATCTTTAAATACAATCCTAAGCTGCTCGATTAAAGAAGAAATTTGTTCCTTTGAAGAATTAGTTGTAATATGAGTGTCAGATAGAATCCCTAACTTCATTAAAAAAACACTCCTCTAAATGGCTATCATAAAACTCATAATGAAGATTAGAAAAGCCATAAGAATATCAAAAAAAATACGAAAAACTGTATCACCCTTAGAATCTTCATTTGTTTCATTAATTTTAAAATAAGATTTAAGCATATTGAAACCAGTGGAAACACTTTCTTTTATTTGAGAAAATTGCCAAATTAATAAGATGCCCCCTATGAACAACAATGGAAAATAAAGATAAAGAGTTAGCACTGAAAAATTTATATCATTGTTAAAACTCCAAATTGCATGAGCAGAGACAATGTTATTTAACATGTGGGCGAATATTACTGGAAGTATCCACATTTTTCTTAAAACAAATAAGGAAAGAACAATTCCAATGATAAACGCTTGTAAAAACCATATTAAAGGATACCAGATAGGGTAGAACCTACTTATAGGATCAAGGAAATAAGCAAAATGTCCAAATCCAAAATAAAAAGCGGAGATCATTACAGCTGACATTCTAAAGAAATATTCACTCCCTCTTTTAGTTATTAAACCCCTTGTAATAGTCTCTTCAGAAACAGCTACAGAAAAATGAATTATTAGAGCAGAAATTAAAAAAACAATGTAAGATGTCCCTGATGCTAAATAGATATCTGTGTTTGGTAAAGCATTGGATTGGTATTCAAGCATATTTGGCACAAGTAAATAACCAAAAAAATCCATAGGTAAAAAAATTAGAAAAAAAATCAATAGACCGTATAAAATTTGATATTTATAATTCTTTCGGGTCATTTTATACAATTTTAAGTGACCTTTTGCGGGAGAAATATCTTCTTGTAATATTATATTTCGTTTTTGAGGTTCAAATACGATATTAGAGATTATTAAAATAAGTGGTACTCCAATAAATACAAATATTGCCTTTAAACTATAATTTAGTATACCGTAAAGGGGAGAAGATGTTCCAACTAACGTAGGAAGTAATAAAGCAGGTATTAATAAAAAAATAAAAATTAGAACAAATCCCAAAGCAACTTCATGCAAAAAAAATCTAAATCTCTTAAGAGCAATTTCTTTCTTACTATCTTGGAACACTTTTAATCACATTTATAATTTGAATAAAAAATTATTGAATCAAAAAATTATAAATTTTGTTATATGCTAATTTTAAAATTAGAAGTTATCTCTTCAATACTAGGAATACCATTTCTAGCTCCTAATTCTTGAATACATTTTCCTGCAATATAATTTCCAATCTCTACATTAAATTTTAGGTCTTCAAACTTAAAACAAAGATTTTTAATAAATCCATATATAAATCCAGCAGAAAATGCATCACCTGCTCCAGTTGTATCAATTATTTTCTTTACCTTAATAGTCTCGATTAATTCAGCTTCTTCAGATGTTATCAGCCAAGCACCTTTTTTTCCCATAGTAATCACAATTACTTTAATCCCTAATTTGAATAGATTTGAAATTTTTTCTTCAATTATTTCTTTCTTTAATTTTTTTTCTTCAACTTGAAAGAGATAAAGAAATTCCCTTTCTGAAATAATCAATATATCTATATCACTTAATAATTCTTGAATAATTCCATATCCTTGTTCAATAACCAACATTCCCGGATTTAAAATTATTGGTATGTTATGTTTTTTTGCAATTTTAGCAGCTTTTTCGAAGGGTTCTAAATTTTTTAAACTACTTAAAAATATTATTTTTGCTCTAAGAATTTCTTCAGAATTAATATCCTTCGATGAAAGCAAATTTGCTGCTCCACTATATGCATAAATCCTTCGATCTCCACTTCTATCTATAGCCACATACGCCAATCCTGTTGCGTCTTCTCGTGAGTACTTAATTAGAGTTGTATTAAGCGAAATTTCTTCGAAGTCTTTAATGATCTTATTTCCAAATTCATCTTTATATCCTATCTTTCCTATAAATGCGGTTTTTAATCCTAATAACTTACATACATAAGCAGTATTAGCTGCAGCTCCCCCAGACATTATCTGTAAATTTGGTACGAATACCTCATCATCTTCAATTGGATGTCTTTCGATTTTAGCGATTATATCAATAAGAGCTGCACCAATACATATTACATCAAAATCTTTTTTCATTAAATAATCTCCTTAATCGTAAGTAAAAGAACCAACTTCAGATTTAAGATATAATATGTTTTTACCCTTTATTGGAGACTTTTCGCAATATCCAATTATCTTTGAATCAATATTATATTTTTTGGCGATTTTTATAATTTCTGAGGAAAATGATTCATCACATAATATTTCTATCCTATGCCCCATATTAAAAACACTATACATCTCCTTCCATTGAGTTGCTGATGAGCTTTGAATTAATTTAAATATATTTGGAATGCTGAATAGATTATTCTTTACATATTTTATCCCTTTTCCAAATTTTAGGATTTTGGTTTGACCTCCTCCAGTATTATGAATAATAGCATGAATTTCATTTCTATAATCTTTTAAAATATCTTTTATAACTGGAGCATATGTTCTTGTGGGTGATAATAACGCTTTTCCAATAGTTAGATTAGCTTCATCAATCAAATCTGTTAATTTATATTTACCAAAAAAAACAAGATTCTCATCGAGGTTTTGATCATAACATTCTGGATATTTTTTATAATATTCATGTGAAAGTATCCCATGCCTTGCTAATGTTAATCCATTACTCCCAATCCCACTATTAAATTCATCTTCATAAGATGCTTTTCCAGAACTAGCTAGACCAATTATAATATCAGTAGATTTAATATTACTTGCATCAATAACATCTTTTCTTTTTAATCTAGAAAATACGGATGCAAATATAGATATGGTTTTGACTAAATCGCCAATATCTTCAGTTTCACCTCCACAAGTAATAATATTTAAACCAAATTCCGAAAATTTTTTGCTAAATGACTCATACTCTTTGATAATAGTGGATATTATTTCTCCAGATATAATATTCGCATTTCTTGTTATGGTATTAGATAAAAAGAGATCCCCTGTTGCACCAATACATAATACATCATCAATATTCATCACAATGGCATCCTGAACTATTCCCTTAAATGCACCTATATCTCCTGTTTCTTTATAGTACATATATGCTAAACTTGATTTTGTTCCCGCTCCATCTTCATGAAACACTGAACAATAATCCTTATCTCCTGCAATATCTTTTACTATTTTGCAAAATGCTCCTGGGAATAAACCTTTATTTATAGATTCTATAGCTAAATGAACATCTTCCTTTTTAGAGGAAACACCTAATTTTTTGTATATATTATTATTTTCAACCATTTTATTAAAATTCAGATTTTATATTTATCTTTTAAAAACAATATTAAATTCTCAACTTGTTCAACAGCTTGACCAATATATTGATGTGGATCGAAAATATCATCCAATTCTGCTTTTGTGAATTTTTCTTTAATTTGATTATTTTTAATTAGAATATCCTTCAAGTATAAATCTTTATTTCTAGCTTCTATTGAGGCTTGTCGCAGGATTTCATGCCCTTCTTGTCTTCCAATCCCCTTTTTTACTAATTGAACCATAAATTTTTCACTAAGACACGCACCTTTAGTGAGATTTAAGTTTTCCTCAATTTTTTTTTCATTGAATTCAAGCCCTATTAAATTTTCAGTTAATTGTTTAACCATATAATCTAATAGAATGAAATTTTCAGCAAAAATAATTCTCTCAGAAGCAGAATTAGTTAAATCTCTTTCATCCTCCAAAATAATATTATCTAAAGCCACTAATACGTTAGATTTTAGAATTCTAGCTAAACTACATATCCGTTCTGACTTATGAGGGTTCCTTTTATGTGGCATTGTAGAGCTTCCCACTTGCTTTTTTTTAAATGGTTCAAATATTTCCGCAATTTCATTTCTCTGAAGAATTCTATTTTCTCTGGCAACTTTCGCTAATGTCTGACCAATTAAAGAAGTTAAAAAGATAACTTCCGCATGTCTATCTCTTTGGATAATTTGATTTGCAATTAGAACAGGATTTAAATCTAGTTTATTCATCACCCTTTTTTGAATTTCTATTCCTTTGGCTTCAAAACTAGCCATTGTTCCTACAGCACCAGAGATTTTACCAAAAGATATCCGATTGATAATTTCAGAAATACGATCTAAATGTCTGTTTATTTCATAAGCCCATACTCCAAATCTCATTCCATAAGTAGTAGGAATTGCATGTTGACCATGAGTTCTTCCAATACATACTAAATTTTTCTTCTCTTCCGTAATTTTTAAGAGTTTTTTTAATAAATCTAATAGAGCTTCTCTTAAGTAATTTAAAGCTTCTTTTAGTTGTAGAGCAATTGCAGTATCTTCAATATCATAACTGGTTGCGCCAAGATGAATATATTTACCAGCATCTCCTTCACATTGCTCTGCCAATGCCTTCACCATTGCCATTAAATCATGATGTATCTCTTTATCGATTTCCTTCACTCTCTCTAATTTTACATGAAATAAATTTGCTTTTTTCTTTATTTCTCTAGCGGCTTCATTAGGAATGTTATTTAATTCTGCATGAACCTCTGCTAAAACACCCTCTACCTTTAACCAATTCTCTAACTTTTTTTCTTCTGTGAAAATATTTGCTATTTCCGTTCGATACCTTGTTTCTATTGGATGAATAAATTTATGATCCATATTTCTTCCCTTTTTTTATTTTATCCCAATTAAAGTAATGAATGGTCCCAAAATATATCTTATTTTATTGAAGATATTAATCATAAAATATTTTATAGTATAAATTAGAAAATTTTTAAGCTGTAATGAATAAATGAAATGCTATTAATGTAAAGTAATATGAATAGTGCTAAGAAATTTTTTTTCTTTCGGTGTACTTTTTGCGGAGAGTGGTATTATTCGAATAGAATTATAAAATTAAAAAAATGTTGGAAATGTAATCGTTCATTTTTGTTCAACAATTCAACTAAATTTACTCGAATGTGCTCAATTAAGGATGCTATTTTAATAGTTAAGAAATTGAAAATCAGTAATTAAAGCTAACTTTTTATACTAATCATTCAAATTAAGAATTTAATTAAAAAAGAAAGATATTTAAGCAATTCTTCTCTTTTTTTGATGAGAAATAGATAATCATAATACCCAAACTACTTTATAGTTATATTTTAACCTTTTTACGAGAAAAATGGAAATTTTAGACGAATTAAAAAAAATTGATGAATCCTTAATTAAACAATTAAATCAGATTGCAAGAGAAAAAATTGAATATTGGGATATTAGAGCTGAAGTAAACAATGGAACAAGGATAGATTTTACTGATCAAAAGAGTAAAGCAATTTCTTCTTTTGAGATTAACGACTGTGGAATTCGAACCTTCAAAAATGGAGGTTGGGGTTTTTCAGTTCTAAGAGATTTGAATAGAGAATCCATTAAAATAGGATTTCAAAAAGCTGTTAAATTAGCGTGTCTTTCAGAATCGCTAAGCAAAGTAAAATTTAAAATTAATCAAACTGATCCAATAAAACAAAAATTCAAGAATAATCAAAAGAAGAAATTAGAAGAGATAGATATTGAAGATAAAATAAATCTTGTAAAAGAACATGAAAAAATAGCCTCGGATTATTCTTCACATGTGAAAAATACTCATACTATTTATCTTGATGGTCATTCTCAAAATTTATTTTTGAACTCTTTTGGGAGTAATATTATTCAAGATTTATCATTTCTTCGCTTATTTTGTATGGTTTTTACACAAAAAAATGGGATAATTGAAAATTCACTGAATTCTGTTGCCGGAATTGGTGGATATGAAATTGCTGAGACAGAAAAAGCGATTAATTTAAGTAAGAAATCTGCTAAAGAAGCAGTAGCCTTATTAGATGCAAAATCTCCTGTTGGTGGTAAATTTACTATTATCGCAGATTCTACACTGACTGGAACTATAATTCATGAAGCTTTTGGGCATGCATGCGAAGCCGATCACGTGCTAAATAATGAAAGTATATTAAAAGATATGATCGGTAAAAATGTTGCATCAGAAAACGTTACTATAATTGATGATCCAACTATGGGTCAAGGAAATCAATTTAATTTACCATATGAGTTATTTGGTAGTTACTTTATAGATGATGAGGGAATTCCATCGCAAAAAACTATAATTATTGAAAATGGAATTCTAAGAAATTATATTCATAATATAGAGACATCATCTAGAATGAATGTTCCTCCAAATGGCCATGGTAGAGCTTCTAGCAGTTCTGAAAGACCTCAAGTACGTATGGGTTTCACATTTTTAGAACCAAAAGATTGGAATTTAGGTGAAATAATTGAGGATACAAAGGATGGTATCCTATGCGAAGACTTCAAATATGGGTATACTGATCCTACAACAGGAAACTTCCAATTTAAATGTAAATTTTCATTTCGAATCAAAAATGGTGAAAAAAAGGAGATCATGAGAGACGTTTCTCTAAGTGGGATGATTCTCGAAGCTTTAAATAAAATATCCGCAATTGGAGATAAAAAATCATTTTATTACTCTATTGGTATGTGTGGAAAAGGTGGGCAGAGTGTTAGAGTGTGTGATGGAGCACCTTATATACGTCTCGAAAATGTAACTGTTGGAGGTCAAGATTAAATGAATAATATAGACATTCATTCCTTAGCCCATTATTGTTTAAATCTAATTGAACTTAGGAACTCAGAGATAAAATGTGCGGACCTCTACTTTGAGAAAAATAAATACATTAATATTGAAATTGAAGAAAATTCGATTAAAAATAATGAAGTTGGAGAAGATAATGGTTTTTCAATTAGAGTAATAAATAAAAATGGAGCTCTTGGTTTTACATATGCTAACAAATTAGACAGAAAAACTATCGAAAAGATTTCTAAAACCGCTATTAAAATGATGAAAGTAGGTACTCCAGATCCCGATTTTAAGAATTTACCAAGTGTCTTTAATAATTATCCTGTCGTCGAGGATTTATTTGATAAAAATTTAAAAAATTTAGAAATAGAGGACTCTCTGAATATCGTTAACCAAATAATTAAAATTTGCGATAATGACGAAATGGCAATTTCCCAATCTGGGAATTTTTCATCAGTTTACTCAAAAACATATATATTTAATACTAATGGATTAACAACCTTAAAAAAAGAAACAAGTTGCTCAATCTATTCTAATATTATCGTTAAGGATAAAATGGGGAATGAAACATCTTCTGGATATGAAAGGCAAGTTGAAAGAAGTCTTAATAAAATAAATTCCACAAATGTCGCAAATTTAGCTCTAGAAGATGCTAAACGAAATCTTAATAGGAAAAAGATAAGAAGCATGAAAGTACCAGTACTTTTAACCCCAAAAGGTACAATTAGTCTAATCTTAAGGTCTCTTGCTGCCGCTGTGAATGCAGAAACTTTTCAATATAAACGAGGATTCCTTGTAGGTAAAAGAGGAAAAATTATAGGGTCAAAACTTTTAAATATTGAAGATAATGGGCTCATTGATGGCGCTCCAGGATCTCAAATATTTGATGATGAAGGGGTACCCTGTAAGAATAAAAAGATCATAGAAATGGGTAAATTCCTTAAAACAGGTTTATTACATAATAGTTATACCGCCGGAAAGGATGGAGTTGAAAGCTCAGGAAATGCTTCTAGAAGCTCTTATTCTTCAATACCATCAATTGGAATAACTAATTTCATAATGAAACCAGGAGATATGGCACTTAAAGAGATAATTAAAGATATTAAGGATGGTATTATGCTAGATTATACGGGAGATTCTGTAAATTTATCGACAGGGGATTTTAGTGGCTTAATATTACGTGGAAATTTTATTAATAATGGAGAAATTAGGTATCCATTGAATGAAACAATGATTGGTATAAACATAATGGATTTATTTAAAAAGATTGATGCCGTTTCAAAAGAGTATAAGGTTTATGGAGCATTTCAAGCTCCTTATGTAAGAATAGAATCAGCAAACATCATAGGGGGCGCTAATTAGGTAGTAATATTTAATCGTAAATATACTACATTATAAAATTCTTCAACCTCATTCTTTATTTGCCATAATTCAGCAATGATTATTTGATTTTCTCCAACATCCGAAAAACTAATGTTATAACCACCATATATTCTTTCAATATTATTTTCTAAGGTAAAGTCTCCCACTGTAAGATATAATGTTCCATTCGAAGGAAATGAACCAATAACAGTATCATTATTGCCTTTTAATATTTTGAATCTGAATTCGAATTCTCTTTTTAAATAATTTCCAATAGACAAATAAAATGTGATAGTCTCATTAATAGATGCTTCAGTCGGATATCCTTCTGCATCTTGGTCTTCATCTAAAATTCCAAATGTTATATAACCAGGTTCAGGAGTTAAGATATAATAAATAATAAAGCCTGAAACAATAACGATTCCAATGATAAGACAGATTTTTAGTAATTTTTCAAAAATTTTATTACTCTCAGTTAAATCGTTTTTTCTATTCTTTTTATTATTTTCATTCATTATTTTTAAACCAAGCAATAGTCTTTTTTAGACACTCTTCTAATGATGTTGTTGGCTCCCAATTTAGAATTTTTTTTGCTTTATTTAAATCTGCACATCTATATAAAGGATCATCAATAGGCAATGGTTTAAAGACTATTTTCGAATTGGAATTAGTTAAATCTTTTATAAGTTTTGCTAACTCTAATATAGTAAATTCCTTATCATTACCTAAGTTAATTACTTCTCCAATTGCTTTATCTTCATGTACCATTTTAAGTAAACCCTCGATTTCATCAACTACATATATAAATGATCTAGTCTGGGATCCATCTCCAAATACTGTTATATCCTCATTATTTAAAGCTTGATGTATGAAGTTAGGAACAACTCTTCCAAATTCCGGACCATATCGTATCCTTGGCCCTGAAGTGTTAAATATCCTTACAATTTTCGCTCTCATCTTATGTTGGAGTTCATAAGCCTTAATAAACGCTTCCCCTGCTCTCTTAGATTCATCATAACAACTACGAGGTCCAACGGGATTTACATGTCCAAAATAACTTTCCGGGGTCGGAATAGCTTCTTTTGGTGGATTTCCATAGATTTCAGAAGTGCTTGTATAAAAGAAAATTGCATTGTGGAATTTTGCAATTCCCAGAGTATTTAATGTTCCTAGTGTATTACTTCTAAGAATTGAGATTGGCTCTTGCTTAAATTCAAATGGAGATGCTCTACTTGCCATATGCATTACAATGTCAATTTTTTTAATATCAGCAATACATATTCCTAAGGGATGGAATGAAAAACCAAAGTAAATAGGATAAGAAATATCGTGATTTATAAAGCGAAAATTATCCTTTTCCATGAGATGGTGAATATTTTCAGGACGTCCCGAGGATAAATTATCTAAACATATGCAATATGCTCCCTGTGCAACCAAAACATCACATATCCAAGATCCTAGAAAACCAGCACCACCAGTAACTAAAATGGTTTTACCTTCAAATGAAATATTCTCTTTTTTAAGCCTACTTATTATTTCTTGAATGTCCTCGTTTATGTTATAGTTCAATTTTTATTACCTTCTTACATATTAATATACTTGTTTTTATTTATTGTAGTAAATAAATTTTTCTTTAAGAAAAAAGCAGATCTATCAAATCTAATTTAGATAATAAGACTCAATAAGCTTATTTTTAAGGTTGAGGTTGGATCAATAATTTTTAAGGTTAAAAAAAGTACAGAATTTTTGGAGTGAAAAAAGTGTTAAATTTTTTAATCACATATAAAATTTAGTAATTCTAAATAAGAATATGGATATCACATTAATATAAGATTAATTTGTTTTGAGTTTTAGGAATTTATTTAAAAGGTTTAAGACGTTTTCGCACCACAATATTGACAAAATTTTAATTCTTGTGGATACATCTTTCCACAATTAGGACATTTCTTTAGAGAATTTTTAAGAATTTCTCTTCCTAACATTTCAAAAGCTTTCTCAACATTTTCACCTGTTTTAGAAGAAGTACTAAGCATTTCGCCAGAAAATTTATATTTTTTAAATATATTTAAAGCATCTTCTCTCTTTACTTTTCGTTTTAAATCAATTTTAGCCTCGATTAATATCTTTGTTTTAGGTGGATTAGGAACAGAGGAAATAACATTAATCCAATCATGAAGATCATTTAGAGATTCTTTATTAGTTATATCGTATAGCATTAAAGCACCAGAAGCGCCAGAAACATAAGAAGGGAAGAGGAGACGAAACTTTTTCTCTCCAGCAAAATCCCAGATATTCAGAAGTATTTCTGTATCATCAACAATTACTTTTTTAGTTTCAAAATCGACACCAATCGTAGATAATGTAGATTTTTCGAATTTCCCTGTAGCAAAACGACGAAGTAAACTAGTCTTTCCAACATTTTTAGCCCCAGCAACAACCACTTTAAATTTTATCATTACTCTCTTTGCTCAGCTTATTTTTAACCTAGTTTCTTTACTCAATAAAAAAAACACTATTACTTTAAATTAATATTGAAGTTATAAAAAATATATTTATTGTTTTAATAATTTGGAGATATTGTCAATTCCCAGATTTAGGAATTGTTTTTATATTTATATCTGCTAATTCTATAAATTTCTTGAGCAATCTTTTTTCCAATATTTTCAATTTTTGTTAAGTCTGGAATATCAGACAAAAAAATATTTTGTAAAGTTTTTAATTCTTTCAATAGACTTTTTGCCCGAAAAGTATTTACTCCTGGTATTCCTGCGACTATGTATTCTAATAAACGTGAAGTCTCTAACGGTGCTTTATCAAATCTTAATTTTAAACTTGAATTTGAAATTGATTGTTCCTTTTTTGCTAACTGATATAAGAACTGAGCAGTTTCTTCAACATTTTTCGTTTTATAAATTGTAACCCCCAAATTAAGAATAATCGCAGTAATTGCACCATAAAGGGCATTTTGACTGATGTTAGATTCCATAAATGGATCTCCCTCTAAAATTAAAATTGGTCTTAAAAAGTTTTCTCGGAGTTTGCTTAATTCAGTAAATAACCTGCCATCTATAATAGAATCATTAAAATCTTTGGCGGACTTACGTTCAATCCCGACTCTTTCTGAAATAATATAATCTGCGACCTGTAATTGTTCTAATTTCAGAGTAAGTCCCATTAAAGAAAGAGTTCTAACAACAGAGGATGCCGTTTCTCGATTATCACAGATAATTGTAAAATTCTCTGCACCCTCAATCCTATTAGTAGAGTTCTGTTCAGTGTTTTCTTTTTCATTTATTTCATTATTTTCTTCTTTTTCAGATAAAATAAAATTTAATATGTTCGATTGTCCTGAATTTAATTGAGTCTCATTTTTTTTAATTTTATCTAAACTTATTTTCATAGATTTTTCTTTTGCCTTTTCCGCCCAATAGTATCCTTCATCACGTGTATTCTCTGCCATCAGAACAAATACTTTTCCTTCCTTCTTTCTACCAGTTCTACCTCGACGTTGAATAGATCGAATAGCACTAGGAACAACATCATAAAATATTACCAAATCACATTCTTCAATATCTAAACCCTCTTCTGCAACACTTGTCCCTACTAAAGTATTAAATATACCTTCTTTAAATTCTTTCAACAGCCTAATCTGCTCTTTTTGAGTTAAACCTTTATCTGAGCCTCTAGAGGCTTGTCCAACAAATTTGTGCATTTTTATAATTTCATTGTCCTCAAAAAATTTCACTATATTATTCACAGAATCTCTAAAATGGCAAAAAACGAGAATTCTCGAATTTGGATTTTCATTTATTTGATTTATCAATAATTCCCTTAATTTTTCTATTTTCGGATGAACAATTCCCTTGGAATACAGATCATATGTTAAATTTTTTGCTTGTTTTAGATCTTTGTTACTAAATAATTCTTTTAATGATTTATTTGCAGTATTTTTTTCTATTTTCTCTTCATTTTTTCTGAAATAATCTCTAAGAGAACTAATTCCTTGTGTTTCTAACAATTCTGTCATATGAGATAATCTAATTGCATTAGCCGTTATCTTTTTTGCGTTAAACATTAGGAATTTTTCATCAGTATTTCTAGCAGTAGATATTTTTTGGTTAATTATTTGGTTTAATTTTAATAGATCCTTTCTAGTTATTTTTGATATGTCATATGAACTAATTAGGTCATTTTCTTTTAGGATTTTATAACTAGTTCTTAATTTCTCCTCTAATAATCTTTTAATTTCTAAAAATTCGGTTGGAAGTTTAATTTTTATCCATTCATTATCTACTTGATGGATATAAGGTTTCACATCTGAATCTTTTTCGGTTCTTATTTCAATGTGATCAATTATTAAATTCTCTTTAATTTCCTTTATTTTACCCTCAGTTGAACCAGGACTAGCGGTAAGCCCTAATATTTGAGCATTATTTGAAATTTCTATGTATTTTTTCGCGATAAAACAATATGCATAATCGCCAACAGCTCTATGACATTCATCAAAAATTATCAGAGAAACATCTTCAATTGAATATAATCTTGAAATTAAATCATTTTGGAGTACTTGAGGGGTCATAAAAGCAATCTTTATATCTTTCCATAATGATTTTCTTTTTTCGGGAGTAATCGCCCCTGTAAGAGTAATAAGTGTTTCTTCAGAGAGTTCAGTTAAATCTGAAAAGGATTTATAATGTTGTTCTACTAAAGGTTTTGTTGGAGCTAAAAGTATTACTTTTGAATTTTCAATTTCCGTTAATCTTTGTATAGCCAGCATAAGGGCTATAATCGTTTTTCCTAGTCCTGTAGGAATTACTACAAGACAATTTCGATTTATACAATTTATGAAAATATTCTCTTGATAATCTCGTCTAGATATTAAATTCTTCTTAATTAATGGGTGAGATAAAAAATCTTCCTTGGTTTTTACAAATATCACCAATAAATGTACGAATGCTTTAGCTTTTGAATATTATATTTTGTTGAAATATTTAAACTAACAGACTTTGTAAGATCTTTAAAAAATATTAAAATTCTTAAATCGATTTACTAATAATTTAATAAATAACATAATAATTCAAAGTAAAGTAATATTTAATTCATATAACTCATTTATTACAAATCAAATCACGCGCGAGTGGTCTAGTGGTATGACGACATTTATAATGTAAATAGCATATAATACGTTAAACGCTCACACCGTGTAAATCAGGGGTTCAATTCCCCTCTCGCGCATTATCTAAGATCCTTTTTATCGTTTCTCTAAAGACTATAAAATAATTTTAAATGAGTGAAAAACACAAAAGTTATATGAAATCCTACATTTTAAAATTTTAAATTACTCTTTTTTTAGGTTAGAATATGTCTAGTTTTTTGGAATCTCGCGATTTACGCAAACAATATAAAAAAGTCAGACAATATGTAAAAATAGGACCTATCTTTTTAACTAGATACGAAAAAGCCAGAATCGTTGGTGCAAGAGCACTTCAGATCAGCTTTGGAGCCCCAATTCTGGTTGAAAAACCTAAAAATATGATAGATCCAATAAAAATTGCGCAATTAGAATTAAGATCACGAATTTTACCTTTAACAATAAGACGTGAATATCCTTCAGGGGAGAACCAAGATATTCCGATAAGTAAATTGATTTTAAAGAAAGATTAATCCCTTTCTTAAATTCCGTGAAGATAAAATTATCACTACTATATAGGATTTATTTTTAAGAAAATAATTTTAGAAAAAAAATAAGGAAATTAAGTGAAAAATTAAAAGATAATCATTTTATGAAATTTCTAACTTTGAGTAATTCAGCAGTTAAAATCGAACCTCCTGCAGCACCTCTTATGGTATTGTGACTTAATGATATGAATTTATAATCAAATACATTGTCTTTCCTTAATCTTCCCACAGTTAAAGCCATACCCTTATCGTTATCTCTGTCTTTTTTAGGTTGAGGCCTGTTCTCATTTTCCAAATAAATAATAGGACTTTTCGGAGCAAATGGTAAATCTAATTCTTGAGGTAATGATCTAAAATTATTCCAAATATCTCTTATTTCCTGCGTTGTAGGAATTTTATCTTTAAATTTAAGGTTTACACAAGCAGTATGACCATCAACTATTGGAACTCTTATGCTTGTAACACTTACCTTCAAGGAATTATCATTAATAATCCCATTTTCTCCAACAGAACCAAGAATTTTTGCGGGTTCAGTTTCCGTTTTTTCTTCTTCTCCTCCTCCAATATAAGGGACGATATTATCAATCATATCTAAAGAGGCTACTCCAGGATATCCTGCTCCAGAAACT
This sequence comes from Promethearchaeota archaeon, assembly GCA_048937405.1. Lineage (GTDB taxonomy): Archaea > Asgardarchaeota > Lokiarchaeia > Sigyniarchaeales > SOKP01 > Loki-b32. The sequence goes on from JBHLNF010000007.1 coordinate 209,674, forward strand.
GCGTTTAATGTGGTTATTATTAATTTTTCAATTTTATAGCCTGCTTTTTCTAAAGCATATATAGCAGTAAGATAACTTTGAACTGTACAATTTGGTTTGACAACTACAAATCCATTTTTAAAATTTCTATTTTTTTGTTGAATCGGGATCACATTCATATGATCATGGTTGATTTCACCAATAATCATTGGAACATCAGAAGTTGTTCTATGTGCAGAATTATTACTAATAACTGGTAATCCTCTTTTAGCATATTCAAATTCTGCTTTCTTAATTAGATCTTTTGTAGGCATATTTATCGCTGAAAACATAAAATGAACATCCGATGGAATTGAGTCCAAATCCTGAACATCTCTTACAATTATATTTCTTAAATCTTCAGGAATCGGAACAGGCATCTGCCATTTTGCTTTAACTGCTTCCTCATATGTTTTACCTGCTGAACGTGGAGAGGCAGCAACATCCACAATTTCAAACCAAGGATGATTTTGTAATAATTGAATATAATTCTGTCCTACAATTCCTGTGGCACCAAGAATCGAAATTTTTAATTTCTCTTTCAATTAAATCATCTCAATATTATTTATGTTCAATTCGTTAATTAATATTCAAATCATGTAAAGTATTTATAATTCTATTTTGATTTTGCTCCGTTGGAAGTACGAGTGGTGGTCGCATGTACCAATTTGAAATTCCAGCAATTTTTAATTTTGATGCAATATATTTTACTGGACCTGGATTGGTTTCATAAGCTAATGCTTCAAAAAATGGATAGAGTTCTAAATGAATATTATTTGCCTGTTTATAACCATTTTTTAAACAAAATTCAATAAATTTCACCATCCGATCTGGAATAATATTCGCTGCGACACTTATTATTCCTACACCTCCGAGGGCACAAATGTGTAATGTCAATTCATCATCACCAGATATTACATGGAAATTTGTGTTATTTCTTGTAGCTAGAATGATTTCAGTTATTTGATGGATATTACCACTCGCTTCTTTAATACCAACAATATTATCAATTTTACTTAACTCAATGATTGTCTTTGGGTCCATATTCCGGCCAGTTCGATTTGGACAGTTATACATTATTATTGGTATGTCCACTTTCTCTGCTATTGTTGTAAAATGTTTTATTAATCCTTCCTGAGTTGGTTTATTATAATATGGTGTTATTGACAGAACAGCATCAGCACCAACGTCTTTAGCATATTTGGTCAATACTATTGCCTCTGCTGTAGAATTACTTCCAGCACCAGCAATAATAGGAATTCGCCCATTTGCGTGATCTGTTACAATTTCCATTACTCTAAGGTGTTCAGAATGGGTCATTGTTGGTGATTCACCAGTCGTTCCACATGGAACTAATCCATGCGAACCTTTTTCTATTTGATAATCTACAAAAATTTTTAGAGATTCTTCATCTATTTCTAGATTTGAATCAAAAGGTGTTATTAACGCCGTTATACTTCCTCCAAATTTGTAACCCATTTTAATATCACTATACTTTTTACTATTGTGCTTATATATAATCAGAATACTAATTATAATACATTATATTTAAATCTTCCGAATATAACGCAGATCTAATTCACCTAAACTGAACTAACCAAGAATAAGTTAACATATTAACTTAATTGGTATTTGAATTTCAATATAACTTATAAAATATTTCCATCTAAAAGTCATCTCTAGTATTAAGAAGCGAGTCATAAAAAGAGATGATATAAGAATTAGAGAACAACAGAGACGATTTTTAGGAGGATTATTTTATTTAGTACTTGCTATAATACTTCCCCTTCTCGGAGAACTTATCCTTCGTTTGAGTTTTCAAACGATATATTCGTCTCGTAAACATAATTATATGAAATAAAACTGTTATAATATTAATAGTTTATTGTGAACCACACACAGCCTAAAGACTGTGGCTTCCTACGAGTACACAACCGCTTCTAGTATGGGTTGGTCTGTATGTCGTAGAAAACCATTCCATTGTGTTAGGAATGATTCCTCGTTCACAGAGGGTTCATGCGATAGGAAGTCATATTTCTGCTTAGATGTTAAAAACCGCGTCATGATATTGATTGCAGAGTTGAGATCGCGGTCAATATGATTTCCACAATTGCAAATAATATTCCTTTCAAAAATTGATCTTTTTTTAAGCTTTCCACATTTACAGCAGGCTTTTGTGGTCATGGATTCATCAATTCTTATTACTCTTTTACCTATTTTTTCCGCTTTGTAGGTTAAGAATTCGACAAACCTTGACATATAGCCTGTGTTGTGAACTGAATGATTAAGCGTTTTGTTTACTTTATTCTTTTTCGTGTTATCTGCTGCTTTTTTCTTTTGAGCTATCTTTTTTACTTTTAATTTTCCTACTATAATAGTATTTGCTTTCGTGTGAGATAGTATCTGTTTTGAGAGCCAATGTTGGAAATCTTTAAGTTGATGAGTACATTTCCTTATCATCTTTTTCCTTTTTTCATTGTACCAATACCATTTCTTACTGTATTTTTTACAATGATCTCGTTTCGACTGTACTTCCTCTATTTTCTTTTTCCAGTAGATGTCCGCTCTTTTATGGTTGAATTGTACTGATTTTCCAAAAATATTAACCCCTACAGTCTGATTTATTCCCAAATCAAATGCCTGATAGAAGTGATTGTCGCTATATTCAGGGACTTCGACCTCATAGCTGAGGGAAACAAACCACTGGTTATTATCAAAGATAATCTCAACCTGCTTAATTATCCCTTCTGGAATGAGATGAGGGGGAATCTCAAAGTTAAGAACTGTTTTCGAAGGATGCTTATGAGAGAATATAATTGAGTTCCCTTGTAGTTTAAACCCAGATTGACTATAACAGAGCGTAGTGAAATGCTTCTTGCCTCTAAATCGTGGTGGTCTCGCTTTCTTATCTCCTTTTTTCCACAGAGAAAAAAATGATTTGTAATTAGAATCCAGTTTTTTAAGCATTGTTTGCAGAACCTTTGAATATACCCATTTATACTCAGGATAATTCTCTTTTAATGAGGGTAGGGCTCTCGATTGGTCTACATATCCTATATATTGTCGCTCTTCCTTTTGTTTATCCCTGTTTTGTCGCCAATTTTCTATTCGTTCAGCTAACGCAAAATTATATAAAAGCCGACACTTCTCGGATATTATTCTGAGAATATGTATCTGCTCCTCAGTTGGAAAAAACCGAATCTTTTGCGTTAGTTTCATTAATTAAATAGAGAGCAAAATAACTTTAAAAGGAGTAGTGCCTGACAATTTAATGATTCTCCTCTTTTACTCAATTCATTAACAATATAAATAGGGTTATTTTTTTGAATAAAAATGATAAACAAATTAATTTTGAACAGTATTATATATGTTTTGGATTATTGAACACGGTATTCTCCCCGCTCAGTGAGAAAATAAACATTTTTATCTTCAACCAATTCAGATTGTATATAGCCTTTAGAAATTAAATCTTCGAGAATCTTTTCTAATTCTGCTTTTTTAAATCCAGGAATCCCCAATGGAATTCTAGATTGATTAGCAATAATAGCAATTCGTTCTAAAAATAATCTTTTTCCCATGAATGTTTCTAGAATCGTGATCTCATCATTTGAAAGTCTTTCAAATTGATCGTGCTCTATATATCGTTCTTTTAGAGTTTGTGCAAGTGTTTTAGTTTCTGGACTAATTTCTTGTTTTTTCACTTCAACATGCTTTAAAGTAACTAAATCCTTAGCAACTTGTTGCTTTTTTTTTTTAGATGATGATTTTAATTGAGTCTCTAAATTCCCTTTTTCTTCATTTTCTTTTTCAGGGGACTCATTATTTTTATTTTCCATAATGTTACCATAAGGAATTTAATTATAAAAACTTATATTTAAGTAATGAAAAAGGTCTTAGAGTTAAAAAATGGAGACATCCTTATTATACGACATTTAACTAAATCAGATGTTGATGGTGTTTGGTTTAATTTCAATGAAGTTATAGACGAAGGTCTCTATTTACCCGTTTTTCTTCCCGTTAAAAGTCAGATAGAAAAAGATACATGGTATATTAATGTTAAAAGAGAAAAAGAAATTTGTATTATAGCAGAACATAAGGATTTAGAAAAGCCTTACAACATAGTTGGACAGTGCGAAATCTCTAATGTTGAATGGGATGCTGCGGCTCATGTAGGTGTTTTAGGTATTATTATAAGAAAAAAGTATAGAGACAACCTTATTGGGAGATCACTCATTGATTTTGCTATTCATGCTGCTAAAAAGTTAAATAATAAACAAAAAATTATTCTCAGCAGTTTCTCAACCAATGAAAGAGCACTCCATCTTTTCAGAAAACTAGGTTTTAGAGAAATAGGTGTAAGAAAAAAGCAATTTCTAATGAATTCACATTACATTGATGAGATTTTAATGGAACTATGGATTGATGACTATATTAAAGAACATTCTTAGATCTTCATATTTTCTTAAATAATAAGACAGAATGCAATAACATAACTATTTAATGTAAGTATTATCTGTAGGATTTATAAGATTGTTAATTTTCTAATACTTTTAATAGATATTAATTTAGTCATTTTCTTCTGAATTTTAATAGGAATTTTTAAGTCTACAACTCATGGAAATTTAAATCTCTCTTTAAAATGTTCCCAACTTTTTTTATCTAAAGGATTTTCATTTAAAAATAAGAAATTAAGACCTTTCAAGCTTTTTATGCTCTCATTGTTGAATTGTGATATTTGATTTCTACCTATATGTAAAATGATTAGATTATTCAAACCTTCAAACCCCTCTAATTCCTCTATACTATTGTTATCCAAATATAATTCTTGTAGATTTTTTAGATTTGTTAAACATTTAATTTTTTTAATCTTATTGTTAGACAATTCCATTTTTTTTAAGTTCACCTGATTTTCAAGACATCCGATATCAGATATAAAATTATTTGAGAGGTATAATCCTTTAAGCTGATGAAGAGTTGATAGATCACTAATTTGAGTTAATTTATTATCATTAAGGTGTAGCCACATCAAATTTCTTAGATTTCTAAGACCTTTCATATGTTCGATTTGATTATATGCAAGATTTAATCTATTCAACTTCTCCAAATTATCTAGATTTTTAATTTCTGAAATTTGATTATGACTCAAATTTAACTCTTCTAAATTCACTAAATTAGTTAAATTGGTAATTTCTTCTATGAGATTATTATTTAAATACAATTTTTTTAAGTGACGTAAAGAATCTAAGTTATCTATTTTATGGATCTTGTTATTTGACAAATTTAATTCTTCTAGATTGATTAAATCATCTAAATTCTCAATTTTTTTTAATTTATTATTTGCTAAATCAAGTTTTCTTAATTTATTTAAGATTTGGATTCCTTCTATACTTTCAAGTTTATTTCGCGCTAATTGAAGATACTCTAGTTCAATCAAGTTTTGTATTCCGAGAATATCTGAAATTCTTTTTAGATTGGAACTCTCACAATTTATAGAAATTATTTTACCACCTCTTATTGTCACAAGATATCCACATTTCTTAGTGTAAAAGTTGTGTAGAATTATATTATTGCAAATGTCGAGATATACTTTAGGGATGGGTTCATTAGGATCAAATTCATTGATTTCTTTTAGATCCCGTCTTTTTTTATCATGAATGTAATTCTTATTTATATTATTAAGGAATTCTATTATTAATTTCCGCGTTTTTATATTATTGATTGAATTCAATGTTCTTAAAGCAAAAAGCTTCAATTCTACATTATCAATCATTTTTAGTGAATATTCTAACAATTGAATTAGCTTCTTATTTTTCGAATACTTTTCTCTTAAAATTTGTCCCGCAATTAATCTAATTTGAAGATTCTCGTCAGAAAGAAATAATTGTTCAAAAAATTTAAAATTTTTACCTTCTTCGAGCAAACCATAGATTTTCAATGCTTTCTGACGTAATGTTATATCATTTGAACTATCAATCCACTCTCTTAAAAAAGCTAAACTTTCTCTTTTTCCAATTTGCTCTAAATTATCTTTTATGAAATCGGGATCTAATTCCATGTTAAGTATTTACCAATCTAAAATATTCGATCTTAGTTCAATACTATATATATGTTCGAAAGAGTAAAAATCTGTTTAGTAAGAAATACAATAAAAAAGAAAAAAAGAAAAAAGACTAATATTACAATTTCCCTATACTTGGAGGAGCTTAATTTAAAAGTATTGATGGATAACCTGTGGACTCACCTCATTATACTCCCTTCTAAAATAATATCTTTCCTTAAAAATAATAATATGTAATCTTAAAAAAAGAAAATGAAAAATCTAATATCTAAAGACAAAGATAATCCTCATCGTTATCCTTATTAAAATCTTAATTTACTTTATAGCAATCCACACAAAACCATCTCTTTTCCACGGGATTGTAATAGCCCAAGTGTAAAAACCTTAAATCTGGATTTAATAAAAAACAAAGAAATTTATTAAAATAAAAAAATAAGCAAAATTATGCCATTATATAGATACAAAATCTGGATTTAAGAAAAAACAATAAAATTTATTAAAATATAAAAATAAGCAAAATTATGTAAACGTATAGATGTAATCGATGTTCAAAAAAAATGTTTGAATTTTTAGAAAAGGATTAAATCTGTAAAAATTCAAAAATTCGGTGAGATTATGCAAAATTCCACCAAAAGAATTATAATTTTATTAATTTATTTTTCAAGTCCTTTAATTGTTATTCTCCTATTCTATGCTTTAAATCCCACAGAATTAATTCAACCTCTTTTAAGACAACTGGCAGATATATTAGGTATTACAGCCTATATACTACTGGTTTATGAATTTGTGTTAACCTCTAGATTAAAGTTCATCGATAAGATCTTTGGAATGGATCGGATTATTTTATTTCACATAATTATATCCGGTATTGCTATTCAGTTAGTAATAACACATGGGATTATCATGTTTTATATAAGTGGAAAAACTCTAATTCTGATCGGATCGGGAATTAATTCCTTAGTACAATTTATTCTCTTAATGGCAGTAGGAGTGATCTTTTTACATGGGTCTGGAAAAAAACTGAAAAAACTAAAGTATAATGTAGCTAAGACAATACACAATTTAGTGATTATTACTGCATCTTTCTTATTTCTACATGCGTTAATCACTAATCTAAATTATCCGTCTCCAATTATACTTATCATATTTACCTATTTTTATCTATTCGCATTAGTTTCTTGGCTAAATCTTAAAGTAATTCGAATAAGAAAAGTGAAAAATAATCCTTATGAAATTATTCGAGTTAAAAATGAAGCAATTTCTTATTGGACTCTAGAATTAAAACCGAAGAATAGAAAAATTTTCGATTATGCACCTGGCCAATATGGCTATCTCTCTATTAAATCTCAGGAAGTATCAAAAGAATTTCATCCCTTTTCATTTACATCAAGTCCCGTTAATAAGGACTGCATTAGTTTTATAATAAAAGAATTAGGAGATTATACGAATCAAATAGGGACAGTTAAAGTTGGAGATACTGCCTATATTGAGGGTCCTTACGGAATTTTTAATGCTCATAAATCTAAATCGAATCAACTAGTTTTGATCGCTGGAGGATCTGGTATTACTCCATTTCTTAGTCTGTTGCGTTATATGGAAGACTCTAAGAATACTAGGAAAATAACTCTAATCTGGGGTATAAGATATCCTTATGAATTATTCCTGAACGAGGAATTCGAAAAAATGAAGATAAAAAATCCAAACCTAACCATTATTCCCATAGTTTCTGATGATGATAGTTGGGAAGGTGAATGTGGATTTATTGATCGTGAGAAACTAGAGCGTCTTGCCCCCTGTGTCGATCCTGGAAAAAAGATCCAAAAAAATGATTATTACCTTTGCGGACCTCCAGCTATGGTGAAGAGTGTTCGACCTGCATTGAAATTAATGGGCGTAAATAAGAGGAAATATCTTCACACTGAAAAATTTTATCGCTAAATCTTATTATCCCTCTTTTAATTTTTTCAGAATATGCTCTGAATATGCTCTATTATTAGTTTGAAGAATCTAAGAGAATTTGTAATTAATAGTAAAATACTTGAAAGTATTTCTAACAATATTCTTAATTTTATGAATCTAGAGAAATTAATTGTTAGGAGCCCTCTCCTAAATTCAAACCCTAAAAAACTAGAAGCTTTAAAAAAAATTAACCTTCTTTCTAAGAAATTTAATTCACTGAGTCCATGAAAACCGGATTGTAGTCCAACCTTCTCCTTTCCATGATTTATTAATATAGGAATAATTAATTTTTTTGTCAAGGCATAATTGAAAAAAACACATTGCCCATCCAACTGCTGAGTGATAATAATTTGGCCAATTATGAGGTGTATCTTTGTAAGTGATTTCTAATTCTGTGTCAGAGAAAGAATTTAGTATAACTTCACCAAAGTTATAAACCTTTCTGTGAAAACGACTATATTTTTCAAAAGCAATTTGAAGATCCCCTTTAAAAACAGTAGATTGGTAAATCGTCGTAAACCAACGTTTTGCTTCATCAAAACCCCATTGGAGTAGAGTATTTGGATTATTTCGTGCTTCTACATAACATAAAGCATCAAAAAGCTCCCGAAATTCTTCACAAGGATACCAAGATGCAGATAGAATCCTTTGATTAAGTAATTCCTTTGCCTTATCTGAGAGCATTACATCATATTCATGTCTTTTTCTATGATTTATTTTGATTGACTTCACAATCGTCAATACTAACGTTCCTTTAACTTGTTTAAAAAAAAACACCTCATTTATCCTAATTATAACTTACTTAATATTAACTAAATAAATCTAAATTAAAAAGAATCTTTAGAAGGTCTTTCAAAAATATAATAGAATTATAATTATAAAAATCTTTTTTGAACTCTATTATTTAATGTTATTTCAGCAAAACATCTTTTCACTTTATTATTAATTAGTTATAGAGAGATTTAATATCAGAAGTATATAAAGAAACTCCTAAAAATAGACCTTTTTCTAGTTATAACCTCATTATTCTAATCAAAATTATCAATTTTGCAATAATCCTTTCAATAGATATAAGAGATTAATAAGCTCAAGTCCTTAAATGTTTCTCTAATAAATATGTGTATAGATCCTTTGCAAAATAATGAAAGTAATATTTAGTTGCTTAAATTAACTTAAATTTAAATTGATTAGATAATAATTTTTTAATTTATTGAATCTTAACTTCTTTGGGGAACTAAATTGAATATTCTCTTAACTGCAATAAAGAAATATTTCTCAAAATAGACACAATAAAAAAAAGAAAAATAAAAAAACTTATGAAATTTATTCCCATTCGATTTTTATAAATATATTTCTCGGATTAGAAGCATCGATGGATAACCTGTGGTCCCATCTCTTTATACTCCCTTCGAGTTACCCACATTCTATGGAATGTTTTCAAGGAGCTTAAGATTGAACCACCAATCCATACTGAGTACATACGCTCTGGAGGTGCGATAATCTTTACATCAACACTTTCAGGAATCTGCTCCTTAATTTCTTTGGTTAACCTTTCTTTGATACCAGGGAACATAGTGGAACCACCAGAAAGTACAATATTACTATATAAATCCCTTCTAAGATCTACATCACATTCTGAAATGGCGCCAACAATTACATCATCAAGGGGTTCTAATTCTTTACCGATTACACTCGGATTAAAGAAACACTCAGGAGCAAGGAATCTTTCTACACCAACATTGATTGTCTCTCCATCAGGAAGCATGTAGCTCTTTTCCATCCCAGCTACTTTCTTTGAAAGCATCATTTCTTTTTCAGGATCGATTGCTACATAGCACAATTTTTCTTTGATATCTCGAACAATTTCTTTTTCTGCAGATGTTGTAAAAGAGTATCCCTTTTGTCGAAGAAGTCTCTGTAAGTAAGTTGTAATATCCCGACCTGCTAGATCGATTCTCTGGATAGCATGGCTTAAGGCGAATCCCTCAAAAATTGGAACTACGTGGGAAACTCCGTCACCAATATCTATAACACATCCGGTAGTACGACCAGAAGCATAAAGGCTCAATACTGCTTGCATTGCTACATAAAGAGCAGGAGTATTGAAAGTCTCAAACATAATTTCAGCCATCTTTTCACGATTTGGTCGTGGATTTAATGGTGCTTCAGTCAAAAGAACAGGATGTTCACTTGGATCGATACGCAGATCAGTATAAAATGTATAATGCCAGATTTTCTCCATTGCTGTCCAGTCTTCAATGATACCATGTTCAACAGGGAACATTAACTTTAAAACGCCTTTTAATTGCATAGCTTCCTCACCAATATAATATTCCCGAGTATAATGTTCAACATCAGTCATGATGCTTTCATACTTAGGATAACCAATTAGTGTTGGGAATACTGACCTCGGTTGATCCTCACCGGCAAAGCCATTCTTGGAGATACCAGTACCATTGTCAACAACCAAGGCTTTTGCGTTCAAAAAGCTTTCTTCCTCTGCCATATTTCTAATTCAGCTCTTAATTTTAATTATTTTTTAAATTGGTTAATTTCTTCGATTATATTTTTTAAATTATTTTTTTGAAAATATCTTATTTCTATTTTTTTCTTATTATTTATCCTTTAAATTGATAAATTGTAAGATTAAAATTAAAATAATAATAATGCACGCATTTATAAATTTTTTGAATACAAAACAAAAAATCATTATAAATGTATGTAAAATCATATTTAATTATATGCACAGATATTACTCTATTTTAAACTTTTAGGACAACAAATTTCATATGTAATTTCGAATAAGATATTTTGTCTTCATAATATTGAATGCAAAAAAAATAGAATAAAAAGAATTGTACTAACCAAAATCTATAAAAAACTTATTACAAATGATGAATTAAATATAATATAATAAGAAAGAGGGGCTTCCCTATATTGTATAAATTTATAGTAAAAGGAGTGTAAAATATGCCAGAAAGCAATCCAATATTATATGATTTAAATAAAGTCTTTATACCATGTCGAACCGTTTTAGAGATGGAGGCACTAACTTCATTATTTCTTGAGTATTATAATTATGATGAAATTAAAGAATTACCACAGAGTCAACCTACTAGTGAAAAATTAATAGATAAATTTCATGTATTAGATTGCGAACCTCTTGAACATATCATTGAATATTTTATTGAAGTAATAGTCAGTAAATTAAAGCCTATTGTTATGTATGAGAGGAATCACCATGATAGGTTTAGGATGGGAAATGTAGATGCATATGCCAAAACAAGATTATGCTTATTTTTCGCTTTACATCGATTAAAGTTAAAATTTTTAGTTATTAAAAACTTTATGGATAAATTTAAAGGGAATAATTATAGGTTGGATACTTCTGAAAATCAGGAATCTTTGGGAGCTCACTCGTTTCTTTCTGCATTTTACCAGGATTATCATAAGAAAAACAAAATGAATCTAAAATTGATGTTATCATCAAAGAGGATGTCAGATAGGGTTAGCGAATTAATGGATACATCTAAAACTATCACCAATGAGGATATTATTAATGCAATTACTTTCAGAAAATTCCTAGATGATAAAAATAGAATTAAATTTATTATGAAAGAAATAAAAGCATCTTTATTTGTATGTAGGGTAATGTTTGCACAGATGGACGTCGGAAAACCATTTACGACAGCAAATGAAATGGATGTAGATGCAGAAGAGATGATGATAAGCCAAGATTTCATTCCAGAACTAATCCCTGCTATCTCACAATATTATGCTGAAAGACAAATGCCTCAACTCGAAGATTGTTTTAGAGCGTATGACTTCATGATGCATAGAGCTTTAGAAGGTATAAATCATGCGGTAGAATTAGCTTCTGGAGGTCAAATTGTTTTAGATTTGGATAGTACAATCTATAATACAGGAAATATTTTTGCAATTTAAGTATAAAGTATATGCTTAAAAATTGGGCTCATTAAATATTATATAATTTCACTATTTTCTTCTATTCAAGAAGAAAATAACATAAAACCGTTAAAAATGAAGAATGAAAAATTAGAAATGAAACGTGAAGTTTGGAAATATTTCAGACTTTATAGGCAAGCTCCAATAAAAAAGAAATACTTGGAAAAATTAGCGGAAGAAGAAATAAATCAACCAACAAAACACTATAGAAAAATTATTTTTAATCAATAAGGGTTGCAAATCAATAAATATGAAATAATATATGGGGCTTCTACAAAGATATGATTGACAAAAGAATATATAATTTCTGATATAAAACAATTTATTTTGCCAATTATTTCCGATTTTATATTATTTTCTGTTTCTTTAAATGATGAAATTATTCAAGCCTGATGAGGAACGTTTTACCTTAGATTTCAATGATATGCTTAAAATTGTGCTATTGAATAGTTTAGGCTTTTTTTTCATTGGTTTTTGGACGCCGGTAATTGCTCGTACTAATATGGGAGCAACAGGTATTCAGTTAAGTTTAATAGTCTCAGTACAAGTATTAGGTCGCATGATCAGTGCTTTTATTACTGGATTTATAACAGATCGGATAAATTCTAGAACATTTTTAGTGTTAATAGGCTCATATGGACGTGCATTTAGCTATTTCATAATATATGCGGCTATAATTATTAATAACCTTATCTTATTAGGAGTAGGTACATTTACATTAGGTTTTATGGCAGGTGTCTTTTGGGTTCCTTTTAACACATTTGTTGCTGAAAAATCTAATAAAGATAATCGCTCTCAAGCATATGGTAAAGTTAATTCATCGAACGCTATAGGACAAATAATTGGATCTCTTTTTGGTTTCAATCTTGTAATGATAGCAGGCTCACTAACTAATAATCCATTCATTATATATGCCGCAATTCCAGTATACGGAATTGCAAATTTCATTGCTGGTGTAAGATTTCATTTAAATGTAGATGAATCAGTTAGGTTTTCAGAATATCCTTCTGACAATAACACTTCAATTGATAAAACAATAAATAAATCAAAAATCTTCTATTCTAAGGCAACAATTATCGGAGTATTCTTCTTAATGACTGTGCTTTTCTTAGGTAGTATCAATAGTTCTATAGCTAGACCATTTTTAAACATTTATTTATTAGAAAATATTGAAAGTAATATTAATTTAGTAATTTGGGCATATCTACCAGCCGGAATATTAGCTACGCTCTTCGCTCCAAAATTAGGTGCTATTGTTGATAAGCTTCGGCCTTCAATCGGAATAACAATTGTAAGTATCTTAGGTGCTATAGTTACATGGCTATTAATTAATTCTGAGAATATTTGGATTTTTGCAATACTATTACTCTTTGATATGACAATTATGATTGCTGCAGGTCTAATATTTCAAAATCTTGTAAGTCGAATCACAGTAGAACATCGAGGCAAACTCTTAGGTATAGGAGATTTCTTTACGTATTTAGGGAGTGTTATCGGGCCAATACTAGGTGGAATTGTATGGGATTTTTTTGGTCCTAAATTTCCATTTATTATCTCAATTTTTGTTGAATTATCATTAATTCCATTCTATCTTTTGGTAGTATATTTCCTATTACCATCTTTGGCAGAAGCTTATGATATAAAAGGAGAAAAAGAATGCTAACTAACTAAATTTTAATTTGACTTTCTATTTATTTTTTAAAGTTTCTTCTGCTCTTTTGATTTTTTTACTGCTCCATTCCTTTATTTTAGCCAATAATTCCATTTTATTATTTGGCCTATTAAATTCAATTGGTTCTTTAATGTATCCTTTATTTAGAGCATTATTATAGATTTTTTCACCAATTTTTGTTCTAATTATTGCAGTTGTTAATTTTTCTGGTGAACCAAGACCACCAAAAGATATATCAGCATAAATATTGGAAAAATCTGAACATGCATAACAAGCGGGGCGTCCAATATCATGTAAATCCTTAAATGGGATTTTTTTACTATTTCCATTTTTAAAGTATAATATCAATTCTTCTCGCACGTTCATGCTTTCAACATCTTCAAATGAAAAATTAAACTTTTCTTCTAATTTTTTCCTATCTTCATCATCGAATGAGAAGTTTAGATAACAAAATAATCCTAAGGTATACTTGACTATATGTGCGGGTAAAATACTTAATTCCTGCATTTTTCTAATTGAATTAATTTGACAAGGAGTACCAACAACAGCTATATTTAACAAATCGGAACTCGCGACTTTTTTCAATGCTATATTTGCCGCTATAAAAGTATTATATTTTTCTAATCCAATTACTTGGCTAGTAAAATCAAAATGAGATCCTGCAGCTTTAATGAGATCTTCTTTACTTGTGGCTAAAAATGAATTTCGGTTAAATGGACCTTTCCTTTTACATACAATTGCTCCATTAATTAACTTGTTATCTAATAAATAATTTAAAATTGCTGTAACCGCACCACCATCTGTTCCTTTATTTCTAATATCTTCTGAACTAGCATGACATGAAGCTATTTTTAACTGATTTCCTATTGGTGGATCATAATTGAACTTTTTATTTAACTGATCATTTAATACATGAGTTTGAGGACATACAAAATAACATATCCCACATTTAAGACATTTGTCTTTATTTATGTATTTTGGGGGACCTGACTCTGACATTTCGATTGCTTTAATTTCACCAGCAGAACAAAAACTAACACAACCACCACACTCTCCACATAATCCTTTTTCATGAACCTCAATTATTAAATCTTCAAATGTTTTTGTAACTGCACTAGCAGTCATTTTTTTTCACCTATTTTTTAATTAATTTTATAATTTAAAATATTAATTTAATATTCGTTTGGCATTTTTTTAAGCTCAGCAAGAGAAAAGACTGGTCCATCAACACATACAAATTTATTACCAATATTACATCTTCCACATTTGCCAATACCACATTTCATCCGCATCTCTAAACTGTTTAAGATTTGCTCATCTTTCCAATTTAACTCTTCCATAACTGCAATTGAAGTTTTAATCATTATTGGTGGTCCACAGATAACTGCAACAGCATTGTCAGAACTTGGAGCAACTTTTTTAACGATTGGTGCAACAAATCCAACTTCTTCTGTCCATCCTTCTGCTTCACGATCAATAGTTAAAACTACTTTAATATCATCTCGTTTTTTCCATTCATCTAATACATCTCTATATAATACTTCTCCAGGGTCACGATTTCCATAAATAACAGTTATATTACCATAGTCTTTTCGATGTTTTTCATCTAATAAATAAAGCACAAGTGATCGAAGTGTTGAGAATGCAAATCCTCCGCCAATTACAACTATATTTTTACCTTTCATTTCTTCCACAGGCCAACCGTTTCCACAAGGACCTCTTACTCCAACTATGTCACCTACTTCACAAGTATGAAATCCTGAAGTAACAGTACCCATTTTCTTAATTGTGAATTTAATAGTTCCTTCTTCAGTAGGAGATGACGCTATCCCTATAGGACATTCACCTTTTCCAATTAAGCTAATTTCCGCAAATTGTCCTGGGATATAGTTAAATTTTTTGTAATCTTCTTCATTTTTAAATTCTAATTCGATAGTTTTAATATCATTAACCTTATTTTCTGATACTATCGATTTTACTCTTGTAAGATAAGGAATATAAGGATTAGGCATTAATTTTCTCACTCTCCTTTTTTTCAATATTTTGTATTTTATTCAATATAACTCGAAGGTCATTATTGGCAGGGCACACAGAAACACATCTGCCACATCCAACACAACCCAGTAAATCATAATTTGTAGGATAATAGCTAAACTTATGCATAATTCGGTTTCGACAGCGTTGGATTTTAGTATCTCGAGGATTGTGACCGCTTGTTTCCATTGTATAAAGACAAGATTGACAAGTATCCCAGATTCTAATTCTTCTCCCTCGATTATTATATTGATCTGTCTCGTCAATGACATCAAAACATGTACAGGTGGGACATAAATATGCACATGAACCACATCCTATGCATGATTCACTGATTTCATCCCATACAGGATGTTCAAAGCAAGTTTCCAGGTTCTTTACAATCGTATCAACATCTATTTTTGTTACTATCATTTCTTCAGCCTTTTTTGCCAACTCTTCGGCTTTTTTCAAATCATCCTTAGATGCATCCGAAAGCCATGATAACTTTCTAATTATCTCTTTACCTTTATCACTAATAGCTTCAACTAAATATTTATCTCCTAAATCAGTAAGGAAAATATCCATATCTTCTTTTTTAAACGGATTTCCCCCAACAGAGGTACAAAAACAAGTACTTTTTGGAGTATTACAACCCATTCCGATAATAGTTGTATTTTCTTTTTTCTTCAGATAAATTTCATCTTCCCAATTTCCATGAAATGAAAAGAAAGTTGCCATCAATTCAAAACTGTAAGCATCGCACGGTCGAACTCCAAAAATTAAGATTTTTTGATCTAGATTCTGCCTATCAGTTATTTCTACATCTTTTTCATCTAATGAATATTCAAATAACACTTCCTCTTGAGGAAATAAGACAGATTTAGGTGGAACCTTTGAATTTAGGTAATCTAATACAATATCCTCTGGATTTTCAATCTTTTCGAATACTATACTTCCCTTTTTATTTATGGGAGCATAAAAATCATACTCTCCAGCGAATTCATTATAAAATTTTCCAATTTGATCTTTTTTCAATATTTTTTGATCCATTTTTCAGCTCACCTTTTTAATCCTCCTCTAACATAAATTCTTGTGCGTCCTCCATTTTAAAATCCATCATTGGAGGAACTTTTTCAGCATTAAGCCCAGAAGTATAATTATATCGTTCTTTAACGATTTTCTCTAATTTCCTAGTGATAAAATTCAAATCTATACCAACTGGACATACTGATGAACATGCTCCACATGCTACGCATCTACCTGCTAAATGCTGTGCTCGAACTAAGTGAAATGTAAATATATCTTGGTACTCAGTAGTTTTCCCAAACCATATGGGCTTATTTTGATCAACAAAACAAAGATTGCAATAGCACACAGGACATGCTTGGCGACAACTATAACATAGAGTGCATACTTGCAAAATTTCTTTAAAATAATCCCATTTTTCACCCGCAGATTTAGCTTCAAACTCAACAATATCTGAAAATTCATCATTTATGGTTTTAAGTTCTTGACATTCACCTACACAATTAGCCTCAGTACTTGAAGGAGATTTTACTTGACACACTTTACATAGTTCATTAATATATTGATCATAGGGAAATTTCTTTTCCCAATCTCTCCCTTTTACAATAATTTCATCACCAGATATATTTACTTCAAGAATCTCCTTTTCTCCAATTTCCAAAGTGATTTTGCTTCTGTTTACAATCCCATTACAATTAAATCCAATCATCTTAATTTTATCCAGATCAACTTGTTTCTCCACAGCTAAAAGGTTTATTGCTCGACCTACACACCCTTTAGCTACTATTCCGATTCTCAGTGATTTACCTTCTGAATCACAAAGTTGGGGCATTAATGGAGCTAAATATCTAGCTAAATTCATATAGCACAAATTATTCCATGTTAATTTTTCTACATCTTTAACTTTTCTAATAATAATTGGGGTAGAACTTAAAGGTACAGTACCTTCAGAATAGCCAATTATTACATCAACTTGATTTTCACTAAGTAATTTCTTAGCATTTTCTTTTATTGAACTTATAATTTCCTTATTATCTTGTTCTATTCCCATTCTTAACACCACTCCCTCTGGAATTTTGTATTTGGACCTAATTCTTTAACTATTTTTGTCGCTTTTCTAATAAGTACAGCAAATCGCTCTCCTTCAGCGGCAGAAGCCCACATAAAATTAACCCTGCCTGGTTCAATCCCAAAAAATTCAAGAAGTTCCTTCAATATTGCAAAACGTCTCCTAGCTACGAGATTTCCACTAATATAATGACAATCTCCGGGATGACATCCACTTATGACAACCCCATCCCATCCATCTGTTAAACTTTTTATAATAAAATAGGGATTAACCCGTCCAGAACAAGGAACTCTTACAATTCTTATATTTGGAGGATACTGGATCCTACTTACTCCTGCCAAATCTGCTCCTGCATAGGAACACCAATTACATAAAAATGCAATAATCTTTGGTTCCCAATTCTTATCAACTTTCTTTTCTTCTAAAACTGTTTCAGTCATTTTTTATAACCTTCCTGTTATCATAGCATATATTTGTTCGGCTGTAAAGCCTAATATATCGATGGCACTACATCGACAGTTCCCACTACAAGCTCCACATCCCTTACATAAAGCCTGATTGATTGATGCTACTAATCCAAATCGTCTATCTTCAATTAGCTCTATTGCATTGTAAGCGCAATTTTCTACACACATCCCACACCCTATACAACGAGCCAAATCAATAACTGCCGTTTTCCCTTCCGCTTCAATTTCATCTTTAGAAAGAATGGTACATGCTCTTGAAACAGCAGCATTCGCCTGTGAAATTGAATCTTCTATGGTTTTTGGACAGTGAGCTAATCCCGCAACAAAAACTCCTTCTGTTGCGAAGTCAACTGGGCGAAGCTTAACATGGGCTTCCAAATAAAAATTATCATCATTTAAAGGTACTTTTAACATTTTAGCAAGTTCTTCATTATCTTCATGAGATGCAACTATCCCAGCACTTAATACTAATAAATCTGCGGGTATTGATAAGTTTCCCGCTTTTACAGATTTAACATTAACATTTAATGAAGAATTTTCAGTCTTTATTTCTGGAGGAGAATTTTCATCATATCGAATAAAAATTATGCCCTCTTCTCTTGCTTTTCTATAGTATTTTTCCTTAAAACCGTAGGTTCTAATATCTCGAAATAGAATAGTCACTTCAGTTGATGGATTTAATTTTTTAACTAATAAGGCGTTCTTAATAGCTTCTGCGCAACACATTTTACTACAATAAGGATGTTCCTCATTTCGTGAACCAACACATTGAATCATAACTACTGATTTTTTATTCTTAATAACACTATCAGTGTTTAACATCTCTTCAAATTCGGATTGTAAAATAACATTTTCATTCTGACCATAGAGATATTCCTTTGGTTTATATTCATTCGCACCGGTAGCTACAACAACAACGCCATGATCAAATTCAGCTCTTTCATTCTTCTCACCATAAATCACTGTTGATTTAAAGTTTCCAATATATCCATTAAGCTCTTCTAATTCAGCATTAGTATAAACATGAATAAAATTATTAGATTTAACCTGATTAATAAGATCTTTCAAATATGCTTGAACGTCTCCTCCTTCAAGAGTGTGATATATATATTTAGCAAAACCTCCTAATTCAGCTTCCCTTTCCACTAAATAAGTTTCAATTTGCTGACTGGCAAAATTAAGTGCAGCGACCATACCAGTTATACCTCCACCAATTACTAGTGCCTTTTTAGTTACTGAAAGCTTTATTCTTTCAATTGGAGCTATCTGCCTTGCTTTATTTACTGCCATTCTCACGAGATCTTTCGCCTTCTGAGTAGCTTCTTCTGGTTGTTTCATATGAACCCAGCTACATTGATCACGGATATTTGCCATTTGAAATAAATATCTATTTAATCCCGCTTCCCTAATAGTTTCTTGGAATAACGGCTCGTGAGTTCGCGGAGTACATGATGCGACTATAACCCGATTAAGATGATATTCTTCTATTTTTTCTTTTATTATTCCCTGTGTATCAGCAGAACATGTATATAAATTGCGATCTGACATAACCACATTCGGCAGTGTTTTTGCATATCTCGTTACTTCTGGAACATCTACATAACCACCAATATTAATTCCGCAATGGCAGATAAATACACCTATACGTGGTGGTTGTCCAGCGACAAAAATTTCTGGTGGTAGACTCTTTTCTGTAATTAATGTTCCTCTTTTCTCATATAGCAATTGGTTTACACATCCCGCAGCAGCACTTGCTTGAGTTACTGTTTCAGGGATATCTTTAGGCTGAGAAAAAGCACCACATGTAAAAATTCCTGCCTTCGTAGTTTGAACTGGATTAAAAATATCTGTTTTTGCGAAATTATATTCATTCAATTCAATTCCAAATTTCTCAGCAAGATACTTGGCATCATTAGGAGGATTTAATCCAACACTTAGAACTACCATATTAAAATCTTCTTCTATAACTTTTCCATCCTCCGTCTCATAGCGAAGTCTTAAATCTTTTGTCTCAGGGACTTCAGTTACAGAAGATATTCTACTTCTAATATAACGAACTCCATATTCTTCTTGAGCTTTAATAATATATTTATCAAAATCTTTTCCATAAGCTCGAATATCCATACTAAAAATGGTAGGTTTTACTTCATGTTGATGTTCATGGGCGATTACAGCCTCTTTAGCAGTATACATGCAACATACTGAAGAACAATAAGGTTGTCCTTCTCCTGTATAGTCTCGAGACCCTATACACTGAAGAAAAGCAACTTTTTCAGGTATATCACCATCAGAAGGTCTAAGCAC
Source organism: Promethearchaeota archaeon (assembly GCA_048937405.1). Taxonomy (GTDB): domain Archaea; phylum Asgardarchaeota; class Lokiarchaeia; order Sigyniarchaeales; family SOKP01; genus Loki-b32. The sequence goes on from JBHLNF010000007.1 coordinate 230,229, forward strand.
TTTTCCAGCATAAGGTCCTGAAGCAGATAAGATACGTTCAAATTCAATACTTGTAACCACATTTTTAAATTTCCCATAGCCATACTTATTAGCTGCTTGAGGAACAAATTCATCAAATCCAGGTGCTAAAATTACAGCCCCTACATTGATATCGACAATCTCATCATCTCGATCATACTCAACTGCTTTAGCTTTACACACCCCAGCACATACTCCACATCCTATACAATATTCCTTATTAATTGCATATACTAGTGGTACTGCTTGAGGAAATTTCACAGAAGTTGCGTGATATTTTGCTAATCCTTCATTGAATAAATCTATTGCCTCAACTGGACAATTGCGACCACATACTCCACAACCTGTACATATATCTGGATTAATATATAGTGAATTTTTCTTTACTTTGACAGTAAAATTACCAGCTTCTCCCGAAACATCAAGAATTTCGCAGTTAATGCTCAAATCAATGTTCTGATGTCTACCTGTTTCTACCAACTTAGGGCTGACGATACACATTGCACAGTCATTTGTGGGAAAAGTTTTATCCAATTGGGCCATTACACCACCAATACTAGTGGTAGATTCAATCAAGTATACTTTATAGCCTGAATCACCTAAATCAAGCGCTGATTGGGATCCCCCTATTCCAGCGCCAACAACCATTACAGCTCCTACTTTTTCCATTTTTCCTCTCCTCACATTTTAAAAAACATTGGAGTAATTCCCATAAATTCTCCGAAGTCAATTTGACCTCGACTCTTTAAACATACAATATGTTGTAATACAACACTTGGATCAATTTCTAATTCAGCAGCAAGACTTTTAATAGATTTTGTATCTTCTTCTAATGAAACTAAAATTCTATGTCGTTGATATTCTTCCACAATAGCTGAATCAAAAATTTTATTAAATTTATCCAAGTTAACTTGTTCTCCATATACATTTTCTTGTTCTGTAATCTTTCTTTCTCTTCCTACAAGTGATCTCATTCGATCACCTGCAGCGGCATCTTCAATAGCCTTTAAATTATTAAGCATTTTTTTATCAGGATTATCTCCTCCAATTGGAGATGGTCCTAATGCTTTAATATGATCTGTAAATTCTGTAATGACCTGAGCATATCTAGCACCTTCAGAAGCAGAAACCCAATCTAATCTTACTCTATCATCAAAATTAATAAGTTTTAGGAAACGTTTCACCATATCAAATTTTTTCTCAGCTTCATAATTCCCTTCTAAATAATGGCAATCGCCTAAATGGCATCCTAAAACAATAACTCCATCAGCACCAACTCGAAGTGCTTCAAAAATAAATTGGGGATCTATTCGACCACTACACATAACCCTTATTACTCGTATATTTGGGGGATATTGCATTCTACTAACTCCCGCTAAATCTGCTCCTGCATAAGAACACCAATTACATAAAAATCCTAATATTTTCGGTTCGAAATCCATAATCTTAAATACCTCCAAATGCATAAATTTCAGATAAAATTTGCTCATCTGTAAAATGTCTTATTATTATAGCATGATTAGTACACGTAGCTCCGCAAACTCCGCATCCTTTACAAAGTACTTGAGTAATTACAATCTCATCATCTTCATTCTTACTTATTGCTTTATAGGGACAAACATTAATACATACTTCGCATCCAGAACATAAATCTTTATTATATTCAGGAAGGAATGATGTTGCTCCCTCTACTTCGATAGTATCATGGGATATAATTGTACTCGCTCTTCCTGCTGCAGCATAACCTTGAGTTATTGATTCTGTAATATCTACTGGCCATTTTGCGGCACCACATATAAAAACACCATCAGTTGCAAAGTCCATTGGTCTTAATTTTACATGAGCTTCTAAAAAGAATTTATTTTCTTCTAATGGTACCTTAAGCATTTGAGCAAGCTCTTTATTATCATCATTTGCGATCAATGGTGTTGATAATACCAATAAATCGTAGGGTACACTTATTTCTTCTCCAATATATTCATTATATACTTTTATGATGTTTTCCTCTACAACAGGTTCCTTTTCGAGTTTATAACTTAGAAATATAACTCCCGCTTCCCTTGCTCTTCTATAATACTCTTCATAAAGAGTTCCAGGAGTATACAAATCTCTAAATAAAATTGTGATATTTGCATTAGGATTTTTTTCTTTAAGTAATAAAGCATTTTTCAAAGCGCTCATACAACAAACATTAGAGCAGTATTTTCTTTCATCATTACGAGCTCCTACACATTGTATCATTATAATATTATTAGCTTTAACGTCATTATTCTTAAGTTTCTCCTCTAGTTCATACTGGGTGATTCTTTTCTTCCCATCATAACCAAATTTTCCGGTAGGTGTTAGTAAAGACGCTCCAACAGCAACAACGATGACGCCTATCTTTAGGTTAGTAGTTTTACTACTTTGTTGGACTTCTACTTCATAATTTCCCACAAAACCCTCAATATTCGTAACTTTTGCAGAAGTATAAACAGTTAAATTCGAGTTATTTTTAACCCTTTCTTTTAAGCTTTCTAAAAGTTCACTGGCATCTTGACCTGTAGGAAATAATTTATTTAGAACATTCAATTTTCCTCCTAATTGAGCATCTTTTTCTACTAAATGAGTCTCAAATCCTTGATTGGCTAGGCTAAGAGCAGCAGTTATTCCTGAAACACCCCCTCCAATGACCATAGCAGTAGGAGTTGCATCAACCACAATATTTTCAAGAGCTTCCAGTTTAGATGCTTTTGCTACTCCCATTCGAATAACTTCTTTAGCTTTTTCAAGAGCTTCGTGAGGATATTTCATATGAACCCAGGTGCATTGATCGCGAATATTTACAAATTGAAATAGATACTCGTTAAGGCCTACATCTTTGATAGTTTCACGAAAGAGAGGTTCATGAGTCCTCGGTGTGCATGAAGCAACAACTACCCGATTTAAGTTATGTTCAGTTACTCCTTTTTTGATTTGGGCTAATCCTGTTTCTGAGCAAGTATATAAATTATCTTGAGTAAATACAACATTGGGTAAAGTTTTCGCATATTCTGCCACTTCTTTAACATCTATTAAACCTCCTATATTTGAACCACAACTACAAACGAAAACCCCAATTCGAACATCTTCCTCTTTTTTTTCACTCATAATCGTTTTAACCTCCTTTAATTACTTCCGCTGCTCGTGCTGCTGCCCCACTAGCCTCAGCAACAGAACGAGGGATATCCATCGGTTCACGAGCACAACCACATGTGAAGATACCTTCTACACTCGTTTCTACCGGTAAAAATGGATCTGTTTTTATAAATTTATAATTATTTAATTCAATTCCTAATACATCTGCTAACTTTTCAATCCCAGGGGATGGAATAATACAGGTTGCTAAAATTACTAAATCTACTTTCATCTGCTTTATTTCAGATGTATCATAATCTTCATATGTTATAATAGGACTTTCTTCCTCGTCAACCTCAATATGAGATATCTTACTTTTAATATATTTAATATCATATTCATTTGCTCCTCTACGGAGAAAATTTTGAAATCCTTTTCCTCCTGCCCTCATATCAATATAAAACACATACGATTCTAAATCATTATTGTGTTCATATGCAATCATTGCGGCTTTAGTTGTATACATACAACATATAGAAGAACAATATTTCTGATCTCTATCTGAACGGGATCCTATACATTGCAGAAAAGCAAGCTTCTTAGGTTC
>JBHLNF010000008.1:0-180724 GCA_048937405.1 Promethearchaeota archaeon
AATATTACTGTAATTCAGAGAATTATTTTTGCTTTTCGAAAATTTTCAAGTAATAAAGAAGAAAAATTATAATTTTGATATTTGCTTTATTTTATTCTTTAAAATTGCTGTTTACAAAATAATAGAATATTTATGCTCATCATGATAATAGTAATCGTTATTCCGAGAGATAAAGCTAATATTATTGGATTTAATATCTCAAAAAAGATAGTTGGTAAAATAATAATTGTAGATAATTGACTTCCTAAATAAACTGATAAAATTGCAGCAAGAGGTACAGATGAAACCAACACACCAAAGAAAATTCCGATGGAACAGGTTATTGACATCGAAGAAATTCCAATTATTAAGGATTCAAAAGTTGTATTCAGATAATTCTCATTCAAATCACCTAAGAATGCATCAATTATAAGACCAAAAATAAGAGATATTGAAATAGCAACAATCAAACATAAATATACTGCTAAATATTTCGCTAAGATTAAGCTACTTCTCTTTACAGGTCTAATTAAAAATAATTCATACACATGACGATTTTTTTCACTTACTATTGAAGTGCTTAACATTATCGCGGAAAGAGTACCCCCTATACTTGAAACAACAATAGAAACTAAAAAAGAAATTGGCATTCCTTCTAAGTTATTAGGACTAATAAATTGAATAAGGAAAGAAAGCAATGGTAATCCAAACCAGAGTACAATCATTACTTTTGATTTTGCATATCCTTTTAATTCATCAAGAAAGATTAACAATAAACTCAATCGGTTTCACCTCCAACTAATTTTAGATATACTTCCTCTAGACTTGGTTCTACTAAATTAAAACTACGTAATTTGCATTCCTGTTCGAATAAGCTTTTTAAAATAGAAGATATACTTATATCTATATCCACATCGGCTTTTAAATGAACTAATTGCTTGTTAGATTTAATGTTTTCAACATAATCAATATAACTTAAACTATCCAAGTCTTTACAAAGAGGAGTATTTTCAGCAACAATAATTTCTATGACATTTCCTATACGGAAATTATTTTGAAGTTCTTCTGGGCTTCCAATTGTTAAAATCTTACCTTTATTTAATATACCTATTTTATCAGCTACATCTTGAACATCACTTAATATGTGTGATGAGAAGAAAATAGTAATATCACTTTTTCCTAGTTTTTTTATGATTCTTTTAAATTGGAATCTCATATTAGGATCTAGACCAGTTAAAGGCTCATCCAACACTAAAATCTGTGGTTCATGAAGTAAAGCTTGACCTAACCTTAACTTTTGAAGCATTCCTCCAGATAAGTGAACAACTTTTTTATATCTTACGTCAGATAAATAGGTTAATTTTAAAATCTCCTGAGTTCGTTTTTCAATTTGTTCTGAAGTAAGACCTGATAAACGTCCAAATATCTTAAATACCTGATCCACAGTTCGCCATCCTTGAAAACCAGCTTCTTGTGGATGATATCCAATTAGACTATTTAAGTTCTTCCAATTAGAAGAATTATTTCTCCCATTAACTAAAACGTTTCCAGTAAAATCTCTTATTAATCCCACTAATATTTTGATTGAAGTTGTTTTACCTGCACCATTAGGACCAATGTATCCAAATATTTCTCCTTTAGGGATCTTAAAAGATATATCATCTAATGCTAAATGTTCTTTATAGTTCTTAGAAACGTTTTTAAATTCTATGCAAGTGCTTTTAGTCATAATAAATATTTAAATTAAATATAATAGCTTAATTCAGAAACATTTTATTTAAAAGTTATGCTATTTAGCTTCTATAATTTAAATGAAAGATATGAAGATAATAGATTTAGATTTATATTATTTTCTTAAAATAGGAGGAGGTACAAACACATTCCTTATTCCTTCTAGCAATGATATTGCATTCTCTGGGCAAAAATGAGCACAGACTCCGCAACCTATACATAACTCGGTATTACATTCTGCCTTATTATTATCGTCTCCTTGAATAGCTTCTACAGGACATTTCTCCATGCATGTACCACATCCAACACATTTATTCTTATCAATATAAGATAAGAAATTAGTAGAATTTATCATAGCTGTTATTCCTTTTCTCCACCAAACAAAAAGCCCGCAACAGCATTTACAACAATTGCAAACACTTGTTTCAGGTTTAGATATATCTGAATGGGGATGTAGAGCTTTATGTATTAATCCATCTTTTTCGGCTGTTTTTATGATTGCTATTGCTTCCTCTTTGGAAATTTTTCTTCCGAATCCTTGTTCAATTACGAATCTTGCAGATTTTCCAAAAGTAAAACATGTTTCTCGAAGTTCTGTTTGTTTACATTTATTGGCTAATAAATCTTGATGATGTCTACAAAAGCAATGTCCTATTGCAATATCATCAAACTTTTTTATAATTTCTTCAACATTTTGAGTTGTTAACACTTTCTCTTCTGGAATATCTAACTCCTTATTTATTGAAATTAGAATTTCTTCTCCATTTACATTTTTCATCAAAAATGGAACAGTTCTATCAAAAGGTAACATTTTTTGAAATATTGGTAGAATCATATCATAATTATTTTGAATAAAATCTGCTAGTTCATCAAATAACTGCGCGAATAAATAAGCAATTTTTTCATTCTCTTTAGAAAATTCAATTTTTTTCATAAATGTATATTCAAATACTCCAGCCATCACTAATGGCATTAACCGATATACCATGATACCTTTTGAATTTGGTTGATTGAATATGAGTCCCAGTTTTACTAGTTTTTCTACGTGATTTAGTATCTCCTCTTCAGACATTTTGCTGCTTATTTTTAGTTGATCCATAGTTTGAGATGATTTTCTTCTAAAAGACAATATAAAATCTAATTGATCTTTACCAATTATCAATTTCAATAATTCAATCATAGTATTATTAATAGGAAATGGAAATATTCCTGCGTTTACTATCGTTTTTGCCGCTTTCCTATATTTTTCATCTAACATATTTCAAATTTATTAAATTATTTTTAAATATAATCAAATCTAAGAATATTTAATAAGATTTTATTATGAAAAAAATTTATCATAATGATTTTTTCCATAATTTTTATTGAATTTATTTACAAAATTTAAAGAAAAATGGAGAAAGATAATGGAATGTAGAACCTATCCAGAATTTAGTACTCGCTATCCCCTACTTCTCACAACCTTTATGAAAAGACCAGTAAAAGTCTATCCAAATGAGGTAGGCGTAGTTTATCGAAACCATGTCACGGGTGAATATAAACGTTTCACATGGATTGAGTGGTATAAGCGTACTTGTCGTTTAGCTAATGTTTTGAATTCTCTTGGTATAAAACCTGGAAAACCAGGTGAACCAGGTGAAAGAGTTGCAACTATGGCTCTAAATACACACAGACACCTAGAACTTTATTATGCTGTACCTTGTAGTGGAGCAGTACTCCATCCTATCAATATGAGGCTTGCCTTGGATCATATCGTCTATACTATAAATCATGCAGAGGATAAAGTTATATTCTTTGATGATCTACTGCTACCCATGGTTGAAAGCATCTACGATAAAATAAAAAATACTGTAAAGAAGTTTGTATACATGTCAGATAAACCAGGACTGCCTGACACAAAAATAGAAAATCTTTATGAATATGAGCTATTACTTAAACAGGAATCTGAAAAATTTGAATGGCCTTATTTAAATGAGGATAACTATGCTACTCTCTGTTATACTACAGGCACTACAGGGCTTCCAAAAGGTGTTATGTTCACTCACAGAGCGCTTTACCTCCAAAGTTTGCATTTAATAGCTCAAGCTAGTATAGTTAATGATCCTTCATATGTACATCTTGGTGAGAATGTTATTACTATGATAATTACTCCCCTGTTTCACATCCATGCGTGGGGTGCACCTTTTCATTATGTTTTTATGGGAGTAAAAATAGTGTTACCAGGCACATTTACAGTTGAAGGGTTCTGCGAACTAGTTCAAACTGAAAAAGTAACAAGTGTGTCAGTAGTACCGACAATTCTTGCTCTCCTTCTTGAGTATAAAGATTTGGATAAATATAATTTAAGTAGCCTTAAAGCGGTTGGCGTGGGTGGAGGTGCTTTACCTCTAGGATTAAAAACTAAAGTTGAGAATAAAATTCCTGGATTTACTGCAAATTCAGGATATGGTATGACTGAAACAGCCCCAGTTACCATAAGAGCTTTTGTCAAGAAATACATGACAGACTGGTCAAAAGAAGAACTTGATGCTGTAAGAGTAAAGACAGGAATATCAATTCCTGGGCTTGAAGTAGAAGTTGTTGATGAAGATGGAAAACCAATCCCTCATGATAATAAATCTATAGGGCAAATCGTTATCCGTGGTCCCTGGGTAATGGAAAACTATTTTAAAAATCCTGAAAAGACTGCTCAAGTATGGTATGATGGATGGTTCCATACTGGGGATTTGGCAAAAGTTGATGAAGAAGATTTCGTAGTAATCGCTGATAGGATGTCAGATATCATTAGAAGCGGATCAGAAATGGTTCCTACGGTACTCCTTGAAAATCTAGCTGCAATGGCTGATTTTGTACTCGAAGCTACTGTTGTAGGAGTTCCAGATGAAATTTGGGGGGAAACAGCGATGGCTATAGTAAAACTTGTTTCTGGATCCGATAAAAATGAACAGGATCTAATAGATTTTTTAACAGTCGAAGGTGTAGATAAGGGAAAAATTACTAAATGGATGCTTCCAAAACTCATAGCTATTGTTGATGAAATACCCAGAACAAGTGTAGGGAAATTTAATAAAATAGAAATTAGAAAAAATCTGGACAAGTTCTTAGAAAAGGCTAAGGATATGAAAAATAGTGAATAATTTACTCAAAATCAGTAATAGTATAGGAATTTTTCAGAATCCATAATTTTTTACTGTATAAAAAAATTTTTTTTATTCGAAAATTTTGAAGAATTGAGAATGTGTTCACTTATTTAAAATATTTAAATGATAACGATTAACATAAAAATAATACTGATTTTTTAATCCAAGTCATAAATCTTGAAAATGTAAATAATAATATTACGAGAAAAAAATATTAAATTTGTGATGAATTATGGCAAACACAACGTATCCTGAATATAGTTCTCATTACCCACTCCTCCTTACGACTTTTATGAAAAGACCAGTGAAGATTTATCCAAATGAAATCGGTGTAGTTTACAGAAACCATGTTACTGGGCAATATTTTAGGTTTACTTGGATAGAATGGTATAAACGTACGTGCTGTTTGGCAAATGCTTTAAAAACTTTAAAAATTAATCCAGGGGTACCTGGTAAACCTGGAGATAGAGTAGCAACTATGGCGCTCAACACCCATAGGCATTTGGAGATTTATTATGCAGCCCCTTGTAGTGGAGCTATGTTGCATCCAATCAATATAAGGCTTTCCCCAGAGCATATCGTTTATACAATAAATCATGCAGAGGATAAAATTATTTTTTTTGATGATTTACTTCTTCACCTTGTAGAAGGTATCTATGATCATATAAAAGACACTGTAAAAATGTTTGTATATATGTCTGATAAACCCGGATTGCCTGATACTAAGATAGAAAATCTCTATGAGTATGAAGAGTTGCTTAAAGCTGAATCTGATGAATATACGTGGCCTCATTTAAGCGAGGATAACTATGCTACTCTTTGTTACACTACTGGAACAACGGGGTTACCAAAAGGGGCTATGTTCACCCACAGAGCTATTTATTTGTTATGTATACACACATTAGCCTATACTAATTTTAGTAACGATCCCTCACGCGTTTTTCTAGGTGAGAATACGATTCCTATGATAGTCACACCTTTATTTCATATTCATGGGTGGGGGGCACCTTTTTATGATGTTTTTATGGGAGTAAAAATAGTGTTACCAGGCACATTTACGGTTGAAGGGTTCTGCGAACTAGTTCAAACTGAAAAAGTAACTAGTGTAGGTGTGGTTCCAACTATATTAGCTTTACTTCTTGAGTATAAAGATTTGAACAAATATGATTTGAGTAGCCTTATAAGGGTTGGCGTGGGGGGAGGTGCTTTACCACTAGGATTAAAGACTAAAGTTGAGAAAAAACTACCTGGATTTACAGCAATTTCAGGATATGGAATGACTGAGACTGCTCCTACGACAATTACAGCATTTGTAAAAAAATATATGAGCAATTGGCCTAAGGAGAAATTAGATGAAGTAAGAGTAAAAACAGGTCTACCTTATCCTGGATTAGATATTGAAGTTGTAGATGAAAATGGAAAACCAATTCCTCATGATAATAGTACTATTGGAGAGATAATCATTCGTGGTCCCTGGGTAATGGAGAAATACTATAAAAATCCCGAAAAGACTGCTGAGGTATGGTATGATGGATGGTTTCATACAGGAGATATGGCACAAATTGATGAGGAAGATTTTATAATCATTGCAGATAGGATATCAGATATCATTAGAAGCGGAGCAGAAATGGTTCCTACAGTACTCCTTGAAAATCTAGCCGCTATGGCCGAATTTGTGCTTGAGGCTACCGTTGTAGGAGTTCCAGATAAGATTTGGGGAGAAAAAGCCCTTGCAATCATAAAGCTTCTACCTGGTTCTAACAAAAAGGAAGAGGATCTGATTGAATTCTTAAGGATTGAGGGTGTAGAGAAAGGTAAGATAACTAAATGGATGCTTCCTAAACTAGTGGCAATAGTTGATGAAATACCCAAGACAAGTGTAGGAAAATATAATAAAAGGGAGATTAGGAAGAATTTGGTGGAATATTTAGCTAAGGCTAAAGATATGAAAAAAGATTAAGCAACTGAAATTATTATTCCTAAATTTTAATACTTATTAAAATAAAGATTCATTTTCAGTTTTTATTGTATAGTCTAAATTTAAAATTCAATTAAATTTTTGATCTGCTTAATTATTGATTATTGGTTAATAATTAAGATTAAAATTAATTGCTTCCCTAATTAGTTAATATTAAGAATTAAGAAATAAAACATTTTAATACTCATTGTGGTTGGATATGGTTATTAATTGTATAATTATTGGTCATGGTGCTAGAGAACATGTCATTGGTGAATCTCTTGTTAAAAATGGGGCAAATTTATTTTCTTTTATGAGTTTTAAAAATGCTGGATTAGAAGATTTAAGTAAAAAAATTAAAATTCATTCTGAAACTGATTTTAAAGAAATTATTGATTTTTGTAATGAGAATAAAATTGATTTTGCAGTAATAGGTCCTGAGGCACCATTAGTAGTAGGCATTGTGAATGCCTTGGAAAAGGGAGGTATTCCTTGTGTGGGACCAAAAATTGAAGCTGCCCAACTGGAGGGATCTAAAATCTTTACAAGAGAATTACTTAAAAAATATAAGATAAAGTCAAATATTTGGAGTAAAAAATTTAATTCCATGGATGGGGTCACTGATTTCATAGATGAAAAAGGTGAAAATAACTTAGTTGTAAAGCCTGATGGACTAACTGGTGGTAAGGGTGTTAAAGTATATGGAGATCATCTTTTTTCTAAACAAGACATAATTGATTATTGCCAAGAATTAATAGAGCAAAAAAATCTTTTTATTCTAGAAGAAAAATGTGAAGGTGAAGAATTCACACTCCAGACGTTTGTTGATGGTAAAAATGTTAAAGGAACACCTTTAGTCCAAGATCATAAAAGAGCCTATGAAGGTGATAATGGACCAAATACGGGGGGAATGGGATCTTATTCAATGGAGGATCATCTTATGCCTTTTATCTCTCAACAAGATGTAGATGAAGCTTTAGAAGATATGAAAAATGTTGTAGCTGCTGTAAAAACTGAAACTGGTGTTGAATATAAAGGATTTCTTTATGGACAATTTATGAAAACTGTTAAGGGTAATAAGTTAATTGAATTTAATGCCAGGATGGGTGATCCTGAAGCAATGAATGTTTTACCTCTCTTAAAAACTAATTTTGTTGATGTGTGCCAAGCGATAATTAATGGTACTCTTGATATGCTTACAATTGAATTTGAAAAGAAAGCAACGGTTTGTAAATATTTGGCTCCTGAGGGTTATCCTTTATCTCCTAAGAGAGATGAATTAGTAAAAATAAATACAGACAAAATTAATAAAATAGGAGCGAGTCTATATTATGCTTCAATATATAGAGAAAATGGAAATATTTATACTACTACGTCAAGAGCGATAGGAGTATTAGGGATAGCAGATAATTTAGAAGCTGCTGAGAAAATAGCAGAAAAAGGTGTTGGTTGCGTCGAGGGTAATTTATTTCACAGAAAAGATGTTGGTACACGAGAACTATTACAAAAACGTATTGATCATATGGATTCTCTTTTAAAATAAAAAAAAAAAGGAAATTATTTAATAATTTTTCTATATGTTAGATTTTTATATTCTATAATAATTAAATTCTAATATTTTTTAGAGTGATTTAAACTAGAAATATGAATTGGCATGAAAAGAATGCAGAATTTAATGCTCTAATAAAGCAACTTTTTCATGATAAAGATTGGCAGAAGAGAGCAGAAGCGGCTAGAAAATTAGGAATGTTAAAAGATGGAAGAGCTACAAACTTGATGTGCAGAGCATTAAGAACAGAAAAAGATCACGTGGTTATCAATAAACTTATTGAAGCATTAGGTAGAATTGGAGATGGTAGAGCTACACTTAGGATAATTGAAAAATTGAAGGAAGAAATAGAAAAAGATGAGATAGATAAATTTAGAATAATCTATATAATTGAGAGTCTAATAAAAATCAAAGATAAAAGAGCTTTATCATATCTAAGCCTTTTATTGGAATCTTCTGATGATGATATCAAAAATCTTACATTAAATGCTTTTGAGACAATAGAACCAAAATGGAAGGAAATTATTGAAAAAGAAAGAAACAAATCAATTCAACAAATATTTAAAATAAAAGATTAATCTCCTATTTTTGCTATAATTAATCTCTTTATTAGTTTTTTAAATAATAAATCCTTAATAAGTAGTTTTTTAAAATTTTATACATGGTTTTATTATAAATTAATAATTATAATTCCACAGAAGGAAACTTATTTGATTAGAAAACCATTTTGTTGTTGTTGGGATTTAGAAGGACCAATTAGTATTACTGATTTTGCCGCGGAACTTGCAAACAAATTAAATGAAAAATCTAAATTTAAGTTGTTAAAATTTAAAATGAACCAATTTTTTACTATGATTTCCAACTATGATGATTATTTAATTGATGCTCCAGGCGTGAAAGAATCTTTAAATATTCCAGAATATCAACCAGGAGATACTCTTAGATTGATGGCCCCTTTATATATTTCATTTTTTAATGAAAGTGAGATGGTAGATTTCGCAAAAAAAAAAATAGGGCTACTCCCGGGTTGCAAGGAATTAATGAAAATTATAACTGATGACTGGAATATTTTTATAATTTCCACAAGTTATTCTCAATTTGCTTATACCATTGCTGAAGAATTAAATATTCCAAAAGATCATGTCTATTGTACAAAATTAAACATCAGTCAATTAAAAGAAGGATTGATAGACATTAATAATAACATAGATATATTATTACAAGATATATTCAAGAAGTATCTTTCCAATAGTTCAAATCTCAAGTTTGTTATTGAGGATTTAAATAGATTCTTCTGGAAAAATCAACAATCGGATTATATAGCGGTTATGAATGAAATAAAAGTTATTGGAGGAAAAAGAAAGGAATCTGCTATTGAGGATATATCTAAACAATCTAAAATTCCAATTTCTGAAATAATTGCTTTAGGAGATTCTATTACTGATATAAATATGCTTGAAAGAGTAAAAAATGAAGGAGGAATTGCTATTTCCTTCAACGGAAATAAATTTACAATACCTAGAGCTAATGTTGCTGTTACAACTTCAAATAGTCTAGGACTATTACCTATTTTTCGGCAAAAACAAAATATCAAAGATTTTTTAACTAAATGGGAAGCTTACTTTAAAGATTTTAAAAGCGATAAAAAGAAAATTAACGATACTTTAATATCAAAAGAAACTAAAAAAATCTTTTTAAAATATAATTTCCTTCCTGAAATTTATGATTTGACTAATAAATCGGAAGATCAACTTAATAAAATAATTCTAAGTCAAGAAAAGATGCGAAAATCGGTTAGAGGATGGGCAGGAAATCTAGGCTAAATTATTTTTTTAAAATTACTATTTACTACTATATCTTTAGGATATTGTCTCGTACAAAGGCTTTATAAGTAAAAAATATATTTTAAATCAAACATTTTTAATATGAGAAATAATGGGTTTCTCTAATACTTGTATATTATGTAAATCTAAAAAGATAAAAATGGTAATTTAGAATAATGACAAATATTTCTATGAATCATAGTAAGATAGGTCGAATACTATCAGAAAATATAGATGATCTTATATTCATTCTTAATGAGAAATACAACTGTGAATATAATAACTTTCAGCAATATCCATTTAGTAAAAAAATTAATGATTTTGTGCATCCACAAGATTTCAAGCGAGTATCTAGACTATTAAAAGACATATTTAGAACGGGTTATGGTTCTGAAGAAGTTCAAATAAAATATAATGGGAACCCATTCAAATGGTTTGAAATTAAAGGAAAGAGTTTTATAGATAGTGAACATACCAAAAAAAAAGCATTACTAATTTGCAGAGATATTTCTAAATATAAAAAACTTGAAGTTGATTTAAAAAAGAGTCAAGCAAGTTTTGATGAAATAACAGGGTCTTTACCGGAAATACAATTTTGGAGATTGCTTCAATCAAGAAAAGGAATAAATGTAGTACAACAGACATCAGAAATGATACAATTAGTTTTTGATAATATACCTCAACTAATATGTTGGAAAGATACAAATTTGGTTTATATGGGGTGTAATAAGAATTTTGCTCTCTTAAATAAATTAACAGAACCAATGAGCATTATTGGTCGAAAAGACGAAGATCTTATCTGGCATAATGGAAATTTTAATTCCTTCATAGAAAAAGAACAAGAAGTTATAGTAAATGATAAACCAGAATATAACGCTATTGAATCATTATTATCTTCCAAAGGTGCTCAAATTTGGTTTGAAATTAATAGAATTCCTATACATAATTCAAAAAATCAAGTGGTTGGAATCCTAATTACTTATGAAGATATTACTAATCGTAAAATTAATGAACAAAAATTAGAGGAATCAGAAAGTAAATATCGTGGAATATTAGAAAATATGAAAGAAACCTATTTTGAAGTTGATTTAAAAGGTAATTATGGCTATATTAATAGTGCTTTTATTGATCTAGTTGGATATTCTAAAAATGAGGTAAAATATAAAAAATATAGTGATTATGTAGACGAAGAGACTAAGAATAAAATTTTTAAAGTATATAATGAAGTGTATCGCACCTCAAAATCAAAAAATAATTTTCAATTTCAAATTCAAAAAAAAAATGGAGATTTAGCTATATGTGAATCTTCTGTTAATTTAAGATATGATTCTGAAGGAAATAAAATCGGTTTTAGTGGTTTAGCAAGAGATGTAACAGAGAAATATGTTTTAGAACAAAAATTAAGGGAATCTGAAAAAAAATATCGCCATTTATTTGAAAATGCTTCATATTCTATCATTTTAGTTAATAGAAGAGGAGAGATAATTGATTGCAATCCTACGACTGAAATTTTATTTAAGATTAAAAAAGATGATTTAATACATAAAAATTTCTTGTATTTAGATATAAAACCTCAAAAGATATTGTCTCTATTAAGTCAGAGATATGAATCAATTCTAAAAGGAAATATCCCAGATCCACTTGAGATTCAAATAATTCGAGCAGCAGATGGATCTTTAATATGGATCAGTATTAGTGAATCTATTGTTGAGTTTGGTGGAGAAACAATTTTTCAAGTAATAATTCAAGACATTACCGAAAAAAAAAATTCAGAACAAGAATTAAAGAAATCTCAAGAAGAGCTAACAATCTTAAATAAGGAATTAGAAAAAAAAGTTTTAGAGAGAACTAAGGATCTAATAGAATCTGAACAACAATATCGTACTACTATTAATTCGTTAAACGATCCTTTACATGTAATTAACAAAGATTTAACGATTATTCTAGCAAATACAGCATTAAATGATTGGCTAGTGGACTTAGGTATTGAAAATGATCTTGTAGAGCGAAAAATATTTGAAGCATTTCCTTTTTTACCTGACAAAGTATATGAAGAATATGAATATGTATTTAATAGCGGTAAAATGGTAGTCACGGAAGAAAGTAACATTTTAAATGAAAAAGAGATATTTACAGAAACGCGAAAAATTCCAATTTTTAGTGAAGGAATTGTTGAGCAAGTAATTACAATTATAAAAGATATTACAGAAAGTAAAAAATTGGAAATTCAATTAAAAGAGTCTGAAGAAAATTATCGAAATATCACAGAACAATCGTTAGTAGGGATATTGGTACTACAAGATGGCTATTTAAAATATTTTAATAAAATAGTCTCGGAAGTTCTTGGATATACAGATGAAGAAATAAAAAATTGGGAGCCTAATGAATTTGCAAAAACGATTCATCCTAAAGATCTTGAATTCGTAATGGAACAAATACGTAAGAAGCAATTAGGTGATCCTGATATTGTCAATCAGTATAATTATAGAATATTAAGGAAAAATGGGGAAATCAGATGGATTGAAGTATATTCAAAAACTATTAATTATGAAGGTCGTCAAGCAGATTTAGCAATAACTCGTGATATAACCGATAAGGTTCAAACTGAACAGGAGTTAAAAGAATCTGAAGAGAATTTTCAAGATATGATAACAAATCTAGAGGAAGCATATTACAAAGTTAAATGGGAAGGAAATTTAATATATCATAATCCTGCATTTAATAAGATAGCTGGATATGACCTTCATGAAAATTTGATTGGACAACCACCTCCTTTATTCTGGGAGAGTTCTGCTGATAGAGAGGAATATTTTGAAAAATTACTAAAAGATGGATATATTAGAAATCATAGTTTACCTCTCAAAAGGAAAGATGATGAAAAAATTGTTGTACAAGTTAATGCTCGTTTAATTAAAGATGAAAACAATAATCCAATAGCTATTGAGGGTACATTTTCTGATATTACTGAGAAATTTAGATTAGAACAAGAATTATTTGAATCTGAAAAGAAATTACGTCAACAAAATATAGAATTGAAAAAATTAGACAAAATTAAAAATGATTTTATCACCATGGCAGCTCATGAATTAAAAACTCCCCTAATATCGATTTCAGGATACACAGATTATATTTTGATGAAACATCGAAATCAACTTAATAAAGAAGTTACAATGGATTTGTTAACTGTTCAAAGAAATGTCAATCGTTTAGAAATATTAATGGATCAATTATTAGAAGTGATGAAAATTGATGAAGATAAACTTAAATTACAGAAAGAATTAATAGATGTTAGTAAAATAATAAATAATTGTCTTGATGAACTTAGTTATCTCATCAATGAAAAAAATCTTGAAGTTATTTTGAATATCGAACCAAAAATATTTTTAAATGTGGATCCTACACGTATTTTTACGGTTTTTACTAATTTAATTTCAAATGCTATTAAATTCACCCCTGATTATGGATGGATCAAAATTTCAGCCATAAAAAAAGAAAATCATTATATTTTTGAAGTAAAAGATAATGGAATTGGACTAGCACAAGAGGATATTGGAAGGTTATTTAAAAAATTCGAAAGAATAAGACCACCCCTTATAAATAATCACATTAATATTAAAGACTCTGGGACTGGTTTAGGGCTATATATCACTAAGGGAATTATTAAAACTCATGGAGGTACTATAAGGGCAGAATCAGAAGGTCTAGATAAAGGTTCTAAATTTATATTCACATTACCTCTTTAAATTTTAAGAAATCTTGATCCTTTTTTTTCACTTTTACTCATAACTTCATTACTATAATATGATTAAATTTATAATTCAATCAATTTTTCTTTAAAAATAAACAGAAATTTATTAATCTGTATTAAAATATTAATTAGCTTTTTAAAATTTAATTATAATCTGGGTTTCTGTGATTGAATTCTTATAATGTCCACATTAGTAATAACAGAAAAAAATAAGGTTGCTGAAGCGATCGCAAATACAATTGGACCAGTGAAGAAAGTTAATAAAACAAAATCATTGGTGATATATTCAGTACCATCTAAAAATATTCATGTATTACCCTTAAGAGGGCACATTCTTGAATATAGAAACACTATTGCCTTTAAAAGTTGGACAAAAACAAATCCTCGAGAGATAATAACCAATCCTGATGCAATTGAAAAGGTTCCAATAAGTTATGCTGGACCATATATACAAGCATTGAAAGAATATTCAAAAAATTCAAATCATTGTATCATAGCTACAGACGCAGATATTGAAGGATGTAATATTGGTCTATTTGATGCACTTCCATTTGTTAAGCAAGTTAATCCCCATATAAAAATCTCTCAATTATGGCTTAGTTCGCTTCAAAGAAGTGAAATCTTTAATAAATTAAATAATCTTGTATCACCAAAATATAGTTGGGGAGAATCGGGAGAAGCAAGAGCAATAATAGATGCTTTTATTGGTTTTTCAGCTACTAGAGAAGTTACAAACACATTAAGACCTTTATTAAATAAATTCAATATCAAATTCACTTCTATAGGTCGAGTTCAGACAAGTCTCTTATATTTAATTTATCTTCGTGAAAATGAGATTATAGATTTCATCCCAGAACCCTATTATTTGATCGATGCTAATTTAGTTCATAATAGTGGTTCATTTAAAGCTCACCATCAATATAATCCTTTTTCAAGAAATCAACAATTAGAAGTAAGGCAAATTTATGAAAAAATTAAAAATGAAAAGTATGGAAAGATTATTGACAATTCTAAGGTTAAATTTAGAAGAGAACCTCCAACACCGCTAAATACATCAAAAGCATTGATTCTATTAACAAAAAATTTGAGAATATCAGCTAACCTCGCTATGCGAACTATGAGTGCACTATATCTCAATAAGATTATCTCTTATCCTAGAACTGATAGCGATGTTTATAAAAATGATTTTAATCATGTTGAAATTTTGCACAAATTTTCACATCATTCACAATTCAATAATTATGTTATAGATCTTTTCAAAAATAAGAGGATTAACCCAACAAAAGGTAAAAAAGATATAGGTGATCATCCTCCTATTACTCCACTTGAAGGTTTAGAAATTGATAGTCCCCGATTCGAGAATAATGTTCAAAAAAAGGTGTATGATATTCTTGCTCGTCATTATCTAGCTCTTTTTGGAGAACCCGCAATAGAATCAAAACAAAAATTGATGATAAATATTAAGGGAGAACTTTTTATAGCAAAAATTGTATCATTAATTTCGCTAGGTTTTTTAGAAGTTGCTCCATTTCTTAAACCCAAGTATGAATCTGAAATTCAGATCTTTGGTAATGAAGTTCCAGTAAAAGAGATATTACTGGAAGAAAGAGAAACAAAACCCCCACCAAAATATACAGATACATCATTATTGAAATTGATGGAAAAAAATAATCTTGGTACAAAATCTACAAGACCAATTATTATAAATCTTTTACTATTACGAAAATTAATTAATAGGATGAAAAATCGTTATTCAATAACAGATCTTGGTAAATTTTTAATTCTAAATTTGATTGAGATATGGTTACCCTTTTTAGTGCCAGATTTTACTAAAGGAGTAGAGGAAAAGCTCGAGGAAGTTAAAAATAAAAGAAAAACAATGAATATAGTTATAAAAGAAGTAAGAGATGAGTTTTTAGAATTATTTGATAAATTTTTATTTAATAAAAGTAATTTCATTTCTAGAATTAATAATTTTAAAATTGAGTATAAGACACCAATTACCACATCAAATTGTCCATTTTGTGAAAGTAATCCTATGAAATTTATTAACACAAAAAAAAATAGATTTTTAGTCTGTTCTGATGAAAATTGTAAACAATTTTTATCATTGCCCAAGAATGGGAAATTAGAATTGTTAAATTCTACTTGTTCAATCTGTAATTTTAATATTTTTAAAATAACATTAAAAAAAAATAATAAACCATTTCAATATTATATTTGTCCTAAATGTTGGAATGCGAATCGTTCAAGGTTTTGTTCTAATTGTAGTGAATATAAAATTTCTAAAGATAAATGCATAAAAAAATAAAAGGCTTGTTCCTATTATAATAAAAATGAAATATTTCATAATGGTCTTAATATGAATAAGCTTAAAATTGCTCAGAAGAAATTTAAAAAGGAGTAAAATTCTTAAAAAGTCCTATTTAATTTATAAAAAGTCATTTGAATTAAAACGATAAGCTGCTCTGGTTAGTCCCACATAGTTATCACTAATCTTATAATACATTTTACCATTAACTATTTTTTTCTGTAAATAACTATTTTTTATTGTGTGATTTAATCCATGAATCATAGTACCTAAAGTAACTGCTCCAATATACTCATGTTGTTTTTTTGTAATTCTTATTAATTCCAGTTCAGAATGCCATTGACCATCGAGAAGTGCTATAAGTATCTCGTTTTTTATAGGAGTTTTAATATCTTTAATTTTATTGAATAGATTAGAATAACTTGGCTTATAAAAGCTTTTATTATCGAGATTTGTCATAGTTTATAATACCTTTAAAAGAAGTTCTTATATTATGAATAGATATTAAAATTTCCTATATAACAAAATGTAATATCTTAATGTTATAGGGATATTTTCAAGATGTTAGTATGAAATATTAAAGGAGGTTTGGAGGGATCCCCTCATTATAAAATTTTGCTCGTGTTATCCAGTTCTGAGAAAATTCTGGAATCATTGCTAGAATTGATCCTCCAATCCATACAGAAAACGTTCGCTCCATAGGAGCGATAATTCTTATAACCTGATTTTTTTTCTTTCTTCTTGCTAATTCTATTTCTAATTCTTGATAGATACGTGATTTCAAATTAGGAAACATAGAGGAACCGCCTGAAAGAAAAATATTATTTAATAATTCAGGGCGGATATCTACGTCACAGTTCTCAATTACATCCATAATGGCTATATGTAATGCATCTTCCTCTACCTCTGAGGTAGGATTAAATAATATTTCTGGTACAATAAATCGCTCTTTATTAAGAGAAATTGTAGATCCATCTGGTAATGAATATTCTTTTTCATACTGCTCACTTCGTTTAAGATCTTCTTTGTAATCTAATGAAATAAAACATGCTTTTTCTTTTAGAACTCTTGCTAATTCTCTACGTATTGAAGAGTCAACAGACCATCCAATTGATTCTAGAACTTGTTCCATATGTCGAGTTAAAAATCTTCCCCCTATATCTAAGATACGTACCGCATGTTCTAATTTATATCCTTCATAAATAGGAACTATTCTTGTATTACTATCGCCAATCTCAACAATTAATCCTGTTTGAAAACCCCCAGAATATAGAGTTAGCATGGAATCTAAAACTGGATAAAATGACATACATTGATAACGTTCTAAGAATAATTCAAATATTTTCTCTAAATCTTTATATGGAAATAGAGGATGTACAGCAAATAAAACATTAACAAGTGTAGGATCTACTCTAAGGTTATAGAAAATATAATCAATTATATTCGCAAAATGAGTCCAATCTACAACAATTCCTTTTTCAATTGGATGAAAAATTTTATATAATCCTATTGATTGAATTTCATCTCCAACATATATCTCATTTTCACGGGAACTTTTAGATTCATAATCTACACTTACATTTTGATATTTTGGTTTACCAACCATTGTTAAAAAAACTTGACTAGGAGAGTCTTCTCCTGCAAATCCAATTTTTGAAGAAAACTGCCCAATATCTAAAACAACTGTTAAATTTCCCATTGGTTATTATGATCTAAATTATTATATAGATAAGTAGCCTAAACAATTATATCTTATATATTATTTTAATAGTAAAAAAAAAATATTTACTTTTTAAGTAGAAAATCTTTAAAAAACAGCACAAATCAAATTTGAATATTCGCATAGTCATAAAAATTCTTTGAAAACTTGTAGAAATTTATATTAAAAGAATAAGACTAGAAATTTAAAAAATAGAATAAGGAAAAGTAGATTATTATTCAAAAAATATGTAAAATAGAACTTATTCTCCTCTCATAATTTTCTTTAAACGATTTAATTCGTCTAACATTTCATCACGAAGAGATCCTAATCCACCACCTTGTTGTGGGGCTATTGCTGGTGCTGCTGGACCAGGAGGTCTTGGAGGTCCACCACCAGGGGGACTTGGTCTCTTTGCAAATGCAGTTGGTGCCGCAGGAGGGCCTGCACTTGAGGGACTACCAGGTGCTTTAGGGGGTCCACCAGCGGGAGGTAATTTCGGTGCAGGAGGCAAACTTGGTTTCTTTGGAGGGCCTGCACTTGAGGGAGTACCAGGTGCTTTAGGAGGTCCACCACTTGGAGGAGCTGCTGGAGGGCCTGCCTTTTTGGGAGGTCCACCACTTGGAGGAGCGGGAGCTGATGGAACAGCAACGGTAGGAGCTCCTGTAGGTGTAGATGCTGGAGTGGCACCTCCACCACTACTTAATAAACTAAATAGAGTACTAGCTGCCGCAGTTTTTGCACCTTCACTTGTTGGTGCTACGATTTTTTTAGAGGAAGTACTTACGGTTTGAACTTCTTCAACAACTGAAACATCCTTTAAATCCTTTTGAGCTTTAGCTAAAGATTTAATAAAATCATTAATTCCTTTAATAGTTTCTTCTAGATCATCAGCTAAAGAAGTTAATCCTTTTTTCATAAAATTAATAACTCTTTCAACTTTTTTCTGTTCTTTTGAGACCACTTTCTACTCAATTCCTCTAATATTATTGAAAAATTGATAAAAATTAAAATTACTAATTATAATAATTATATTTTAATTATATTAATAAGTATATATAATTTTATTCCATTCTTAATCGACTCTATATACCGATGTATTACGAACAACAAAAAAAACATTAATTAATAAAAAACCTAAACTAATAATATTATATAACATGTTTCATTAGTAATTTAAAAATTAATAACATTATAAATTCCAAAATAAAATAAAAAATAGAACACAAGTAATAAATCCTAATCTGCATTGGTGAAAAAAAATATGCCTAAACGTGAACTCTTCATAATAGGCTTAACATATCGTTAGGTTTGTGAAAAAAGGGTATATGAAATTGTAAATGAACTTAAAATCCCTCTTATAGACGAAAGAGTCTATGATAAAGTAAGTTTCAGTACAGGCTCAGCCATAGCCTCTGTAATCTTCAGATTTGAGGAAGATGAATCAGTTATCCGTGGCTTTCTAGGTCTGGCAGAATATTTCCACACTGTTGTAATTAAGAAGAAGGATGAATTCTATATTCCCCATTCCAGTATTTTATTCAAATTGGAAAGTGCTTAAATTAATTTTTTTTTACTTTTCTTTTATTAAAGCATTTTTTATTTTATCAAGACTCTTTTACCGAGTGTCATTTTTGGAATTAAATTTATAATATTTTGAATTATTAATAATCTTTAACACTTCAGATTCAGGTACATCATACCAATTTTTATAGGCATCAGCAACAGCGAACCACATTACATCTCTTATATTTGGACAAAATATCTTATCAACATTAGGTTTAATTCTTTTAACAGTTCCTAAGGGTGCTGTTGGTATTGTAATAAAAATTTTTGATGGTAGATACTTTTTCAACATATTTATTGCTGCTAGCATAGTATATCCTGAAGCTAACCCATCATCAAGAAGGAATATATTTTTTTTATGAATTTTCTCCTTGTAAAATCCTTTTAAATCTTGTGCTTTATTATATAATTTTAGTCTGTCAGAAATTTCTCTTTTTGTCAAATTGATTGAATCTTGAATTTCTTTCTCTGATAAATTAAGTTTAGCTAATAATAGATCATTAATCAACACAGTTCCATCTGTGGTTACTGCTCCAAAACCTGCTTCTGTATTATATGGAATCTTAATTTTTCTTACAATTAAAATATCATAATTTATATTAAATTTTGAACAAAAACCTTCAGCTACGGGAACTCCACCGTTTGGAATGGCAAAACAAAAAAATTTAGTAGAATTTTTAATAATATCATTTTTTAAAGAATTTATTTTGCTTGTTAAAAATCCAGCTAATATTTCTCCTGCTTCAATTCTAGATTCATATCTAGTAAATTTCATTATGTTAATAATTAAGATAAAAATCAATTTAAAATCTTTATTGAGGAAAAGCCTAAATTAATGATAGTTAAATAAAATTATTAAACGATTCTAAGATATAGTTTTTAATCAAAAAAAGTTTAAATATTTATTTAACGTTAAGTATAGTAATATTTTAGATTTTTAAAAAAATCCAAAATTTTTGTTGGGTAAATTATGAGAAAAAAAACAACTATATGCATATTCTTACTAAGTACATTATTTATTGTACCATTTGGAAATTTCGCAAAAGCACAACCTACCGATTTTCTGGGAGTAAGTGAAGGAGATGAATATAAATGGAAAGCAAATATAAATTTTGAGGGAGTAGAAACCTTAATATATAATATGAGAGAGATCATAGTAGATCAACAGAATAAACTCAGTGAACTTGAAATATTTGGATGGGAAGATCTCACGATTAATGAAACTATTGCAGAAATATATTCAACTTGTTTTGATTATATATTTCCATCTGGCTGGGAAGCGTATAATTTATCAACAGTAATTGAAATGACAATTAAAGAATACGTATCAGAACTCAACACATCGATCTTTTCAGGCATGATCCCTTCAAATTGGGAAAATTTAAACATTACAACTTTATATGATTATTTGGTTGATGGTTTATATGCATCAACGGGTTCTGGTTTTGAAAATGATCCCATTACAGAATTAATCGAATTAATAGCGACTGAATTGAACACATCAATTTTATATGGACTCGTTCCAGAGGGATTAGGGGACTTAACTCTTTCTCAGTTTTATCTATCCTTATACGATATGTATATTCCAGGAATGGCAGAAAGTTACTTTTTAAATTCAATGATAAGTGAATCCTTCCAGATGATAGTTCCTCCTGAAATCCTTGGTTTATCTATTGAAGAGATAATTAATATGCTTCTTCAACCTTATGGTGTAGTAAATGCAAGTACTCTATTTGAAGAACTTTTCCTTTTTCTAAATTCCTCCATACCCTCTGAGTATCAATCTGAACCTATGTCAGTTATAATTGATATGCTTAAAGATATGATTGATGATAGTTTAGACGAAGAATATAGATCGCTTTCTTTAGAAGAGCTTATAAATACTAGTTCTAATATGTACGTAGATTTGCTTCTTCCTCCCGAATTGCAAGATTATACTCTTGTAGAGATCATTTCTTTAGGTCTTGATCAATTATTATTCTATTATGACAATTATGTTCTATTAGGATGGACTCAATTTAAATCGCAGTTTCTTCAGCCTTCAGGTCTGTTAAATTATGAAATTGGAATAAAATTAACAATAGATAATATAGGAACTAGTGAACCCTTATTTCCTGATGGACCATTAGGAGTAGATCTTGATGTTTCTCTTTATTATTCATTAGATTTCGAAAATTGGGTTAATGCTTCAATTTTAACCACGATGTTGGATATGATGAATCCATATACATGGGAGGAGACAGAAGAAGAGATGTATGAGACGTCGCAAATGTCCTTACTCTTAATATCCATGTTCCCATTAAACTCATTATTGGGCTTTCTAACAGGGGAAACAATTATTTTTGATCCAAGTTCATATTCTAATATTGATGCAGCTTTATTGGACCAGATAATGTATTCTGGAGGATTAATAATTGCACGTAATTTTGATATGTCAGAAATTCAAACAGAAATAACAATTGAAACATTATCAGACCCAAATTGTGTTGAGGCATCAATAGCATGGAATAGCAAAGGTGTGTTAAGTTCTGCTTCGATAGATGGAAGTGGGGATGAAGCACTAACGATAAATTTGATTAAAAGCAAAGAAATTCCGGGATATGGGATTCCAATTATACTTGGATTAATGACTCTAACTATTATTGGTGTAATTTATCACATTAAAAGAAAGTATAATACTTAAATACCCTTTTTTTTTATAATAAAAAATAAGATAGAATATAAAATATTTTTCAAATAAAGCTTATGGAATTAGCAATAGCATCTATATTCATATTTTTTATTATCCTTATTCTTTGGGAAATTAAAGCAGATTTTGTTTTAATTATATTTGGTTTTGCTGCTTATATCTTTCTTTTATTTTATGCAGCTTCGGATGATCCTTTAGCAAGATTATTAGCACTTTTAGATTTTCTTTTATTAAATCCTTTGAGTATTTTTGTTATATTAGGACCTTTAATAATTATAAGATTATATAAATTTCTAAATAAAAATAGAAAAGATAAACTAAATAACTAAGTACTCAAAACTAGTATGATTAATGAGATAGATATTTTTTATTCAATATTATTTAATTTCCTTAAACCGATATAAAAGATTATGATTGCAAATCCAGAAGATAAAAATAAATTAATTAAGAGAATAAATAATAAACCGATAGAATTGTTCCACTGGTTAGGAGCAAATGGTATAATTATATAAAGAGTAATAATAAATGCTATAATCTGCAGAAATATTATCCAATAGCTGATTTTATAAGCATCTTTGCCTTGTTCACCAAATAGAGGGTTATAACATTGTATGCCAATTGCTTGTATTTCTATCCCCATACAATAAAATAAAAATAGAAGAAAAAAGATTAAAGATAGCAATATATCTAATTGAAAAGTAAAGGTAAAAAAAATAGTAAGGATTAAATCTAAAAGAATTAATAAGATTAGAATTTCATAAATATAAGAATATACAAATGCTTTTATTCCTCTTGGAGTGCTTTTAATATGAAATAAAAATTGTTTCGAATCCATAAAAATATGAATTCCAATTAAGATTCCAAATAATAGACCCCCCATCCATGAAATAATTGTTATTATTAAGAATTTCGAGTTTATAATATTATATTTTGTTATACTTGGATCTTTGAATGAAAACATTATTATCAACCCCATTATAGAAATCAAAATCCCTATATATATAATTTTAAATAAGTTTTCTTTTTTTCTAAAAAATTGCTTAAAATGAAGAATAACCAATCCTTTCCAGTGAGGAAAAGTTATTTTTCTAATAAATTTATAAAATTTTAAATCTTTTTTATAAACAAATGCTTCTTTTTCACCCTTACTTTCTAATGTATAAAATGAATTAGCATTCTTATAAGAAAAGTAAAAAATTGTAAATGGTATAAAGATACCTAAAAAAATATTAAGTATAATAAATAGATCATTCGAAAAAATTAAGGATGGGTCAATCACATATAGAATTATATTTGAATACCAAAAAGATGGATAAAAAAGCAACCAAATCTCTAATCTTGGATCTTCTTTGATAAAATTAAATAAGAAGCGTAATATATAAAATAAACCTATAATAATCATTGACAAAAAAAATAAGAATGTTTTACCTAGATCTTTTGCTTTTTCGCTCTTGATCATTCTATGTTCAAAAAAGTTTGCGATAATTGTCCCAACTAGAAAACTAAATGCCATTAATAAAAATAAGCTTATATATATTAAGAGATACTGAATAATATTCAAACTTCGAATAAAATACATTAAACCAGTAATCATTGGTCCAATTCCAAGAATAAATAAAAAATAAAATATTAATTTACCTACGTATTCTCCAAGAAAAATATCTTTAGGATTCACTGGTGATGCCAGTAGAACTTCACTATGACCTATTTCAGATTTTCTATAGAGATTGTAAAGTGGATATATCAATATTATCAAAAAAAAAGTTGTTAAGAAATATTGTATGAATTTAGCTGAAATATAATTATAATCTTGTGCTAAATCTTCTGCAATGTTGGATAATAAGATAATTAATATATTCGGACCCAAATAAAAAGCCCAATATAAAAATAATCCAAAAGTAATGATTAAAAATAATTTTCGATTTTTTCGGAATCTATTTGTTTTTATCCGGATTTCATTTTTTACGATCACTAACCAATGTTTCATTATTTAAAACTCGTTAATTTTTGATTTAATCATCATTAACTTAATTAGAATTGAATTTAATTTTGAAGTTTTTTGCTTTTTTTAATCTTCCGAAAATCTATTTTAGAATAGATTGCAATAATAATTATTGATAAGGATATCACTATAGCAAGTATTAAAAGTAATATGATGGAAAATATGATATTTTCATTAAATTTAATATGAATAATAATTTCTTTTATTATTTCTCCAGAGTTACTTTCGATCTTCACCTTTATTAGGAATTTTCCTTCAGCTTGTATCTCTAAATCTCCTTCCCATAAAGGGTCTCCCTCTTGAACTCTTATTAATGGTGTCCAATCATTAATCTGAGTTTCATTTTCAAGATTAGTAAGACCCCATTTCACAGAAGTTATTCCCAATGGATCCCAGGCTAAAACTCTTATTTTATTATTATTTTTTTTGATAACTTCTTCATTTATAGGATTTGTAATTAATGCTTGAGGCCACTTCCCTACATTCTCTACGGATGTTGATAATTTATTATTGTCTAAAGAAATTATACGATATGTGCCATTGTTTTCATCAAAATTACTGGTAATTATTGAGAAAATTCCATTTTCTTTTATTTCATAATCAGTATGTACATGACCAGATATATAAGAAAAAATATTATATTCTTCATTTAAGTCAAAGAAAGATTTTCCACTTGAACTCAAACTTGATTTAATAAGATATGGAAAAGGAAAATTAAATGGATGATGACCAAAAACAAAAATTTTATCAAAATCTTTATATTTTTTTAATTCGTTCTCATACCAATCTAATTCTATTGTATTTAAAAATCCGATAAATGCGAATTCCAATAGATTATATGAGGATTTAGCAGTGTTAAGACCAATAAAGGCATAGTTTCCAAATGAAAATGTTCGATTAAAAGAATATTGCAGAGTTTTAAAATTACTACCAATTAATGAATAATTAAAATAATGACTAGCTGTGGCATCTTTAATAATATCATGATTCCCCGCAATATCTATATATATTGAATAATTCATTTTGTTATCTTCTATAGCTTTTTTATACAATTTCCACTCTTCAACATCCTGACGTCGACCATTGTGAGCATCAACCAAATCTCCTGTATTATATATAAAAAGAGGATTGATTTCTTTGAAAGAAGAATTAAAAAATTCATAAAGCTGTTCTATTTTTTCATTTTCAAACCAAATCATCTGAGTGTCTGTTATATGGATAAACCAAAATAATCTATGATTATTATTATCTATAATACCTTGGTTTGACAATCTGTTTGTTCTGTAATTTAATTTATTAGGCTTTTCTATAGGAGAAAATTTATTATAATATGATAATTGATTTTGATAAAATCCTAAGTTAGCTTCAATAATTAAAAAAATAAAGATATATGAAAATAATTTGGTTTCAGAATCACGCATGTTAATTAACATATAAGAAAATAAGATTCTTAGTAATCTTATTTTAGATTATGATATCAATAAATAATATGTTCTAATATTTCTAAATTATTGTATCTATTAACATTTAAAAAAAGAATTTTTTTATACAAAAAGGACTGCTCGTAGAAGAATTATT
Organism: Promethearchaeota archaeon; assembly: GCA_048937405.1. Lineage (GTDB taxonomy): Archaea > Asgardarchaeota > Lokiarchaeia > Sigyniarchaeales > SOKP01 > Loki-b32. The sequence continues at coordinate 25,773 of JBHLNF010000008.1, forward strand.
ACATTCAAATATGGCATGTTAACTTTTTTAATATCCTTTCTTATAATATTCTTCTGTAATTATAGATAATATTATTAAAATAAATAAATGAATTTTGGTTTTCAATCAAAATAGTCGTTATTATAGATAAAATAAATTAATAAAATCTTATTTTATAAATATAATTTAGGTATACCTAAAATACTTAAATATAATATAAACTATTTTAAATTATACAATAAAATTTTTAATAACTAACGCTATAAATTATTATAGAAAATGTTTAAAAAAGAGAAGTCAAGTTTAACTGAATCTGATGAGGATGACATATGGAAATTCAAGAATCTAAAAGAAAAATTGTTAATGAAACCTTCCCATCAGAGTTTATTTCAATTATTGGCGATCTTCTAGCAGGAATTGTTTTAACTGCTTTAATTCTTCCATTTGATAGTTTTCTCGTATTAATATTGATTATACCTGCTCTTTTATCATTAAGAGGTAATCTGAGTGGACCATTTATTGCACGAACATCTCGAGATCTAGTTATTGGGGCTTTTTCTAAGAGGTCTTGGATTGAAAATGTTTTAGCTACATATACACTTTCAATTATTACAGCGACATTGATTGGATTCTTTTCAATTATCCTAAATCTATTCTTTTTCCAAATATATATTCTCTCATTTCCTTATCTATTGATAATTCCAATTGTTTCAATTATAATGACACTATCAATTTCAATTCCATGTTCCACAGGATTAAATTATATTGCTTTCAAAAAAGGATTGAATCCTAATAATGTTGTGAATCCAGTAATGACAGCCATAGACGATTTTTTCACAATTTTTTGTTTTTTTTTAACAATTATTATGTTGGGGGTGCCTTAAATTAAATATTATTTAAAAATAGTTAAGGAATCTATAATCATAGTGGTTTTTTCTTCATTAATGGGTTTATTTTCTGGTATTTTATTATCTTCAAATGAAAAAATATTGTATACAATCCCCATTATGTTATTAATAATTCCTGCTTTGAATTCTTTAATTGGGGATATATCAACAATACTTGTATCAAGATTAACCACGCATCTTTATATTGGTACTTTAGCTCCAAAAATTCAAAAATCTGAAAGATTAAAAGAAGATTTCTATGGATTACTAATAACAATTCTAATATGCCTAGGCCTTCTAATATTCCTAAGCTTTATTATGGGAATTATGTTAGGTATTGAAATATTAAATCCATTTTTTATGATAACCATTATAATCATTACAGTTTTATTACTCTTTTCAATAATGTTCATAAATTTATTTATTGGAGCTATATTCTTATTCAAACGAGGGATAGATCCAAATAATCTTCTGATTCCCTTTCTTACATCCCTTGCTGATTTTCTGACACCCTTCTTTTTAATCTTATTTATAATAATATTTATATAAAATATAAATTATATCAAACGTGAGTGAACAAAACTATATGACAAAGCAGAGTAAAAAATTTAAATATAAGCCACTTTCTCTTAAGGATATCATTAGAGAAATGAAACAAAATATTGATTTAATGATTGATTTGGCTTATAGTGCAATTAAGTTCGGGAGTAAAGAATTTGCTGATGAAACCTATAAGATGGAACAAAGAATACACGAACTAACATTTCTTCTTAATTTCCAAATCATCCAAGCACATCCAAGAGGATTGGATGGCGCTAAAAAACTTGAACCATTAGTGGTTATGGGTTATGCTATTGATAAAATTTCAGACGCATTGTCTGATATTGCCAGAGTTGTCTATATTAATAAAGATATCTCTTATTTTATTCAAATTTTCATGGATATTAGTTATGTCCCTGAACCCATCGTTAAAATAGTTGTAAATAAAGAATGTGAATTTATTGGTAAAGTAAGAACAGATATACATTTTAGGTCGAAACATGGGGTTGATTTAATCGCTATCAGTAGAGGAGGTAAGTGGCTCTTTGAAAAGAATCAAAGAGTATTAAAAGATGATATATTAATCGTTAAAGGAGAAATTCAACCAATTAGTGATTTAAAAAAAATATGTCATGATTTAGAACCATTTTCATTCGAAATTGGAGAAAAGAAGAAAGAAGAGCTACTTGATCTTAAAAATCCTGATGTATGTGAAAAGATAGAAGAAATCCAGAGAAATTATGTTTTATTAACAGATATTTCAGAAACTATGATTGAATTAGCTTTAGCAGCCATATTCTTTAAAAATGCTGAAGTTGCAGAAGATGTTTTAGAAATGGAAGAATTAATGGATGGATTAAATATCGCCCTTGAAAAAGATCTTTTAGATTTAGCGCGGATAGTAGAAACTCCTCGAGATCTTACAGGAATAATGAGAATTATTTTTAGTTGTGAGTTAATAGCTGATGCAGCAGCTCACATTGCAGAGAATATTATTAAAGGGTTTGAACCACACACAATTTTACAACAAGCTATTCGTGAGACTTCTGAAATAGTAGTAAGAGAAACATTATCAGAAGATTCATACTTTAAGGATAAAACTTATGATGAATTACAAGATAAACGATATAAACGGGGATTCCATATAATTGCTTTAAAAAGGGATAATAAATGGATCTATAGTTTTAAACCAGATTTTGTATTCGAAGAAGGTGATCTACTTATTGGACTAGGACCATTAGAAACTGTTATGCAATGGCGAAGATGTGTTAACCCTGAAAAATATAAAGAATAAATGATATTTATGCATGAATTTATTGAAGTAAAATTCATTTCTAATAAAAAGGGAAGAGGTGCATTTGCCAAGAAGGCAATTAAGAAAGATACTATCGTTGATGTTGCTTATGTAGTTCCTATTCCAAATAAAGAATATAAGAAAATATATAAAACAATTTTATATGATTACTGTTATATTTGGGAAGATCCAGAACATATGCCAGCTTTTAGAAATGCCATAACTCTTAGTATTAGTCAATTTATTAATCATTCATTTGATCCCAATCTAAAATATCTATATGATTATGAAAATAAAGCTATAGAATTTTCAGCAATTAGGGATATTTCTGAAGGAGAAGAATTGACTGTAAATTATAATGGGCTAGTGGATTCAAAAGATCCAGTATGGTTTGATGTCGAATGAGTATTACTTGAGTCATTAAACTCCTAATAAATTAAGTTATCTAATATGGATTGATATTTAGGGGCTTTTGCCATATAAGGAGCCTCTAAGAAAATATCTGGAAGAACTCCCCATGTCCCATATTGTACACTTGGACCTGAAGCAAAACTAAATATCATCATAAGAAAATTTTTATCATATTCCATATCATTTCGAAGCTCTCTAATTCGATTGAATAAATAGTTATAAAGGTAGTAAATAGCGCTATGATATTGTATATCTACTAACGCTTGACCATATGGTTGAATTGTCCCAAAAGGATCAGGTGTTAAATGTTGACCTGCCTCATAAAACATTAATTCTTTACCTAATTCAATAGTTCGATTGAGATATCGCTCTATAGCAGGAATTATATTATATTTGATGCCATCTAAGGCTAAATTAAAAACCTCTTCTATAGAAGTATTGTTGGCAGTTTGCTCTAAAATTTCAATGGCAGTCTCATTAAATCCAAAATATGCTGCTGGCGAGATTATATCATAGCTATCTTTATCTATATTTGAAAATGTACGATTACCGACATCGAACCATCCTGCTTGAACACCAACAACACGTTTTAATCGAGTTAAATTTCCAGAAAATGTTGATGTAAAAATATCAAGTGCATTTTGAATAAAAGGTGCTGTTCGTTCTGGCCATTCAACGCTCTGATTTCCATTTTCATAACAATAATCAGCACTTGGAAACATCCAATTCCAAATTTCATTTGAATATTCTATATAAAGAGTTAATTCTGGTTCAAGCTCATCAAAAAACAACTGCGCCATTTTAGATATGTAATCATCAGATGCTTCATGTGGAACACAAACCCATGCATTTTTATCTAGTAAATTACATAATTCAATCATGACTTCATAAGGAACCCCTCTATCATGAGAATAACAATATTCTGAAACACGTGATCGATTTTCCCAATTTGATAAATTATCATGAAAATTTGTTTTTCCCCAATCCATAAATCGAATGGTATTAAAATTTGATAACTTTTCCAACCATATGGGATTGAATGGATTATCAAGATAAGTTGATTCATATTCCGATTGAACCAACCTAAAATTTCGCGCATGATTTCCAAATGTTGAAGACATTATACGAATTCCATTAAAAATATTATTTTTTGTCAAATTTAATACATACCTACCAGGAGTATTATTTATAACCTCCCAGTTTCCTTCAAATTCAAATTCCCCCTCTCCATCATAAAAAAATATATATTCTCCTAGAGGTAAATTATACAAATAAGCAAAACAAGTATGAACTATTTGAGGTGCTTCCAACCCAAAATCTAAAGGTAATTCTAAGGGATATCCATCTTCATCACAAGGAATTTGATCTATCAACCCAGTATTCCATAAATTCTCGCCCTCACTTACCCAATGATCGTTTCCTGTTAACCATGGACGACAAGATTTCATAAGATTTATAAATGGCCATTCTCGCCCCCAATCATTTATCCCTCCAATATTCATTCCAAAATCAATGCCCCCAGGATTTGGAAGAAATTCGGATATGTTTTCATAAGCATCAATCCAGGCATTATCATTATCATCATCAATCCCATCATCATGAAGAGTTGTTGTACTATTAGAATTTTGCATAATCAAGTAGATTAAAAAGATTCCTGTAAAACTTCCGATAATTAATATTGAGAGAATGATTATTTTTTTGGATTTAATCCAATTTTTATTCATGATAAAAGAATATAAAATGACATAATTAAAAGATTATTTTTTTATATCTAAAATTCACAAATTAAATATTAGAATGAAAAAGTTATGGATGACTTAAAAGTTGGACAATTTTGTATTAAATTATTTCCCCGGCATCGCCGTTACAAAAACCACTCCTTCCCATGGTAATTTAACAGATGTTCCTTTCCAAGCTAGGCGTTCTTCACGCCAGGGATCAAATTCAAGTTTTGGTGGAACATCTAGGATCATAGTAGCACGACGTTCACTATCATAGGATTCCCATTTTGGTAACATAGAGTTATTGGGATCTCCATTTCGAGCAAAAGAAATCCAAGTATTACTCATGATATCTGCTAGAGCATAACGATCTTCTCTCGTTCCAATAATCCTTGATGCTTCAATGTTACGAAAAATAAATGGTACTTCAATTGTATGGGCTGCTCTCAATAGACCCTTATTGCTCTCCCAGGTAAAAAAATACATGTAAACCGGCGCTCCATCCTGTTTTGATTTTTCTTCAGCTAACTCAATCGATAATATCCGTCGATCTTCACTGGAGATTGCGGTCAGTAGATCGTAAGAACTTTCCTCTGGTCGATTCTTTCGATGTGCATTGAAGACCTCCTCCGCCCGATCACCAAGCACCTTACGAATCTGCCTTATCACTTGTGAGTCATCAATCGTATTAATATTTGGTATAGAAGCCAATATTAACGCCGCTTCGTTCTTATTTGTGCCTATGATGAGAGGGACATCACGGCTTTCAGGAGATGCGGGAGAAAAGGGATCAGCGGGAAGAAATATCCCATCGATAACAGGTGATAAAAGCCAGCGGCCAGCACGACCGCCTACCAGTAAAGGATCATCTAATTGATCGATAAATTTTCCGAATTGACGAAAAAGATCATCAGCTGGTAACATCTGCAGAGATTGAGCATCACCTTTTTTAAATCCGAACCATTCAAAAAATCGAGAAGCAAGTCGGGTCGCCATTTCAGCCGGAATACATCAGGGATGGGGGCCACTTTCTATGATTGCACGATGAAATAACCCACGTGCGGTAGGCATTCCCATTAAGACACTAACTTTTCTCCCACCACCAGATACTCCAAAGATTGTAACCTTGGACGGATCACCGCCGAAGGATTCAATATTATCTCGAATCCATTTAAGAGCTAATACAATATCCAACATTCCAGCCAATCCCGAACCTGCGAATTCGGAACCACAGATCTCTTCCAGATAGAGAAAACCAAAAATATTAAGACGGTGGTTCACACTTACCACCACCACATCACCATAAGCAGCTAAATTCTCACCATTGGAAACGAAGTTGGAGCCACTACCAGCCTGGAAACCACCTCCATGCAACCACACCATAACTGGTCGTTTATCCTCATCATTAATATCAGGGGACCATACATTTAACACAAGACAGTCTTCATTAACAGGCACTTCCAATCTCTTATTGGAAATTGGATCTCTAGGTAATAGGCTTGAATTTCCCTGGGGACAACTTGGTCCATAGTTCGTTGTCTTAAGCACATCAGTCCACGGCCTTGCCGGTATTGGTGGTCGAAACCGTCTAATACCGCTTGTATCAGCGCCATAAGGAATCCCTAGAAATATGTGAATACCCGTCGTTCCTTGATATCCCTCAACCACACCAAGAGTCGTTGTTACTTTCTCAGTCATATAAATTATCTCTGGTTATTTTTTTTTACCTTTTTGTCCGAATTCACCTGGCCAATTCCCTACCCAATAATGAGTGGGATCGACTATTTCTGGAGGCATTTCGCCAGTCACCGGATTGGGAAAATGAAAGGGCATAACTCCAGTTTCGGGAAACGGATGATACCAAGTAGTAGGTTCATCGGCTGGATTGTTCGGATCAGACCATCTGGAATATTGGGGATTCACTTTCAGGTCTTCAAAATGAACCATAAAGATATGAATATATTTAAATTTGCTGATCTTCCATATCCCATCTTCCTTGACAAATCCTTGTTCATATACGCCTGCGTTCAAAAGAACCCTTTGGTTATCCGGATAACCCATTATGACAGGTGTTAATACGGAAAAACGACCTTTTGCAGTCTGACGATTATCAGCCACGGTAATCACTCCCATTCCACCCAATTGAAAAAGGGTATTTCCGAAATTCCAACCAACATCCCTGACATCTGAATCTATTGGTTTACCGGGACTGATAAAATTCTTACGAAATCCCTCTTTTCCCTTATAAACTCCACGACCTCCAATCTCTATAGATTCAGCGTTTTCTGAGACCAGCTCGATTAACTGTTTGGCCATTCGGTTGTAATTGTAATACATGTAAATATAATGGAGCCGTCGGATCTCTTCAATATCTTTTTGTATCCCCAAATCATGTTCAAGGATTTTTAATTTTGCCTCAATGGCTTCAAGACGTGATTCTTCACTCATTTTTAATTCTCCATTATTTATTGGAAAGATTTAAAACTATATTCTCGTTCCTGATCAGGAGCATTGGATTTACTCCAATTTATATCCATGATAAAAGAATATAAAATAATATAATAAAAAAATTTTTATTTTTTTAATATTAGAAATTGTTAAATTGGATATTAGGGTGAAGAAGATTTGGATGATTTAAGAGTTTAAATAATTAGAAAGATAATCACACATTATACAAATTAGTGATTTCAATGAATAATCTTTTAGAAGTTAAATTTATTTCAACAAATAAAGGAAGGGGAGTATTCGCTAAAAAAAATATATCCAAAGGAGAAATAATAGACATTGCTCATATCCTCCTTATTTCTAAAAGGGATTGGAATTTTATTGAGGATACTATCTTATCTCGCTATTCTTTTGAATGGGATGACCCTAAATATATAGAAGAATATGAATCAGCTATCTCTTTAAGTATTAGCCAACTTATAAACCATTCATATGAACCAAATGTTAAATATAATTACGATTACAATAATAAATGTATCGAATATATAACTCTTCGAGATATTTCTAAAGGCGAGGAAATTACTGTAAATTATAATGGAGACCCCCTTGATATGTCACCAGTAGGATTTGATGTGGAATAAATCAATCTTTTTTTCTTAATGATTTAAGAATTTCTAAATTCATTATATCTTCTTTCATATCTTTCCCTTTTGGAGTTTCCAATATTCCTGGCATATCCTTAAATCTTTCATCATTTAAAAAAAAGCCAAAAGGGTCTTTTCCAATTTTTCCTTTTCCAATATGAGTATGTCTGTCAACTCTGGAGCCACATTCTTTATCAGTATCGTTTAAATGAAATGCATAAAGATACTTTAATCCAATAACCTCATCGAATTCATTCCACACCTCTTCATATCCTTTTTTTGTTCGAAAATCATATCCCGCAACAAAGGAATGAGCAGTATCAAAACAGACTCCTATTCTATTTTTGATCTTTATTTTGTCTATTAATGTTTTAAAATGATGGAACTTATTCCCTAAACCTTTACCTTGTCCCGCAGTAGTTTCGAGTAATATTATTACTTTTGATGATTTATTTGCTTCAATCAATTTGTTTAACTGATCAGCAATTTGAGTTAATGCTTCTAATTTTGTAATTTCTTTTTTATCACTTATTGGAATTACTCCTGGATGCATATTTTCATATTCTATAGTCAATTGATCAACCTTAGTAAGCTCATCAAGCATAGCGTTATATGATTTCTCCAGTTTCTCTTTGTCCAAACTTGCTAGATTTACCAAATAGCTATTATGGGAAATAACAGGCCAAATTTCATCTTTCAATTCTTCCTTCTTATTTATAAAATTATCAATCTCCTTTTGTTTTAAAGGTGCAGAGGTCCAACCGCGTACATTCCTGACGAAAACTTGAATAGCTTCACACCCTAATTTTTTTCCACTTTCAAAAGCCATATATTTACCGCCAGAAACACTCATGTGTGCGCCAATTCTCAATTAAATCACCTAATTAATTACTGCTTTTGGTCTAATATATTTTATATATTTTATTTTCTTTTTTATTGATTGATCGTTATTCAATTAATTCAATTTTATTTAAATTAGAATAAAAATATACTTTTCTCTTGATTATGAGTGAATTATATCAAATTAAACAATTGAATGAAGATCAAATTGAAGATGCTAGCAAAGTCCTCGCTCGCGCATTTCAAGATGATCCTTTATTTATATATTGTATTCCAGATCCTATTGAAAGAGAGACTAAAATTGCTACTCACTGCGAATGGCTTATTTTACTTGGAATTTTATCCGGTGAGGTATATATAACATCAAATGATATTGAAGGCGTGATTATATGGCATCCTCACGGAATAAAAGAATACATAATTAATAAACCATCGAAGGAGATTAAACAAAGAATGCGAAAAGTTAGAAGAGAGCTATTTTCAGATGCTTTATATACAGAAAGAATGAGTATCTTTGAAGAAATTGCTAATTCATTTCAAATTAAATATGTAAATTTTCCTCATTGGTATTTAGCTTTTATTGGTGTTAATCCTATACATCAAGGTATGGGTTATGGTAGTGAGTTAATAAAGATTAAACTTGCTTATATTGATGAACAAAACTTACCTTGTTATTTGCATACTGAAAATGAAAAAAATGTTAAATTTTATGAGCATTTCGGATTTGAACTCTTTGGTAAAAACAAGATTCCCAATTTTGATTTTTACCATCATGCAATGCTTCGAAATAAGAAAAAGAAAGTTTAATAATTAAAACTCATGTTTATCTAATCTATTCCAAAAATATTTCAAATCCTCTTTATCAAAAGTAAATTTTAAATTTGTTGGTTGAGAACATTCTTCTCTAAAAAATTCTGGCATATCATTCATATCTAAAGTAAATCCTGCTTTTTCATTAAATTCAAGTTCAGTTTTTAAAATATCAATCCCAATATTAATAAGATCGTCTCTTGTTAAATTCAAACTATACATAGCATTAATAACATTTACTAATATCTCCATGATTTCATATGTTGGTCCGATAAAATAGCAGCAACCCATTGAATCTACTATTGCGGTATATACTTGTAATTCGAATGATAATTCAAATTTTCCCTTATCATCAGTCAAATCACCATAATCTTTATGTTGACTTGCAACTCTTCCAGCAATGGCTGCTCCTGCTGTATGATCTGCACCCATTGGCGAAGTTGTATATGTAACTCCCATTGCCTTAAAAACTCTTCCATCATAAGCGGAAATTCCTTGTCCTTTTACTTGAGGAATTCGTTTCGCATTAAGTTTATCCCCTATATGCTTAACACCATTTCCATATAATTTTCCTACTTCAGTATTATTTCTTATTTCATTATCTAAAATTTCGAATACTTTAGAATCATTTCCCCATTCTACTTTTCCACAATCCATCGCTACTCCAACTGTTACACCAAATTCCATTGTATCTATTCCTAAATCATCGCATAAATGATCGATTTTTGCTAAACTGTCCAAATTATCAATCATTAAGTTAGTACCATTCAAAGCCATAGTTTCATATTCTAAACTAGATGTAACATGGTTTCCTTGTTCGTCAACAAATAGATTTGAACATTTAATTACGCACGTTGGAGAGCATGCTAATCTCTTTTGACCTCCTCGAGCTAAAATTAACTCGTGAAGAGTTTCTCCTGAAATATTTTCTATTTTATCATAAGATCCAAATTGAAAATTCTTTGTTGGTATTCCTCCTAATCCACTCATAGCTTTCATCATTATAGGTGTACCAAAAATTGAAAATGCTTTCCTTGTTTGAGCGAGGTTTGTTGCAAAGGGCTTTGAGATTTCTCTGAACTTTTTTAAATTGTGAATCTCAACTTTTGATTTTTTTGATGGTTTAATTATTATTGCCTTAATTTTTTTTGATCCCATTACAGCACCTAAACCTCCCCGAGCAGCATGTCTACTTGGATAACCTTCTAAATCATTTGCACCTATAGTTGCTGATTTCATCAAATATTGACCAGTAGGTCCAATTGAATAAATACCGATCTTTTGACCAAATTTTTCCATTAATCTATTATGTAATTTGTAATTACCCAAACCATCATATTCTTCTGCTGGAATCAACTTAATTCCATTATCATCTATTAAAATCAGCTTTAAGGAAGATGAGATATTTTCTAGAATTAGGGCTCTTATACCATGTCTAGCAAGCATCATTGCTGGTCTACCTCCTACATTAGCCTCTTTTATTCCATTTGTCAATGGACTTTTTGCTCCTATCGATGTACGACCAGAACAAGGAAAAGCACTTCCGGCTAATAATCCATTAGAGATAATTAATTTATTTTCCCTACTTAGAGGATCACATAAAGGAGGGACTTCATTATAAATAATCTGAGAACTTAATCCTCTCGCACCAAGTAAAAAATATTTTGAATCTGGATTGATTTCTTCAAATTGTATATCTTCATTTTGAACATTAATTCTTATGATTTTCATATTTTTACAATAATAGCTTAAATTATTTTATTTTTGTTTATTTTTTTTAAAATTTCAGATATATAGTATAGTAAAGATTTAAATTCAAAATTAAATAAAACAAATTTACTATACATTCTTATAAATTAGGAATTTAGTGATATCAAAATGGGTACTGAAAATTCAAAATATGTAAATTATTTCTTAAATCAAGAATTTTTAAAAAAATCAAAAGAAATGTGGGAAGAGAGGTTTGGAAGTCAAGCAAAAGATATAGACTATACTTTTATAAGCCATGTTTTACCTGATAAAGCAAAAAAAGACATTGATAGAGAATTCTATGTAGAATTCAAATTATCTCATGGAAAATTGGAGTATAATATTGTTTATGATACCACGCCTCAAAAAATGAAATTGGCTTGGATTTGGTCAGGAGAACCAAAAAAGTGGAAAAAAGCATTTCAAACTGGACAATTAAAACCTTTGAAGAGAACTGTAAAGCTTTCAGATGTAAAAAAATTTGGAGTAGAAGCAATCGTTAGATTAAATTCACTTTTCTTTGGTCATACATTCGCTATAGCTAGAGATTTTGGATTCCTTGAAGGAGAATCAACACCAGCTATTCAAGAATCTCAATTAATAGAAAAAAAGGATAGTGTACAAATAAAACAAGATATATCTAATTTGAGTTTAGAAATCGAGAACAGTGGATGGACTCCAGATTTAGGACACAAATTAGGTTGGAATTATTTTAATATTGGAGATATAGAAAAAGCTGAAGCAGAGTTTAATAAATATATCACAGCCACAAAAAAACAAGATGTTCCTGCATTTATTTTAATGAAATGGTTAGTAGAGAATGCAGAGAATGTTAGCTTAATGACCAATCAATCAGATGGTCTCGATCAGGTTATTGGAAGTTTTACTAAAGAAGAAATGATGGAAATGTATGAAGAAGGCAAGAACAATTATTTAAAACAATTTCAAAAATAATAGTTGAAAAATTTCTTCTATTTTTTAAAACTATTTCTGTTGTCTTATAAATAGTAAATTAAGACTTTTTTTTCATTTTTTTTTTGGAATACCATTCGAGCAAGCAACCCCAACTTGGCATAATCCACACCCGTAAATATCAATTCCATAATTTTTTTTAATAAAAGGAACTGTACTCCCTACGTGTTGAGAACAAACAATCTTATTATGTCGATATTCGAATGATATTGCATTTACAGGACACCTAGAGATACATTCACCACAATTAGTACAAAATTCATATGGATCTGAGGGTCGGTTTAAAACGTCTGTTGGAAGTTTTAAATCAATTATAATACTTCCACATCTCATAGCTTTTCCTCTCGAATTGATAAATCCGTCTGATAACCCAAATGAGCCTAAACCTGCTGCAAAACAATTATGTCTATGAGACCAGTTAGATGCCCAAATTTCTCGGTTAATATTAAATAAATCTTCATCAAGAGCAGGAGCGAATGCATTGACTCGCAGTTTTTTTAATTCATCTACTAAATATTTTTGAATATTTTTATTAGCTTGCTCTCCAAAAAGTCTTGTGTTAGCCCATCGTTCAGATGGCATTGATTTAGAATAATTAAAGTTCTCAATCTTAGTATCTTGATTAATAGGCAAGATATATGCAACCACACTTAGATTTTTATTGTTGAATTCAATATTATTCTTCCTGCAATACCACTCGTATGCTTCACTAGGGGTTAAATGAAACTCACCTATAATCTTTTTATATTTAGTATAAATAGGATCATTTCCATCAGCGATACCTACAAGAATGTCAGGTTTGAATATATATGAGTCATCAATCATGCTCATTTTATTTATTTCATCGTTTTCAAGAAAATCATTTATCTTTTGAATAAACCAATCTTTACTTACACTTTTACTCATAATTTAATTAACGATATTTTCATTTCTAATTTATTTCTCAAATTGATAATATCTATTTATTTTTTTTCTTGAAATTCAGAATCTTAACGTAAGAATTGAAGAGATATAATTTTAAATAAAATCTCAATTATAAGGGTAATGATTGAAAATAGTTTATTATTATACTAATTTTATAAGTGTTTTTTGAAAAAACATTCTCTACTCAATAAAATTGATGAAAAAATTATTAAATTTATCACTAAAAATATTATCATCGAAACAAAGATTTATAAATTCAACTTTCGTATATAAGCATATCACGTATATTAAATTATTATCAAATGTTTAATACCTGTGATAGCTTTTACGCTTTTTAAATAATTTATTACATTGTGACTAATTATGAATGAGCAGTATCGAGAACGATTTATTAGCAATAAAATCAATGAAGAAAAATTACCTCAAAATATTTGTTGTGATAATCCTTTTATTGAATCTCGAGATGGGAATAAAGTTTGTTTAAATTGTGGAATTATATTTGAACGTACATTCGTAGGAAATGAGAGACGAGCTTACACTATAGAAGAAATACAAAATAGACGTAGAACAGAACCACGATGGAGAGATTTTGGGCCCCGGACTATGCTACCAAATACCAAAACGGATAGTAAAGGTAAATCAATAGGTGCTAAAGAACAAGCACTTTTTTCTCGACTTTCAAAAATTCAGAATTCATTAATTTCAAGTATAGAAAGGAATTTTTGGGAAGCGAAACCAAAATTAAAAATGTTAACTTCTAAATTAAATATACCAGAATATATTGCAGAGACGGCTTGGAAAATTTATAGTATCGTTGCAAAAAAGAAATTAACTATGGGTAGATCAATTAATGGTTTTATTTCTGGATCTTTATATGCTGCTATTCGCGTCCATGATTTTCCACGATTATTAGATGAGATATGTGAAGCCTCATTAACACCACGACGAACTGTCCATAGAAGTTTAGCAATGATTATTCGTGAAGTGCTTCCTGAATTAAATTTAAGATATCAGCCTATAACTGCTGAATCACTAGTATTCCGTTTTGGAAATGAGCTAGATTTACCTATTAAAATACAAAAAAATGCTATTAATATGTTAAGAGATGCTTCAAAAAACGGATTGAAGCGAACTGGTAAAGATCCAAAGGGTTTAGCAGCAGCATGTATATATATTGCGGCAAAAAATGGGTGTATTCGGAAAACACAGTCTAAAGTAGCTGATGTAGCCAAAATTACAGAGGTTACCCTTAGATCTCGAGCAAAACAAATAAAAAGTAAATTATCCTAATTTTATTTTTTAAAAATTTTATCTATTAATTTTTAACTCTTCTTCTTGTAAAAGAGTCCACTTTATACCAATTCCAGTTACACACAAACCAATGATTAAAGTATAACAGTTTATTGAAATGAAAATTATCCATAAAATGGCAGGAAAAATTGGAGTAATGTTTGAGTCATATAGGGCAGTTTGAAAACGAATTGAATCAGAAATCATTTTAATTCTGATTTTTCCTAAAAGGACTAAAAAATCCATTTTAACAAAACCACCTAATAAAATAACCATCCCTATAATAATCATATACTTTGCCAGTGCCCAACTTTCAAAACTTTTTGATATAATTATTTTATACATAAAAATTCCCAGAATTAAGTAACTAACCATTGCAATAATTAAAAAAACCCATAGTAGAGTTCCAGACAGGGAAATCATATCAGAGATATATATAAATTCGGATAATAAAAGTGAATCACCATCAAGATTGAATGGTGCGAAATGTATCACAATGAAAAATACAATTTCAGCTAAAGAGATGATTATAAATGTCAAACCAACGATTTGAAGAAATTTAAGAATTTTATCATGTTTCATTTTTATATCACTTAAACACTATGAAAAAGCAATAAAATTTTTTATTTTATTACTTTTATACTTATTATTGTTTTTGAAATTAATATAAATTTTTAATATTATTGTTTTTTACCAAATTCAGTTTTGAAAAATAATTAGATTAGATTGGTTTATAATTGAAAAAAAAGGCAAACTTAGATTCGGAAATTTCAGTGTGTTCTCATCAAAATGTTAAAAAGGATAGTGGATTTTATGTATGTCAGGATTGCGGTTTAATCATGGAAGATAATTTGGCATTTGAAGAAACTGTACCTTTCAGTGAATACTTTACAGATTCACAGAGAGAGTATGAACGACGAATCCGAATTGGTGATTCAAAAGCTCTCCAAGATCCAATAATAAAAGAAAAATATGATCGAATTAAAACTCTTGAGAAATGGTTTAGAGATTATAAATCTGATTTTACGGAACAAAAGAAAACAATTGAGTTATTAAAAGGGCATGGTATTGGATTAAATATCGATCAAGTAAAATATGCAGGGATTAAAGATAGATATTTGAAGTATAATAAATATCACCGACATAATTATCAAAACACGGTGATAATCTTTCTTGCAATTGTGTGGATGGAGATAAAAGATACGACAAATATCCGAATCGAAGCATATATTGATGTATCCAAAAAATTGGGGCATAAGATAAATAAAAAAATGCTAAATAACGCAATGTTAAAAGTAAAACGGACTGAAAATATGTTAAAAAGTAAAAAAACTATTTTAGATATAGAGAAAGAAATTAAAAACCGAATAAAAATTGTATTCCAAAAAGATTTAAACAATATACCTCATAACAAAATCCAAGAAAATATACCTGATAAAGAAGAATACGAAAAAATTAAAATGGAAATGCTGTTGTTAGTTGATATAATTCTTAATAAAATCTCATATAAACATATTCAAAACCGAAATTATAAGGCATTTACGGCGGGATTGATGTATTATATTGGTCAGACTCTCGATAATAGAAAAATTTTTACCCAAAGTTTGATTGAAGAAGCAACAAAATTTTCAAGTACTACTATTAGAAAAAAATTTCATGTTTTAAAAGATCTAATAGGAGATCCTGAGATGCTTAGAGTAAAAATATGAGAATTTTTCTCATCAGTCTAAATCATTAATAAGTATTGAAATAATAATATATAATATTTAAATTAGAATCATAGTTAAAATTATTAAGATGTCATCATTAGAGAAAAAAGAGAACTCTTACTATTATAATCAACCAATTGAAAAGTTAATTAAAACTTTCAATACTGATATTAATCATGGTATAAATTCTTCTGAATTATATGAGAGACATCTAAAATATGGATATAATGAAATATCGAGAATTAAAAAATCTATATGGAAGATTTATCTAGCACCAATTTTTAATTTTTTAATCGTAATTTTATTAGTAACTGCAATTATAGTAGCTATTTTAGGCTCGATTGGGGATACTGTTATAACTTTTAGTGTAATTGTTATCAATTCTGCTACAGCTATAATCCAACAATTTAGGGCTCAAAAAGCTTTAGAATCTCTTAGAGAAATTTCAGGTTTAAAAGCAAATATTCTACGGGATGGTAATCAATATGAAATTGTTACGAGAGAATTAATTCCCGGGGATATTGTTATACTTGAACAAGGAGATAAAATACCAGCTGATGGGAGAATAATAGAAGAAATGAATTTAACTATTGATGAAGCTCCATTAACAGGTGAAAGTGAACCCGTAGAAAAAAATAATAAACTTATAGAAGAAATGGAAATAACAATTCAAAAGCAATCAAACATGGTATTTATGGGTACATATGTTCAAACTGGTCGAGCAAAAGAATTGGTAACTGGAATTGGAATGAATACAGAAATTGGAAAAATCTCTCAAACCTTAAATGAAATGGGTAGTATTGAAGATATTCCACTAACTAGAAAGTTAAATAGACTCGGGTACATCTTAGGGACCTTAGTAATAATAAATTTAATTATTTTAATAATTTATAAATTTTCATGGCTTTTAATTCAAAAAAATTTCATTGAAAGCCAAATTATTGATGCATTAGTGGATTCTATATTAAGAGCGATGAATATTGTTCCTATTAATTTACCATTATTATCTACTTTAGTCCTAATCACTGGAGTTTTGACAATGGCACAAACAGGAGTTATAGTCAAAAATTTATCCGCAATAGAATCTCTTGGACGAGTATCTGTTATATGTTCAGATAAAACTGGTACTATAACAAAAAATGAGATGACTGTTGAAAAATTTTGGGTAAATGAAAAAGAATATGATGTTACTGGTTCTGGGTATGATGCAGAAGGAGAAATTTTAAAAAGTGGTAATCCAATTGGACTAGATAATAATTCTACATTTCAAATGTTTATTGATTCTATCGTTGTGAATAATAATGCGAGTCTTATATTTGAGGATGTAAGGGTAAAATTAAGAGATCTAAAAGAAAAAGCAATAAGGAAAGCATTAGGATCACCTACAGAAGCTGCATTATTGGTATTAGCTGAAAAAGCTGGTTACTTTACATATGATATCAAAAAAAAATATGAAATATCTGCTGAATATTCTTTTAGTTCTGAATTCAAAAGGATGACGTCAATTTGTAAGCTGGTTTCGGATAATTCAACTATTTATGCCTTTTCTAAAGGAGCACCTGAAAGAATTTTGAAAATTTCCTCTCAAATTGAAATAAATGGTACTCTCAAATCTTTTGATGTTGAGTATAAAACCCAAATTTCTGATAAAATAGACGAACAAGCCAAAAAAGGATTTAGGACATTAGCAATAGCATATAAAAGATTAAATTCAAGTATTAATGAAAAAAGAGAAGAAGTTGAGAGAGATTTAATCTTTTTAGGATTTGTCTCAATTATGGATCCACCTCGAGAAAATGTTAAAGAATCAATAGAAATTTGCAAAAAAGGTGGTATAAAAGTAATAATGATTACTGGTGATCATCCTGCTACAGCTCAAACAGTAGCTTCTCAAATGGGTATCTTTTCTGAAGAAAACTTAGTCGCAACTGGAGATCAAATTAAAAATATGAATCTATCAGAGTTTAATAAAACCACGGTTTTCGCTCGTGTAGAGCCAACTGATAAAGAGATTATTGTTAGAAACTATCAAAATCAAGATTATATATGCGCTATGACAGGGGATGGGATAAATGATGCACCTGCATTGAAATTAGCTAATGCGGGAATCGCAATGGGAATAACAGGAACGGACCTTGCTAAAGAGGCTTCGGACATGGTAATTACAGATGATAATTTTGTATCTATTAAGCAAGGTGTTAAAATTGGAAGAGGAATATTCGCAAAAATAAGAACGATTATTTTTTTCTTTATTTGTACAAATATAATGGAAGGAATCATCTTTTTTGGTTTTGAAATGCTTCAACCATTTACTGGATTTGAATTGTTCTCTTCAAATTGGCAACATATCTATATTTTTGGAATCTTGCATTCTTTTCCATCCTTAGCATTAGTTTTAGATATTCATCCAAAAGACATCATGAATAATCCCCCTAGAAATGAAGAAGAATTATTGAATAAGAATTTATGGCTATTCTTATTAGTTCAAGCTTTTCTTGGAGGTCTAGGTTTAATTTTAGCATTACAATTGACTTTAAGTGGTTTAATTCCCTTGAATTCTTGGAATCTAAATGATTCATTAAGCTATTTGCCAACTGGAGCAACTGAAATAGATATGCTACATATGAAAGCAAGAACTATGTTTATAACAACAATTTATATCTTTGAATCATTTTTCATTTGGACGTTTAGACGTCCAAACAAATCATTATATAAGAGTTTGAAGGAAGAAATTAGTTATACCTTATTGCTTATTTGTATTTTTACATTAGGTTTACATATTCTTTTTATATGCTTTTCTTACACAGTTAATTATTACGTAAATGATATACTTGCGTTAGACTTACAAATTAACTTCATTTTCCTTAGCGGAACAGATTGGATAATATGCTTTTTACTTACCATGCCTGGTATATTAGGAATTGAACTATTTAAATACTTAGCAAGAGATAGGCAAATTTATTTTTAATGAGATATTATCTTTTTCTTATCCTTTAATAATCTTATGATATCTTTAAATTAAATGATTATTATAGGTTATTTATTAAATGAATTAGAAATTAGAATTCAATTATAACTAACTATTCTTAATAATTCTGGAAGACTTAATATGGAAACTACAGATGAAAAATATTATAATATTGAATTAGAGCAAATTTATCAAAAATTTCAAACTAATTCTAAAACAGGATTAACTCAAAAAGAAGTTATTAAAAGATTAGAAAAGTATGGATATAATGAGATTCCTAAAGTATCCAAAGGATTCATTAAAATCTATTTAGCACCTCTATTTAACTGGCTTATTGTCATTTATTTAATTGGGGCATTAATTTTATTTTTAGCATGGTTATTTGGAGGTGAGGGTGATTTAATTTTCATTTCAATTACTCTAGGAATTGTATTTTTAAATTGTTTTGTTGCTATTGTCCAGCAATATAGAGCTACAAAAAAGCTTAAAGCCTTACGTGAACTTACTGCACCTACTTCGACTATAATTAGGGATGGACAAAAACAAGATATCCCAACTAAGGAAATTGTAGTTGGAGATTTATTAATATTAAATCAAGGAGATAAAGTCCCTGCAGATGCCAGAGTTATTGAATCTTATAATTTAGTAATTAATGAAGCTTCATTAACAGGAGAATCTGAACCTGTAAGAAAATCTGAATCAGGAAGAGCATTACAAAGAAAAGATATTTCAATAGGAGAACGTAATAATATGGTATTTTATGGAACCTACATAACTACTGGAAATGGTAAGTCTATTGTCGTCAAAACGGGAGGAAATACTGAAATTGGTAAAATTTCTCATGGTTTAGAAGAAGCAGGTACCAGTGAAATACCGATTAGAAAAAAGATGAATAATTTTGGAAAGTGGTTAGGGTTAATAACTTTTGCTTTTTGGTTTATAATATTAATTATTCTTTGGGCCGTGAGGGGAGAAGTTAGTATTGTTGAGAGTATGAATTCTGCGCTTGATTTAATGCCAATCAATTTACCATTGCTCTCTACTATTGTTTTGATTACAGGTGTAGTAGCTATGGCCCATCGTGGTGTTATTATAAGAAATTTGGCTTCTGTTGATAGTTTAGGTAGAGTAAGTGTTGTATGTTCAGATAAAACAGGGACACTAACGAAAAATCAAATGTCAATTCAACATGTATGGACAAATGGATCGATATTTAGAGTAACTGGTAGTGGTTATAATCCCGAAGGAGACATTATTTTAATGGATAATCCAAAAAACCCAACTTATGTGAAGCACATTAATGATTTTCCATATTTAAAGATGCTTTTAACTGCTGGATTTTTAAATAATAACTCGGCACTAATAAAAAGCGAGATTGATATTTCAGGGAAGATAATTCCTAATTGGAATGTAGTAGGCTCACCTACTGAAGGTGCACTCATGGTTTTATTTCAAAAGGGTATGGGGGATTATCTACTTGATGACTATGAATCTATCACTGAATATCCTTTCGATTCATCATTAAAAAGAATGACTAAACTTTATAAAAAGGATCATGCTTATTATTCTTTTACTAAGGGGGCAAGTGAAATTTTAATTCCCCAATGTACAAAAATCTTATATAACGATTCTGAAATCAATTTAAGTGAAGAAATAAAAAATAAAGTTATAGAAATTGTAAATCTATATGCTAATCAGGGATATCGAATTTTAAGTCTGTGTTATAAAATAATGGATACCATTCCACCAGAAGGTGATAAAGGAAGAGAAATTAGTGAATCAGATATGATTTTTATAGGATTTGTAACAATACTGGATCCTCCTAGAGAAGGGGTAAAGGAATCTGTAGAACAATGCCATGAAGCAGGTGTGGATGTAGTAATGATTACTGGTGATTCCCCTTCAACAGCAAGAGCAATTGCCTCACAAATTGGGATTGTCACCAATGAGAGTGATATGGCAATTGAGGGAAAGGATATAAAAAATTATGAATCCTATGATGAGTTTAAAAATATCAAAGTTTTTGCTCGTGTATCTCCAGAACATAAAGAAGAAATTGTAGAAAAGTATCAAGAACAGAAAAAAGTAGTAGCGATGACCGGTGATGGTGTGAATGATGCGTTAGCATTAAATATGGCAGATGCAGGAATTGCCATGGGAATTACAGGAACTGATGTAGCTAAAGAAGCTTCTGACATGGTTATATCTGATGATTCTTTTAATTCAATAGTAATTGGTATTAACCACGGTAGGGGGATATTCGCAAGAATCCGTGCTGTCGTATTTTTTTATATTTGTATTAATGTATTTGAAGGCCTTGTTCAATTTATACTAGCAATTATATTAGATTTACCCTATTTCTTAGATGAGAATTTCCAATTTCAATGGGTTTTTCTTTCAATAACTTTACATCTTTTTCCAGGATTGATTCTTACATTTGATACTACTTCTGAAGATGTTATGAAAGAAAAGCCAAGAGATTCAGAAGAAATTCTCTCAAAAAATATCTTATATTTACTATTTGTATTTGGTATCTTACTTGCTACAAGTATGGTAATAGTATATTACATTACAATTACGGGTATATATCCAGTTTCTTCTGAAAACTTAATAGAAGGTTATCTATATTATGATGAGAGCTTATTACCAACGGATATCGATATAAATGAGATCCGAATCATTGGAAAAACCTTAACAATGATGATGTGCACTCTTTTTTTCTGTGAATCTATTCTTATATATCAGATTAGAAGACCTAATAAATCTTTGATAAAAAGCCTTATTGAGGATCGAACTAAATTCATGTTCGCTTTAATTGGTGTTTTATATTTTATATTCCTTGCTCTGATATATATTCCTGGAGTACAAATTTTCCTAGCAGAATCATGGGGGGTCAATTTTATGTTTATGTTTTTAACGGGATTTGATTGGTTAGTATGTTTCTTGATTTCATTAATTTGCATCGTTTCTTTTGAAATCGTCAAATTTATTGCTCGAAAAAAAGGAATTACATTTTAAGATTTTCATTCTTTTCCTTATTTTTCTTTAGATAATTTTTTATTTTAAACTTGATTTCTTTACTCTATGCTGGGAAGAATGCGGGTTAAATTAGGACCTATTAAAAGAGAATATATCGATTCATTTCTCAAATGGTTTAATGATCCAGAAATTACTCAATATCTAATAATGTACCGTCCAATGACTAGGATGGCTGAAGAAGATTGGATTGAGAACCTTAAAGAAAATGATGATGATATCCATTTTTCTATTGTTGTTTTCCATGAAGATGATCCTGAAAAGTTAATTGGAAATTGTGGATTACACAAAATTAATTGGAAAGATAGGATTGCTGAAGTTGGAATTGTTATTGGAGAAAAAGAATATCAAAATAAGGGATATGGAACTGAAGCGTTGGATATTTTATTAGAATACGGCTTTGACACGGTTAATTTAAATCGAATCGAATTATATGTTTATGAATATAATACTAGAGCCATAAAATCCTATAAAAAGGTAGGATTTGTTGAAGAAGGACGAAAAAGACAATTTATTTGGCATAAAGGAAAATATTATGATACTATATTGATGAGTATCTTAGCAGAAGAGTGGTATGGAAAAAAAAAATCATAATAAAATACACTAGTTAATTTTTAGAATAATCTAATATTTATAGTATTTAATATTCAAATTAATATAATAGAATCATAAGTTAGTGAAATTAGATGAATAAACCAATTGTATCTATTGTTAAGTATGAGAAACCATTAGAATCTGTTCGAAAAGTAATTGAGATGGCAAAATTATTCGAAAATTTGCCAAAAAATGCAAAAGTAATCATCAAACCTAATATAGTATATTGGAATCTTTACCCTCATCCAAAATGGGGTTGCATTACTACCTCTCGAGTAATGGAAGATGTTATATTCTTACTAAAAGAGCATGGAATTACTGATATATCTATTGGTGAAGGATTTAGTGATGATGAACATGCTGAAGATGCTTTTAATAAGTTAGGTTATAATAATCTTAAGGAAAGATATGGTGTAAAATTAATTAATACAAGTTCTCGTCCCTTTAAGAAAATAGATATGGGGTGTGATTTTTTAGTTAATTTCAGTTCAGATGCTCTTGAAGCAGATTATATAATTGATCTTCCTGTATTAAAAACTCATTCTCAAGCCGTTGTAAGTCTTGGAATCAAAAATTTAAAAGGTTATATAAGTATACCTTCGCGTAAGAAGTTTCATGGTGCTGATCCTATTAAGAATTTGCATTTTAATGTCGCTAAATTAGCAAATAACATCCCTCCTTGTTTAACTGTCATTGATGGAATTTACACACTTGAAAGAGGTCCTACTCTTGATGGAAAAGCTCATAGAAGTAACATTTTAGTTGCTTCTACAGATATCCTTTCTGCTGATCTTGTTGGTACCAAATTATTAGATATAGAACCCTCGATAGTACCTCATTTAGTTCAAGCCGCCAAAGATAGAAATAGAACCACTTCTTTATCTGAAATTGAAATTGTAGGAGAAAAAATTGAAGATCTTGCAACTCCTCATGAGTGGGATTATATATACAATGAAGCAGGTGATTTACCTTTACCATTTGAACGTAGAGGCTTTGAAGGAATAAAATATCGTAAATATGATACGACAATGTGCACGTATTGTTCTGGTATCAACGGCATCTTACTCGTTCTACTAATGAATGCTTGGCAAGCTAATGAAGGTAAACCTTTTGATAATCTTGAGTTTTTAACAGGTAAGGTTATGGAACCTTCACCAGGGGTTAATAAAACAATATTAGTGGGACAATGTCAATATAACTTAAATAAGGATAATCCAATAATTAATGAAATGATACCTATCAGGGGTTGTCCTCCTTCCTTGGATGACGTTAAAGAGGCTTTTGTAAATTGTGGTATAAAAATTAATCCTGAGGTAATTGACAACTCAAGGCAAGGAGCATCATTCTTTTATCAAAAGTATAAAGGCAAACCTGAATTTGAGGAATCTTTTTATCAAATTGAATAATATCTATATTATCTTAATTCTTTTTTCTATTTACTTTGTTTTAAAATATTGAATTGGTTGATATATTGACATATTAATTTTACTATACAAATTAGAATCAGTAATTTCGGTTAACCATGAGTAGCTAGAATCAGGTTTTAAAGGTTTCCATCGAGTATTTACTAAAGCTGAACCTTTATTTAAACCATAAGATGGTATTAATATAGAATCTAAATATATATTATCAAAATGAGTTAAATCATGTAAATTAATGAAATTGCTTTTTCCTTCGGATACATAAACTGCATAATAAGCATCGAACCCATTTAATTCATTTAATGTTGTCCATTTAGTATTAACATAAATCCTTGGATCTCCCTTGTATTTAGGTTTTTCTTCATAAGAAAATTTAATCTTGTTTCTTACTTTTAAATAATTCTCTAAAAATTTATTATTAGATTGTAAAATACGGGACTTATGTCTGGTTTCGCCATTCGAATAATCTATTGTAAATTTATATTCACCATCTGCTAAAAAACCATTTCTGTCATAACCAAGGTACCATATCATTTGGTGATTGTAATTATCTATTATATATCCATTTCCATTTTTAATATCAAATAATTGATTTTTTAAATTAAATTCATAATCTTTTGGACCTTTAATTCTGATATTTTTTATTAAATTAGTACTTTTTTCTCCAAATAATCCAAAAAATCGAAGTTCAAATTTTCCTTGCTTTTCTGGTAGATTATTTGAGTTTTTATTATTATCTAAGAAAAATTGACTTACGCTAATATCATTTATTGGAGGAACGGTTTCATCTACAGCCTTATCATTAAAAAATGATTCTTGAAATTCGTTGAAGCGATGTTTATATGCCAAACCAAAAAATCGAGGAATATTTTCAAGATTTTCAAAAAAATCAGGATGAATTTTAATTCCAGCTTGATGAAATGCTTTTGTAATATTCTTTAATTTGATGGGACAGCCCTTAATGGGGATCATTTCATTTATATCTGGATTGTTTCTGTGCTTATTAACAATACATTGCCCAAGTAATATCGTTTTTTTCTTTCCTGGCGTGGGATCCATTCTTTTACCCATGATAACCTCAACATCATCCCAAGGTTCTCCTTGTGTATTATCCCATGCATATATAATAGATAGAGGAATTAAACCAGTTATAAGAGCACAATAAGTGCATGTTGTATTATCATATTGACGAAATGAGATACCTTTTATACCTTGTTTGGCAAATGCAATTGGTTGTGAACCATCCTGAGTATATTCAAATTTGTATTCATGATACTTGCGAACGCTTTCAATAGTCTTCCCAACTATCTCAACATCTGAAAGATCTATAGGTCGATTATTTTCTTGAGCAAAATATGATAAGTATGGTACATCAGACGGATTATGTCCTAAAACTGATGCACCAACTTTATCTGCTGAAAACATATCTGAAGAAGTAATTAAAATGTTACTTCTTCTCATTGTTCCATCAAAACCAGGACCTCGTTCGTTTGTAAAAATACCATCAATAATAGCAATAACAGGTGGTAATTTCTTAGGTAAATGGTATAAGTAAAAGTCCAAATCTTTAATAGGATCAGAATTATGGCATTCTTTTCTTGAGGGAACATCAATTAAGCCTTTTAAGTTTTTTAGGCTAAGGCTAACTTTTGCTTGACTATGTGTTTTAAGAACGGGTAATGAGATTATCAAGTCACTATTTAAAGCATCGGTATTAAATTTTAACTTAATATTATCACCTAAATCCAATTTTTCAAAAGGTCTTTCCATAATATTGATTACTTTAAGTCCATATTTTTCTTTAAATCTATTATATCCTAAAGTTTCGAATGCATGTGGAGTTGTTTTAAAGTCTTTAGGATCCATATTAACAATTCCTTCTCCAATAGTTATATCTTTAATTCCATGCTCTTTGAGTAAAATAATCGTATCTTCAACTATTCTTGATGTTGTTACAACACCATAAGGAGTATAATCGGGAATTGGAAACCAATATACTATATTTGGTTTTAAGAAAACTCTTTCATCTCCTTTAAGAGCATCAAATGCCCCAGATTGGGTTATAACTTTCCTTAAAGAATTAACTTTTTTTCTATAACGCGTGATACCGACTCGATATGTTTCCATACCAATCAATTTAATATTCCTAATTAAGACAATAAAAAGCTTTACTTCTAAATATATCTAAAATATCATAAAAAATTAATGATTATATTGAAAGGCTTTATTTTTTCTTTGAGATAACAATTCCTTCTTTATTTGAATCATTAAAAAAATTTTTTTTACCTCTTGATATAAATCAATGCTATTTTTAACCCTCTTTAATAAACTATATCCTCTAAGCTTATTACGTACCTTTATATTATTGAAAATTTATTATGGAGATAGTTCTTCACACCAAATCCGAATAAAGTCTTTTTTCGTAATATATCTTAAATAATATAATGAAATTATTAGAAAAATAATCGATTCTAGAATTCACAAAAAACTAGAAATGGTAAAATTAGCGTTGAAGTTAATAGGTCCAATTGTTATTATACCGTAATTTACAATTGAGTAAGTTAAAAATTTAAAATTTCGTCCACAAACCCATGGATATAGTATATATACATTATTGTGAGCAGGCCAATCTAACAAAATATGAAAAATTCCCCCAATCAAAGCAGAATAACAAATAATTATTAAAGAATTTTTATTAAATTGCTTATATTTAAGAAATTTCCATTGATCAATACCAAAATATCTAAAAGGTTCAAAAATTTTGCTTTTGTTAGATAGTATTTTTGCTAGTAATGGACCAAGATATCTTGAGAAAATAAAGGTTGCTAAAATGGTTAATAGAGCAGTCCATAAAAGCTGACCGATTAGACTATGTGTAAATGCATAGAAATTAATTGGAAAGAAAAAATCAAAAATAAAATTCAAGTCAGGGATAAAAGTACCAAAACATAAAGCTGTTCCATCAAATCTCTTTGGAAATTTAGTTTTTAAAGCCAACGCTGGAGCTTGATGGGAAAGAATCGTGAGGGGCATATTGAGTATATTTAATTTATGGCTCTTCTAATTTTTTAGTTTTTTTATGTAAATCAAAATCTTAAAATCTGTAAATTTTCAACTATTTTCAACTATTTATTTTAGGGATTTCAAATCTATGAAAAGAGATTTAAATGTTTATATAACTTATTATAAATCACCAATTATAAAGTAAATGAAATGGATGAAAATTATGGGAAAAAAAGTTCAAAAAGAAGCAATGCAATTAGGGTTAACTAATCTCCCAAAATATACTTTTTATACACAACCTAAAAAAGTTAAAGCGAAAGCTTCAAAGGTAAAACCAGATATTGCTTATTCAATAGAAAATTGGATGACTAGTATTGATCCTTCCATCAAAATGAGTGAAACTGGTGGCAGAACTAGTGGATATTATTATCTATCACCTGGAGCAAATATTTACATTGAAGTAATGAGTAAAATGTTTGCTAAATCACGATTTACTATGTACAACGCGGATAAACAAGTCACCAAATTCGATATCTATACTAATAATGAAGATTACGTAAGAACGATTGCCAAAGATATTAATTCTATATGGGATGATGGAATGATACCTCATCTTAACTATGAAAAACTTCAAAAAAAGTTTAAAGTTGGAAAAGAAGAAATCATGACCTCTTGGAATACTTATCTTTAAATTAATTCTTTTTTTTTTATATTTTCTTGTTCATTTAAAAACGATTATTGACAACTCCTTAATGATTTTATTTAAGAATAGGCGAGATCGTTGCTCGTATAACATCCCTTGTTATCGATATATTCTTGAACTTTATTCTTATATTCTGTTTAAATTATCGATTATTTATAATAGGGATTATTATATCTAAATCTTCTATTCACACAAATTCAAGTTGTAATATTGAAATTTATATATATAAGAATAAATAAAATAATGTAATTTATTTGAAAGCGTATAAATAATTATTTATTTTCATAATGTGGAGATCCTGCTTTCATAAATCGATCTAAATGACGCATTGATGCTATCAATTTTCCTGTCTCTTTTTCTTCTAATGTCGAATCAAGCCAAAAATATTCAGTTTTCTTGGAGACTCCAATACAAGTATATTTCCCTTTAGCAATATAAGGAACACCAATAAGTGCTGGACCGTTTATATACCTCAGTTCAGTCGCACCAAAGAATGGAACTGCATTAAAGTCCTCAGTACTTGTTTTCTCATAACCTAATGCCATTGCCTCAAATAATACAGTAGGATAAAAAATTGTATTTTCCCATGGAGATTTTTCTTTATCTTTATAATAATCTAATTGATCCTTGATTCTTTTTAATCCAATATTAGCTTCTTCTTGTGTGAGTAATATCTCTCTAGAGGGAAGCTCATCTCCTACTCTAAGTCCAGCTAAAATACGGAATTCCTCAGGATTACTATTTTTCAATTCTAATCCTTGTAAATATGATGGTTCTTTAGGTGAACCTATTGATACAGTACCAGTCATTATTTGTTGCCCGGATTTCATTTCTGCCCATGCCTTAACTTGTATATCATTCATTGCTAATGGTAGCATATCTTCAGTTGTTCCTGGAGGTAATTCTATGATTGCTCTTACTTCCTCTTTATCGATTGTAGCAAACGTGTAATACATACTAACAGTACCTTGCTCAAACCAACGATTACCAAATATTTTTAAGCCCAAGGGTGCGAACATACTTAAATGTATGGTTCCCTGTATCGTTCCACCACGCATACCGACACTTTGAGCTACATCATCATCATGTATTGATGTAGTAGCTTCTCTTATTAGATTTTCTGGTGCTCGCCAACCTCCAATAACCTTTCCATCCTTAATTTCAATATCATCAACCATAGTTCCTACCTAATTTTATAATGATTTATTTAGATTAATTTAATTTTTTCTAAAAATTAACATATCAATATTGTATATAAATCTTAAAAAAACTAATCAATTTGGTTTTATCTTAATAAATTAGTATTTAAGTGAAATTATTTCTATCCATGATAGAATGAATATAAATTTTTTAGCAATACATTTTTTATATTTTCTCTCTTGGTTTATAGTATTTCTATTAAGATCTGAAGATCATTCGATTTCAGTTTGAAGACTTTCTGATTCAATTTTATCTTTTATCTCAAATTTTGGTTTGTTGAATGCTTTTCTCCAAAAAAGAAATATTAATATCAATATTATACTAGATGTTAATGGTAAAATACCAGAGGGGAGATATGTAATAATCAAACCTCCAAGAATTGGACAAAATATTTGTCCTATGCTAGTTAGAGAATTATTCACTCCAAAGATGCTTCCTGTTTCTTCCCTTTTAACAGTTTTGGTTAATTTACTTGACAAAATAGGGCGACCTACCCCAGTTCCATAAGACAAGAAGAATAATGGGATAAAAATGATAATAACATTTGATGTAAATGCTAAAATAATCATTGAAAAAATCAAACTAATAAACCCAGAAAATAAAAGAGCGTTTTCGCTAATTTTTTTTAATAAGGGGTCTATTAAAAGACTTTGAAATAATACTCGTGTAATTCCAATCCATGCCATATAGATTCCTACCTCTTGTGCGGAGATAGCTAATCGCGCTTGAGCAAATAAACTAAACGTTGATATAAAGATAAAAAATCCGAAATTATAGATGAAAAATATCAATAAAAGACTTCGAATGATTGAAGATTTGAAGAACCGTCTTGCTTCCTTTATTGGAATAACATCCTCAAATCTTAAACTAAATCTATCTTTTTTTTCAGTTAAAGATTCTGGTAAAAAGATAATAACTAAAATAATTGAAAGTAAACTGATACCAGCAGCTAGGAACATAGGCGTAGAATAACTTATAACTGAAAGTGTTCCACCAATAAATGGACCAAATGTTAAAGCTAATCCAAAAACAGCACTTGAATATCCAAATACTCTAGTCCTATTTTGAGGACTTGAAATATCGCTCAAATAAGCTTGACTTACTGTCATATTACTTCCTAATAATCCATCAACTAATCGAGCAGCTATGAGTATCCAAACATTTGTAGCCATACCAAGAAGTAAAAAACCTATAAGTGTACTAATTTGACTAAATATCAAAATTGGTTTCCTACCAAACCGATCGCTTAATTTACCTGTAATAGGACTGGCAAAAAGTTGACATAAGCTAAAAATAGCGGCAATTAATCCTATTTGGAATGGATTCAATCCAAGAGAAAGCCCTAAAAATGGAAGAAGAGGCATTAGAATACTGTAACCTAAAATTTCAGTAAACATTATTATGAAAATTATAAGGATTTTTTTTCTCAAATTATTCCTATTTGTATTTTCAGATATCATTAATCCTTCCATTAAATGCTTTATTTTTTGATCTTAAAGCATTAAAGACATAATAAGTTTTCAGATTATAGAATATTCAGAATTATAGGGGAAATTTTATTTTTATAAGACAAAATAATCTATTGGAAAGTATAATTATTTAAATCCCTGACAAAAGCAATCTACATTTTTAGGTAATACACTATGATTATATCCTCCTTCAAGCAATGCATATCGTCTTCCCTTACATAACTTTTCAGAATAATTTTTCATAAGATTGCCTAATTCATAATAATCTTCAGGGTATAATAAATTACCCCAATCATCAATTCCTTGATCGAATCCTGCGCTAGCAACAAAAATATCAATATCATGCAATTTATTCATATAGCTTTCTACTTCTTTAATATAATTAATATGACCACTTGAACTTGGATTAAGAATTTTGACTTTAAAATCATCATCTCTATTTGTAAGGATATTGATATTTCCATCTCCTGTATGAAGATCAAAGTCTAAGATAAAGGCAGATTTTATCTTCGATTCAGAATATAATTTTAAAAGGCTTATACTGATATTATTAAAAAAGCAGAATCCCCAACAAGAGTCTGCTGAAGCATGATGCCCTGGTGGTCGAATGACGGCAAATGTTGGATTGTCATTGTATCCTTCTTGTGCAGCTAATATTGCTCCGCCTGCAGCTAGTGAAGCTAAATCAAATAATAATGGGTTTCTTTTAATGGAATTAAAGTGCCGTTCAGTGTGGGCTCTAAGGATATCATCTTTTAACGATGATTCTGGTGTTATAAATTCATATTCTGTGTTTTCTTTCAACAATTCTATTATTCCTTCAAGGCGTCCAGGTGACGCAGCGGGATCCATCGCATAATTCGAATTAAAATATTTTTCATGAAATACGATTTTCATTTTTAAACAACAATAATTTTTAAATATGTATATAATTCAACTATGTAGTTAATCTAAATATTTTTAATTAATTTTTTCAGAGGTGTATATTATAAAAGATTATTCAGATTGGGAACCTATACTTGATTATGAAAATGAATCACCTTATATAGAGAGTCAAAAGAGACCATGGCTTAAAATTCGAACACCTACCTTACCAAAATCGGTAAAATTCGATTCTATTCCTGTGCATGAGTTTGTAAAGGCAAGATGGCCCAAATATCTTAACAATGTCTGTGTTTTTCATAAAGCATCTAATAAAAAATATACCTATCGTGAGGTTATGAAATATTCGGATCAGATCGCAAATGCTTTATATGAATTAGGTATTAGGAAAAAGGATGCTGTTGGTATAATGTCAGGAAACTGCCCTGAAGTTTTGTTTTGTATGTTAGGAATCTTAGAAACTGGTGCTACTATCGTACCGATCAATCCACTACTCAAAGAACCAGAGGTTACTCACATTGTAAGAGATGCAGGGCATATCAAAACAATCTTTGTCCATAAAGCAAATTATCGCACCATTAAAAGAGTACGAAAACAAGTTGAAATTGAAAATGTGTTTTTACTAGGCGCTGAAGAGGCTAGAGATGATGTAATTACACTTGAAGAATTTTTACTAGATAAAAGGGCTAAAGCCCCAGAAATGGATATCGATCCTATGAGTGATATTGCAGCTCTACTATTTACGGGAGGTACGACTGGCTTACCTAAAGGTGTGATGTTAACACATCATAATTTAGTTTCAAACATAGTACAAATAATTTATTCTACCTTAGGAGATAGGACTCTTGAAGAATTCGAAGAGCAAATAGGAACATTCGTGAGTTTATCTGTCTTACCATTATGTCATAGTTTTGGATTTACCGGAGCACTTGTTTATATGACTGGTGCACATATGCTAGTTATGTTTCCTTCCTTTGATCCTATTGAGATTTTAAAAGCTATTGAATTTTATAGACCTCACCTGTTTGTAGGTGTACCCGTAATGTTTCAAATGTTAATTAATTGTCCTGATTTTACTGAGCGAGATCTATCAAGTTTAGAAAGTGCAACCTCTGGTTCCGCACCACTAGCTCCTGAACTAGCAAGAAAGTGGGAACAAGTTGTTGGTACAAAAGTTTATCAAGGGTATGGCCTTACTGAAACTTCACCAGGAACACATGGAGCAGGAAGATGGATGCAGGATATATTACCTGAAAGTATTGGAGTGCCTATTCTAGACACAGACGCTAAAATCATAAATCCTGACACATTAGAGGAGTTAGGTACTAATGAGATAGGTGAATTATTAATTAAAGGACCTCAGGTAATGAAAGGATATTGGAAAAAACCAAAAGCTACTGCTGCTGCTTTTTTAAATGATTGGTTAAGAACAGGTGATTTAGCAAGAATGGATGAAAATGGGTATTTCTACATAGAGGGACGTACTAAAGATATGATAAAATACAAAGGTTATAAGGTAATGCCAAGGGAAGTAGAAGAAAAGTTAATGGAACATCCCGCTATTTTAGAGACAGGTGTTATTGGTGTACCGGACCCTAATATTGGGGAAACTATAAAAGCTTTTGTCGTTCTCAAACAAGAATATAAAGATAAGGGAATTACTGAGCGAGATATCATTGAGTGGGGAAAAGAAAAGATAGCAGCGTATAAATACCCCCGACAAGTAGAATTCTTAAAAAATCTGCCGAGGACCGCAATAGGGAAAGTTTTTCGTAGAAAACTTAGGGAAATGGAATTAGAAAAACAAGAGAAACCTATAGCTCCCTTATAATGGAAATTTAAGTAAATACTCAAAATTCTTTCTTGTTTTTTATTTTTTAAACCTTGGAGAAAGGATATGTATCATATCTTTTGTCATTGATGATAAATCATATTGAGGATCCCAATCCCATTCTTCCCGAGCAAGTAAATCATCAATCGACATTGGCCAAGAATCGGCAATATTTTGCCTAAAGTCAGGTTTATAATCTATTTGAAATTCAGGAATATGATTCTTTATTTCTGTTGCGATTTCTCCAGCAGAAAAACTCATACCTGTAACATTATACACTCTACGTTTTAATTTAGAGTTATCTGCTTCTAATAGATCTGTCATACATTTAAGGCAGTCGGGCATATACATCATAGGTAGAACCGTTTCTTCTTTAAGAAAGCAAGTGTATTCCTTTTTTTTAATTGCTTCATAGAAGATCTCAACAGCATAATCTGTCGTACCTCCTCCAGGAAGTGTTTCACTACTTATTATTCCTGGAAGTCTTATCGAACGAATATCTAAATCAAATTTTTTATAATAATATTCTACTAAAAGTTCACCTGAAACCTTTGTGATTCCATACATTGTAGTAGGTTGCAATATAGTAGTATTTGGTGTATTATCTCTAGGAGTAGTAGGTCCAAAAGCTGCAATCGAGCTTGGCCAAATTACATTCTTTATATTATATTTTCTACTCATTTCAAGAACATTAATTAATCCATTCATATTTATGTTCCAAGCAGTTTGAGGCATCTTTTCTCCTGTTGCTGAGAGAATCGAAGCCAGATGATATACTGTATCAACTTTATATTCATTAAATATATTTGAGATTACATTATTGTCTATAACATCCAAATAAACCACTGGACCGGACTTTTTAATCGAATCTTGAAGTGGTGTTTTTCTATAAGTAGCAATTACATTATCATTACCATATTTATTTCTTAAGAATGGAACTAATTCACTCCCTATTTGCCCTGCAGCACCTATTACAAGGATTTTTCGCATTTTTATCAGACTTTAGATTGAATAGTTAATAGTATAATTCATAATTTACTCAATAAAAAAAGGTTTATTTATAATAATCCCGCATTGTTCCCTCAAGATAATAGAAGTAAAACTCAAATACTTTTCAGAATTCACATAAATTAAGAATTTACTGACTTTTTGAAAAAAAAATAAAGGTGAAATTATGAAAAGAGATCCTGTTGCTTTTCTTAAAGAAGAAATGACAGAATTAAAAAAAAATAATCTTGAATGGATTATTAGATATCTCGAACAAGGTTCTAAACCACATTCTGTAGTAGATGGTAAAAAAGTCTTAATGCTTAATACTAATAATTATCTTGGCTTAGCAACTCATCAAAAAGTAATTCAAGCGGCAATTGATGCTACAAAAAAATATGGTGCTGGAGCAGGAGCAGTCCCTGTAATTGCGGGATCTTTTGATTTAACTAGGCAATTTGAACAAAAATTCGCTGAATTTAAGGAAGTTGAGGCATCTATTCTATGTCAAACTGGATTTGCTGTTAATTCAGGACTAATTCCCATGTTAGTTGGGAAACCAGATATTGTCGTATCAGATGAATTAAATCATGGTTCAATTATAGATGGAGTTAGATTATCTGGAGCCAAAAGAATTATTTATAAACATTGTGATGTTGGAGATTTAGAAAGACAATTAAAAGAAGCTGAAAAAGAGGGAGCTAGAAGAATTTGTATCATTACGGATGGAGTTTTTAGTATGGATGGAGATATAACGCCATTAGATAAAATTGCAAATATAGCGGAAGATTTTGGAGCGATGATCTTCGTTGATGACTGTCATGGTGAGGGTGTTCTTGGTAACGGTCGAGGAATTGTAGCTCACTTTAATCTCCAAGGAAAAGTTCATGTAGAAGGGGGGTCAATGAGTAAAGGATTTGGAGTATTTGGAGGAACTGTTGCAGGTTCAAAAGATTTAATTGAATTTTGTGCAAATAAGAGTCGAACCTATCTTCTTAGTACAGCTCACCCACCAGGAGTTGTTGCAGCCAATAAAGCCTCTATTGAAGTAGTTGAGAGTGAACCTGAGCATGTTAAAACTCTTTGGGAACTTACAAATTATTTTAAAAAAGAAGTTCAAAATATGGGTTATAATACTGGCAATTCAGCTACGCCTATTATACCTTTAATTATTGGTGATCCTGGAAAGGCTCAAGAATTAGCACGAGTACTTTTTGAGGAAGAAAATATTTATGGAACACCTATCGTATTTCCAATGGTAGCTAGGGAACTATCAAGAATTAGGGTCCAAATGAATGCCTTATTAACTAAAGAAGATTTAACAATGGCATTAAGTGCAATAGAAAAAGTAGGAAAAAAATTGGCTATAATATAAATTTCCTTTTTATTTAATTTAACCTATTCATCATATTTTTCTTATTAGATTTTTATTTTTTTAAAATTTTGATTATCTTTAATTTATTAAATATAGTAATCTGAGATAAATTATGTATATAATAAATTTTATAAAATGAATTATCTTAATTTCATGTAAATCCAAGTAAAAAAATTTTTAATAATTTTATTAGAAGGGATAATTTCTTTGAAAAAACAAATAATACTAAGCCTGATATTAAGTATTATTTTTTTTAATTTTTCTATTTTTACAATTGAGTGTTGGTCATTACCAGAAGGTACATTTGAAGAAGAATTAGGAACTTATGATTGGTATTCTATTTGGCCATATTCAGATATGCATAGATGCTATGATATGGTATTAGATTCTTATAATAACATCTATTTAACTGGTACTATTTTTCCATACACTTCTGGTTCTTCTTGTGATATGGTTTTAGTTAAATATCATAATGATCGTGCTTCTCAATCTTCTGTGGTTTGGGATTCTAAAGGTGATGATTTTTCTTACGCATTGGCTCTAGATTCTTCAGAAAATATATATCTAGCAGGAATATCAGGATATTATAGTAAAAATAATTATACATTAGTAAAATTTGATAAAGATTTGGATTTTCAGTGGAATAGAACTTGGGGATTATTTGAAGATAATGATTGTAAAGATATTGCAATAGATTCCAATGATAATATCTATCTTGCAGGAAATATAAAACAAAAAGATCGTCCTACTGATATTTGTGTAGTAAAATATAATAAATTAGGACAATTCCAATGGTTTAAAACTTGGGGGTTTTCTTTTAATGATTATTGTAATGCAATTGCAATAGATTCGTCAGATAATATCTATCTCGCAGGAGCAATATATAAAAGTAATTATTATGATACAACGGATCTGTGTTTGTTAAAATATAATAGTTCTGGCGATTTACAATGGTCTAAAGTGTGGGGTAATTCTATGGACTTTTTAAGTTTAGGAATAGAATTAGATTCAAAGGAAAATATATTTGTGATGGGTGAAGCTCATGCTCATTCTACTGCTCGTACAGATGCATACATAGTAAAATTTAATAACACTGGTGATTTTCAATGGAATATAACTTTTTCTGGTATATATTCTACTTATTGTTCAGATATAGCTGTTGATACTTTCGATAATATCTATATAGCTGGTTTATATATGCGTCCTAAGAGTAGTGGTGAAAGTGCTTGTGTTATTAAGTATGATAATAATGGCAATCTTCAGTGGTATGAAGTGTGGGGCGAACCTCATATTACATATTGTAGAGCAATATCATTAGATAATATGGAAAATATTTTAATTGCAGGAGATATTTCTGCATATGAATATGAAATAGAAGGCATGTTTGTTGTTCAAAATCCTAAAACCAAAGATAGAACAAAAAGTATTTCATCTTTTCCTATTATTCAAATAATATTTTTTATATCAATAGGATCTCTGATTTTAATGCTAAATAAAATCAAAATTAAAAAAAAAGAGACAAACTAATTTTTTAGTTATAATGGCTTACATAATATTGCTTTTACTCGCAAAGATTTAAATTCACTTGTAGGTGCGGGTTTTATTAAACATACAGTATCTGCTCCTCTCCCTGTTCCTCCTACAGCAATAATATCTCTATCTATATCAGGAATTAAACCTGCATCAACAACGGTACTTGAAATTTCTATACAAACTTTTACGCCTTGACTAAATTGCCATCCTAACATCTTAGCTAGCATATCTACAAAAATCCATGCCTCTCTATTTATTCGCAAGCCTCTTTCAATACCACTCATAGCATGAGTACCAATATGAAATTTTACCCCTTTATTTTTCAATTCTTTTATTTTTTCTTCTGAGAATTCTTGTCGAGTATTTCTATTGACGAAATAATAACAATGAGTAATAATTACAACATTATACTCATTTGGATTAAAAATTTGAGATGCCTTTTCAGCTACTGTTCCAGTAGTGCTTGCTAAAACAATATCTTTAATATTGAATTGATCGGCATATTTCTTAGCAATCTCCAATGCCTTATCTGTATTATGGACCCCTGCTTTTTCAAAATAAGTGACTTCAAGATTTAAATCTGTCATATTACATCAGTCTTTAAATTTATTATTTAAACTATTATTTTATTATTAGGATATATTATGAAACAAATTAAATGAATATTATTTAGCTTATACTGTTTCTGAAAAGAATCAATATTCAGATTTCTTCTTATTTAATAAAGAAGAAGTACGAATTTCTGTTATAGATTTTTTAAAGATTTTTAATTTCAAGATTTATTAAATATGAAACTAATAAGAGTTAATTTTTCTATCATAAATGCTAATATATAAAAAAAAAAACAAAAAAAAGAAAGTTATTAATTTACTTTTGATTCTATGACTAATTTCTTCTCTTTTTTCATTTCATCATTTAAAGAATCATCAATTCCCGCTATTCTTTTTACCATAGCCTTTCTAGATTCAATGTCATATTGAGTCGTAATTGCTATATTCTCCATAATTGGGCTGCCACCTCCATGATAGCTTCCAAAAAGATGAATCCCGCCTCTTGCTGAACAAAGTTGATCACCAACATATCTCCAAAATTGTGCCGCATTTTTTGGAGCAATATTAGGATTTCTAGTAATATATTTATAGAGTTGATCCTTCAATTCAGGATTTGCAAAATCTCTTTCATAAGGAAATGTCGCAGGAATACCACCTGAAAGATCAACAATAATTTCAGCTTCACGAAATACAGCCTCTCCCGACAGACATCTTCCCACATTACAATAAATTGAATTAGGAATATAGCTTCCTGGGCCATATGGTACAAAACCTACACCAGGCATATATACTTCAGGTTTTCCTAAATCAGAAGCTGTATATCCCGCCGCATAACCAAGTTCAGTTACCATGATTATTTCAGCTAATTTACTTCTAACATGGTTAGCTTTATGGATATTATTATATTCAGCAGCTAAAGCAGCAGTTCCACAAACTAAATCTCCAATAGCAGGTTTACAACCAGAATAGCTATGTCTATGAAATAAAGCAAACAATAAAGCAAGAACACCCGCATGTTGATATTCACCACAGAGAAATACCCTCTCCCATGGAACAAAAACATCCTCAAAAATTATATATGAATCAGTAGCTCCAGGTACAAATCCACGTTTGAAAATTTCTCTTTCTCTAAGGTTATGTACAGTTACTACTTGTTTTACTCCCTCATAATCACCCGGTACTGCAAATGCCACAGCGTAATCTTTATCTTCTGGTCTTAATGCTCTTGTAGGAACAACAAGAATTTCATCGGATACAGAAGCTTCAGAAATATGAAGTTTGCATCCACGAACTATGATTCCATCTTGTTTTTTCTCTACAACATGAACATACATATCTGGATCTTCTTGATCTGCAGGACGTTTTATTCGATTCCCTTTAACATCAGTTTGAGCACATGCAGCCACAAGATCTTCATTTTGAAATCGTTCCAACCACTTTTTATAGTTATCGTGGTACTTAGTTTCTCCATTATTTGATTTATCTGCTTCATAACTTACATTATAAATAGCGTTAGCAGCATCACATCCCATACAACGTTGAGTACAACCTCCAACTCTTTGACATAGCTTTCTTATCATATCTTGTTTTTTATGGAGATCTTCTGTACTATGTGCAATATGTGTAAAACGATTAATGGTGTTTCCTGTTAGATGAGATTTTGCAAGTATTAAATTCGCAAATTCTGGGTCTTCAGCAACATCGAATGTTGTCCCCATAACATCAAGAGTGGCCATCTGAACTGCATCTAAGCGATCAATCTTCTCTCCATTATAGTAAATATTCCTTTTCATTTTACCAAGGTCTTCCATCCATTGTTCTTTTGTTCTCATTTAAAATACCTCAAATTAAATTTAAAATTATTTTATATTTTCAAATACTTCAAATTTATTAATTGTTTTAGTGAACTCTTCTTTTAGATGAGTTTACTTTTCTTTTAAATGAAATAAGATTTTATAACTTATATTGCTTTTCCAAATGAAAAATAATAGAGATCCCTAATTACCATTAAATTCTCTAATTTTACTATTAAGAATGAATTTTAATTGGAGAAAAATTAATTTATATAAATATTAAAATAGATTTAGATACATCAAAATTTAAAATATTAAATTAAATAAAGATACAGATTATTATAGAGATGTGGCACTTTTATGAGTGAAAGAGAAATATCATTAAAAGAAAAAATATTATTTGGTCTCAGTGCTTTCCCAGATCAGCTCACTTATCAAGCATTTACGATTTATGTGTTTACTTTTTATTTTGCAGTTATAGGTCTTTCAATGTTGGAAATGTGGATA
Organism: Promethearchaeota archaeon; assembly: GCA_048937405.1. Taxonomy (GTDB): domain Archaea; phylum Asgardarchaeota; class Lokiarchaeia; order Sigyniarchaeales; family SOKP01; genus Loki-b32. The sequence goes on from JBHLNF010000008.1 coordinate 65,841, forward strand.
GGATTTGTCCTCTGGGGTATCTGGAATATGCTTAATGACCCTCTTTTGGGTGCATTAAGTGAGAAGACGAAACAGAAAGGTAAGTTAGGAAAACGTAAATTTTATTTGATAATTTCTTTTATCCCACTCGCATTAATAATGACTTTTCTTTTTACAATAAGCGCAAGGAATCCATTAAGCACTTCAAAATTTACATTTCACTTCTGGTATTTTATGTTCATAATTTTTACTTTTGAATTCTTTTATACAATGTTTTCAGTAAATACTAATGCTGTTTTTCCAGAAATGTTTCCCACAGAAAATCAGAGAGGTGCTGTAAACCAATTTATAAAAGCATTTACTATGTTTGCAGTAATACTCGCTTCTTTAATTCCAACTATAATTGTAAGTCCTTCTTTAATTCCAACAATTGATCCATCAATTGATCCAGTAGGCTATAATTTAGAAGTTGCTAGTATTAAGGAAACTTATATTATTTCCGGTTTAATATATACTTTAATAGTATTAATCGCAGCAATATTATTCATTTTTTTAGCTGTAAAAGAAAAAGAAGAACAAAAAACTGATTATGAAAAAAGACCAGGATTTATTGATTCATTGAAAATCACATTTTCAAATCGAACATTTATTAAATTCACACTTGGAAATATGCTAATCTGGTATTGTTTTTATTTATTATTAACAATTTTTCCCCTCTACGCAGTTTATATATTAGGTAGAACTAAAGGTCATATTTTAATTGGAGTTACATTAATGCTAGCATTATTATCAGCTGCAGCTCTTATGCCTGTTCAAGCAAGGATTAGAAAAAAATATGGTACTCGTAAAGGATTAATGATTGGCTTAGGAATATGGATAATTACGCTATTTCCTTTATTTCTTTTATCAAATAACGATATAAGCAGAATATTATCATTTCTTGTTTTTATTTCAATAGGATTTGGATTATCGTCTGCATTGTTTTTCATTGATATAATTCATGGTGATGTAATTGATCAAGATGCTCTTAAGTTTGGTGTAAGAAGAGCCTCGAGTTACTATGGTGTAAATGCTTTTATACATAGATTTTCAATGATACTTGGAATAACAACTATTTATTTCATATTCTCTGGAACAGGATGGAGTACATATGTACCCGTTGTTGATGATCCTGTTTTAAGAGATATTGGTATAAAATCATTAATGTTTATATTTCCTTCTTTAGCACTTATAGGTTCAATTCTCTTCTTTAAATTTTATGATTTACACGGTGAAAAACTCGAAAAAATGAGAAAGGAATTGCAAAAATATCCAGAATTAAAATAATTATTAGAAATATTTAATTATTTACTTAACAGGATTAGTATGAGAACAAGGAAGTCCACAAGCACATTTCCCACATATATCCGCTATACCTAAATGAGAATAAATTTGGCTATTTTCTAAACAAATATTATAACATTTTTTTCTATCAAATGATTTGAAATCTAAAATGTCATAAATGCAATTTTCAATACACTTTGTACATGATTTATTATGAAAATATAAGCAATATTCTTGTTTTGAGCGTTTTGTTGGCTCGATTTCTGCGGATGTGATTAGGCTACCTAATCTACCACAACATCCTTTTTCAGTTATTAACATTTTATGCAAACCAAATTTACCTAAACCAGCAATATAGGCTATATGTTTTTGGGACCAGGAAGAAATTAACTTTCTTTCATCGAAATTAAGTTCATCTGGAATTTTTACAGAATCAAAAGTTTTTTTCTTTAATTCGCTTCTTAGAAAAGTATTAATTTTTAGAATTAGTTTATTAGTTTCAACATAAGCAATTGCCCATTCTTGAGATGCAATTTTTCCTTTAGTATTGCTCAAAATAATTTTTTCTTTAAATGGTATAAAATATGAAATAACAGTTTTGGCTGTACTTAATAATTCATTCGGCAATTTATGGCTTTTATCTATTTTTTTTTTTAATTCAAAAAATATTGGATCTGTTGCATATGCAAAACCTATTATTGGATCATCCCACTCAGTTCTACAATTTGAGGAATTTTTATAATTCTTAATAAAATTTCTGATCAAGTTTTCTATATCCACTTGCAAACTCATAGTTCTAATTTTTAATATTTTAAAATGAATATCATTACATTAAATCTAAAATTAGTAATTGAAATGCTTTTTAAAATTTAAAATATAATATTTAATTAAAAAAATATGATGAGGTTTTAAAGAATAATGGCGACATGTTTTGTTTTGATTAATATTCAAGCAGGATTTGTAGAATCCGTAACTCACAATATTGATAAAATAGAAGAAGTAGTAGAATATTATACTGTTACAGGAGGTGTTGATATGATTGTCAAAGTAGAAGGTCCTGACGTAGAAACAATTGCAAAGACAATTTTAGCTAAAATTCATAGTATTGAAGGAATTTCACGAACTCAAACTCACATTGTTGTTCCTTTATAGTAAATAATTAGATCCAATTTTTTTCTCATAATATTAAATATAATAATGATAAATATTAAGATTTAAATCAATTTTTTATAAATTTATATTTTATTTATTGGATTAATAAATTGATTAACCTATTAAACTATAAGATTTTTTTTTCTATCTTTTTTAAATATAGATATTATTTTATACAATAATTTCTGTCTTTTAATTATCAAAAATATTAAGGATTATCTATTGTATATATTTCAGAGAAAAAACTAATAAAAAGTAAAATTTTTTATTAAAATAATTGATCTTTAGAAATAAATAAAAATTCTTAAAAAAGTATAGATGAACTCATGAGTGGAAAAGGAGATAAGTTCACATTTAAAGTTACAGTTATAGGAGATGGAGAAGTTGGGAAAACTTCTTTAATTAGGAAGTTTACAAAGGGTAATTTTCAAGACCAATATATTCAAACTATTGGTGCTCAATTCTCTAAACATATTGAAGAGATAAACGAGGATAGGTGTAAGTTGTTTTTCTGGGATATTGCAGGGCAAGATTCTTTCCATTTCTTAAGACCCGCATTTTATAAGGCAAGTGTAGCAGCAATAATTGTATTTTCTCTTGAAGAAAATGATTTTGGAAAGGGGAGTTTTGAGCATGTAACTAATTGGCAAAAAGAAATAACAAAATTCTGTGGCGATATTCCAATTGTGTTATTTGGTAATAAGGTTGATTTAGTTGATGAAAAAAAATTAAATGACGACCACGTTTTGAAATTAACTGAAAAAAATAAAATGCTAGGATATTATCGAACTTCCGCAAAGACAGGGCAAGGTGTTCATGAAGCTTTCCATGCAATTATTAATGAGCTACATTCTCAATTTATAACTGAATCAAGTTAACTGTTCAAAAAATTTTAACACTTTAAAAGCTTGTAAAATTAGAGAAACCTTTTAAATTAGAAAAATAAAAAAATTTATTCTTAGAATATTTTGTATATTATTTCATCTAAAGATTTCTTAGGAACATGCATCCCTCCCATATTATCTTTCCAGTAGTCAAATGTTCCTTTATATGGTTCTATAACTGAGTTTTCGTCTGGATATCCCATACTTATTACATGAATGATTTCATAATTATCAGGAATTTTAAATAATTCTCTGATCTTTTCTCTATCGATTGATGCCATCCAACAACAACCTAAACCAAAGTTAACTGCCCCTAATAATATATTTTCAACAGCTGCACCTACATCAAACTGAAAATAAGAAGGCTTTATTTTGGTATTGTTTAAAACAACAAAATAAACAGTAGGTTCTCTTCCTTTTTCTGGTGTCCTTTGATCTTCTGGTAGGGAAGATGCCCACTTTACTAATGGAAATAACTTTTCCCTGACATCAGGATTCTGGATAATTATAAATTCAAGTCCTTGAATATTTCTCGCCATAGGAGCAATACGAGCATAATCAATCAACTTTTTTAAGATATCTATGGATACTTGTTCTTGTTTAAATCTTCTAATAGTTCTCCTTTGGCGAATCACTTCTTCAAATTCCATTTAAAATACTTTTTAATATTCCTATTTTTTAGATACAAGTAAAGCTTTTGCTAATTTATTAAAACTTTCTTCCACATTTTTACCTGTTAAAGCAGATGTTTCTATATATTCTAAATTTAAATCCATTGCGGTCTTTTCCGCATTTTCCATTAAAATTTTTCTTTCATTAATCAGATCTTCTTTATTGCCTAATATAAATCCTATTATATCTTCTTTCTCTATCTTTATATTTTTAAGTATATCATTATACCAATTAGAAATGCTTTCAAATGATTTTGTATTTGTTAAATCAAAGATTAGAATTACACCCTCTAAACCCTTATAAAAATGACGCCGCATGAGTTCAAATTTTGTCTGACCAGCAATATCCCATAGAATTAAATTCACAAAATCATCATCTATTTTTATAATCTTTTCTGAAATTGAAACGCCAAGTGTAGGAATGTAGGTACGCATGAAAGCATGATCGGTAAATCTTAGAATTGTACTTGTCTTTCCTACACCAGGATCTCCACATACTACTATTTTAAAATGATATCCATATGCTCTTACTTTTGTTTTATCTTCTTCAGGAAATGCTTTAGCTTCAGAACTTAGCTTCTCTTTATTAGATAAATCATCTAGGATTTCTACTACTTTTTTTTTCAATTTACCAATTTCCGTAAAAATATCGTCTGATTTCGCATGTTTATTTTCTAATTCTATTATCTTTTGAGCACTTTCATCAAATGCAGATTTAAGATAATCGAGATATTTATAGAAGATTAGATCATCTGATTCTTTAAAGAGTAATGTAAGTGATGTCAAAGCAACTCCCCCTCGTTTTGTTTCATCTGGTCGTTCAATATATTTAGTTATTCCTTTCAAATTTAACATAGGGAAAGGGATAATCACTAAACTTTGAGGAACAGCACCACGGTCAGTTGAGAGCATGGTAACTGATTTAATTCCTACTGACATACGAATATCATCAGATAAATCAATTGGATCCCATAAGAATGGTTTTGGGCCAATATCCTCGTCTAATACTGTGTATACGATTGCATTAATAATTTCTTTTGACATCATTAAGCTCAGAAAATAAAATAAAAAACAAATCTATGTTTAGTGTATTCTCTCTTGATAGATTAAAAAACTTAAAATTAATAAAAATTTGTAAAAACAAAATAATTCATTACCATGATTTGAATATCGTGAAACTTACCTTTCACGTTAAATTCTATATATCAGCATAATATTTTACTTTGATATCTTTAAATATTATAAACGTTTGCTAAACATTCTTACTTTTTATGAAGAAAGTCTTACTTTTTTTTTTTATTTATTGATAAAAACGCTTCTATCTCATCAATTAACAAATTTTATAGACGTTGATTTCAGAAGGCTTAATAACCTCTTCAAAAATTAGAGGATTAGTTGTAAACAATTAAAATTGAATATAAAAAAAAAATTTAATAATAAATCTAATTAAAAGTAATCAATTATAAATTGATTATTTCTACAATTTAACTATATGATTTGTATAAATGATTTGCGATTGTTGAAAACGCATAATTAACATTTTCTCCCAAGAGTGCTGAAGTCTCAACAAATTTCAGACTTAATTGATCTGCTAATTGAGTCGCCATTTCGGAAGTTACTTTCCTCTGTTCCGTTAAATCTCTTTTATTACCAATAATAAATCCTTTTAAATCAACGGCTCTATCTTTTAGCTGTTCCATTACATCAGAATACCACTTAGGTATATTAGTGAAGGATTCAATTCGGGTTAAATCAAAAACGAAAAATACTGCATCAGAACCTTTGTAAAAATGCTGTCTCATAGTTTGAAATTTTTGCTGACCGCCAATATCCCATAATGTCAACTGTATGATAGAATCATCGATTTTAAAAACTTTGTCTGAAACCATAACACCAAGCGTGGGTACGTAATTTCTCCGGAATGCATTATTTGTATATCTTAATATTAATGATGTCTTTCCAACACTAGGATCACCAACAATTATTATTTTAAATTGATAATCTATTAAATTTCGATCTTTAATTTTTAGTGCTGGAAATTCTTCTTTATCTTGCTGTGAAATCTCTTGTAGTTTTAATTCTTCTAAAAGACTCGATATATTAAATTCTAAATTCTCTAATATTTTTATGAAATCCTCCCTAGAACTCTCAGATTTTTCTAAATTTATAATATTAGGGACATTATTATTAAAAGGAACAGACAGCTCTTTAATATATTTGTAAAAAATTACATCGTCTACTTCCTGAAATAGTAATATTATTGCCGATTGACCAATTTCTCCACGTCTAGAAGGATCATGCCATTTTATAAATTTGACTAATCCTTTTAAATTCAATGAAGGAAAGGGTAGTATTACTAACGACTCGGGAATTTGCCCTTCCTCACCTGTTAAAATAGTTAAAGTTTTGATACTTATATGAATGAGGTTAATTTGAGAAAATTTAGCACCACACCAAGCTACGGGATTTGGTCCCAATTCATCATTCATCTCTACATAGATTATGCCTGATATTAATTGTTGCGTCATAATTTTTATATATTGAAATTGAAAATGTGATTATTAAAAAATGGTCTGTGAATGATTCACTTCTAACTTATAATATAAATATTCCATTTTAATGATATCCATTTGAGAAAAATTTTATACAATTTTACTTTGATTTAAAAAATTATGAATTCAGTAAAATCTTATTTCATTAAATTTTATCTTTAATTTTATCATTCCTTTATTTATTGTTAAAATTTATATTCAATAATTCTTCTAAAGATTTTAAATCTCATTTTATTTAATAAAATTTTTAATTTTGACTAATACATTATTATCGAGAAAGAGTTTTCAATTTCAAGTTGAAATTTATAAATTGTTTATCAAAATTTAAAATATATTCCCATAAATGAAATTAATCTTTAACATTTTCTAAGATAGAGATGATTCTATAAACGGTAGTTCTTGCGTGAAATGGAATATTCGCATCTTGGGCAAGATCATCAACCATATACATAACATTACTAGCTCGAACACCAGGAGTGTCTTCTTCATTATTTAATTCATTAATACTTCTTTGTGCAACCCTTTTAATATTTCGGGGTACACTACGGTCATTTATCATACCATTCAAAAGATATTCAACATTTTCAAAGGCTTTTTTTTCTTCTTCAGTTATTGCCCTTGGCATTAAAGGATCACCAAAAAGAGTATATTCGATGGATAAATTGTTTAAAATGGAGAATTTTTTTTAAAATATAATTTTTTTGATTTTAAGAGAATACTTAATATATACCAAATTCACGTATTTCTCGTTTAAGTTGGGGAATTTTTTCCTTGAAACCTTCTAATTTATTTTGATAATTATTGAATAGAGTATCAAATTCTACAGCTTCTCCAATATCGATAGCTCGTACAAAATTATATGAAATTTGATGAATATCTTCAAATATTTGATCGAATTGTTCTGTGATTTCCAAGAGTCTTTTATTTTCAGTTTCACCTTGCTTTCTTACCATATTTCGAAGTTTACCACGTGGGATTCGTATTTTATCTATTAATTTGTCACATTCATTCAAAAATTCATATGCTTGCGTTTTATTTTTATCTATTAATTTAGCTTCAATTATTTCAGTTCGCCAAGTGTTTATTCTCCCTCTGGCAAATGTATCGAAGTTCAATGAAAGTGAGTCTATTCCTTCTCTTACGAGAAATCGAAGAAAATCTGGATCATCACTAGGAGCTTGACCACAGATACCAACTTTTTTATTATATTGATGAGCTGTTTTTATTAAATGACTAACTGACCTCCTAATCGCTTCACTATTGGTATTATAATTATAAGTATTCATCAAGGGAATCATTTTTTCATTATCCCTTCCAACGCCATAGGTTAATTGAGTGAGATCATTTGAACCGATTGAGAAACCATCAAAATATTGACAAAAAATATCAGCACATAGTATATTAGAAGGTATTTCTGCCATGACAAATACTTTTAATTCATTCTGACCACGAATTAATCCTTCACTTTCCATAATATCCATAATTTTTTTAGCTTCTTCAGGACTTCTGCAGAAGGGTAACATCGGAATTATATTTGTTAGACCCCAATCACGAGCTCTTTTAATAGCTCGTAATTCTAACATAAATGCATTTTGAAATTCATCATGTACATATCTAGAACACCCTCTAAATCCTAGCATTGGATTATTTTCTTCTCCTTCGTAAATCCAACCACCTACGAGATTTGCATATTCATTCGTCTTAAAATCTGAAAGCCTTACCACACATTCTGCCATACTCTCATCTTCCAATTTTTTCCAAACACCAGCAGCAATGGTAGCAATTCCTTCTGCTAATTTATGAACATAAAACTCTTCTTTATCATCGTATCCAATTGTTAATTCCCTAATTTTATCCAATGTCTGTTTTAATCTCAAAATTTCTTGGCTAAAAGGATCTTTATGATAAAGATCGCTTTTCTTTATATTTTCTATCCTTTTTCTTTGCTCTACTAGAATATCATACCTCATTATTAATGCTTCAAAATCTATTAATGCATTTGGGTGAATTTGAATTTCATCATTTATAATAAATTCTAATCTTGCTAAGCCTGTACCATCAGGATACTTTCCAGAAGAGAGCGCTCCTTTGGGGATACCTAGATTAACCAATACTTTTGTTTTTGTATTTGGCAGTTTTGAGAATTCAACAGTATCCGAATCATATTCTACATCTTTTAACCAAATCCTCGATTCACCCTCGCTACAATCAATAGTAACATAATCTATCCCATTTCGTTGTTTCTCCTTAATAATTTGTGTGATATTGTCTGCACCAACGATAGAGGCTATATTTAATTCTCTTGAAACAATTGCAGCATGACAAGTAGGACCCCCTTTCTCAGTAATAACCCCACCAAGATTCTGCATATAAGATGTCCAATCTGGGTTTGTTTCCTCTGTAACAAGAATATCCCCTTGTTGTAATAAATAAGCATCGTTTATTGATTCTATTACTTTGACTTTCCCATATCCAATTCTTCGCCCAATAGCAATACCAGAATTTTCTACTAATAACTTTTGGTTAATTAAATCTTCAGGATCTTCAAGTAAATAATAAATTTCTTCTACATCACCTTTAATACTATGAACAGTTTCAGGTCGAGCTTGTACAATATATACTTTATTATCATTTCCAACGGCCCATTCAATATCCATTCTTTTTTTATAATGATCCCTAATTTTTTGAGCATATTTAGCTAAAGTCATAACTTCTTCTTCATTTAAGCAATACATCATTTGCTTTTCTTGAGGTACTGGTATTACTTCAGTTCCAATTTTACCGGATCCTTTAGAAAATACCATCATTTTCTCTTTTCTAACCAATTCTCTTCGAATAATTCTAAGATTTTGAGGACTATGCTTAAAAACAATAAATTCATCACCTTTTTCAACGCCTTGCACAATTAATTCACCTAAACCCCAAGTTCCTCTAATAACAACTACATTGGGATTACCACTATCAGGATCCTCTGTAAACATAACACCAGAAGCTTTTACTCCTCCTAATCCCCCAGCCATTTGTTGAACTCCAACGCTCAATTTAACTGAAAAATGATCAAATCCCGCTCGTTCACGATACATTGTTGCCCTCGTGGTAAAAACTGATGCCATGTCCTTTAAAATGTATTCTAAAATTTCCTTTTCTCCAGTAATATTTAAATGGGTATCTTGTTGACCCGCGAATGAGGCATCAGGTAGATCTTCTGCTGTTGCTGAACTTCTCACAGCAAAGGTTGATTCACCACCAATTTTTTTTATTAAAGTATGATATGCATCAATAATTTCATCTGCTAGAGAGTCTGGTATTTTTGATTGTTCAATTACATATCGAATATTTGCACAAATTTTATCAACTTTTTCAACTGCTTTAATATCTTCTGATTTTAATTCATTAGAAATCTTCTTAATATCTCTTTCAATTAATTCCCTTAAAGAAACTTCTTGTTCTTTAATTGTATAAAAATTAGTGTCTAAGACATAATCATAAGCTTTTGAAGTTGTAGCAAATCCCAGTGGGACAGAAATCCCAAAACTTAGCAGTTCTCCTAAAGAAGAATTTTTACCTCCTACTAGAGGAACATCATTTGCTCTAACATCTTCAAAAAATCTTATATAGTTATAATCAGACATATTAATGTATAGTCTCTTTGAATTGAAATGATGAAATTATCTTAAAATTATAATAATTCTCCTTCTGATTATTAATTAAACTATCATAAAAAAAGTAACGCCAAAAATAGATTATTTTAATTCGCTTTCAAATACGTTAAAATCAGAAATGTTATATAAGCAAAAGGCAACTTTTTCTATTTGAGTATCACCTTGTAAATATTCTTTAACTGTGTTTATCATAATTTTTGAACATCGCTCTATTGGAAAGCCGAATATACCGGTAGATATCGCGGGAAATGCGATAGTTTTTAGCTTATGTTCATCCATTAATTTTAAACTATTTAAAGTGGCGTTTTTTAATTTCTCATCCTCGTTTCCCTCTCCCATTCTTGGACCAACTGCATGGATTACATGTTTAGCTTTTAAATTGCCCCCATTGGTAATTACAGCACCACCTACAAAAGTCCCGCCAATTTTATTACATTCTTCTTGAATATTAGGTCCACCTTTTTTCCTGATTGCCCCAGCAACTCCTCCTCCTAATATAAGTTGGGCATTAGCAGCATTAACAATAGCATCTTTATCTAATTCAGTAATATCTCCTTGTACCAAACAAATTATAGATTCTTTTACTTTTATTTCTTTCATTGTAAAAATTAATTATTTATTATTATTAAATTATTGAACCTTTAAGAAATACAATTAAAATATCTTTTTTTTTGAATATGTTTTATTATTTCTTTTTTATTAAGGTTAAATTTATATTTTTAGAACTCACATTTCTTTATCTCTTTAATAAATCGATAATTTTTATTTTCTCTTAATAATTTAAATCATATATATAGTAATTAATTGGTTAATTAAGGAGATATTTAAGAAATAAGAAAAATTCTTAGTTTTCTAACAATAAAGATGAAAAAAGAAGATATTTGTTATCTTTCTGCTTGCGAGATAGCAGAAAAAATAAAAACACAAGAGCTAACCTCAGAAGAAATTACCGAAACTATAATTGAGAGAATTGAAAAAATCAATTAAGCTCTTATAAAAAAGAAAATCGATGAATTAAATTATCTTTAATCCTAAAAGAATATACTTGAACTATAATAGAGAAATTTTTTTAAATAGTTATTTATAAAAAAATTAATTAAAAAGAATCATTTTCATGATTCATCTTTACTCTTTTTGAATATCTCATCTAGTTTAGCCCTATCCTCATCAGACATTTTACTCATTGCTTCCATATTTTGCCGCATTAAATCCATCATTACTTTTTGCGAGACAAGTTGGTTTAATACAGGTAATGCTATTCTCATACGAGTTAATTCATAATGCATGATTTTTGCTGTTTCCCGCATCTCTTTCAAGTCATCTTTAGTCATTCCTTCTTCACCTATACCTGGACAGTCAGCATCTACTACTATAAAGTTTTTTCCATCAAATTCTAATGGATATGTTCGACAACTCAATGGACGATTTTCGTAGACTAAACATTTTTTATCATCCTTGTTATATAAAGGGCATTTTACGTCCAATAATTCTTCGATAGGCACAATACCAAATGGATCCTTAAGCTTAGATTCTTCTTCTCCCTCTTTTGGAGGTGGTGCTAAAGGTTTTAATATTAAATCAATCCCACCATCAGGTTTTTGATATATATCTAAATAGGGCATAAAATTAGCTACAACTCCATTTCTCGCCCACATTTCTAGATCCCAAAAAGTAATAGGGATAGGCCCTCTAGCATCACAGCAGTTATCACAACGAGTACATTTAAATGAAAATTTTGCTTTTGGTTTATCATCAACAGCTTCTTTTTCATTTTCTTTTATTTCGGAATTTTGAGATTCTTTTTCTTCTTCAGACATAGAAATTTCACTTAATAATTTGATATGTTTAATTTATCATGACATAAATGAATTTAACCTAAAAAAAAAATTTTTAGCTTTAAGTTTAAAAAAATAAAACAATCATTTTAGTTCATTTAAATTAAATAAATAATACATTTAAGTCTATTTTATTTAGCTAACTAATGAATAAAAAAATTACTATTACCTCAATACTTTAAAATAAGGAGATAGTTTTCTGATAAAACTTAAAAACTCTGAATTTAAATAAATTAGTAGGAGATTTATTTCAAACCATAAATTTAATATAACTATCTATGTAAATTTCTATTAAATAAATTAAAAACAATATGATTTTCTATAAACACAAATTAAGGAAAAATTATGTCTAAAGAATTGAGAAAAGAATTGCAAATAATGATTGAGGAAAAGTTAGGACATCTATTTTTAGGTAATAAAAAGAAAGATGTTCGTTTATTAATGCTAAGACCAATTGATTTAATTGAATTTTCAGAATTTGCAGGAACTAATGCGGATGATATAATAATTTGGGTTGGAAAATCTATTGGAAAGACATATGTTGAAAAATTTTTTCCTAATAAGGAATGGGTAAAAGAATCAATGGAAACAAAAATAGATGTGATCGTTGGTGTTCTTGAAGCACTGGAGTTAATGGGTTTTGGACATTTAGAACCTACATTTAAAAAAAAGGATGTTTCAATAGCAATAGAAGAACCTTTAGCCTTAGAAGAATATGATAACATCATGGCAAAAAACCTTTGTTTACTCAATCAAGGAGTTTTTACAGGAATATTTGATGCATTGCAAATTGATGTTGATGGAAAGGAAATTGAATGCGTTTTATTGGATGATGACAAATGTGTATTTAAATACGATTTACTTATTGATGAAATAGATGAAAGTCTCATAAAAAAAGAAGCAGAAAAAGTATATACTTTTTCACTACGCGACTTATAAAAGTAATTTTTATAATTGGATTTGAATTAATTCTATTTATTTCGGATTTTTTTATTAATAGATGTTATTATGAATAAAATCATCTCTTTTAGGTTTTTTTTATAATATTGAACTCATTTAAAAGAGAACTTATAAACTTAGTATGTTATAATCATTCTAAAATCTATAGTGTTAGAAGTAAATCGATAAAGTTAAAATTAATTAAGATTTCACTTTTCTAAGAAAGGTTTTTATTTCGTATTAAATATAATTTTATAAAAAACTGCAAAAAATTGTTATGAAGCCATTAATTATAAAAATGATTGGTTGGTTAATGTTAACATGTAATCTATTATTCGCTTTTGTAATAGGGATTACCATTCCATTATTAGAATCAGAATATAATTATAATCTTGGAATTGTTATGATTCCATTACTTATCATTCTTAATTATATTATTGTAGATAGAATACATTATTATATAAAGCATTCAAAAGATAGGGAAGTCGAAATAGATGCAAAAAATTAAACAATTGAAAGGGAGGATTAATTCATTAAGAAAAATAAAAAAACCTACAATTGAATTTAATAATAATAAGTACATTTTTTCTATATGGTCTATACTCTTATTAGCTATTAGCGCACCTTTTTCTGCGTGGTTTATATTTTTATTCTTCGATTTGAGAATTAATTATTGGCTTCATGAGATAGTAGTGAAGCAAACTGTGTATCTCATGAATCTTTTTTTTAATATGGGGGCTGAAGCGCAATTTGCACCAAATGGAAAATATAACTGGAGATTTTTAATTCCAGGTCGAAGTCCAATATACTTTGAAACATTTTGTACTGGAATCCAGGCCATATGTATTTTTGCTGGAATTATCATATTCACACCCCACAGTCAAGATCGAAATACAAAAGAAGATATTATTTGGAGGAAAACAAAAGCTCTTATTGTCTCATCAGTAATTTTTTATGTTGTTAATATTATTAGAATGCTAATTCAAATTGATTTATATTATATTGGATATGATTGGAATGATATACATTTCTCAATAAGTGCAGCAAGTTCTTTTATTGCAGTAATAATTGTATTGCTAATGCACCGATGGATTCCAGAGTTCATTATCTCTATAATATATACAGGAACATTGGTAAGTGAGCCATTAAAAAAAAAGAGGAAAAAGTTAGTAAAGGAAATGGTGGAAAAAACAAATAAAGTAGATTTAAATTCAATGCGAAAAATACTAAGAATGGATAGAAAAACTTATTTAAAAGAAATGTCTGATTGGTCAAAAGATTTTGGCTATAATATTGACGGAGATTATTTAATAATTCCTTCTGAGAAAACCTTAAACTTTATAGAATTATTAATGCAAGAAAAACCATTTCAGAAAGAAATAAAAGACTCTAGATCATCAATTGATAAATAAAATATAAAAATTTTATATATTGCTTTTTTTGAGAATAATAATAAAATATAATTTAAAATTAGACATCTCTGACCTTAAATCTTAAATAGGCAATTAAAATACATGGGATAAGGTAAAGTAACGCGATTGAAATACCTAATAATGGATCAATAATAATTTCTATACCATCAGTTTCAGTACCAAAAATCGCTTGTCCTGGTAATTCACAGTAAAGTATGAATGGGTATGGAAAATTAATAAAAGCTAATAATATTCCAAATGCTGCTGCTTCTACAATAAAAATTACAAAACCTATAGTCATCGCCTGACCTCCTGAACGAAAAATAGCACTACATAATAAATAAATTGCAGTATATGCTCCACCGACAATACTATAATAACCGAACCATATGAATAACTCAACTGGTATATGATTATATAATATTAAGCTAAAAATAGAAGTTTCAATGAGAGCAGGTCCAATCCAAATAATTACGCTGAAATAAGCTGCTAACGTTTTTCCAATAAAGAAATTATCCCTACTTGTTTTAGTAAAATTTGTTAATGCTGTCTTTTTATCAAATTCATCTGCTAAAATCCCTCCTGCAAAAAAGAGTGAAAGCAACATTATAAACGAGCCCAATTCTCCAACGGTAGTTGCTGCAAATAATCTTGGTTCAGAGGGAAGATAAAATATTGAAAATATTGAGATTAAACAGATAACAACTAGAGATAAAGTCATCATTAGGATATATCTCTTTTTATGAAGAATTAATTCAAATTTAAAAACTTCAAATATTTTGCTTATCATAACTTTCTTTTGATTATCTAAATTTATTGTCATTTCTTTTTTTGCCTCCCTCTTTTGAATTTTAAAGACAATTCACTATTTTCTATATCAGTATTAATTAAATCTAGGTATAAATCTTCAAGACGAGAAGTCCGAACTTTATTGAACCCAATAATTGGCAGTTTCATCTCAAAGGTTAAAATATCATGAATTTCTTTCCTAGAAGTAGGTTTGCCATCATAATAAATATTAAAACCTGGAATATTATCATCATAAAATACAAATTCTTTTTCCGTATCACTATTATAAGGTCTTAATTTTTGGTTTAAATCATTTTGGATTCTATTAATCTGTGTTATCGATAAAGGTTCAAGCAATTCACATTGAAGTTCCTTTTTTGTCATCTTTTGTTCAAGATTAGCCAATGTATTCACAGCGACTAATTTTCCATTATTTATTATAGCTATTCTATCGCAAATTTCAGATATTTCATATAGCAAATGAGAAGAAAGGAAAATTGTCTTACCAATCTTGTTGATTTTTTTCATTATTTCTCTAACATGAACCCGAGCCGCGGGATCTAATCCAGTTTGAGGTTCATCTAATATCAATATTTCAGGATTATGAACAAGACTTTGAGCTAACCCTAAACGTTGAGTCATTCCCTTTGAAAATTCTTTTATTTTTTTGGTTTTCCATTTTAATAAATCTACTATTTCAAGAGCCCAATCAATTTGAGATTGGATTTTTTCTTTTGGAACACCTAACAATCGACAATAATAAGTAAGTATTTGGTTAGGTGTTATTTTACCATAAAATGCAGGAAGATCAATTAAAAACCCAAATTTTTGGTAAACTTTGTTAGGATATTCTATTGTATTAATGAAATGTCCTTTTCCATCAGAAATTTCAATTATTCCTGAAGTTGGTTTAACAAGACTTCCTAACATTTTCATTGTTGTTGTCTTACCAGCACCATTTGGCCCTACAAATCCTAAAATTTCACCTCTCTTTACTTCAAGGTTTAAATTTTGTACAGCAATTAAGTCATGATATTGCTTAGTTAAATTTTTAAAATTAATTACTATTTGATTATCCATAAATTACCCTCTTTTAATGATCTATAAAGTGTGTTCAATATTAGTTAAGATATTAATGATTAAGGTAATATATATAGGAAATATAGTCCAATTTTTTAGCAAGAATAAGAATTCACAGATTTCTAGTAATTCGTTTTATACTAATCCTAATCTAATTTATCATATTCATAAGCTTAATTTATTATATTGTTAAAGATTATGATTTTTAATACGTATTTAATTTTCTAACTGAAATGGTGATAAATTGCTGAATTTTGATAATGAACAAAAAGTAGTTCAAATTGGAAATATTAAAATAGGTGGTCAACCAGGAGAAAATCCAATTGTTATGATTGGTACTGTTTTTTATGCAAAACATAAGGCATTATTAGATGAAAAAACAGGTGAAATTGATAAGAAATTAGTTGAAGAAGAATTAAATAATTATATAGAAATCATCGAAGAAACACAATTACAAGGTGTTATAGATGTAATTGGGGCATACCCAGAAGCATTGATAAAAGAATGTGAATTTATCGCAGATAATGTAGAATATCCCTTTTTAGTTGATGGACTAAATGATTCCTCAAGGATCCCTGCAATGGAAGGATTACAGGAAATAGGATTACTAGATCGAGCTATTTTAAATAGTATTGATGAAAATACCACTGATGAAAATTTAGAGAAATTAAAACAAATTCGAGTAAAAAATGCAGTATTATTGACATTTGGAAATAAATATATATTTCCTCAGCAAAAGTTAAAATTTTTAAGAGAGATCTTAATACCCAAAACCGAGAAAGCAAATATCAAAAATATTATAGTTGATACCGCAGTTTTAGATTTACCATCAATTTCTATTAATTTTGAAACAGCAGGACTAATTAAAAAAGAATTAGGTTTACCAACTGGATTTGCTCCTTCCAATGCAATTTATGGATGGAGTTATATTAAAAAATTTGGTGAAAATGCACGATGCGGCGCAATTGCTTCTATAATGACCTATTGTGCCACTGCTCCGAGTGATTTTATTTTATTTGGACCAATAAAATTTGCAAAGTGTACTATACCCGCTGTTGCTTTAATTTCCGGTGTAAACTCATATTATCAAAAAAGAGTAAAAAGACAGAAAATATCTGAACGTACTCCCTTAAAAACAATTTTTTAACCAATATATCTTAAAAGTAAATCTTTTGTCTGCTTTAAAAAATCTGTTAATTGTTTGTTTATAATTTTTTTCTTCTTTTCATTATCAACTAGAAATAAAATAAACATATTATTTTCTTCAATTTGTATTTTTTTAAAAAGAATAACTGAATTTGCTACTTTAAATATTGCTTCTTCTTTCTGTAGAGCTTTAAATTTAGAAAAAATTTTAAATAACATTGTAAATTGTGGTGCTGTTACTTCAAATACATTCATAACTTCAGTTTTCGGTATTTTAATTAAATCCATTGCATCTGTGCTATAGAAATCCGCTAAAACTAATCCATCAGCACTTAATAATAAAGTTAAATAAGAATTTGTTGCTAACGAAAAATTTTTTAAATTATGGTTAATCAAATCTCTATTCGGACTTAGTTTTGATATACCAGAGGAAAATGCTCTTAAAACTGTAAAAATTTGGAAGATACTAGTAATATATATTTCTATTGTGTCATTGTTGGAGATTTCAGATAGTTTTTTTTTTATATACTCAATATTTTCTTTAATTTCTCTTGAATTAATTATATCAGAATCTCCCTTGGATAAAACATATATAATTGGAGTATTTTGATTAAATTTATTTAATACGTTTTTTAAATCTTGAAGATATTCAATACTTTCTTCAAATCTTTTGTTATTTTTAATATCGATAAAATAAAAAAGTAAATCTGCTTCATACAAATAAATTTCTGCTTTATTTATATATTTCTTTCTAAATGTATATTGCCCTCCTAAATCCCATAAAAAAATTGTTGCTCCCAAAGCTTCTATAGATTTGATACTTGCTCCTGCTGTGGGTTTTAAGCCAATTAATTTACTATATTTCCGATCCACTGATAATAAAAAACTTGTTTTTCCACTATCATCCAACCCAGCAAATAAAATTTTCATTTTTCGATGAGTAGTAATTGGAGTTGAAGGATTTCGCTCAATTTCTATTAAATTTTGTAAAAGTTTATGAAAAAAAGGTAAAGCCTCTTCACGTGGTGGATAATACTTTACCATTTTTTTATCAAAAGTTTGGAAAAATTCATATACTATAGGTTTAATTCTATTCATATTATTGTATAAAAAGCTCCGACTATTTTCTTCTACTAATATAGAAAATGCTGTAGCTACAGGGTGGATTGAATTTAATCTAATAAAATGGAAGTAAGTAAGAGATGTAGTCTTAAAATCAGGATAAGGTAAAATTGCGAAATATTGTAATTTTCTAAGATCCTTTTCTTGAGAAATTATTTTATCACTAATAAATAAACTTAAATTTTTTATTGAAATTTGAGTTATATCTCGCATACTCAGAACAAGTTCCGTTTCCATCTTTGAGGATTTATCAATTTCTTTTAATTCTTTTTCAGTATAATGCTCTGGAAAGCAATATATAGGTGATGGACCGAGTTCTCCATATACACTTAAAACAAAACCTTTTAGAATTGAAGATTTGAATAATTCTTCCATTATCATAAATAACTATATTTGAATTATAAGATGTAAATTTCTTTATTTTATTTAAGCAAATTTAATTATTAATAACTGAGTAATTTTTCCCTTTTTAGTTTGTTTTATAAATGTTTTTTCTTTTTTTAAAACACCATTTTTAATTGTACAACGGTGTTTTAATAGTTATATTTCTTGAGTAAGCCTTAAATAAAAATCTTTCTTCATTATAAATTAATTTTACGAAGTCAAGTTATATTAAAGATAAAAAAGGAAAAAGGAGAATAAAAAATTTTGAAAGCTAAAAGAATAAATTTCGTTTTATTTCTCTTCTTTATAAATATTGGATTTACTTATGAATTTAGTCAAATATCTGAGATCTACCAGAAAAATGTTAACACCAATAGAAATTTGTTTATTTCATCTCTTAACAATTCGATTATTTTAGAGTGGAATTTTACATGGGGTGGAAATGATAATGAAATTGCTACGGACATTGTACTAGATTCATTAGGAAATATTTATATTACAGGATATGCGAATTATTCGTTTATAGGAAATTTTGATATAATTTTAGCAAAATTTGATAGTTCAGGTCAAATCCAATGGAATAGAACATTTGGAGGAGATGGATGGGATAGTGGTTATGATATCGCGCTTGACTCAAACAATAATATATATCTAGCAGGACGTATAGATCTGAGTGAGGAACCATGGGATAGTAATACAGATCTTATTTTAGTTAAATATAATTCTCTTGGTGAGTTTCAGTGGAATAAGACTTGTGGCGGAGAAGGAGAGGATACTTATTTAGGGATGACTCTAGATTCAGTTGATAATATATATATTACTGGATATGTTTCAAACATTAGTGACGGTGATTATCCTGATTTAGTAGTATTTAAATATAACCATTTAGGAAATCATTTATGGAACAGAACTTGGGGGGAACATGGTGAGGATTATGGATTAGATATTGTCTTAGATTCCTCAGGTAATATTTATCTCACTGGTCAGAGTTTTGACGAGTCTAGTGGGGCAAATATATGTTTATTGAAATATAACAATTTAGGTGAATTTCAGTGGAAAAAAACATGGAATAAGAGTATTAAACATGAATATGGAACGGGAATTGCGTTAGATTCTTCTGAAAATATTTATATTACTGGAATTACTCTTGTTGACTCATATCCTAACTATGATATGGTTTTTCTAAAATATAATGCTAGCGGTGCATTGGTTTGGAATCGAACATGGGGTAAAAAATATTTTGATGCTTTATTAGATATTGCAATAGATTCAGAAGATAATATATATTTAGCTGGAATAGTAAATTATTCGACTGCAAAACTATATGATTTTTGCTTAATGCAATTCAATATTAATGGTGAACAGCAATTTAATCATACATGGGGGGGGATAAAAAACGATCAGTGCAGAGCATTAACTATAGATTCATCCAACAATATCTTTCTAGCAGGATACACAGAAAGTTTTGGCTCCGGTTATATTGATATTTATTTGGCAAAGTTTTCTAAGTCAGCTGATAAAAAAGAAAGTTCAGAAATACATAGTTATGATTTATCTCTTTTAATATTATGTACTATCTTAATTGTAGGGATAATCATTAAAAAGAAATTAAAGCATTGAAATAATTCTTATTTTTTTATTTGCTTGAAGATTTAAACCCCATATTTTATACTTAAGTAAAAAATATCCTATCTTTAAATAAAACGAGTATTTTAACGTACTTATTTATTAATTACTATATATTCTATAATTAAGTAAAGTGGGTATTTTTACTCACTTATTTATTAATAACTTTATATTTAAATCATAAATGTCTTTGAAAAAAATTGCTGAAAGCATAAGAAATAATCAATATATTATTGAGAAAATGGAAATAAGTCCCATTGTACAGTATATTGATAAAAATTCCTTTAAGAGTAATAAAATATTCAGTGATATTGGTGAAGATTCTGCTGCAATAAATTATAATGAGAAATTAATATTACTTACAACCGATCGAATTAGGACTTCATTTATTGAAAACTTTCCATTTGGAGCTGGATTTAGTTCTGTTTTGGTAAGTGTAGATGACATATATGCATGTGGGGGTTCTCCATTAGCAGCAAGTATTATAATATCGGTTAAAGAATCTAATATCTGCAATAAACTATTGGAAGGAATTTGTGAAGGTTCACAGAAATTCCAAGTCCCAATCATAAGAGGTCATACAAATGTCAATAGTAAGTATTATGAATTAAGTTCTACAATGATAGGTGAAATAAATAAAAGTGATTATATTTCTGCGGGAAATGCTCAGAAAGATGATAAAATTATTTTAGCCGTTGATTTTGATGGTAAAATTGGGAAAGCTAGTAAATTTTATTATGATACAACAACATTTAAAGATTCTGAGACTGTATTAAAGAAAAGAAGATCTATGAATGTTTTAGCTAAAAAACAATTAGTTAATGCTTCTAAAGATGTTTCAAACGGAGGAATTTTTGGAACTTTATTACAATTAATAAAATATTCAAATGTAGGAGCAAATGTGAATATTAACAGAATTCTAATTCCACCAATATTAATCGAAAATGAATATGATTTAGAAACATATCTTCAGATGTATCTCACAACATCATTTGTTTTAACTGCTCCAAAAAATAACTGTAAAGAAGTAATTAAAATATTCAATGAATTTGGATTAGAAGCTCAAATCATAGGAGATATTATTAAAGAAAAGAATCTTTTGAAAATAAATGATGGAATAAATTCAATAGATGTAATACGATTTTAAGTATTTTATTCAAAAAGCGATCTTAGATAATAAAAAAAAATCTTTTATATTTTTATTATTATTATTTGTTCTAATTTTCCCTATATTATACGTTAATGATTTAAGAGAAACTTTATAAATAATTTCTTTAATATTTTTTAATTAAGTTTTAGTAGTTGATTTTGTTAATTTAGAATTAAATGACAAGTACTACAATATTTACGAGTAGAATCATTAACAGCACCACACATTTGAAAGATAATTTTTTTTGATTTCTTTACTGTTATTTCCACTTCTTTTTCTGCCTTAAATTTAGCTAATTTTTCTTCTACTTCTCTTGCTTCTTTTTTAATTTTTGAAGTAAATTTATCTAAACGCTCTTTACCACCGCCTATTTTATCTTTAAGTTTAGATTTAAAGGAACTTTCAGAAGTTTGTTCTTTGTCTGCTGAACTAACCGATGTTTCGTTTAATTCTTCTTCATTATTGGATTCATTCATTAAGTTTTATCATTTTATTTAGTTTTAATACATAAGATTAATAACAATTAGATTAATATTTATTTTTATCATAATGATTAGCCATTAACAAGTTAAACAATAATGGCTATATTTAATGAAGTATAAAAATGCGTAGGAAAATGATTTTTGATTTCAAAAAGGAATATAATGGTGTAATATCTGTTATTGGAGCAAGTGAAATTGATAAAGATACAAAAAAAAAAGCTGTTGAAATTGGTAAATTACTTGCTCAAAATAGATATATTGTTGCTTGTGGTGGATTATCCGGTGTAATGAAAGCTGTTTGCAAGGGAGCAAAAATTGAAAATGGATTAACAATTGGAATTATTCCCTACATTGAAAAATCAGCAGCAAATAAATACGTTGACATTGTTATTCCTTGCCCATTTTCTCAAGCAAGGAATATTGTTGTAGTTCTTAGCGGTGATGCATGTTTAGCAATTAGTGGTAAAGCAGGGACTTTATCAGAAATCTGTTTTGCATGGATTTATCAAAAGCCAATAGTAGCATTATCTGGTGTAAAGGGATGGTCATCAAAAATAGCCAATCAAAAATTAGATGATCGAAGATTTGATATAATCTATGGTGTTGAAACTCCTCAAGAAGCAATTTCTAAATTAATTGAATTATTAAATACTCCAAAAATTTAGATTATAAGCTCAAAAAAAAATATTCATTGAGAAAATCAATTATATCTGAATATCAATAAGAAATGCAAAAAATAAAATAGTATGAAATAATTTTGTAAATTACAAAAAGAATATATTTATATTTAAATTACTTTTATAAAAATAGGTGAAATTAGACTTTGGAAAAAAATCTTAAACAATCAATATTATACTTAAAGAAAGAGGAACCAGAGTTACCTATATCAGTAAATAAGGTTTTATTCACTGGTCTTGATGATGCGGGTAAAACAAGTATTATTTTATCACTTCAAAGAGAGTTTTCTAAAATAGCAATATTATCCCCCACACGAGGAGCACAAAGGAGAATATTTAATTTTTTGGGTAAGGAGATATCAGAATGGGATTTAGGAGGCCAATTAGCATATCGTATTGCCTATTTAAAAAATCCAGGAAAATATTTTGAAGGTACTGAAATTGCTATATATGTAATTGATATACAAAATAAAGAAAGATTTTCTGAGGCTATTAGTTATTTTAAAGATGTCATAGATCAATTTCAAAAATTAGAAATAGAACCTCCAATATATGTATTCCTCCACAAATTCGACCCTGCTCTAAGAAGAAATGCCCAAAATGAGATGGAAACATTAGTTCTTGATTTAAAAGATAAACTAAAAGCAACTGAATATAAAAAAATATTTTACTATGAAACGTCCATTTATAATTTTGGCTCAATAATAGCAGCTATGTCAGAAATTCTTTTAGATTTGTATCCAAAATCTGAATTAATTGAAAAAACAATTCAAGAATTTGCTAAGAAAGTTGAATCTGATGGAGTGGTTATTATCGATGATAATTCCCTCATAATTGGATCATATTATAAAGATGATGAAATTAGGCATCTCCTAAACGCCAGCTGTCCATTTTTTTTAACTCTTCATGATTCATTCCAATACACGAATCCTGCAGAAGATAAGTTTGGTGATCGGATGTTAATTCAGCGTTTTGGCAGAAACTTCATATTTAAACAATTCGAATTAAAGAAAGACATGCCACCATATTATTTACTACTTGTGAAGGAAGAGCCTGTTTTTAATAAGGAAGATCTTGAATCTTTTATTAATTTATTAGGGGAAATATTGTACAAATAATTCTATTATTTTATAGTAATTGATTAGATAAAATAAAAAGAAGATTCATTAGTTTATAGGTTTTTAAAAAAAAGCAGATCAATTCAATTTTAAGGATTTTACATAGGTTCGCTTACAATCTAAAAATATTAATCTTAGCCTTGCTTTTTTAGTAGTAGAGAATTATTACTAATATTAATAAAATTTTATTTTTATTTGTTATTTATAAGTTAAAAAATTAAATGTATTGAATTACAAAAGTCTAAATAAACTGTGAAAAAGCTTTAAAAACCAAAAAGTGGGAAAAATCTATTGATTATATGCCAGAATTGCGGGACTACTAATAATGAGCTTAATACTCGTATTTGCAGGAATTGTGGTTCATTATTACCAATACCTTCTAAATCTAGTAGGGAAAGAGGAAAAAAAATAATTCTAGAAAAGAAAAAAAAGAAAAAGGAATCAAAAAAAGTTATAAAAGAAACTATAAATTCAGCAGAAAAATCAAAGGAAGATTTAATACTAGAAGAAATACCAAAAGAAATTGATAGTAATGAAAATCTAGGTGAAATGCATGAGATTCCTACAACATCGAAAGAAAAATTTATAGTACCAACTCATAAAGAAAAAGAACCTTCAGTTTTACAAGAAATTCCCGCACAGCCTTTTAAAGGTTCAATAATCAATTCCCAAGGTGGTATAACTAAACCTAAACCTATACCTAAACCTTTACCTATCCCCCCTTCTCGTTCTGAGGATGCAATCACAGATGCTTTCACAGAACTTAAAAGTTCTATTTTAGAAGAGCAAAATAAAGAACAAGAAATTTCTTTGTCTCCAATTCCTTCAGAGAATACTAAAATTGAAGAATCAATATTAAAACAAAAACAATTAGAAAAAGATATGACTGACGTTTTAAGTTTTCTTTCCAAAAAAATATCAGTTAAGAAATTAGATATTCCTAAAGCTAAGAAAGAAGAAAAAGAGGAATTAAAGGAGGAAATTCCACCATCTAGTATGAATGAAATTTTGAATAGATTATTAACTTTAGATTTAAACATTGAAGCATCGGCTATTATAAAATCGGATGGAACAATATTAGCCTCAGCAACATCAAATAGAATCTCTGATTCTTTATTTGCAACAATAGGAGTGAACTTATCAATGATAGGAGCAGATATTACAGAAGGATTAAGTGCAGGTACTTTAAAAGCAATATCCTTAAAAGCAACTGAGGGTGTGTTAGATCTTGCACCCATTGATAAGTCAAATCCAAGTGTTAAGGATATGATTTTAATTTTGTTTTCTCATTCTAAAGTAAAAAGTGGAATAATTTCATTTGCCATAAGCATTGTTAAAAAACAGATAAAAGAATATTTAGGTTTAAAAAAAGCATAAAATAAAAGTCAACCACAACTTAACTAAAATATAATTCAAATCAGCCTTTTTTGTATATTAATTTTATTAATTTTAATTGTATAAAAATAAGATATATTATTTTGTAATTCTTGCAAAAATGAATTCATTTCATAAATTGAAACGAGAGGAATTTGGTTTTCATTAATTCTGAAACTATTATTTTCTAGAGTTAACATTAATGGAATTAAAATAAATGGCAATTGTCTTCTCAAATTGATTCTATTCCCTAGCAATGCTTGAACTAACTTTGAGAAGATTTCAGGATTTTTTTTTAGTGCTATGACTCGGCGTAGTTGTAAATTAGCAGCTTTGTTTATCAAACTAAATGAATCCTTACGTTTCCATTGTTTAGCATCGATTAATAAAACAAATTTTGAATAGATACCAATAACATCAATTTCATAACGCTTTTGGGAAGTTTTCAATTTAAAATTTG
Organism: Promethearchaeota archaeon; assembly: GCA_048937405.1. GTDB lineage: Archaea > Asgardarchaeota > Lokiarchaeia > Sigyniarchaeales > SOKP01 > Loki-b32. The sequence continues at coordinate 91,658 of JBHLNF010000008.1, forward strand.
ATTTATCAGAAAATCTAAAATTCTTTTTAGTAATATAACTATTTCTTGAAAGAATTTGTTCCACTAAGATTTCAAATCCATTATAATTTAATATTTCAGTAATTTGTTTTATATCAAATTCTAAAATTTTGATGCTCTCAATAATAAATAAGATTTTATTGACAACGATGTATTCTTGATAATTTCCTTTCTGAATAGATATGAAATCAAAATTCCCTATAAACGCTGTTAACTCATAATAATTGAAATGATTAAAGAAAGGAATTTCTGATTGTGTACACCAGATATCAATAACATTTATATCAGTATTTTGCAAAATATGAAATATTTCTATATAGAATTGCTTTAATGATAAAAGAGAAAAACATTTCATTATTTTAATTATAATATTATCATAAAATAAAAGAAAGAGGGTGATGTAATTCTGAAAAAACTTTTAAATTAGATATTTATCTAAAATAATTTTGAAAATGTACCATACTTTACTTTTAGAAACATCAATATTTTAAAAGATTCTTTTTTTTAGTTATGTGTTTAATATCTTTTTTTTAGGATAATTAGAGTTTCAATTTAATGACAGAATAATAATGTTATTTATTATCTCGGGGAATTTATTAATAAAAGTATTATTAATTGTATTAAAAATATTTTAACTGACTATAAATATGGATTTATTACCCAAAGTATTTAGAACTGAAGGAAATATAGCTGAATTTGATCCAAACAAAATTTTTGAAAGTATTATAAAAGAGACTAACATAAATGATGCAGATGCAAAAAATATAACAGAATCAGTAGTAAGGAGAATAATTAGTTCGGGCATTAAATTTCTTTCCGGACCGCATATAAGAGAAATAGTTTGTTCAATCCTTTCAGAACAACATTTTGAAGAAGAACGTAAATTGTACACTAGGATAGGAATGCCTTTAATGGATTATGAAGCATTACTTGAGAAAAAATCAGGAATAAGACTAAATAAGTGGATTAATCCAGAAAAAATTAATCATTGGTCTGCAAACCAAATAGCTGAAGAGTATACTCACTTAAGAATTCTTAGTAATGAAGAATCTAAAGCTCATTTGTATGGTGATATTCATATTAATGGACTAAGTTATTTTGATCTTAGACCATTCACTCAAATATGGGATCCTCGATTAATTTTATATGGTGGATTTCCTCCCATTGACAATCTTAATGGCTTTATTAAACAAGAACCACCAAAAAAACTCAGTTCAATCCTTTCTCAACTATTCAAATGGCTTGAAACTGTTATGAATGAATTTTATGGAAATCAAGATCTCAATCTAATTTCTCTTTTTTTAGCTCCATATGTAACTAGCATATCTGAAGAAAAAATAAAGAAAGAAATTCGAAAATTTATCTATGGGATAAATTTATTGCCAATTATTAAAGGACGTGAAATTTTATCAACAAGAATTACTTCCAGTGCTTCGATCCCTGAAAGCTTTTCAAAACTTATTGCTCTAAATCCCAATGAAAGCATAAATCGTAATTATTCAGATTACAATAGCGATTGTTTAAATATTCTTAAGGCATTTATTTTTGTTTTTAAGGAAATTAGTAAAAATCGTATTAATTTTCCATCTCTTAACTTTCAAATCTTACTAGATGATAACTCTATTGATAATCTAGAACGAAATTATAGTGAATTCTGGGATGATATTAAAACGTATAAAGGTAGCACTTCAATCGATTTTTGTTTTAATTCGTCTATTAATAGAGATATTAAAAAATTAGCTCAGAATGATATATATAACGTTGGTATACTTCAGAATATAAGTCTAAATCTACCTAGATATGCCTATATTAGTCAAGATGAAACAAAATTTTTTGAATTATTACGTGAGAAAGTAATGCTAAGTTCTGAGGTTTTATTAAAAAAATTTCATATGATTGAAAAAAGATTAAAATTAAAACATTTACCTTGTTGTTGTGGCATTATTGATAAAAAGCCATTGTTTAGGTTGGAAAATCAAGACCTTTCATTTAGTTTAGTTGGGTTGAACGAGTCTATCAAAATCTTAACAAATTATGAACTTCATGAACATATAGATGCAATTAACTTTGGTTTAAGGATATTAAATGAATTGAATAATCTATGTATAGAACTAACTGAAGCAGTTGGAAAAAATTATGCAATAAGTGAGAATAGTTCATTAAAAGCTATAAATAGATTTACTAGATTAGATCGAAAACATTTTTCAAGTTTATTAAAATATTTAACGGAAGATTTAACTTATCAATATTCAAATTCAATTCACTTTCGGAAAGACATTGAGGTTGAATTATTCAAACGTGTGGAGGTTCAAGGCAATTTCCATCGTTTCATTAAAAATGGAGCAATTGAAAATATTTCATTGTATGATCTTGAATTAAATGCTTTATCTATTCATGAATTCATCAATATAATTAGTAAAAAATCAAGAATTTCAAGCATAAATTTTTCTTCTTAAAAGGATCGGATATTTCTGATTTTTGGTAAAAAAAGTATTTAATAAGAATAATTATTTTGATTATATTGAAGTATTATTATGATATTAATATATATTAAAATAAATGATAATTTATACTTTGGATAGTTTAAGATCTTTCTGATAAATTAATGGGGATTGTTTGACAAAATCAAAAGATAAACAAAATCAAGAAAAATTGCCTGAGGAAAAAACCACAGGGCCTAAATCAGATATTATTAAGGTTATTGTTTTAAGTATTTTTGATGAGAATGGTCCTACTCCAAGAATATATTGGCCTCAGGATTTAGAAGATCAAGCAGGACTATTGATTGCTATGAAAACCATTAGTTTATTAATGGGTGATGCTACATATCAAGATGGGACGGATGTTGAAGGAATCAATTATTTTGGAATATTACCTTTTCCAGATTTAAAATTAAATGGTTTAACTTATTTTTTCTTAATTCCCGATGATACTGCTCGCGGAAAAGCCTTAGCGGCAACAATAACTATTTTAATTAATGAAGAAAATAAAGTGTTTTTCTATGAAAACATGAAATATCTTAGAATTATAATGGATAAAGCTGCTACTCAAATTCAGAACAATCAGCAATTTAGTGAAAGAGAAATCATTATGGAAAAATTCCGAGAGGAAATCTTTGAATTTGCCAGTGAAGTAAAAGATCCTTATTCTACTAAAAGACACATTAAAGTTCTTCTTGCAGGATTAGATAAAGCGGGTAAGACAAGTTTTATGTATGGGATTAGGAGGAAATATTCCGAAATTATTAAATCTATGCCAACAAAAGGCGTTGAAAGATCTGAAGAAAATATCTTTGAAGAACAGAATACTGCTATTACGATTTGGGATTTAGGTGGACAAAAACAATATCGGGAAAGATATCTTGAACAAAGCAAAATGTATTTGTATAATATTGATCTTATGTTCTTCTTTATCGATATTCAAGATGTGGAAAGAATAGATGAAGCATTAAACTTATTCAAAAAGATTTTAAAAACAATAATAGAATTAGATGAATTCCCTCCTATTGTTGTTTGCTTAAATAAATTTGACCCAGACCTTAAGGGTTCAAAAGAAATTTTTAAAAATTTAGAAATAATTGCTGATGCAATTAAAGAAAATTCAGACAAATTCTTTATTAAAATTTTTCAGACTAGTATTTTTGATCACTGGAGTCTAATTTCAGCCTATTCTTTTGGATTGTCTCAATTAAGTCCCAATCGAGAATTATTCAGAAATCAATTGAAAAAATTTGCAAAAAAAACAAATTCAGATGCTATATTACTATTAAATGAAAATGGGATTATTTTATCAAATTATTCTAAATCGGAAATTTCTGGAAAAGTATTCGAAGTGAGTGCCCCTCACTTTCAATCACTTTACAAGAATTTTAAAGAATTTAAATTGTTAGAACAAGATTTTATCGTTTCATCTGGGATTTCTGATAAGTCTAAAAAAGTAATCTTTAAAAGAATAACCGTTGAAAAATATAATTTGTATTTACTTTTATTCTTAGAAAAATCACTTGAAATTGATAAAATAGAAAAAAATTTACCTGATTTTTCAAAAAACTTGATTGATTTAATCCATACTTATATTTAGATTAAAAAAAAATATAAAATAGGTTAATAAGAAAAAATCTTTTTTTTACTTCCCTTTCTTAATGACAAGATAATTGCTAGCAAAATTACACTTGATCCTATAACTATAAAAATTACTACAAATATAGGAATTGGAGGGGAACTTGTAAGATCTGTTTCTAAGACCGTTATTTCAATAGAATATTGCCAGTCATAAGCATGGTGATCTGCGCATATGGGGGAAGGATTAATTGGAAACTCAGAAGTACGATCATAAGGGGGTGTTGCACCAGGCACGAAAAACCATGCTCCAATATTCATATTAAATCTAAATAGATCTATTCGATTAAAATAACCTTGTCCCCAGGTTGGATCACAAGCAATCCATCCAATTTTAGGCACATAATATTCAACCCATGCATGACCGAGAATCTTTTTAGAAGAAAATGTAGACATAGTTAAACCATTAAAATTGATATCAAAACTATATTGATCACCTATTTTAGGTCTAAGTGAAGTGTTATTTGTTATTAAAAAACCAGTTACCTTCCTTGCGGGAATACTTTGAATTCTCAAAAGTGTAATCATTAAGTCAGAAAAATCTGAGCAATCTCCTACTCCTTGATTATATGCTTCTAACGCCCCAATCTCTTCATCTTGTTTTTTATATTCAATATTATTAACAATCCAATTGAAAATACCTTGAGCTTTCTCTACAGGAGTATCCGTAGGATTAACAATACTATTTGAGAGTTCTACTAAGCTAGGATTATCGCATTCATAGAATATTTCTGTGGTATTATATAGTGTAAAGATTTCATCTCCAAAATCATAAACTCCTATATCTTCACTTTGAATGTCATTAAATTTAATTTCATTAAGGGTAATATTATATTTTTGATTTAAAGTTAATCTTTCATATCTACTTAATGTTGTATTAAATATATCATAAGAATTATTGAATTTATCTAGAACTCCTTTATTTATTTCATCATACCCAGTAATATTATTAAATAAAATTTCACATTCTTGATAAGGAGGACAATATTTGGTTAAAATTGAGTTCGGTTGACGATCATTCAATCTTGCTACTTTAAAGGTGTAAAACTGAGGTAAAATTCTATTGTGGATCATTGTAAAATTAATTACAACCTCATATTTCACATTCTGTATTACATCGAATTTAGATACTCCATAGTCAAGTGTGGATAATTGGGGATATATATCTATGGTATTAAAATAATTTATTGAGATTATTCCCATAGGATTTATTGAAGAAACAATGAATAAGCATAAGAAAATTACAGATGGTTTTGTCTTCATAATAAAATCATAGAACTTAGAAATTTTTATATTAGAAATATAAATTTCTATTTTTAATTTTAACTATTTTAAAATAGTAAAGTAATGATTCATAAGCATGAAGTTTTTTATTTTTTATATATATAAAAAATTCTATTTTTTCAGGAATTTGATTTATAAGATTTATTTAATTGATGCTGACAATGGAATATCACTTTATGAATCAACATTTAAAAAATTAGAAAGGATTCAAGATGAAATCCTAACTGGTTTTTTTAAGGCAATAAATACGACTATAGATGTGATCCAAGAGTCTATGTCTAAAGGAAGAAGAGTAAATGAGATGAATAGGGTTTTACAATCAGAAGATTCTACGATATTTATTTACTACCACCCTTTATCAAGAATTCTTTTCTGCTCAATTTCTGATGCGGATGATGATACAGGAAAAATTGAAGAAATTATTCACAAAATAGCAAATCGTTTTTGGAAAAAACATCAATCTGACCTTAAAAACTTCAGAACGACAACAGATAAAAGCAGATTTCATACATTAATCGTTGATATTGAAAATTTAACAATTGGAGGACGCATAGCAGAAGTATTTCCTAAATTAGTAATTGTTAAAAAAGTATTAGAAAAAGTGTTAACTATGGGAATGATAAATGATTTTGATTTTAAGGTTGCTATACAATGCACAGGAAAAAACTCACCTCTAAAAATCTCTAGAAATTTAAGCAAAAAGCGTACAGAAATAAACGAAGTTCTGAAGAAATTAGAAGAATTAGATATTATTAAGATCTAATTTAACTATTAATTTCAGTAAATTGATAGATATATGAAATGGTGATTTATTAATTTCAAGACTGTGTAGTAAGAGAAATAGAAAAGAATAAAAATTTTGATATTTTTTCAAGATTAAATAAGATAATTTTAAAATCATTGAAAAATCATGGAAAAAGAACCTTCGCTTATAGCTTTAGTTAATAGTCCTGCCAAAGATGCTCATAAAAGAAATGGTTCAGGATTTTCTTTAAAAGAAATTAAAGATGCTGGAAAGAATGTTCAATCATTAATGAAGTTGAATATTAAAATTGATTACTTTCGAAAATCTGCATATGCTACAAATATTGAGACCTTAAAATCATTAAAAATACCAACTGAAAAAAGCAAGAAAAAGAAACCTTTTGTTATGAAAGAAAAGAAGAAAACTCCATTTAAACCTAAAGTAAAAAAGCCAAAAACAGTAACTAAAAAACCAATTGAAAAAAAGTCAAAAATAACTACAGCTAAGTTCACTACTAAACCCAAAATGAAAGAAGAGAAAAAACCTCCTAAATTAGAAAAAATTTCATCTGGACCAGTGGGGACTCCATTAACAGAATTATCTGGATTAGGTGGTGCAACAGCAAAAAAATTTATCGAACTTGGAGTTAATAATGTAGAAGATTTGTGTAAAGAAAATCCTGAAGAATTAGCAACTTTAATTAAGGGAGTTTCTTTGGATAGATTAAAAAAATGGATTGATGAAGGAAATAAGCTGATAAAATAACAATCTTATATTTTTATATTTACCTTTTTAGTGAATTTGAAATTACCCTAATGCTATTTTATTATTACTCAAATTTTTTAAACTATTAATATATTTTAAAAGTAATTTTATTTTCTTAAATAAAAAAATATAAGAGAGAAAGTATATGGAATATAATTATTTCGTATATAACAAACCAGAATGTAGAATAATAATTAATAGAATGCCAAAATGGTTTACAGAGATAGAATATAACGGAGATGAGAATCAAGGTACCATTATATTATACTCTCAAAATGAATATGATGAAATCTGGGGTCCAGAATCTAAAATGGAGATAAATTGGGAAAAAAAAGATAGAATGAACTTATTTTATTACAAAGAAGTCCAAAATTCTATAGATGTTTATAATGCGATTGGAATTGTTGTTACAGAAAAAAATAGAGATTGGTTAAGGAGCCATGAGATAACATTTTGGTATGGGCATCGAAATAAAATGATTAGAAAAAGATTTTACCATGAAAATGGAATACATTGTGTTTTTTATTGTGATATAACTGAAAGATTATTCAATTTTCATACAGCAATAATTGGGGATCTTTATGAGAATTATAAACCATATATTATAAACTCTTATAATTCTATAGTTTGCCATGATTAAACAGATTTACGAGCTAAAATAAAGAAGTTATCTTTTTCTGTAGGCCCTCCTGTTAGTTTGAATTCAATAATATTAAAAACCTTCAATAATTTTTTAAGTTCACGCTTAGAAAAGAAATGATAAAACCTATTATATTTTTCTTGTTCTTTTGAAAGAGTCCAAGGAATATATTTATCACCAAATTCCTCCAAACCAATTATATTCTGCTGTTTTTTATAATTAATACTAAAGTTTCTTCTAAACCATTCTAAGAAAAAATAATTTCTAAATCTTTTTTGCCACTTACGCCAAACAGTTAGGATTAGATTACCATTTTTTTTTAATGAAGCATATATTTGAAAAATTGTATTTTTTCTTATATTATTCCTTTTTATATGATGTAAGGAAGCTATTGAAAAAACATTGTGAATGGAATTATCTCTGAAAGGAAGATTTGTAATATCTCCTAACAAAAGCTGGATAAAATTTGCTTCATATTGGGAATATTGATCAGAATTTTTTAAAATAAATTTAGCTATTTTTAAAAATTCAAGAGAGATATCCAATCCAATTAATTTATTGGGAGGTGTAATCATTAATTTAAAATTTCTACCATGAGCACATCCCAAATCTAAAGAGAGTCCCTTAAAAACATATCCCTTATTTTTTAAGTGTCCGAGAAAAAAAATTAGTGGACGCCATGGTTTTTTTCGTTTTAAATGGTAATCTTGTGCTATTTTATTAAAAGGTAATTTCTCCATAAAAAATTCAATTTAATAGATGGAATTTTTAATTATGAATTTTCCATCCTGAAATATATCGTTGTTCTAATAAATAATCTAGATTATTATTAGAATTTATTAATGAATTAAATCACTTTCAAATAATAAAGATTGTCAACAAGGAAAAACATAAATATATAAAAAAATAATTAATTAGAAAAATAATTTTCAATATATTTATTAGATTATTTCAAAGAAATTAATTTATGAAGGATATCACGAACATTCTAACGGATTTTTTTAGAATAATGAGAGATGATATTTTAGAATACTATCATCGAAGTCATTCTTATTTAAAAGATCTAATAATGTATAAAAAAATTGATTTAAATAAAACAACGGAAAACGAACGTGAAAAGAATTTAATTTCAAATTTAAGAAAAATGTTAAAAGCTATTAAAACTGGTTTAAACACAATCGGTGTATCAATTGATAAGTTAAATGAGTGTCAAAATGATTTCATGGAATCTTTAAACGAGAATAGAGCAAAAATTCAAGATTATAATTCCTATTTCGAAATGTATTTAATGAAATACGTGAATAAGATATTATTTGATATATTAATTGATTATCTTCTTGAAATGGATACTAAAAAATTGGAGAATGTAAATATTTTTGATCTCTTACCTCCATTTTTTATTTCAAATCTAAATGAGTTCAAAAAGAAATGGTTTAATACTCCAGAGATAATTAATCTCTTTAAACAACAAAATCTTGATAATTATATTAATTTTAAAGATTTAACTCTCAAATCTGAAGAATCTACAGAAATTGATATATTAAAGCAATTAAAACAAGCGAAACGAGATATTATTGAGACTTTAAAAACACCTAAAACAGAATTAAATAAATTTTCAAAAGAACCTAGGGAAGAAAAGTTGATCTTTAAAGAGAAAACTTTTCCAAGTACATTAAAAGTTCCCTCAAATCAAGATTTATATACAGATTTTATGAGTAATACATTTCTTGATTATTTTGGACAATTTTCACCAATCAATATTGACATTATTAATCGTTTTAATATTAAAAAAGTCAATTTAATCAAATTTAGAGATTTTAGAAAAGAATATTTTGATCTAGAAAATTTATATCATTATATTTCAATTCTAAGAATGCTAAATATCAGAGTTCCATTTACTGAGAGAGAAATAATAGAAATTGTTAAAAATTTTATAAATGAAAAGATTTTTAGTTCCTCAAAAGAAAATGTTCCAGATCCTAAAAATATATTTTATGGTTTAGCTCTATTTTTAGAATTAAATTTGCTAAGCAACACAGATCTTATAGATCTTCAAAAAATTGAAGAATTCCTGAAATTAGAATTAAGAAATTTTATTCCGGAAAAATTAGAATTAAATCTATATTCAGTATTATGCTTAAAACTCTTAGGAAAAAACCATAAAATTTCATTCAATAAAAATTCAATTCTAGAATTACTATTAAAAATAAATATAGTAACCCTTGAAAATTTTTTACCATGTTTAGACATTTATAATTATTTAGCTTTGCTTAGGTTGTTAGATAAAAATTTGAATCTAATACAATTCAAATCATTGTATACTAATGAAATAAAGAAGCTCTTAACTCCTAATGGTTCAATTAATGATTTGATAACTGATTCAGCAAAAGCTTTACTAATATTTGATTTATTAAAACTAAAAGAAAAAGAAGTAGAAATATCTGGTAAATTATTAAATTACATATCAAAGACAACAGATTTTTTTAATATCGAAAATCTTGATAAAAAATTTAATTGGACAAATGATAAATTAGGTTTTAAGGTTGAGTTAGAAATATTATATTGGGCTTTATTGGGGTATTCACAATATATCTCGAAAACTAATTAATAATCAGTTATTTTAGATATCATTTGTAGGAATTTTTTTACAGTTGGATGAAAATTCCCTTTTTTTTTCGAATTATTCCAATCTTGTATTATTTTATGATTCTTTTTTAGTTCTTGTAATGTCTTTTGACCTAAATCAGTCCAAAAATCTTTCTCAATAATAGGAGCATCTTCCTCAATACCGGGACAATATTCTTTTCCTTTTTCTGTATAAAAAATGTCTATAATATCATTATTTTTATTATTCCCTTTGTCTAAAAAACCAAATGAAAATGGAAATGTTTGACAAAATCTTGGTCGTAAACTATATATTAAGCACTTTTTCTTCTTTACATTATAAAAATAACAATGTCCTAAACTATTTTTCAATAAACCTATAAATGCTAGTCCCTTCTCTGTTTCTATTGGTGTAATTATCATTCGCCGTTGATCTTCAATGCTCAATGGTTTATCAAATTTGTAAAACCCTAAAGCGTTAAGTAGTTCATTTAAATCTAATCCTAAACCATTTTTTATCCTTAATATATCTAAATATGTAAGATTCACAATTGTATTTTTGTCAGTGCAACAATTACCACATCTGATACAAGAAAATCTTAAAGATATCATAAAAGACTAGGATCAAAAAAAGTGATATTGTATCTGATTATTCTAATTATTTAAGGGTATAATTATTTTTTGTTTAATCAGAGATTCAATTGCTTCGATAACTAAATTCTTGTTTTCTTCATGAATCATTTCTATTATATTATTCAAGTTAGTGATTATATTATCTTTTGACATAGACGGAATTACATTTATTAATCGCATTTCCATTTTTGTCAGATTTCTCTCTTTTTTTATCTTTATTAGGTTGATATCACCAGCTAGCTTAAATGAATCTTTATAATATAATTCAAAATACTCGATCAATATTTCAGGAACTAAGATTTCAAATTGATCTAATGAACCATCCCAATTTTCCAACTGTGTTGAAAGTTTCAGGTTTAAAGCTAACATAAGATGAGAAACTATACTTTTCATTCGTTCAGATGATCTCTCTTCAAGAATAAATACAGCTCTAAGATCTTCAATATCTGCAATAAGGCAATAGAATTGTTTAAAATCTAATTCAATCATTTTTTCGACGCCATATGTCTCTTTGGATTCAATGGATTGAGACTCAACAGTTTCTTTTTGATAAAATTCTTCAGCAACCATGGTGATAGCTTGAATAAATCCTGAAAAAAGTTCTTTTTTATGCTTCTCTAAGATTGAATAGCTTTTTGAATAGATTGGTATCCCACTTAACCTATGTATTATAACAATTGCTTGAATATTTTTGAGATCTTTAAATTTTTGAGTTCTTGCTAATAAATCCGCTTCTTTTCGTCTTTTTCTTGGTAATAATATATAAGATCTCAAACTTAAAACTGCGAAAATAGATGCTATACCAATGGATATAAATAAAATTGCCCATAGTAAAAAATTTGGCTCTTCTGGGATTTCTTTAGGATTAATTATTTCAAATTGATAAATATGTATTTGTGGTTCATATCCAATTGATATAAATTCAAAAATTAATCGATACATACCAGTTTTGTTAAAAAATTCAGTACTGAATTCAATAGAATAAATTCCATTAGATTCATCTTGTATTGAAAAGTAATTAGAATTACTAATATTTACTAAGACTTGAGCTCCGGTTATACCCTCCTCATCAAATTCTGAATAATAATAAAATCGTATTGTGCTATTTTCATTGATTACAATTTTTGAGTCGGAATCTAATCTCTGCAAATTTGTATTTTCTCCTAAATTAATTGTCAAAGTTAAATTACTATTAATAAAACCAAGTTTACTTGAATTAATGAATATATTATACAATCCAAATCCACCTAAATCTGATGTATCTAAGATAGTTTCATAAATCCCTAATGCAGCCTCAACAAAATACTTTATACCTGTCGTCCAATTATAAGTAATTGATGCATTCGAAATGTATAAATCATTTTCTGCATCTTTTAAATAAATCCTTATTGGTATAATATCACCAGCAACACTTTCCGCGCTTAAATCCAGTTTAGCATCATCAGGTTTTAATAATAAAATTGAACTCTGATGTTTAACTATAAAATCAGATTTAAAACCTCCTAGTACTGTACCATTACTCCAAAATAAAGTATATTCATAAATTCCCCCAATTGTGTTTAATGCTCCAAATGTAATCTCTGAAAAAGTAACATTACCATTGTTAGGTGGTAAACTCTCTTCGTAGAAAATAGTTCCATCAGGATGATAAATTGTAAGATTAATTTGAGAAGTATCTTTGGGAATCTTACCCATATTGCTTAATTGTGTTGTTATTTGAGTAGATTCTCCTGTAGTAAAATTTGCTCTCTCAACCCATTGACCTTGTTTAAAGAATTTAGTATTAGAATCATTTAAATAATTTGGCGATGTTGCTTTGAAATGCCACCAACCAGGATATAAAGCAAAAGTTTTGTTAATTTTTAGATATTGTTCATCTGATTTTCCCAATTCGAATGGAATATTTTTTAGAGTTGGATCTTTTACATTTAAAAAATTCCATTCTCTTGGTTTTTCAATTATAAAACTATTGTCAGTATAATCCGTTGGTGTATATAAATTATGAAGAAATTCCCAATAAATAGTACCATTATTTAGAATTTGGTAAGATATACCTTCTGAACCTTGTTGATTAATTTTTGATGATCCATTTCTATATCCATAAATAGTAGTATTCATATCAAATGTTAAGTGCGGAGATGAGCTGCTTAATGAGAGTATTACAGGATTAGAATCCCAAAGTCCTATAATAGATTTATTCGAATAGCCCCATTTATCTAGGTCGTTTAAATTGTCTCCGTTTATTCTTAGATCTATAAAATTCTGTGTTGAATTTGCTTTTGATGTTACAGTAAGAGAAATATTATCAAAATAAATTATATTCGTTAAACCTTCATCATACATACCTGTATAAAGGTAACCCGCTCCAATCTTAAATCCTAAAGAAATATTAAATGTTTGTTGATATAAATTTTCATTAAATATTTGAGTTTTGTTATCCCAAGCATCTATATGTAGTTTACCTGAACTTAGCCACTTTCTTTTACCTAGATCCGATATATCTAACATACCTTTAGAAAATATTTTTTGATCATTCAATTTTACATAAATATAATGATCATTTGTGGGGAGAGCATATTGACAATAATAATCAAAACTTAGATATGCATCAACAAAAGGTCCACTTGGAATCACAAATTCTTGGTAAATCTCTGAAAATGCTCCTGTATCATAATCAAATTGGTCTGTATCAACATACTCTCCAAGTAGGGCAATATACATTGCATTAGAACCATTAACATCCGCAACACCGTTATAATTAAACCCATTTTCTACTTCTTGGTACTTAAATTTCCAATCATTTGAATTTATATCAATATTTGAAGTTGAATTCACATACTCGTAATAATCTACATAATATCCAAAAAATTCGTTATTATTATTAGAATAATAATATAGTCTAAAAATTTCGCCTCGAAGCCAAGGGGAATAAAAATCTGTATCTCCACTAGAATTAACATAATAAATATTGGTTCCATTTGTAATATAAAGGAAATCATAATATGGTTCAAAAAATACTTCAGTAAAATGAACTCGGATATAAGTAGCACCACTTACTATTATTTCATGATCAGGATTACCCCAAATTATGTTATTGTTCTGTTGATAAGGATGAGTCGTATTCCATTCACCATAAACACGATATATGGTAGGGGAAAGGAATCCAGAATTATTTATCCAATTTCTCTTATCCTGTATATTCTTTATAGTATTTTCAATTTTTGACGCTTTCCAGTCATGAACATCATCTAAATAATAAGACAAATTTAATTTTTCTTGATTAAGTATAGAGGTGTATTGATTTTTTTCATAAAGAACCCCATAGTCGGTAATATTTAACACTGGCTCTATTCCTTCGAATATAACCGAATTACTATTAGCAGATTCTGGGTTATAACTAATTTCCTCGAGATACTCATTAGTATTATTAACATTAGAATTAACATGTAAAATATGGTTGAAAAATGTTGAATTAAATAAGATAGTTGAAAAGAGAATAAATGAGATTAAAACTATTTTCTGTTTCCTTTTTTTATAAATTAATGTTTTTATAAATTTTTGCATAATAAAACCCTAATTATAAGAAAAACTTAGATAACTTTATGTAACAAAAATGAAGTTCTATAAATTTAAATAATTGTGATGTAAAAATCTTGAAAAAATTACTTTTAAAGACTTGTTAAAAATTTTGATTTTTTATATTTTTAAGAAAAAGCTAAATTTCAATAAATTGAGATTGTTAACTCTTTAAATCTCATATTCAATTAATTTTAGAAAAATAATTCCTAAATTGATAGTATTAAATAATTCAATTAGGTAAGAACTCGTCTTTAAGTTCTGAAATTAAAAATTTTTTATCTTTCTTTGAAATATTATTGATATGATGCCCACGATTAGAATATAAATCAGTGGGCCTTTTCTCGAATAATGAAAGGAGTAAGATTATAGCATTTGCAACGAAATCCTTATTTCGAGTTTGTTTAAGTAATTTCATAAGTTCTATAATTGAATTACTTATCCAAATTTCTCTAGCTACTGGATTAATATTTTTTTCTTGAAAATGGTCTACAATTTTCAAATAAAACTCCATTTCAAATTCATTGCTTATGTTACTAATTTTCATCTTTTTTTGCTAATTGGTAATTTCCAATTATTTGAAGATAAAACTTATTTTTAAGTTCATATGTTTTCTTCAATTTATGTGATATTATTCCGCACAAATTAATTATGCATTATATTTATTCAAACCAATATTGCCTATATTTCAAAATTTTGTTTAATAATTTTTTCATTTACAAAATTTTATAATATCTTTATAATGAACCTATGATCTATTTTATTTGGTAATATAATATATGGATATCATCATAACTTTCAAAGAATAAATCATAGAAAAAAATTCATATATATTTTTTTGAATATTTATCTATAAGAAAATTAGAGACAGTTAATTTCAGTAGAAATATAATTTAATGGTGTTATTTTTTATTCATTTAAAAGGGGGTTGTTTGATTAATTTTAAGAAAATTAAATCTGTTATATTCCTATTATAAATTACGATATAAATGATTTCTCCTTAGCTCTTATAAACATTCATTTAATCCAAGATAATTTTCTTTTAACAAATAATAAAAATGCTTAATATTATTGAAAAAAAAAGATTTATTATCTAATTTATACTATTGGAGCTTTTATATCTTTTTTGTATACCTTTTTTTCATAAATTTTTTCTTGATACCATAAGTAAATACCTAAACAGATCAAAAAGATTGAAAAACATAAATAGAAAATCCAGAAGACAAATCCAGCTATAAAAAATGCTGGTCTCCGTATTTCAGATTCTGACATATTAAATATTATCCCAACAAGTGCTAAAATTGATGATATTAGTCCACATATCAATTCAAAATAGATAGCTTGTCGTTCTTTTTTAATTCGTTTTTGATAAGGCGCTAATACCATATAATTCCTCTATTAAGAAAATATTATTAATCTTAGGATTTAAAAATTCATTTTAAGAATTCTTCAAATTTATTATATACTGTTTCTAAGATGTTTTTGTTTGGTAAAAAAGTAAGTCTTATATGATCTTTACCAAAATCTCCAAATCCTGAACCATAAACTCCACAAATTCCTGTTTCTTCAAGTAGATCAATCGTAAATTCTTTATCATCTTTCCATTTTCTAAATTCACTGAAATCAATCTTTGGAAATAGATAAAACGCTCCATTTGGTTTAATACATGAAATACCTTCAATTTTCCTTAATCTATTATAAGAATAATCTCTTCTTTCTTTTAATTTACTGACCATCTCTTTAGTATGCGTTCCCGGATTTTTCATTATTTCAATAGCTGCGTATTGGGCGACAGAACTAGCTGATAACCGAGCACGAGCAAGTTTTGAGATACAAGTTTTGACATCTTCCAATTTATTTTCAGGATCGTGATAATACAGATATCCTAAACGCCAACCTGTAGCGAGATGTGCTTTTGAAAAACCATTTAATCCAATTATAGGAACATCCTTGGAAAGGGTTGCTGTAGAAATAAAAGGTTTATCATATATAATTTGTTCGTAGATTTCATCAGATATTATTGGTATATTATATTCTCCAGCCAAACTAATAATTTCTTTAATTTTATGTTCACTATACATACTACCTGTAGGGTTATTTGGTGAGCTTATTAAAATTGCTTTTGTTTTTTCGTTAATCTTGCTTCTTAAATCCTCAATATTGGGCTCCCAATCATTTGATTCATCTAATTCGTATTCTACAGGAACCCCATCAAAAAATCTAGCATAATTAATATAAAGCGGATAGCTGGGACCTGGTATTAATATTTCATTCCTATTTTCCAATAAGGTAGCTAAAATAAAGAAAATTGCTTCTGTAACACCTGTAGTTACCAAAATATCTTCAGAAGGAATATCAATATTATATTTAGTTTTTAAAGATTTGCTTAATAGATCTCTAAGTTCCATGGCTCCTAATGAATCCGCATAATAGTTTTTTCCATTAAAAGAAGCATCGGCTAATGCTTGTGAGATATATTTTGGCATATTAAAATCATATATGACAGGATCTCCAATATTTAAATGATATATTTTTTTTCCACTCTCTGCAACTCTATTCGCTACTGCAGCTATTTCACGAATAGCATATGAAATTTCCTTTACTCTTTTAGAAACCATGATCATTTCTGATAATTATAATCAGCATTAATAGAATAAATTAATTATTTTAAATCATGGTTTAATTCTATTTAAAATTACTATTTAAATAGTTAGTATGCAAAATAATAATCTTGAATATCAAATGAATAAATTCCTCAGAATAAATATCTAAAAACAACATCTAACGATAATTTTTTTAGCAAAACAAAATAAAGATTTATATTGAATAACCATAAAAATAAGATATATCTTTTAAAAATAATATTAAAATAAAAGTGCAAAAAATGGGTAACGGTTTCGGTGTATTAAGTTTTTTACTTGGTATAATTGGAATAGGAGCATTATTCCTAAAATTTGTTTTAAACTTACATGGTCATATAGCATTAATATTCGCCGTTCTTGCAATTATTTTTGGTATAATCGGAGTTGCAGTAGATGATTCAAAAGCCCTTGGAGTTATAGGATTGATCATAGGGATTGTCGTGGTGATTATTTTGATTGCAGGGATCCCCTTGTTACGTGTTATCAGAAATTTTATACAAGATATAAAGCCTTAAAAAAAATTTACTTATATTTTTAAATTCAAATTTTTTTTATTTTAAAATATCATCATAAACATTGTCTAAAATATTGAAAACTATTAATTAATTTCAATAAAATTGATAACTTGGTTAATAGAAAAAAATATTACAATAATGAATCCCAATCAATTGCTTTTTCAATCAATTGTAGAACTTTTTCCATTTCATCTTTTTGAATACCAGGTTTCAATCTTTCTAAATTCCTCATAGTAGTATAAGTATCAGAGGGACTTAAAATTATAGGAATTCTTTTTTCATTAGCAGCGGTAATTACTCCTATATCCGGCTGTATAAAACCTGTTAGAATTAAAACAGAAACATTTTGAGCCAAAGCAGCCATAGCTAAATCAGTTCTGTCGCCTCCTGTAATGAATGCAACTCTTTTAATCTGTCTTAGATATTTTAAAGCTGATTGTGCATTCATGGCGCCTATAAGATATGTTTCTACAAGATTAGCTAATCCTGATGAAGATTGTTCATTTATTAATTCTCCTCCGATTTGTTCTTTTATTTCATCTACTCTAGGAGAAAATAATTCTAGACTTTTTTCTATAATTCCTAGGACAGGAATATTATATTTGTTAATGTGATCTTCAGTTAATTCCTTAATTCGTGCTATATAGTCGAAATTTATTTTATTAAATAAAATTCCTTTAATACTGATGTTGCGAAAATCATAATAATTCTTTGTAAAAAAAAAATTGTCTATACATCGATCAGAGGATTCTGTTGAAACATAGATCAATTCATTAATTCCAAGAGTTTGTGCGATACTGACATCATCCAGTCCTATTCTAATAAACTTTCTGATGCTAGGATTGCCCTCGATAATAATATAATCTGCATCTTTGGAGATTCTTTCATATGCTTTTTTGATCTTTTCCAGAAATTCTTCTTTTTTGTCAGCATCAACTAAATCTATATAATATGCATCAGGAATAGATACAGGAGATATAAAATCATATGGATAATCTGTTTTATAAATCGTATTCAAGATAAAACCAACATCTGGATCAGCTTTATTTGAAAAGGCGCTTTTAGGAATCCCAATCGGTTTAAAATAGGCAAATTTTTTTCCTTCTTTTTTTAATTTTTGAATAAATCCTATAGAAAGAAAGCTTTTACCTGCATTTTCTTGTAATGAACTAAAATAAAAAATTTTAACCATTTTCTTCCCTTTTTTTATTCTTTTGTTATTATTTTAATTTAAATTTATAATTATTTGCTTTTTACTTTTTTATTGTAATTTTTATATCTACAGCACTATATCCTTTCACAAATGATAAAAGAGGATTAATATCTAATTCAACTATTTCTGGAAAGTCTGTTATAAGTTGTGAAAGTCTAAGCATTACTTCTATGATTGACTCAATGTCAGATGGAGGTTCACCTCTTACGCCTTGTAAAAGACTATAGATTTTTGTATTTTCAATTTGCTGTTTAACATCTTCTCTTGTATATTTATACCCTAATGAAAATGATACATCTTTCATAAAATTGGCATAAATTCCTCCCGTTCCGAACATCAATATATTTCCAAAACAAGGGTCTTGTGACATTCCGATTATTAACTCGTTAGTTTTCTCCTGTGATTTAAAATCAATCATCTCTTGTATTTCGACTCCATAAATCTTTGTATTCTGGGGACCAAATTTTTTAGCATTATTTATGATCTGTATAAATGCTTCGAATGCATCTTGTTCTGATTGAATATTTAATAATATACCCCCTACATCTGTTTTATGAATTATTTGTGGACTTACTATTTTCATGACCGTCTTTCCAATTTCAGACTGTAATTTCATCGCTTGTCGAGGTGTTTGGGCCAGTCGTGATTTAGGGGATTTTATACCATAACAATCAAAAATCTCGCTAGTCTCATAACTTAATAAGACCATTCTGTTATCATCCCTTACCTTTTTAAGTATCTGTTTTACCCTAGATTTTTTTACTTTAAAAGAGGGAATCTCCAACATGTCTAATGGCGTACTATTCAAGTATTTACGTTGTTCAATTAATGTTTTTAAAGAATGAGCTGCTCGATCGGGGAAATGATAACATGGTATATGATTTTTTTTTAAATAATCTCGACCTTCTGAAATATTCTTTCCTCCTATGAAAGAACAAACAATAGGTTTATCATGTAAATAATGAGAAGAAATCTCATGAATAAGCTTAGCAACTTCAGTAGGATTTGTTTGAGCTTGAGGTGTTACTATTATTAAAGCCCCTTGGGTTGATATATCACCTAAATCTTTATTACTATTAATTCCAAATACCGTTTTTATTGTAAATTCGTAACGATCTGGAGCAGCATCTCCAACAATATCAATTGGATTAAAAATTGCTGCCTCAACTGGCAATTTTTCTCTTAATGAGTGCAAAATTTGTTCTGAAAAATTTGAAAACTTCAAATTTTCTCGCTCAAATGCATCTGTAGCAACAATTCCAGGACCACCTGCATTTGTTATTATTGCAAAAGAATTTTTTTGAGGAATTGGTTGGTAAAGAAAAATTTCTCCATAATCAAATAGATCTTCTATTGTATTCGCTCTGATTACTCCACATTTTTTAAAAGCTAAATCATAAGCGATATCTGCTCCCGCTAATGCCCCAGTATGGCTAGAAGCCGCTCTAGCTCCAGCTTCACTTATTCCTGATTTTAAAATTACAATTGGCTTTTTTCTTGTTGCACTAGGCAAAATTTCTAAAAATCTATCTCCGTCTTTAATACTTTCTAAATAACATAAAATAACTTTTGTATTATCATCATTAGCGAGATACTCTATAAAGTCTACAGCACCTAGATCTGCTTTATTCCCTAAACTTATATTACATGAGAATCCAAATGTCTGTGTCATTGAATAATCCATCATTCCTGTAAGCATAGCCCCAGATTGCGAGATCATTGCTATCTCTCCCTTTTTAGGACTTTCTGCTGCAAATGAACCATTATAATTAAGACCAATAAATCCTAAACAATTTGGACCTAATAGTCTCATATTATACTTTTTACCGATTTTAATGAGTTCTTCTTCTCGTTTAACTCCTTCGCCGCCAATTTCTTTAAATCCTGCTGAAATAATAATTAATCCTTTTACGCCCTTTTTACCGCACTCCTCTGCAGCTGAATTTACAAATTTTCCAGGTATAACAAAAATAGAAATATCAATATCTTCAGGAACATCTAATACACTTTTAAAGCAAGGAAGTTCACAAATTTCTTCCGCTCTAGGATTTATTGGGAATATTCTTCCTTTAAATCCAGAATTTATAATATTTAATAAAACAGTATTTCCAACTTTTCCTTTAGTGGCACTTGCGCCAATTACAGCAATACTTTTTGGATTGAAGAAAAAAGAGATATCATTATTTACCATTTTTGCATCTGATTTAAAATATATTCTAAAGTTTGTATAAAATTCTAATATTGTAATTATTTTTAAATTTTTCATTGATTAAAAATACAACCATACAAGAAAAAGTTCAAAATATAATCATTAAAAAGAGATCGATAATTCTTATTCTATAATGACAGATATAGTTATGGTTACATCTAAAGGAAATATAAATTTAAGATTATTTGATGAGGATGCTCCCATGACAGTGGCTTCTTTTATCCATTTAATTAATCAAAATTTCTATAATGGGATTATTTTTCATCGTGTGATTGCTGATTTTATGATACAGGTAGGCTGTCCTTTAGGACGGGGTACAGGTGGACCAAAAGATAAAGGAATTAATTCTTTTCCTTATCAAGGGCAACAAATCCGTTATCCTTTTGCAGATGAATTTCAAAGTGGTAGGGTTTTTGATAAACCAGGGATTTTAGCCATGGCGAATGCGGGATCGAATACAAATGGATCTCAAATCTTTATCACTCATGTACCAACACCATGGTTAAATAATAAACATACAATTTTTGGAGAAGTAATAAGTCCAAAAGATCAATCTATAGTAGATTCCATTGTACAAGGAGATAAAATCCTTGAAATCAAAATAAATTAGAATTTTTAATTAATATTTTATTCTAGCTAATTTATTTTTTGTTTTAATCAAATATGTTTCAGTTTAAATTCAAAGAATGCTTTAAATGAATTTTAATCTTTATGAACTTTACTGAGAATACTAAAAATTTATAGATATAAACACTATTAATAATTTAGAGTCATTAATAATTTCTTAAAAAATCATACGATTATATTTATTTAACATGAGTAAAGATTTGAAAGATAAAATCAACGTTATTGAGAAAGAGTCTAAAACAAATGCACAATTAGAAGAACAGATCCATTCTTTAAAAGAAAAGATGGAGTATCAGAAATTTACAATAAAAGAACAGAAATTATTAATTGAAAATCTTCAAAGTCATATGAATAGTGAAGATCATGAAAAAGTAAAATTACCAAGTGAAATAGATCTTTTAAAAGATATTATTATTTCACAAAGAACAGAAATAGATAAAAAAAATTCTATAATTGATAAATTAAATGATAAAATATTTGAAATAAATTCAGGATTAGATAGTTTTGAAAATTCACCTAGACAATATATTAATTCTGAAGAATTTCTCGAAGCTCAAAGATTAATTGTGAATTTAACCGATGAAAATGAACATTATAAAAATGATATTGAACATTTGAGGTCTCAATTAGAAAAATTGCAATCTGAAAAGAGTGAAATTGAGGAAATTATTGAAGATAAGACTAAAAATAAAATAAATGATGAATTGAATAATTTTAAAAGATTAAACTTCCAATTGATGGAAGAAAATGGATTATTACGAGCAGAAATTGAAAAATTAAAAAATAGATTAAATGAACAACCCAAAATAATAGCTTCAGATGATTTAGTAATAGCAAATAATAAAATTGCTATTCTTTCCTCGGAAATAGAAGATCTTGAAGCACAAATTAAATATCTTCAAGAAAATAGTGATAAAAAAGATGAACCTGTAATTGTTTCAACTGAGGATGCATTAGAATTAACTAAATTAAGAGAGGATTTTGAAGTTTCGAAAAATGAATTATTAGAATTACAAAAGGAAAATCAAAACCTTATGCAAATTATAGATAAGTTGAAAGAGGAGAAAAAAATGGATATACAAAAAATCAAAATTGATTTTCCCGAGGTTAAAGGATTATCAAAAAATATGAAACAATCTCTTTTTTTTAGAATGTATAGGTTCCTTGATGAAAATAATAGGCATAAGGTAATTAATTCTCTAATTCAAGATTTAAAAACAGGTAATACTCATATTAAAAAAAAATCAATAAAAATTTTAACTGTTCTAAAAAATAAAAAAATTTATGATACATTTCTTGAAATGAGAAATGATAAAGATTGGATCGTAAGATATTTTATCATTAAGGCACTAAGCAAATTTGAAGATAAGAATAATGAGTTAAAACAGATTTTCCAAAACTCCTTAAATGATGTAGATGTTGATGTTAGAGAATTAGCAATGAAAATTTTAGAAAATTTTCCCAAATGAAAAATAAAATTGACAGATCTGTAAAATTTTGCTAAACGTATTCATAAGTCATTATTCTTTGAATAAACTATAGAACTTCTCTAAATTGATTATTAATAATGGGACGAAGATTATTCACAGTCAATAGATGGAATTGGAGTCAAAAAGCAAAGAAATGGGTTTTTGTTGAAATAACTAAGACTGGTAAGAAAAAGTATCATTATCAAGTAGAACCACCTAAAGAATTTATTAAATTAACGATACAAATGAAAGAGTTAAATGAAAAATTATCAAAGATAACAGATCCAGAAGAAAATGCTAAAATTTTTGACGAATTGATGAAAATTTCTCAAAAAATGCAAGATATGGGAAAAATTGGTTAAATATAGTTTTTAAGTTCTTTTCTTGAAAATTTATCTGCTAAATAGAGAGGTTCAGGTTGTCTATGATTTTTTGTAGTTATCAAACAAATCTCTAAGGCTAAGTTAAGTGAAATTTTATATCCCTCACTAATAAATACAGGTTTACTACCATCATTTAAGCATACGGCATATCCTAAAAAATCATTTAATTTTTCTTTGCATAAGTCTTTAGGGATTTTAGCCCATATTGGAGATTTATTTCCTTTAACCCTTTCTATTTTTTGCCAATCTGAAAATCCTATAAATGCATTTTTTGCAACTCCCATGCTAGGAATATCTAAAGCATTACCTAAATGAACTGCTTCGCCGAATCTTCTAGGATGGATTTTTCCATGACCATCACACATTATTAAATTAGGTTTATTTGGAACTTTTGAAATTACTTTAGCTAATAATTTGCATTCTCTGAAACCTAAAAAACCTGGCTTATAAGGAAATTTAATAATATCTTTAGCAAAAAAAGTATTTTCCTGCAGATTTTCTTTTAAATTCCAAACTACGGCACAAGCTATACCATATTCATTATTTCTTTCTTTAAAATATGATATATCAACCCCAACAATAGTATTTATGAGATTTTTGTTAGTAATATATTTATGATCTGAGGCTTTTTTCATTAAGTTTTGATATTTAATTTGGATTGCTTCTGCTTGTTCAAATGAATAATTATCTTTCAATAGTTCTTGAATAATCGTCATTCTTGAAGAGAAATTTTATATGTCTTATTTATTATTAAATTTAGATGGTTTATTATTATTCTAATTTAAATATTTATTCTTATTTTTTTAAATTTATAAAAAAAAGATTTAACTTATCTTGATTTCTTATAAATTTATAATCTCAATTAATTTGGTGTTCTTTCTATGAAAATAGCTGTATCAGGTAAGGGAGGAGTCGGAAAAACATTAGTTGCTGGGATTTTAGCGAGAATGTTTGCAAAAGATGGTTTTAAGGTTCTTGCAATCGATAATGATTCAGCAATGAATCTGAGTTATACATTGGGTATTGATAAACAAACTAAAGAAAAAATCATCCCGATTAAAGAAATGAAATCAATGATTGAAGAAAGAACACTTGTGGATGGTGCAGGTCCAGGAGTTTATAATATAAATCCAGAAGTATCGGATATTCCTGATAAATATAAAGTATCAGGTCCAGATGGCTTACAATTATTGGTTTTAGGAGGAATAGAAGAACCAGCAACAGGTTGTTTGTGTCCTGAAAATGCTTTAATAAGAACTCTATTGTATAATCTATTTGTTAAAAGAAATGAAGTTATAATTGTAGATTTTGAAGCGGGAATTGAACATTTAGGACGAGGGACAGCAAAAGGAATTGATTTAATGGTAGTAATTACAGAACCTTCTCAAAAATCATTAGATCTCTGCAAGAAAATAATTGAACTTTCAAAAAAATTGGGAGTAATAAACATTTATTTAATAGCCAATAAAATAACTGATGAGAGCCAAAAAAATATAATAAATCAAAAAATAAAAAACTGGGACGTTCCACTTTATCATTCAATTCCTTTTGACTCAGATATAGGAAAAGCTGATTTAGAAGGTAAATCTCCAATTGATTTTAACTCAAATTCAAAAGCAATTTTATCAATTAATTCTCTTTACCAAAAATTGAAAAAACTAAAACAAGAATTATTTGATTTATAATAGCTTTAGATTATATCTGTAAGATCTAAATCTTGTTCTTCCGCAAGTTCCTTCCATTGTTCTATTGCAACTAATGCATCTTTTTCGTCCATCATCTCAATAGCATAACCAGCATGAACAACTACATACTTTCCTATTTCAGGATTTTGTATTAATGCAATAATTACATTTTGTTTAATCCCATCAAAATCTACTAAGGCAGAATTCTGATCGATTTCTAAGATCTTTCCTGGAATTGCTAAACACATATGAAATCTCTAAATAGAACGTAATAAGTAATTTCAATAATTGTTTTAAATAATTAAAATTATTCCTTTTCAAAATTAAATATTTTATGATTTTTAAAAAATAATTAATTTTTTGATGGTTTGCCTGAGTAAAAGTCGATTAAATCATCCAACCAATTGAAAATTTCCTCTTTATTCAAATTGTCAATATTAAACTTCAATCTCTCTAACTCTCTAACAATATTTTTGACATCTAAAGGAACTGATTTTTGACAGAGTTCAAACATAAACTCATTACTTTTAGATACTATAGATTTTATTTCAGTATCCATAGGGTCAAACATTGGCGTGTTATCGATTTCATCCACGCTTCTATCAAAATCTACAAGAAGATTTATTAAATCAAAAAGTCTTCCTGTTTCATTTCCCTTAAATGCTTTGTTAAATTGAAAGTAGTATCCTTTGTAATCATCAATTGGGATTAATTCTGAATATTGATTAGCTATTTTAATTACAGATTTGAAATGTTTATAAAGATTTGATGGAGACCATGAATATATATCAAAACTCGTTTCTACTTCGTTACTTTGTATATCTAAATTAAATATATGTTCATCTTTAAAATAACCAAAGGGAATAATAACGAAATCTAATGAATTTGTAGGATTGTTTATCAAATTAAAAGTCAAATCATTAATTGTATATGTCTGATCAATTGAATGTTTGTATAAATCAAACTTTACTTTTTTAATATCTGATTTGTACATATAGAATAACAATCCTTCAAATCCTTGAAGACTAAATTCTATTGAAAAATTGATTAGCTTTCTACTCTGCGTATTATTATTATTAAATCTTGCATTAAGAAACAGATGATAATAATTTTCAAGATGTTGAAAAAACCATGGAGCATCTCGCTTTAAATTAAACATAATTATTATAACTCCATTTTGTTTTTATTCTTTTAGTTAGATAATAAATTCTTAGATAAATACAAATAAAATATTCCAAATAATTTAATGACTCTTTATTATATAAATCTTATAGCTATGGTATACTAAAAGAAGAAATACTCAGAAAACTAAATTAACTTAATTAGTTAAAATATTCTTCATCATGTTTTTTTTCTTTTTTTTTTTTAGAAGAGTCAAAAAATAAAGATTTTTTGAAATCAAACTCAATTTTTCGAAGGGTATCTTGTAGCTCTAAGGTATCATAATCTTTCATAAGTAAATCTATCAGACCATTTTTTAAAGCCTCTAAATTATCGACTCCACATTTATAATAGACGTTATCTGGGTCTAAACTAATATTCAAAACTTCAAATAACCCATAAAGGGCATCTTTCACTTTATCGTAATAATCCCAAGGATCCTCATTCGAATCATCGTCTGAATCACACATATTTTATCAATAAGGTTGAGTTGTAAATGCTATATAAAAATTTTTCGAAAATATTAAAAGATACATATTTAAATCCTTTTTGAAAAGAAATTTAAATTTACCTTAAATCAAATTAAAAGTGTAAATTCATGGCTTTTAAATTAAGAAAATTACCTAGATATCAAAATGAAAAGTATAAAATATAAAAAAATAAAAAAAATTTTAGATATTAGCTTAAAGATTTTCAATAGCTGTATTTCTTCTAGTTCGATGGTTTTTTAAACCAATTTCCTCAGAACTTACACCCATTGCTAAAGCTAACAATTCAGTTACATATAATACTGGAATATTATATTCAGATTCAAATTTCTTTGAAAGATTTCGCTGTTCACCATCTAATCGTTGAAAACACGCTGGACAGTTTACAACAATACAATTAGCGCCAGCTTTTTTAATCGAATCAAGTTTTTGTTTCAATATTGCATCTCCATGTTCTGGATAAGGTCCAGCAACAGCATTTCCACAACAAAGTCCCAATTCTTCGTAATCAACCACATTAGCTCCCGAAGCAGCGACAATTTCTTTCAAATTTTTTGGACGTAGAGGATCATCAGAATCCATCCATTCAACAGGTCTCATGTAATGACAACCTGGGTGACAAGCAACCTTTAGATTACTCATTTGCTTTGTAATTCCACCTTTTATTGCATCTAATTTTGATAATAAAACATCAACAAAATGCTTTACATCAATGGAACCTTTATATTCCTTTCCAATCTTAGCCAATTCTTTGTTAATGGCTTCTTTTTTATTGGAATCATGCTTTAATTGATGCTGTACTCCACGAAGTGTATTAGTACAACCATTGCAGAGTGAAATTATATCTTTACCTTCAGCTTCGGCCAAACATAAATTTCGGGCACCTAAAGCTAACCAAGTGGTATTATCAAAACTTTTTACTCCAGTAGGATCTGGACAACATGCAAAAGGAGCTTGTGAAGTTTGAACTCCAATTTTATCTAAAACTTTTCTAGAAGCTGCTTCAATAAATGGAATTCTGTTTCCAATAGTACAACCTTCAAACATTTTATATTCTGCCATTTTGTTTTCCTCCATTATAATTTTTTATCAGCACCTACTGCTTTTAATAAAGTTTGAATTTCATTAACATCTGGTTCAACAACACTTGGTAAGCCTAATTGCTCACGTCTTCTCTCGATAGCTGGTTGAGATGGAATTGCTTTCCCACTTTCAAATACTGTTTTTGCTTGAGCTACAATATTATCAGGTGCCAATCCAGCTCCTGTTGTAACGTTTTTTGCTAATGTTATTATTTCCGTAACTTCAATCGCCTGAGGACAAACTGTATCACAAGTATCGCACACTGTACAACCCCATGGTATGATTGCAGATTTTGTACCTGCTAACATCATTACTACATCTTTATATCCTAAAAGAGTTCCTAAAACAATTAATCTAGGATCAAAAACATTTTCATAAAAAGGATTAGCTACAGAAGCGACAGGACAGTTATCCGTACATCTATTACATTGATAGCAGTATTTGATTTTATCAGATCCAATATGAACATCCATTATTAATTTCCTAAATTCAAAATCTATACCTACCGGTAATGCCATTTTTTTCACGTTTTTTTTTGAGTTATTTTCATTTCATTTTTACTTAATTTTTATTGGTTTTAACCCATGCAAGGGCAGTCATATCCAATCTATTATTTTTATTGGATAGTTCATCCTAAACCAACATTTAGCTCACGAGAGTAAATTTCTTTACCCCTCTCATCAACAACAGTGATGTGAGCGGCACATGATAGTCAACAATCATAACAACGAACTATCATTTCTAAGACATTTACTACTCCTTCTGGTATATCACTCATTTTTTTTATTCACACTCTATATTAATTTTGAATTAGTCTATTTAATCCATGGATCTGGTAATTTTAATCCATCCAAAGCTTTATCTTCAAATACTTGTTTCGCGGAGTGCATTAAGGACTTTTCGATTCCTGCGATGTTATGATTAGTAGCTACTAAAAGATTCAGTTTCTTACAAATACCTTGAGCATCGGACCAAATGTTATATAGGAGAAGACCTCGTGGAGCTTCTGTAACTCCAACACCATTTCCTTCTCTTGGTTGGACATCGAGTGTTTTGCAGTCAGGATTCACAATATCAGGATCTTTGAGTAATGTAGCAATCATCTCAATTGATTCTACCATTTCAATTATTCTCGCCCAGTGATATGCAAAAGTATGATGAATTACATTTGTTCCTATCTTTTCTCTCATTGCCTTTAATGCTGCATCAGCTAATGGCGTAGCCATTTTATCAGCACAATTAATCATTGCTAAAGTATTCGCACGATAAATACCCTCAGGGTATCCTGCTGGCTTATAGTACATATGAGTAGCATAAGAATGCTTAGGAATGTGTTCTCCAAGTGCTTCCAGATAATTCTGAGGTTTATAATCAAATTTTTCTCCGGTTGGAGATACAATTCTGATATCACCGTCATAAATATCATGAACACCATTTTTAGTTAATCCTACATAATAAGTAGGTACCACAGCAACATTAGCTACAACATCCCAATAATCCTCAACTACTTTTAAAGCTATCTCAACTGTTTTCTTTGTAAATTCTATTTGTTCATCAATTACTTTTAAGAATTTGTCACGCACATCTTCATCTAAAGGCTTTTTCATCCCTCCAACTATAGCAGCTATTGGATGAACAGCTTTGCCACCAACTGCAGCACATAATTTCTGACCGAAATCCATCATCTTTAATGCCATAGCTCCAACATCAGGCATTTTATTAATTACATGAACGACATTTCTTAAAGCTGGATCTGCAAAAGGTCCTAATAAGAAATCAGGAGCTGCAAGAGCATAGAAATGAATCACGTGCGATGAATATTGTTTTGCATTTATTAATAATTGACGCAATTTATATGCGGGAGTAGGAATCTGAACACCCCAAGCATCTTCTACAGCCTTAGTGGGTGTTAAATGATGTGGAATTGGACAAATACCACAAATTCTTGGAGTAATTCGAGGTACATGTTCGCAATAACGTCCCTCAACAAATTTCTCAAAAAATCTTGTTGACTGAATATTGAACTGAACATCCTTTACTGTACCATCATCCCCAAGTACTATTCTCAACCCACCATGACCTTCTAATCGAGTAACAGGTTCTACTTCTATTTCTTTCACCATTATTACATACCTCCTTTTCTTGATGCTAATGTAAATTTTTCAAACGTACCAACAGGATCTTTAACTTGGGAAAGTAATTCCTCTTTCGATAAACTTACGTTAAATCCCTTTAGTACTGTATCAGCAAACCTCTCTGCTTGATTAACACCCCATTTGGTTTGACCATAACAGCCTGAACATGGAGCATTAACTTTAATGCATAAGGCACCACAGCCAGCTTGAGTTACAGGACCCATACAAATATAACCTTGTTCAAGTAAACAATCTTCCATATTTGGTAGTCCTTCATAATCTCGTTTAACTCTTGTCATTGTAGATTTACTTCCAATGATTCTTGGACATGTATCACAGACATTTGATATTTCATGGAAATCGGGATTATCTCTTAAAAAGCTCATTAAATTCGAAGCAATTTCCTCAGTTGTAGGGGGAAGATTTGCTAATTGTGTCTCTGGTGCACCACGTTTCTTTATTTGTTTTATAATATCACCAGCAAGATCAAAACCAGCCATTAAAGGAAGATTTAAAAACAGGGGTAAAAATTCAAAAATACTCTTTTTATCTCCTGAACTTATGGCTCCAAGATTTTTTGTCATACTATTTAATTTTTCAGCTCTGACACCCACAGTTTTAGCTGGTCCCATACAACCTAAACATGGAGATCCATTATTTGGACATTTCATTGAACATCCCATGCTTGTAATTGGTCCAAAACACAATTTACCTGCATCTAATAGACATCCAGATTGATTTAACGCACAATCATTACAAAATGCCAAATTATTCATAGGGAATGGCTTTTGCCCGAGTAAAAACCCAATTGCACTATATATTTGTTGTGATTTTGGAGGACAACCAGATATATATGCATCCACTTTGATTACCCTATCTACGGGTACAATCTTAGATTCAAAACCAGGAACATGTTCCGTTGGTTCTCCACCACTTTCATCTGCAATACTCTCTACTTGTGAGAATTTCCTGTCAATTAATTCTTGTATATCCCATTGGTTAGCTAATCCATGCACATTTCCATAACATGAACAACTACCAAAAGCTACAATAATAGCACATTTTTGACGCATTAGCTTTGTACCTTCAACATCTTGTTTAGTTCGAAGGCTTCCTTCTATGAATCCAACGACAATTTCACCGTCTTCTCTAGCTTCCAATGAATCATACTTGAAATCGACTACTGCTGGCCAATAGACAATCTCTAACGCGGGCAAGACTGGCAAAAGGGCTAAATGTAAGTCAACTAAACTCTGATGACAGCCCCAACAGTCACTATTTTGCCAAAATGCGACCTTAACAGGTATAGAGATCACCTCTTTTAATTTTAGCAGTTTTTACAGCCATTTTATTTTTCACTTTTGTTGTTTTTTTTGATTTTAAACTAGCTAATTTGTAATAAAAATAATTAGTTGAGATAGTTTATTCATAACTTTATTAAAAATTTCTGATTAAGTTTATATTTAGACAGATTTATTTAAATTCAAGTTTATGAATAAATATTCAAAATACTCAACACGTTAATTTGAATCATTTTTTTAAACACAAAATTGATAGCAGGTTTTATTAAGAAAATAATGTTTTTCTGTTAAATTATGATAAAAATATCCACTAATTTTATTATTTTTTAAAAATATATTTCTTATTTTCATTTAATATTGTTTAACTATCAAGAATTAGCAAAAAATACAGTAGCTTTTTATTATGAAAAGATTTCAAATTTAATTATTCAAAACAGAGATATCAAATTTAATAATAATGAATATTTTAAAACTCATTTAGGATTTTCATTTATATTTTAATATCGAATGATTATTCAGAAAACTAAAATATAAAAACAAGTTGGATAAATGTTGTAGATATTATAAATACGTTGAATTGCTCCGATGATGTCTATCCATATCCAGATGTAAAAAGTAAAAGAAAAAAGATTCAAAATGTAATCCATTTGACATATAGAGCTGTTGTTGTTTTAAAAAAAGAATTAATCAAACTTATTATGATTAATATTTCTTTTGAAAACGTTGATAGCTGAAATAGCGTTGAAGAATTGAATGATAATGCCACAAATCCTTTAATTATTAAGAATTAAAGGTTTGGATTCTGAAATTTTTAACATATGATTTAAGAATAAAGATTACTAATAAACTAGGGACTTAAAATGAACCGCAACCTTTACACTTTCCATCTAAATATGCTGCACAATCATAACATATATTCCCACATTTTTCTTCTTGACTTTCTTGGCTGAATAAATTAATTGGTAAAAACTTAGGATTGATGAGATCCGATACAAATATTATTGCAGAGTGAAGTATTCCTTTTTTATTCGTAGGGCCGCAATAATTGATATATCGATGTAAAACATCTACATTTTGCCCGATTATTCCTAATATCAAATTATATTGACCCGTAACTTGTGCCAGAAGAAAAACTCTTGGACATTCTGAATAAGCTTCAATTATATTTTGTACTTCCTCATAGTTTTTCATTTCAATCAAGATAAAAAGAGCTTTAAATTTTAGCTTGTTAATATTTAAGTTAGCTTGAACTTTGAGTACTTCAGATTCTTCTAATTTAGAAATTCGTTTAGCAATACCGGTATGACTCATAGTTTCATTACCAAATTTATAAATGACTTTTTCTAAAGTTGTTAGGCTTTGACGACCTTCTTTAAACAATTCAGCTATAATTTGTCTATCAACATTATCTATTAGCATTTTTTCTAATTGATATTAATTTTTTTAATTATAACGTTATTTCTAGTTTTTAAAATTTGTCGATTATAAAAATTCAGTTAACCTATATATCTAATAAAAAATTTTACATATTCCACTTTTATATTAACATATCCATCGCTTCTTAAACTTTCTTGAAATAACTCTGCAATATATTGTTTGTATTGATTACTATTAATGATTAATAATAATTTTCATAACTTCATCTAAAAATTTTGTATTCCATTGTCAATTTCTATTTTCACACAAAATTTCAGCTTTCAATTTGAAATCTTTTATGGATTTTTGTTGTAGAATGAAACTGGAAAGTAATAAACTGTTTAAACCTTCCTGAATCCTTATAAGGAATCAATTTCTATTTATATAATCATTTCTAATAATATAATTATGCCTTTAGATCAAATTGATAAACAGATTCTAAAATTGTTATTTGAAAATGGTCGAGAAAGCCTAAGCTCTTTGAGTATAAACGTTTTAAAATCAAACAAAGAATCAATGAGTCATGCAGGTATTGCAAAACGAATTTCAAAATTGGAAGATGAACTTATACTTAAGATACAAGGTAATATTGGAATTAATAATTTAAACTATTTTGCTGCATTTATCTTGATTGAAATGAAAAATTATGAGGAACTACAAAATATAATTGAAGCATATTCAGAATGTCCAAGAGTTTTTCTGCTGGCTCAAGTTACGGGTCAATATAATTTGATATTTGGAATTATCGGGCAAGATATGGATATTTTGCATCGATATATCAATTATTGCGGCCCTACGAATAAAAAAGGAATACTTCACTCTGCAATAATATTTGTATCGGATCTCATCAATCCTAAGTTTTTACCAATTAATTTATTCGGCCAAGAAAGTCAGGAAGAAAAATGTGGGAATATATGTTGTGATTGTGCAGCATTTATCGATGGAAAGTGTAGAGGATGTGGTAACTTTTAAGGTCAAAACTATATATTAGTTAATATAACATCAACTAACTATATTTGGGTATTTCTTTCTTTAACCTCAATATAAGAATAAGAGTTAGGATTTTTGTATGTGAGTTCATACTCTTTAGGACAAATTTAATAATAATAAAATTGTGAAATCTTTGTTTCACATTTAAACTTTATTTACTAGATTGTTATAATTTGAAACAAGACCTATTTCTGAAGTTTAAATTATCCAGTTTAAGTAATGCTTATAAGTAAGCTATTTTTTTTAAGTTTAAACTAATTTATTTAAAAAAAATAAATACCTTTAAATTTAAAAGTGATTTAGAACATGAACAAGAAAATTTTACGATTGTTCATTATATTCTTCTTTGTTTTTGCAACTATAGGAACTGTTAGTGCTTGGCCTGGTTATATGTCAGAATGGGAAGAAACTGATCATGGATCTTGTCATGCGGGAACCTATACTGAGTCTACAGGTACACTATCTGCAACAATTACTCCTGTAAATACCACAACTGTTACACTCGATCCTGGAACTACCTTTAATGTTACCCTTGATATTACAGGATTTACTGCGGCAGCAAATATGAGCGTTTTAGTTGGTATATCCGCTAGAATTAGTGATAATCACGATTTCTTTTTTGGTGTTCATAATGATAGTGGAGAGCTTGGAGCAACTGCCTTTGCGGTTGAATTAGACGCCTCTGGAAATGCTGATAACACAGTAACTATTATTGCATTCGCTCCCACTACTGGTGGTTCTCATACATTAACAATTGTAGCTGTTGAAGGAGGAGAATCATACGCTACATCTCATGAATTTAATTACATTAAAACTGAAATAACAGTTACAGTTAAATCTACGGGTGGAGGGAGTATTCCAGGATATAGTATATTCTTCATTAGTTCTATTGGAGTTATGACTACTATTCCTATAGTGTTAATTACCCTTCGTAAAAGAAAAAATCATAAGGAGTTGAATTCAATTGAAGAAGAATAAAATGATTGTGTTAGCTGTAATTACTACCATGATATTTGGTGTTGTAGGTTATGTAGTTGCTCATCCCTCAGAAATTGTAGATTATACGGGAGCAGATCATGTTTCAACTGGATGTCATGGTACAAATGGTGTTGCTTCTAGCGGAACTCTTCAAGTATCAACCTCAACTTCTGGTAAGTTGATTACCCTTACTGTTACAATACAAGGATTTACAGATGCACTTCCGACTAGTAATAATAGATCTGGGACATTTTCTATTGGAATTCCTTATAATCTTGGAGATAATAGGGAATTTGGGCTAGGTATGACGCAAAATACTGTTAATGGCGAGGCTAATTATTGGGGAATCGGTATATGGGACGTTGAATTAGATTCAAATGGAAATACAGTTAATCCCTTGAGATTTAGAGTGCTAGCTCCTGAAACTGATGGAACATATGATTTAATTGTTGCTGTTATAAATGGAGTAAATTCAGAGGGAGATTACGAAAGTATTATTTATATGCACAAAATAATATCTGTTGCAGTAACAGGTGGAAGCATAACAATAGCTTCTCTAACTATGATCTTTCCTCTAAATAATATATTTCTTTATGCAACTTTTGGATTATTTAGTACTGGGATGATAATTTTCGTGTTTAAGCGTAGAAAAATTAGATAAAATTAATTAAGTCCAACTATAACAATCAATTTTTTTTTTATAAACCTTAAAATTTTAAATGAAAAAACAAATTTTTTAAATGTCTGTTAAAAAATTGCAGGAACGATCTAATTCGAATTTAAAGAGCATAATGATACGAAATAAAAAAGATCAATTGGATCTATTGAAAATCGTTAAAGATCATTTATTATTAACAATTTCACTTATGATATTAATTATTAATTTATTATTAATTTTAATTTTAACATCAAATAATCTAATTATTTGGAGTTCACCTAATCGAATTGTCTATATTATTTTTTTTTACCATGTATCCGGAGCATGGCTTTCATATTTCTCCTTTGGAATTAGTTTGATTTTTCATATTCTATTCATAAAGTCTCGTAAAAATATTTGGTTTTACTTTGGTAAAAATAGCATACTAGTTGGAGTATTTTTTTCTGGATTTACTCTTATAACAGGTTCGCTCTGGTTCAATGCTACATCGGGAGATTATAATAATATTTTTTGGGTATGGGGTGATGCTCGACAGACTACAACATTAATATTATTCCTTTCCTATTTATCTTATTTGGTATTTGCTAAAATGATTGAAGATAGGGAAAAAAAGGCTAAATTAACAGCACTATTAGGTATTGTGCTATTTCCAACAGTTCCATTAAGTTACATTTCAACAATAGTTTTTACAAGTTTACATCCTTTAATTAACCCAACTCCTGGTGAACCTGGAAATATTTACTGGGATCCTCTGAAATTATTTATGTTATTTTTCAATTTAATTGCAATGACCATATTATTTGTGTATATTATAAAAGAACTAACTTATTTAGATAAAAAAAAAGAGGAATTGGATAAAATTAGACAAATTCGTTTATTGAGGGATTAATTAAAGATGTCAATAGAGTATCTGGACCAAGATTTACTAACAATAATTATAAGTTATTTGTTATTCTGGGCTATTTTAATCATCCTAATTTTATATCCAAAACTAAAGTTAAAAAAAGTTTTAAAAAGTATTAAAAGTTTAGAAAACTCATAAAATAGGTGTGAAATGTGAAAAAATCTAGAATCATAGCAATTATAGGAGTTGTTGTTTCGATTGGTGTTATAATTGCATTATTATCTATAAATACACGTCCTTACCTCAAAGTATCTCAAGTTGTATCACATTCCACTCGTTATGATAATAAAGAAATTCAAGTTATTGGTATAGTTGAAGGGTATGTTTCCAGTGATTTTAATTTAACTGAGGGTGAACATAGTATCTTTATTGATCTTAGTAGCATTTCTCCACCTAGTACACTAAAAAATGGTATTGAAGTTGTTGTAATTGGAATGTTTAGTTCTAACTTAATTTTAGTAGCTGAACAGATTCTTACTCAATGTAGTTAGAAAATTTAGTCATATAAAAGTAAATGAGAAATTAAAGTTAAGATTGAGATCATAAGAATTATATGAGCAAACAAAAATCCTATTTCATAAATTAGATCATGTACTAATACTCCTTGTAATAATTTTATATTTAATGAAATTATTGGAGTTGTTATAGGGATAATTAAAGGGAATAGTATAATTGGTAAGATAAATGACTTGTTTTTAGCATACATTGATAAAGCTGAAACCAGACTTCCACTTATAGATAAATCAAAAGTAGGCAAAATGATTCCTAAAATGATGTAGGTCAATACTTGAATAGAACTTATTCTACCTATTAATGGTGCAGATAAAAAGAAACTAAAAAGATATAGAATAATCTCTATTAAAGTCATTAAAATTAAACAATATATAGTTTTACTGAAAAGAATTATATTTGGAAAGATTGGAGATGAAATTAGACCATTTATCGTACCCGATTCCTTTTCTTTGATGAATAATTTTGCCATAATATAGATAAGAGTAAAAAAAATAATTAACCAAATTTGAATTACAAAAATCTCTAAAGGCATATTTTGATATTGAGTTCCAAAATTATAAACTGATGAGAATATGAATATTGAGATAATATCAAAAAGAATTACAGCAAATAAATCATTCAATTGCCGAACTTCAGATTTAATATCTTTTATTAGTATTGTTTTAAATTGTTTTAATTTTAATTTTAATGATATATCTTCTGTTTTCAAAAAAACACCCTTTTAAAATAATGATTCAATTTCATCAAATTCTTCATCTGTAATCCTTCTTTCGATTTTACCTTTTTTTAGAATAATCAAATCATTACATAATTGTTGAAATAAGTCTGTTTTATGGGTCGTAAGAATTATTGTAACATTATTTTTTTGATTCATTTCTCTGATAAATTTAATTAGCCTATCTGTTGCTACATAATCTAAACCAGAAAAGGGTTCATCTAAAAATAATATTGAGGGACTATGGATGATAGATCTTATCAATTCTACCTTTTGTTTCATTCCATGGGATAGAGTTCTTACAGGTTCATTAATCCAATCTGTAAGATCAAATCTTTCGACTAATTTGTTAATTTTCCGCTTAATATTTCCTTTTTCAAAAATTAAATGTAAGTTACAATAGAATTTTAAATTCTCATAAACAGTTAATTCATCATATAGAAAAGATTCATCAGTAGTTATTCCAATATTCTGATATATAATTCTTGAATGATCTTTATAATTCATTCCCCCTATTTCAACATTTCCAAAAGTAGGTTTAATCAATCCTGACAATATTTTAATAAGGGTTGTCTTACCCGCTCCATTCGCTCCAGCTATCCCAAATATTCTACAATTTTTAATATTAAAAGAATTATTTTTGAGGGCAAAAAAATATCCATATTGTTTTGAAATGTTATTACAAATTATTAAATTATTATCGGATTCAACCATAATCTGAATAATATATATTATGAAAATTAAAAATTACAATAATTTGAAGGAATTAAAAGAAAAAAATAATTGCTATTTAATTTATCTTATCGAATTTAATTTTCTTTTTATTAATTTAAATAGGATGGAAATTTCATTAGTTGTTATAATCTATAAACCATCTAAATAAAATTTATGAATTTAAACTCAATTTTTGTTGAAAAAGGTCGTTAATATTGAAGGAATTATCCCACTCAATAGAAAAATAAAGCCTGTGATAAAAAAAATATCTTGAAAAATCCAAAAATTCTTACTTATTAAAAATCCTATTAATATAAATGAGATTCCAGTATGAATTATTGTTTTAGAATTTACCTTGAAAAAATGTTTGATTCCTTTCTTAAACTTTAAATTTGTTATAATAGACCAAAAAGATACTATTACTGCTATATAAAATATTGCTATAGCTGGATTAATCCAAATATCAAGAAAAATTAATCCTATGACTGAGAATATTGATTGAATAATAAAGACTATAATTATCAAAGATATTATTAATTTTATCTCAATTTTTTCATAAATAATACAAAAGATTAATGATAAAGACAAACAAATAGCTAATATTAATGTAGTTAATATAAAATAATCTGTTCCTATATATATTATGTTTATGGGAAAAAATTCTGATAGCAATATTGTTAAAGGTGTAACAAAAAGCCCGAATATGCATACAAAAGATAAGCTAAATAAAAATATGTAACTTAAGTAATTAAAGAGAAGCTTTATTGTTCTATAATCCTGTAATATATAATCAAGAATAATATATATTACGTAGAGAGAAAATATTATTAAAATTAATCCAATTATAGTCAACCAGATAATTAATTCAGTTTCTCCAACATAAGAATGAAGTGGAGATATTCCTGCTCTTGTAATTAGTGTAGAAAAAATAATAGCAACAAAGATTAATCCTAGATTTATTTTCACTAGATTTGGATTTTTCTTTTGAAAAGTCATAGTATGAAAGTAAGCAGTAATGAAAAACCATGGAATGAGAGATACTGTTTCAACCTGATCCCAACCCCAATATCTACCCCAGTTCAGTGCAATCTTAGCCCAATATGCACCCAATCCAATACCTAAAGTAAGAATTAACCAACCAAACTTTAAAGTAAATTTATAAAAATTTTGTTGAAATGATCCTAAAAGAGTTGTATTTTTTGTTAAAGTTTCTGCAATCACAATTGTAAATGGAATTAGAAAAATCGCATATGCAATAAATGTAAAAAACGGATGCCAAATCATAAATGGAGATATTAAAAGTGGATTTAAGCCTAATCCATCAGAAGGAGACGATGATTGGAGTTCAAAAGGATTTAGATAAAATAATATTATAAAAAAAATGGATGAAACTATTGATGATATTGTTACAGATCGAATGAAGACAATATCTTTTTTGTTTTTATTTCCCATTCTAAATAGAGTGATCATTATTGCATTAAATAACATCCATGTCATGATGGATCCTTCTTCACCGGCCCAAATAGCAACAATTTTATAAATTATAGGAAGTGAATTATTGCTAAAACTCCACACATATATAATTTTGTAGATGTTATTTAGAAAACTGTAAACCATAATTAAAAATAGAATCACCGATAAACTCATAGATAAAATTGATAAAAAATAAGTATTTTGTTTTTTAACAATTAATAGAATAAGATCCAGAATCATGATTATAATTAGAAAAATGATTAAAAAGTTGCCTAGAAAGGATATAAAAATAATTCTATAACTTAATTCTATTAAATCTAATACTAAAGGAATTATTAATATAAAGATAAGAATTAAGCTGAAATTAATAATAACCATCTTTTTTATCGACATATTAGTAGACATTAAAAAAACACCTAGAATGTATTATTTAAGAATTTTAATAAAGATTTTTAAAATTAAAACATAATTGCATAATTTAGGTGCAATTTTTGCTATAATTCTTTAAAAAAATCTTTATTTTTAAAATATATAAACAAGATATAAAAAACAATGCTCATAGATTAATAATACTTTAGCTTGAGTAAATGATAAATCATGAAAAAGAAAATTTTTTACTTTTTTACTAGTATTATAGTGTTGATGACTTTCTCACTTTTTATCTTCGGAAGCGCGAGGCCTCCATTTGGAGATACTCATTCTGAGAGTGGATGTCATGGATCATCGGGGGGTTATACAATTTC
Organism: Promethearchaeota archaeon; assembly: GCA_048937405.1. GTDB lineage: Archaea > Asgardarchaeota > Lokiarchaeia > Sigyniarchaeales > SOKP01 > Loki-b32. The sequence continues at coordinate 132,056 of JBHLNF010000008.1, forward strand.
GTATACTACTCCTGTAAGAAGTCTTATAAATAATACTCCTTATTTTATTTTTAACATTTCTGCTAGTGGACCTGATTTATTTGTACAAGCTTATCCTGGTGCGAAAGATAATGACAATTTTGGTATTATGCCTTCAAATAATAAAATAGTAGACGATTCGGAAAATGATTTAAATCCAAATCACGATGCAATGAATATCATTTTCAATGTGACACCAACTGTAGAGCAAAAATCTTATACATTGTTCATAATTGCAGGTAATAATATAACTGGGGGTCGACAATTCGCTTATGTTGAAATTATAATTGGAATTCCACCTGGATTTGATTTATCTTCTGTGATGCTCGATCATTTAGGTTTATATTTAGGATTACCAGCCTTGTTATTAGTTTCGATTGCAACTATCCTAGTTTTGGTAAATGAAAATAAATTTGTAAAAGTTCATGGAATACTCGCTGGTGGTGCATGGATTTTAACAATCATTAATGTTATTGTTGCTGTAATAAAAATACCTAGAGGAGCTTGGCTTGGGGGTTATAATTTAATTTATCATCTTCCTCATATAATTCTTGGCTCGATTGGTTTGGTTACTGGTTTTTTAAGTATGTTATTTGGAATTGCGGCAGAGAGAAGACCAGCAAAAATCACAGGATATATTACTTTACTCTGTTGGTGGGGTGCTTTCTTTTTAGGTTATTTTCTAAACTCTAATTTACTTTTAATTTGATAATATTAAGTGATATCTCAAGATGGGTCAATCTAAAAATAATTCGAAAAATAATTATAGGAAAAGTGAAGAAAAGGATCTTGAAAATCAATTTTTAGAATTTATATCTCCTTATCATGTAAGCACAAATCCTTTTGAACTTGAATCTGCTTCAGCAGATCTTACTTCTCTACCTGCCTACCATTATAAATTCAAAAAGAAATATTTAGCTAGTTATGTTATCCGTCCAGCCAACATTAATGAACTATCATTAGCTATAAAAAAGTGTAGAGATCTCCATATTCCCGTAACAATTCGAGCTGCTGGAACATCATGTTTTTCTTCAGCAACACCTTCAATGGGAGGTGTAATTATAGATATACGTAGATTAAACAAAGTCCATGAAATAAATCAAGAAAAAATGACGGTAAAAGTAGGAAGTGGAATATCTTGGCTAAATTTAATAGAAGCATTATCTGATTATGGACTTGAACCAAAAACTTTCCCAACTAGTTTTAAAACTTCATGTGTAGGAGGCTTTATTGCAACTCCAGGTAAAGCTGGTATTGGTGTATTGAAATATGGAACAATGGAATCCACAATTATTTCTGTAGATCTAGTTAAGCCAGATGGCACTGTAATCAAAATTTCGAGAGATTCTAATCAAGAAATAAGTATTAGTGATTTTGTAGGTACATATGGTATCTTTGGAGCAATAGCAAATGTTGAATTATCTATTACTACCCTAAAAACTTCATTAGAGATAATAGGTTATGGATTTAACTCAATTGAGCAAGCAATAAATTTTTATTTATTAATAAAAGAGGATTTACCCAATAAACCATTATTTCTTTCAATTTCAGAAAGAAATTTTGAAAAATATTCACATGTTGCTTTTCCAAAAGAGGAATGGATCGTTTGGGCGGTATATTATGATGAACCTGAACTAACTTCAAAAAGTATATCAGATGTTAAACACCAAGCATCCAAGTTAAATTGTGTAGAAATTGAGAGTTCTTATTTAAAAGAAAAGTGGCGTGATATTAGTGATGCTGAAGTATCGATAGGATCTTCGACAAGGAACCTCATTTTCCAAGAATATTGGATCTCTGATAAGAGATTAAAAAAGTTTATAGGAATATATGTTAAAAAAGTTAAGAGTTATAAATTTCCTACAGCTTCATACGCAATTTCCGGAGAAAAAGGTTGGACAAGAGTGAAAATTTTTGGTTTAACAGATATCGATAGAACTATAGAATTTTTCGCAGTTAAAGCTTTCTTACATGATTTAACTATTCAAGCCTTCAGTCAAGAAGATAGACTATATACTATTGGCATTGTCAATACATTTTACTTATTAAAGTATAAAGCAGAAGAAGTAAAGAAATGGAAGATTCTTAAGGAAAAATTAGATCCTAAACACTTATTCAATTCATATAGATTAACTAATGCGAGAATGAAATTTTGGAGAGTATCATTACTTTTTAACATGGCAAAGCTATTGTATAAGATATTTAAAATAAAACGCTCTAAATAATAAAACAAAATCAACATAAAAATGAATAATATATAACGATCATATTTAATAAAAATTAATTATATTTTCAATAAGAAAACAATTAAAAAAGAGATAATGCTGAATGAGTGAAGGAAAAGAAAAAGTTGATTTAAAAAATATAGTAACTTCTGGTCCACCTGTAGCAGGTTTAGTTTCTCCATCAAGAGACAATTTAGTCGAACCTTCAGATAAGTATAAAGATGAAAAATCTTTTGAACGATGTACTCATTGTGGTTATTGCCGTCATGTTTGTAAAGTTTATAATACCTCTTGGTGTGAAACTGACTATGCTGGAGGTCGGAATAGAATTATCAAAGCATTGGATCGAAAGGATATTAAATTCGATAAGGAGCAAATAATACCTTCGGTTTTTCGTTGTATGTTATGTGGTAATTGTAAAGTTGTGTGTCCAGTTCAAGTAGATACGCTAAGTGTTTTCCAGAATTTTAGGAAAAAAGTAGTAAAAAAAGGAGCAATGCCTGAAAAATTAAAAATCCTTAAAAGTTCGATTATAGAAAATAATAATCCATTTCTAGAAAAACATGGTGATAGATTTAATTGGATAAATGCTTGTGAAGAGGGAGCTGAAGCTTATGAAAGGAGTTCTCAGAGACTGGAGACCTTAGTAGAAGAGAAAGGAGATTATTCTGTAGGGTATTTTGTCGGGTGTACATCGTCATATCGAAATAAAGAACTTGTATCGGCTACTAGTCGTGTTTTAAAGAAATTAGGCATTGAGTTCACACTTTTTCCAGAGGAAAGATGTTGTGGTTCTGTGTTGTTTCGAACTGGATTAGAAGATGAAGCTATTGAACTTATAAAGCATAATTATGAAATAATTCGTAAGAGTGGAGTAAAAGAAGTTGTTTTTTCATGTTCGGGTTGTTTTTCAACGTTTTCACTTGAATATTCCAAATTTGCTAATTATAATCTTGGATTTGATTTGTATCATATTACTCAATATGCTTTAAAAATTGTAAAGGAAAAAAATCTTAAAATTAGATATACAAAACGCACAAAGGATGATCCTTTACTCATAACTTATCATGATCCATGTCATTTAGGCAGATATTGCAACGTTTTTGAAGAACCTAGAGAACTCATTCGAAGAATTGAAGGAGTTAAATTATTTGAAATGAAACACAATAGAGAAATGTCTTGGTGTTGCGGTGCAGGAGGTGGTGTGAAAGCTCTATATGGGGATATGGCACTTGAAGTTGGAAGGGACAGAATTTCGGAAACACGTGCTTGTATGGTTCGAATGCGAGAAGACCGTTTAAAAGAAGCAATTGAGACATCAGCAGAAGTTCTTGTAAGTTCCTGTGTCTTCTGTAAGAATAATTTATTTCAAGTCGCTACTGAAGATAATTCTCCAATAAAAGTTATGGATATTTCACAACTTTTAGCTGATTGTGAGTATTATTAACTAGATACAGAGTAAGAAATCTCTAAAATATTTTTCCTATTTTTATAACTTTATTGAAAACTGTAGATTAAGTAATATTAATTTTTTAGAGAATCTGGAAAATCATCAGCATTTTCTAAATTATTCCAATTTAGGGATATTTCTTCTAAAGAAGGTATACTACTCAGATTTTTTGGTAATTTCGTAAGGTGGTTATCATTTAGCTTTAATTTTTTAAGAGATTTTAAATTTATAAAAGAATTAGGTAATTTTTTTAATTTATTTCCAATTAACCAAATCTCTTTAAGAAAACTTAATAATCCTATCGATTCTGGTAGGAATTCAATATTGTTATCAATTAAATACAGCCTTTCCAGTGAATTAAGTGAACCAATTGAATCAGGAAGAATTTTAATCTGATTGTCTGTTAATTTTAGCACCTTTAATAGATTAAGTTTACCAAAATCTTCTGGTAAAACAACAAGTTTATTATATGATAAATCTAAAAATTCTAAAGATTTAATCAAACAAATTGAACTTGATAATTTATGTAAATTGTTATTATTTAAATAGAAATATTTAAGAGATTTTAAGGTTCCCAGAGAATCTGGAATACTTTCTAATTTATTCCAACCTAATTTTAAAACTTCAAGAGAATTTAGTATCATTATTGATTCAGGGAGGAAGGAGAGATTATTATCTTCTAGGTTAAGAAATCTAAGTGATGACATTGAATTCAATGAGTCTGGAAGTTTTTCTAAATTATTACTACTTAAATTAAGGTATTCGAGTGAATAGAGTAACCCAATAGAGCCAGGTAAATTTACTAATTTATTTTGAATTAGATTTAGAGTTTGAAGAGATTTTAGCTTCCCTATAGAAGATGGGATTTCTAATAGTCTATTTCCACTAACATTCAAAAATTTTAATGACGATAGATTTCCGATTGATTTTGGAAGATAAGTTAGACAGTTCATTTCTAAATTTAAATGAAGTAACGATGAAAGCTTACCTATTGAATCTGGGAGTTTCTCTATTTTGTTTTTACTTAAATTTAATAATTTTAAAGATGTAAGTGATAAAATTGATTTATTAATATCTTTAAGATTATTTCCTTCTAGATCTAAAGCTTTTAAGTTTTTTAAGGAAGCTATTGATTTGTTAATTTTATAGAGATTGCATTTTTTTAATAGAAGTGATCTTAGTGAACGAAAATACTTTATATAACATGGAAATTTAACAAGAGGTACTTTTTCAATATGAATTGAAATAAGTTCCCCCATTGATACTTTATAATTTATGATTGGATATTTTTTTATTAAATATGAGATAGTTAAATAATTTCTAAATATATCTGATAATTTCGAGAGTGATAAATCTTCAAAAGTTCTTGAAAGGTGTTTAAATGATAATTTAAATTTTTTATCATCAATACTCCTTATTTGATCTATTAATACCTCTCTCGCTGCTTCATTGTTTAATCTTTCTAATGCTATTGTCAGTGCGATTGAGTTTTTAAAATTGAACTCATCTTTAATTGACCATTCAGTTGAGAAGAATTTAATTTTTTTTAGTCGTTCTAGATTTTCAATACCAAGAATTTCAGAATGATCCTGAAAAGCATCTCTATCTCGCCAATAAATAGCTTGGTTATCAACTTCAGAAAAATCTAAATAAGTTATAAATCCCTTTTTTTCTAAAAATTTAAGTCTATGAAACTTCTTTTTTAGATTTTTAATGGTGAGTTGATTTATGAGTATATTTCCTAATTCATTACTTGAAAATGACGTAGAATTATTATTATTAAAGAAAAAATGCTTCTTATCCTCGAAAATTTCAGAACTTATTCTATTCAGTTCATCGATTAATGCTTTTATGATTTCATCATCATTATAATCTTTTAAAGCTTTAACTATTGTTATTAAACAGTTATAAGAATATTCATGCTTTAGAGCCCAGAGAAATGGAGATATCGCTTTCTTTGGATATTTATCTTTTAAAACATTTGCTGCAAAATATCTCAAATCATCATTTATTTCAGATATAAGTATATATTCTAAAATTTTGAAAACATTTTTATGTTTTAAATCAATTTTATTTAAGATTTTAATACAATCTTTTTTAATGATATCATCATTTATGTTTTCGATGAAATCTAGCAATAATCTAACTGTTTCACATTCATTAAATGCTTGACTTCTAAAATTTTCATAAATTCTACTTGGTGTTAACTCCATATTAAAATATATTCTTTTCCATGTTTTTTTAAGAATTTCCTAGCTACATTAAATTTAATAAATCTTTTAGGAACAATAAAGAATTTTTTAAAAAAAATTTTTAGAGACTTGAATTTATAATTCAACTCTAAATTTTGAATAACTAAATCCTAAATAATCAATATAAAATATTTAACGTATTTCGACATTTAATATATTTGAATAAAGAACTTTTCTTTTCTTATCAGTAATTGAAAAGTTTAAACGTGGCGTACAAGCTAACAGCAATTTAAAATATTGATCAATGTTCTCTTTACCATTCATATCTTGTTCAGGAATAGCTACTCTATCTTTAAACTCTATTTCTTTTTGTATTGCTTCAACCATAATTTTAATTTCTCCAATTTTTCTTTTTTTATTAAATCTTTTTGCCTAAATATAGATTCTGAATATTAGTATATAAATATATCGGTTATAGATTAATTTAAACAACGCAGTGAGTTATAGTTTCAATTTCTTATAATGTTTGCTAAAAAAGTTTCAAATTGAAAATTTTTTTTTTCAATCATTTCTCTTTTCATTCATAATGGCTAGAGAATGTGATCGATCCCGATCAAAAGTAAAGTTTCTATGATCATTTGTGAAAATCTTAAAAATAAAGTTTATTATATTTTTATAAAAAATAAATCTAAAAATTGATTTTAAAATTAGGTTTTGATTTATTTTTTTATACGATCTAATAGGGAATCCCAAAAAATCGCTTTATAATCCCCTGAATAATGAATATTACTAATTTTTAAACTTATGACCTTTTTTGAACATGCATTTACGCATGTTCCACAACTTATACATTTATCTTGATTGAATGATACTTTTTTATTTTTTGAATGAACTGATTTTAGATTTTTTTTAAGTTTAAAGAAAGCACCAGAAGGACACACTTCGGTACATGACATACATGAAATACATTTATCCCAATCTACATAGATTTTTCCATCAAAAAATACTTTTATTTCTTTTTGATTGCTATTGACTAAGTGATATTCTAAATCTGGTACAACTCTTTTTCTTATAATCCCCATTTCTTTAGTGGGCATTTTTTCTCCATTATACTTCAATGATATTGCTGATAATGGGCAAATATAGGCACAAGTTCCGCAAAAAGAGCATTTAAGAATATCTGGAGTATCTGGTATTAAATCTTCTGTTTTTATTCTTATTTTACCTTCTAATCTTGGATGAGGGATTGCATTATTTGGACAAGCTTTAATACATAATCCACAACCAATACATTTTTCTTTATCTATTTTTATGGAATAATCTTCTGTATAAAAACTAAAATTTATTTCATTAAATTCATAGGTGTTAACTTTGTTTACTCTAGGATACACTTCTCAATCATACTCTAAAATTGATTTTAGAAAGTTATTATAAATTAACTGTTAATATCTTAGATTCTATATTTCGTTCTTTTAGTCGGCTATTTATTCCTTTAAACGTACTTTTTTTACCAAAATGTATGAGATTCCAATCTTTAGATTCAGATCCTTTAGTGATGTTTATGATTTTTTTGACAGCTAAATCAATTCTTATTTTTTGGTTTATATAAGACTTTAATTCTTTAATTTCATTTGAATAATAATTCATTAAATAACTAAGTTCCCGTGCAGCAGGACTATTCTTATTAGTTAAAACATTTAAAGTAGATTTTATTTCATTATTTTTATGTTTTAAGTCAATGATTTGATTAACCAAATGTCCTTTTACATAATAAGGTAATTCTATAGTAAAATAAGGAATTTCATATTCTTTTAAAACTTCTGATAAAAATGTTTCATTAAATTCCTGTAGATTCATGTATCCTAAATCTATTGTTGCTAAGTCGACTGAATTTCTCTCTAAAAATTTAAATAAATCTTCAAAATTCTTAACTAATGTTTTTGAATTTTTATCGTTTCTTAATTCCGTAAATATTTTGGAATTTGCTAAAGTTTCAGAGATTAATGTTTTTATTTTCAACCCCTCCTTTTTATATTATTTTTACTTTATTTTGTAAACTTTTTTCAATAAAATTTGAATTTTGATTTTTTATTGGACTAGGTCCTAATATTTTTAATTCTTCGACAAATTTGTTAACAATATTTGTTAATTTTGCTCCCTCAGAAGCAGATACAAAAATATATTTAACTCTTTTAGGATTAATACCAAATTGCTTTAAATAGAATAAAAACAGTGGTATTCTTCTAATTGTCTTAAGATTTCCGGACACATAATGGCAATCACCTGGATGGCAATGTGAAATTAAAATTCCATCAATACCATCTTTTAAGGCAGTAGTTATAAATTCGGGAGTAATTCTACCACCACACATTACTCTTATGATTCTCAGGTTGGCAGATCGCTGCATTCTGGAAGTCCCAGCCTGATCAGCTCCAGCATAAGAACACCAATGGCAGAAAATTCCTAAAATTGATGGATTAAAATTTAACACATTTGTTTCCATTATTATCCTCCTACTTTTTCTGATTTTTGAACTGCATTATGTATCATTGGTAATAATTGTGCATTACCAAATTGATTCTGGATAATTGCTGAAGTAGGGCATGCAGCAACACAAGTTCCACATCCTTTACAAAGAATCTTATTAATTTCAGCAACTTTTTGAAATTCATTAAAAGATATTGCATTGAAAGGGCAAACACTAATACAACTTTTACAACCGGCACACCTATGATTTAATACTATTGAAAAAATTGGATCAATTTCCACTTTTCCTTTGGCAATTAATAATGCTGATTGCAATGCTGCAGCTTTTGCTTGAGCAATAGCATCAGGAATATCTTTAGGGCCTTGAACTGCTCCCGCTATAAAGATGCCATCAGTTAATGTTTCTACTGGACGTAATTTAGGATGTGCTTCCATTAAAAACCCATCTTCAGACCGTTGTACATTAAATAGCCTAGTTATCTTATTAGAATCTTGTCTTGGTTCCAATCCAACGGCTAAAACTAATAAATCGGCCTTAATTCTAATTAGTTTTTGCAAAAGAGTATCTTCCCCACGAACTATGATATTATGGTCTACATCCTCTACTACTTCTGAAATTCTTCCTCTTATAAATTTGATATTAAATTCCCTTCCGGTAGAGTCATAAAATTCTTCATATCCTTTTCCAAATGCCCTTATATCTATATAAAAGATAAAAATGTTTGCATTAGGATGTTTTTCTTTAAAAAGTCTAGCCTGTTTCGCTGAATACATACAGCAGACTCTAGAACAATATTTATTTCCTTTTTCAGTAAAATCTCGACTACCTACGCATTGAAGAAATACTATCGTAGAGGGTTCTTTTAAGTCTGATCTTCTTTTTACTTTACCTTCTGTTGGACCAAATGAACTCATTAATCGTTCCATTTCTAGCCCAGTAATAACATTTGGATATCTTCCATAGCCATATTGCCTTAAAATTGTTGGATCATAAAGGTCATATCCAGTTGATAAAATAATAGTTCCAACCTTAATATCTACAAATGTTGGTTTGTCATCATATTTAACAGCATCAACAGGACAAATTTCAGCACAAATTCCACACTTGATACAATGGTTCATATCAATCGTATATTTTCCAGGAACGGCTTGAGGAAAAGGAATATATACTGCTTTTCTCTTTTTCATTCCTAAATCAAATTCGTTAGCAGCAATAACAAAGCATTCCTGAGCACAAGTTCCACATCCGGTGCAAATTTCTTGATCTATATAATGAGGTTTTTTTTTAATAGTAACATTAAAATTCCCAACATAACCAGAAATATTTGTAATTTCACTATAAGTCATTAATTCTATATTTTTAGCCTTCATAACTTCAGACATTTTTGGAGTTATTACGCAAGAAGAACAATCTAATGTAGGGAAAGTTTTATCAAGTTGAGCCATATGACCTCCAATAGTGGTTGTTTTTTCTACAAGATAGACTTTATATCCAAAATTGGAAAGATCTAAAGCAGCATTCATTCCAGCAATTCCTGCACCAACAATTAAACAAGCAGGTTCAACATCTACATTAAATTTTTCCAAAGCTTCTAACTTACTAGCTTTTGCTACAGCCATCCTGACATGTGATTTTGCAATTTCATAGGCTCCTTTAGTATCTTGTATGTTTACCCAACTACAATGTTCTCTTATATTTGCTGTTTCAAACAAAAATTGGTTTAAACCAGCTTCTTTACAAGCTTTTCTAAAAGTAGTTTCATGCATTCGTGGTGAACATGCAGCCACTACAACCCTATTGATTTCACCATTTCGAATCTTTTCCTTTATTAATTCTTGCCCAATTTCAGAACACATAAATTTATAATTATAAGCTTCAGTTACATTTGGAAGAGTTTTTGCATATTTTGTTAAATTTTCAACATCGATAACACCAGCTATATTATTACCACAGTGACAAATAAATACTCCAATTTTTGGTTTATCCTTCAAGTTTTTCACCTATCTTTGTTAAAAAAGGTTCTATTGAAATAAATGGTGGAACACCAGATAATTCTTTATCTTTAATTAAGCCAACTTCTTCAGGGTTCATACCAAGAGCAAGTCCTAATAATTGTGTATAATATATTACAGGAATATTAAAAGGAGTTCCAATACTATCTTTAAAAATATTGTTTATTTCTATTTGTCCTAGATCGAACTGAAGATGACAAAAAGGACATACTGTAATAATAGCTTCAGCGCCAGCAGCTCTTATATTTGTGAGTTTCTCTCTTGTAAAATCTAATGAAATTTCTTTAAAAGCACTTCTCACTGCTCCTGCCGCACCACAGCATCTATATTTATCCAGATAATCTATACTTTTACACCCTGTTACTTCAACTAAATCATCTAAAAAGTGTGGTGTTTCAGAATCATTGCCCCATGGTCTTATTTCAGATGGTTTTAAAAGATGACATCCATAATGTACAGCCACTTGTAGGTCTAATTTATTCTTTCGCCCATATTTTACACGATTTTTTATTTTCTCTAATCCGATATCTTTGTATAAGACTTCTATAATATGTTTAACTTTAATACTTCCTTTATACGATCTATTTATTTTTTTAAGATGATAATTTACCATCTTTCGCTTTTCTGTGTCAGATTTTAATTGATGATTAGCTTCAAGTAGACTTCCATAACATCCATTGCACATGGTAACTATATTATAATTATTATTCTCCGCAATTGTCAAATTTCTAGCCCCAATGATTAACCATGTATCAATATCAAAACCGCGAAAAACTCCTGGTGCTGGACAGCATGAAGCCCCCTCCATTTCGATTAGATCAATACCTAATTTTTGAAATACTTTTTTAGTAGCAGCTTCGATAAAAGGATATCTGTTTGGTATTACACATCCAAGGAACAATGAATATTTTTTATCTTGTACCATTTTTAATTAAACCGTTAAATCTTATTGAGAATTACTAAAAATTTATTTATTTTATACTTCTTATATTTTTGAGATCTTTAACTTTTCTTCTTCTGTAATATATTTCTCAAGTGTTTCCTCAACTAGAGAGACTTTAACTTTCTTTTTAATTCCCAACTCCTCGGAATCAATATTAATTAACTCATTGAATTTGGAGCTTATTAAGAGCTTTTTTACCTCATCCAAATCTTTTTTATTGGAATGAACAGTAGGAGGAATTTTTTTTAATCCATAGAATTCTCGTAATACATTCCATTTTTTGTCATCGATTGGAACACCATGTCCAGAAAAACAAAATTTTTTACATAAATCGAGGTGACTTTTTAACATGAATCCTTTTTGAACAGCCAAATTTCGTAAAAATATTAACATATCAGTAATAGGTAATTTACGAGGGCATCTTTCAAGACATGTATAACAAGTTGAACAATACCAAATATCATTTTCTGAAAGAATATCTTCAACCCCTAACTGAACTTTCCTTATAATTGTCCTTACTTTCAAAGCTGTTCTTTCTCCTGAGGGACAACCTCCGGAGCATGTTCCACATTGAATACAAGCATCAACTTCAGAATAACCTGCTTCTTTTAAAGAATCTACTAATGTATTTGTACAATTAGTTATAATATCTGGTTCATAATCTAACATTTTGTTTCTTTCCTTATCTATTATCTATATAAAAGTCATTTTAACCGATTTAGTCCAAACTTTTTTTTAAAGAATGATTAAAACAGCTAAAAGGTTATTAAGCCTTAGGAGAATAAATGTGAATTTAATATATAAGTTTTCCCTTTACATTTAATAGAATTAGAGATCCTCTACTATTTTTCATTAAAGGGTTTCAATTTGCAACAATTACTTTCAAAAAATTTCAATTTTAAAATTCATTATAAATAACCCTCGCTAATTTAAGATTTATAAGTAGCATTCTTTAATAACTTACATTCATTTAATTATCATACTATTTAAAATAACAAAACTATTTGAGATTTAATAAAATGCCAGTACCAGTAGTTTTTATGCAACTTAGTTCTTGCTGGGGTTGTCATCAGAGTCTATTAAATGCACATTTTGAACTGCTTCCTTTTCTTTCAGAATTAGAAATTGTTAATTGGTCTACTATTTTCGATATAAAAGATGAAACTTTAATAGAGAAAGAAGCAGGATCAATAAAAGTTGGGTTCATTGAAGGCGTTGTGAGAACAGAAGTAGATACTTTAAAAGTTAAATTAATAAGGCAAAAATGTGATATTATTATAGCATTTGGGGCATGTGCAAGTTATGGAAGTATACCAGGGTTAGCTAATTTATATGAGATAGATAAGTTAGTAGAAAGAAAATTCAAAGATGTTAAATCTATTTTTGAAACTGACTTAGAGGAAACGAAGTTTAACTTGCCAAAATTTGAGGATTTTATTTATAATGTTAAGGATTTAATCCATGTAGATTTATTTATCCCTGGATGTCCGCCTAAAACAGAAAATATTACAGCATTGCTATTATATTTGATAACTCAATTAAATAATAGTTCTAAAAATCGTAATAGTGCTAAAACTGTATGCGACAACTGTAATCTTTATTCTAATGGTTGCCTTTTAGATCAGGGTAGACTCTGTTTTGGATCCATAACTGCTTCTGGTTGTGAGTTAATGTGCCCTCATAATTCAAATACTTGCTTTGGCTGTTTCAAATGTACACTTAACCCTAATAGAAAAGTTTCAGAATTGCAAAAATTAATCATAGATATAGATGATTTAAATGATGAATTAATGAAAGTTTTTCAACATTTTTTGATTTCTTACTTAGGGTTATCTAATCTTACAAATTTTTATTTCCGTAAGGACTTATTGCAAAGACTTGCTTACGAACCAGAAAGCTTTACTCAAATAGAAAAAGAAACTAAAAATGGTTTATTACAAATGTTAAATGTCAAGCCATCAGGAATTCCTATTATTGATGAAATTATTGGTGCAATTTTATTTCTTTTAAAAAATAGTTCAAGGTTTAAATTTAGCACTAAAACTGTTTGTAGTCATTGCAATAGAATTATAGTAGATAAAGTTCCCACGAGTTTAAAAAGAGATTATGAAGGACTACCTACTCAAGATAAATGCTTTTTAGAACAAGGATATCTCTGTTTCGGACTTGTTACTCATGCCGGCTGCGGAACCATATGTCCTAATAAAGCGAATGCTCCATGCTTAGGATGTTATGGTCCGCCGGTGGGAATCAAAGATCAAGGTCCAAAATTCATAAGTACTTTAGGATCTTTATGTGTAGATCTTGATCCTGAAGAAATCATCAACTCTATTAAGGATCCAGTAGGTTTATTCAATAGATTTACCCTCGCGGATAGTATTTTAAAACATAAATATTCTGATAAGATATATGAATTACAATAAAGCCGTTGTATAATGTTTTTTTAGTTATAATTATCAGATTTTCCAAATTTTGTAAAAAAATGCCGAAATTCCATAATTGTGTGAGTATATATCATTCTAAGGTTAGAGTTTTGCATAACGCTCCCTACTTTTTCTCTCATTTCTGATTTATAACAATGAATAGAGCATTTCTCGCATGTGGGCTTATTTTCACTATAATGGCAATATTCTAATCTTTTATTAGTATATTCGAAAAGTTTTAAACAATCATCATAAAATTGTTTATTAGAATATTGAAGATTTTTAAAGTATATCCTAATCATTGTTAATACAGTTTTTCTTTCTTTCTCAAAGTTATTATTAAAAGGTCTCATAACAATAACATCAATACTTAAGTAGATTTTGTATTTTGGTTATAATTGAATTTATGAATTTTTCTTTTATAACCTAAATTCTTATAATTTTTGTTTCTAATTGAGAATTATGAGTGTAAAGAATGAGAGTTCAAATATCATCCGTTTGGCACATGGAGCTGGTGGTGTTTTACAAGAAGAATTAATAAAATTTATTACAAAAAATATTCCTTTTAAAAAGGTTAATAATGGAATTGGTGTTGAGGAATTAGATGATGGTGCTACAATTCCTTTAATTAACTATGAAAAAGAAATAGTTATTACGGCAGATGGTCACACGATTTATCCTCTATTTTTTCCAGGAGGAGATTTGGGATCTTTAAGTGTATGTGGAACAGTTAATGATCTTTTAATGATGGGAGCAGAACCAATAGCTTTAACATCAATAATAACTATTGAGGAGGGATTTGAATTTGATACCCTCGAAAAAATTGTTAATTCAATGAATAAAAGCGCAAAAGAAGCGAATATAGCGATTATTGCCGGAGATACAAAAGTAATGCCAAGAGGTAGTTTGAATGAAATGATTATAGCAACAACGGGTATTGGGTTTAAAGATAAAACTATTCAAATTTTAGATAATAATTTAAAGCCAGGTGACGAGATTATTCTAACTGGGAGTATTGGAGATCATGGTACAGCATTAATGGCTTCTCGAGAAGGCTTAAATATATCTACTGATTTAGAATCTGATATTTCACTCTTACTTGATATTTATAATGTATTAACATTAGATATTAAAAATAATTATATTCATGCTATGAAGGATCCCACACGTGGAGGTTTAGCAGCTGCTTTAAATGATTGGGCAAATAAATCAAATGTTAGTATTTGGATTAATGAGGAAGATATTCCTATCAAAAAACAAGTTAATGCGATATGTGATATGCTAGGGCTAGATCCCTATAATATAGCTTGCGAGGGTAGAGCTCTGTTATCAGTTGATAGTAAATATTCGCAAAATATCTTGGAGAAAATAAAATCAACTCGAAATGGAAAAGATGCCAAAATTATTGGAAAAGTCAAAGTAAAGGAGTCTAAAAAAGTGTTTTTAAAAACAATTGTAGGCGGGACCAGATTTCTAGATATGCCTTTAGGTGAACCAATTCCTCGGATTTGTTGATGGGTGGAAAAAAATGGATATACCAGGATTAGAAATATTGAGAAGTAAGAATTTCACAGATAGAGTTTTAAAATCAATAAGAAATGTATTTAAAGAAATTGGAAAATCCGTTAAATTTATGCATGTTTGTGGAACACATGAACATACTATTTCCAAATATGGACTCAGAACTCTTTTACCAAAGGATATTGAAATATTATCAGGTCCAGGGTGCCCAGTGTGCATATGTCCCGCTGCTGATATTGATAAAGCAGTTGAACTTGGAAAACGAAATGATACTATAATCGTAACTTTCGGTGATATGATACGAGTTCCTGCATCAAATATATCATTAGCCGAACTTAAGGCAAAAGGTGCCGATATAAGGATTGTATATGGTCCTCATGATGCCATTAAAATTGCCAGAGAAAATCCAGAAAAGCAAACAATTTTTTTCGCAATTGGATTTGAAACTACTGTTCCATTGATTGGTTATGAATTACAATCAGGACCTCCTTCAAATTTCTCAATAATTTGTGCTCATAAATTAATACCTGCTGCTTTAGAACTTTTAATGAGTCAATCTAAATTAAATATCGATGGTTTTATTTCTCCTGGTCATGTATCAGCTATAATAGGAAAAAAACCTTATGAAATTTTTTCCCAAGGTTATAAAATTCCCAATGTGATATCCGGGTTTGAGCCAAATGATGTATTACTCTCAATTTTAATGCTTTTGATACAAGTGCGAGACAAAAAATATGACACTTTAAATGAATATTCTAGAGTCGTAAAACCCGAAGGTAATCTAATTGCTCAAAACATAATACATGATGTTTTTAGACCTGTTTCATCACCATGGAGAGGAATCGGGAGAGTTAATGAGGGTGGTTTGGTTATCAGAGAAAAATATAGCGATTTTGATGCTGATAAAAAGTTTGATATAAAAATTGAAAAGTCTCAAGATATTCCTCCAGGATGTTCTTGTCATCTTATTATGGTTGGAAAATTATATCCTTATGAATGTAAATTATTCAGAAAAGAGTGTACTCCTATCAATCCAATAGGACCATGTATGGTTTCAATGGAAGGGACTTGTAGTATCTATTACAAGTATCATGAGAAATAGTTCTAATATCTCATAATAATATCATTTAATTTTTAATTATTTCTTGAATTATTGAATAAAGGCTTATTGGTTTATAATTGTATATATCCACAATAATTAGATAAAAAACATGAAATTTATGCCTTTTTCAATTTTTTTCAATCTTTAATTTAAAAATCAGTTGATTTAAATTTCTTTCAAATTTTAATTTATTTGAATGGCTGAAAAAACTGTTGAAATTAATATTGATGGTATTGTTCAAGGAGTAGGATTCCGTCCATTTTTATTTAATTTAGCAAGATATTTAGAATTAAAAGGTTTTATTTTAAACCGAGGAAATGCAGGAGTTCGCCTTATACTTCAAGGAAATGAGGATATATTAAATGAATTTATTGAAAATATAAATAAAAAAGCTCCTAAAATATCTTATATTGAGAATATAAGCACTAGAGATATAGAAAATCAAAGCAAATATAATGATTTAATAATTAAACCAAGTGAACAAGGCAGGGGTATAAGTCTTACATTACCACCAGATGTTGCTATTTGTGATAATTGTTTAAATGAAATGATAAATCAAGATAAAAAAAGATTCTATAGATATCCTTTTATAGCATGTGCTCAATGTGGTCCACGTTTTACAACTGTAAACGAATTACCTTATGATAGAGAAAGGACTACAATGAAAAGTTTTCCATTTTGTAATTCATGTCAAAGTGATTATTCAGACTTTAATAATAGAAGATTTCATGCCCAGACTTTTGCATGTTCTGTTTGCGGTCCAAATTATCAATTATATGACAAGAATAAAACGAAAATTATAAAATCATCAATACAAGATATTTTGATAGAAGTTACAGATAGAATAAATAATGGTGAAGTAATTGCTATTAAAGGAATTGGTGGCGTTCACTTGGTATGTCTGGCAAATAACGATGATATAATTTTAGAACTTAGGTCAAGGAAAGGTGGAAGAAAATATAAACCGTTTGCATTAATGATTCCAAATTTGAGACTAATCGAAAAAGAATTCAATATCTCTCAAGAAGAGAAAGAAATACTATTATCATTTCGTAGACCAATTGTATTATTGGAACGTAAGGAGAAGATAGAAACTTCCATAATAAGTGATTGGGTAGCTCCTGGACTAAACAATGTAGGGTTCATGCTTCCATATACGGGGATTCATTATTTATTATTTGATTTAATCGGGAATAAACCCTTGGTTTACACAAGTGGTAATAGATCAAATATTCCAATGGGAATTGATAATAATACAATTTTTGAGCAACTAAAAGAACTAGCTGATGTATTTTTATTGCACAATCGAGAGATTTATCAAAGAGCTGATGATAGTGTTTTAAGAGTTCATGATAATAAGATAAAATTAATTAGAAGATCAAGAGGTTTTGTTCCAGAATATTTACCTTTACCATTTGAAGTAGATCTAACTGGAGCATTAGCTGTGGGGCCTGAACTAGCAGTTACCGGAGCAATTTTACGCAAAAATCGAATATTTCCTACTCAACATATTGGAAATGTTACTCACTTAGAAACTTATAATTTTCTAAAAGATGCTCTGTTTCATATGAAGGATCTCTTACAAGTTAAGAATTCTGAATTAGAATTTATTGTCTGTGATGCTCATCCTGCTTTTATAACAACAAAATTAGGTAAAGATTTAGCAAGTCAATTTAAAATTCCTTTATACTCAGTACAGCATCATTACGCCCATATTTTAAGTCTTATGGTAGAAAATGAAATTGAATTAGATGAAAAAATTATAGGTATAAGTACTGATGGTGTTGGGTATGGAGATGATGGTAATATTTGGGGTGGAGAAATTTTGCTTTCTTCATATAATGATTATAAACGTCTAGGATCATTACAATATCAACCGATGGTAGGAGGAGATCGTTGTACAAAATATCCTGCTAGGATGGCAGCTTCTATCATACTTAATACTTTAAGTGTGGATGAATCTTTAAGAATCTTCAAAAAAATAGCGTTGCAAAATGATTTAGAATATAAAGGAAAAGAATTGAAAACTTTAGTTTCTCAATTCAATAATGCCAATAAAAAATTTCCATCAGAAAATATTCCTTTATCGAGTTCAACGGGGAGAATATTTGATACAGTGTCTTATCTTTTAGGAGCATCGAAAATTAAAACATATAGAGGAGAACCCGCAATGAGACTCGAAAGTTTAGCTTCAAAAGGAACTCCAAATAATATAAATTTTAAAATTGAATCTTATAAAAAAAATGGATTACATATAATTGATACATCAAAAATAATATTTGATATCCTTACTTTGCTTGAAAATTCAAAAAATGAACGAAGGGATATTGCAGCAAAATTTCAAATTGAAATAGGAAATGCATTTACAGAAGTTGCCATCGAAGTTGCTAAAGAAAACCAAATAGAGTATATAGGATTAACTGGCGGTGTAGCATATAATTACTCGTTTTCCGAAATTATTAAAGAAAAAGTGAATAGTGAAGGTTTTATTTTTTTAGAACATAATTTAATTGCGCCTGGAGATGCTGGTATAAGTACAGGACAATTAATTGGTGGATTATTTCAACATTTCAAGAATGATTATTAATCTTACTATAAATAAACAAATAAAAAGCCTTTTATCATCTTGATAAAACCATAGAAATCAATAATACATATTTTTGCATTGATTTTGAAATATACTAGAAATTCTAAGATCTAATTAAAGCTATTAAATTATCTAAAGAATAATTTTTCTCTTATTGCTGGGTTGGGTTAGAATAGAATGTAAAAAAATTAATTTCTGCTTTTTACAATAGAATCTTCTAATTCTGCTAATTTTTGAATAGATTTGAGGGGATATTTACCTGTCAAACATGCTAGGCATAATTCATTTTTAGTTTTTCTAATAGCTTGAGTTAAATTATCTATTGTTTGATATACCAATGAATCTGATCCGATAACTTGTTGAATCGCTTTTATATAATTATCGCCATGCTGAAATTGAAGCCTTCCCGCAATTAATTCATTCGTTGTAGGAAAGTCAATTCCCATATAGCATGGGCTAATAATTGGAGGGCAACTTACTCTTAAATGTACATGTTTTGCTCCTCCTTTTTCTCTTAATAATGATACTATTTGCTGAGTTGTCGTTCCTCTCACAATCGAATCATCTAATAAAATAACGTCTTTATCTTTAACAATATTCTTTATAGGATTTAATTTCTCTTTTACTGCAATTTTGCGTCTTGATTGACTAGGCATAATAAATGTTCTATGTACATATCGATTTTTCATTAATCCTTCAATATAAGGAAGTTTTGCTTCTTTAGCATAACCTACAGCAACACTTCGACCCGAATCCGGAACTGGAACCACAATTGCATTTTTATATATCTCAGGATTTTTCAAAATAGGATCATTCTTAGCTAAATTCATACCTAATTGTAATCTCGCTTCTGCTACTGAAATTCCATCAATAATAGAATCAGGTCTTGCGAAGTAGACATATTCAAATTGACATATAGCTGTTCTGTTAATTTTTATTTCATATTCGGAATGAATATCTTTCTGATGACTCAAATGTACAATTTCTCCTGGTTTTACATCTCTTAAAAAGAAACCTCCAACCGTATCAATCGCACAAGATTCAGATGCAACAAAGTAGAGATTTCTTTGTTCAGTTTTTAATTCTCCTATACATAAAGGTTTAAATCCTAATGGATCTCTAATAGCATAAATATCACCCTCTGATGTCATCAATATTAAAGAATAAGAACCATCCAATAATTTACTAGCTAGTTTAAGGACTTCGGGCCAATTTTCAGTTCCTAATGCAATTGATCCAATTAATTGAGCCAAAACTTCAGTATCAGTATTAGTGATAAAAACACGTCCCATCTCATCCATTTTCTTTTTAATTTCATCAAAATTAGCTATTGTTCCATTAAAAGCCATAGAAAATTCAATTTCATTGTTTTTAAAATGAAATGGTTGCATATAGAGAGACGATTTAAATCCTACAGCACCAGTTGTCGCATATCTGGTATGTCCAATACCTACATTTCCCCAATATTGTGAAATAATTTTTTCATTTAATACCTTAGAAACTAAACCATTCTTTTTATACGTAAATATTCTTCCACCAGTTTTTAAGAGAGAGATTCCTGTAGATTCTTGTCCCCGATGCTGTAAGGCGATTAATCCTCTATATAAATAATTTGAGACTGAATATCCAAGATCATCACATGTTACACCAAAAATGGCACAATACTCTCTTGGTTTTTCTCTAATTTGTTTTATTCTTTTTTTAAATTGCATAATTTTAGATATATTTAGAGAATCAGTTTTAATATCTTCAATTAATTTAAATCATATAAAATTTTTAATTATTAGTTTAATAGTACATTAATTTTTTTACTGAATAAAGTGTCAAAAATAAGTAATTATTCTAAGTCTATAGCAATAACTATTTTAATTGGAGGTAAGAGTACTCGATTTGGGAATGATAAAGGACTATTCGAATTTAATAATAAATCTTTAATATCATATCAATTAGACACATTGAAACAAGGGAATTTTGATATTTTTCTGGTTGCTCATTCATCAAAACAAGTTCAAAATTATATTGATAATATTGATATATCTCAAATTATGGCATTTATTATTGATACTGATTTTTTTATCGCAGATTCAAGTAAGCGAACTCCATTATTAGGAATTTATTCTGGATTTAAAGAATTACTTAATCTTGGATATCAAAAATCTCTTGTATTACCATGTGATATACCTCTAATTAATCTTGATTTTGTTAAGTTATTAATAACAGAATCTTTAGAATATGATTGTTGTATTCCTATTTGGGAAAATAATCTTTTAGAGCCATTAATTGCAGTATATTCTATTGAAAAAACCTTGATAAAAGCAGAAAAGAATCTTAAAGAAGAAAATTTCAAATTGATTAATTTATTGGATGATGAATGGAATATCAAATATCTTTCTATTGAGAGAGTTATCTCAAGAATAGATAAGGGATTATTCTCATTTATTAATATAAATGAACAATCTGATTTAATAAAATTAAAAAAAAATTTTTAAAAAAATATATAAAAATTTTTGAATAACGCTTTTAAAATCCTTCTGGACCCATTATTCCTCCAATTAGACCTAAGACTCCACCACCTAGCATAAGATAAGTTCCAAGTGAAATCTCAATAAAATCTCCACCACCAAGAGGGAGATCAAAAGGAATAATGTTCTCCACTAACGCTTCATCATACGCAAATACTCCAACATATTTGCCAATTTCTGTTATGTCTAAGATATCAAAGCCAACAAGGATAAAGTATACCGCAAATACAATTGCTAATATACCTCCAATTATACTAGGTACTCGACTCTTTACCCCTAATATAATCAAAACTCCTGAAAGCATAACAACAATGAAAACAATTGTTAATATAATAACGTCCATATCAGCATTTTCAAAAATGTCTCCTATATTTTGGAATAATCCAATATAATAATAGTAATATATTGCATCCGAGGCAAATGATAGTAGAAATGTGGTTGCAAGTGTTATTATACCTCCAATGATACATAAGATTTTTCCAGCACCCATAATTTTACACTTTTCTTTTATTTTTTTTTTTATTTTTTATTTTTAAATTTTAATTTTTAATAATAAATAGATTAATTTATATATATAATCTTATTCAGTTTTTTGACATTTCAAGAGTAAAATATAAAGTCATGATTTAATGATTCATTTAAGTTAGTACTTAAATGATGTAATTATTCCACCTATAAACCCCATTATTCCACCATTCAACATAAAATATATCCCATTAGAAACTTTAATATCAGAAGTTTCCCCCCTAATTGATACATCTAAAGGAATAATATCATCTATTAATGACTCTTTAGCAAAAACATTAATATATTGACCAAAATTACTTGATACTATATTATATATAGAAAATATAAAATAAATCGTAAAAGTAATTGCTAAGATTGATCCTACTATACAAGCTGTTTGATTTTTTACTCCCATTAGAATTAGAATCCCTGAGAGCATGATTATTATGAAGATTAATATCAAGATTATCAGAAACAAATCATCAGATTGAAAAACTAAAGCTAAATCTGAGAATAAAACTAAATAATAAAAATTGAGTGCCACATCATAGCATAGGCAAAGGAGAATAAAAACGTTGCTGTTATTGCTAGTATTCATCCTAAAACACATAAAATTTTCCCAGTTCCCATGCATTATCATTATAATAGGATTTTTATTAAACTGAGATTATAATAAGAAACATAAATATAAATGAAATTTTCCTATTTTATGAATTATCTGATATATGAATAGCTAAATGAAGGATTGCATTATAAATTTAAAAATTTCAATATTGTATAAAAAAGTTAAAAATACAAACCGTTCTAGTTAGGAATTTAAGGCAATTATTAATTAATCCAAAAAATAATTCATTACGACTTAATAACCAACTGATTAACAATATTCTGAATAATAATTAATAAATTCTGCATTTTGAAGGGTTTTTCTAGAAATTCACTTGCTCCAAGCGATAAAGCTTTTTGTTTTATAGTTATATCGGCACTCGCAAAAATTATTTTCTCAGTATTATTAATTTCCAAAATTTCTACCATTGCATCTAATCCATTTTTTATTGGCATTCTATGATCCATTAAAATTAAATCAGGTTTTATATCAAGTTTCTTGTATTTCTTAATAGCATCTTCTCCATTAATTGCTACATCAATAATCTCAAAACCAGCTTCTTTTAATATGAGAGCATATAATCTCTGAAGTGACTGATCATCATCAACAATAAAAATTTTGACCATTAATTTATACCTATTTATGATTAGAGGTAATCTAGATACTTAATTTCTTATCGTGAACCCTTTACGTAATTATGCTATGAGTTAAAATATTCAAAGAAAAACTTTTATTTAAGTTTAGACATATACAAAAAAGTAGTGAATTTTATAGCAAATGAACTACCATTATCCCTTAAAATTTATAATAAATCTTTATAAAAATAATAGATTCTTTAAATTATTGGAATTATTTCGAATATTATTAATTGCAAAATTGTAAAATACTAATAGATATTAACTAGATGAATTACGATGAAAGATTTAATAATTAAAAATGGCTTAGTATATGATCCACTAAATAATATTGACGGTGAAAAAAAAGAAATTCATATAAAAAATGGTGTTATAGTGGAAAGTGTTAATGGAGATGCAAAAGTATTAGATGCCTCTGGTATGATCGTTATGCCTGGAGGGGTTGATATTCATGCGCATATAGCAGGTACTAAAGTTAATGCAGGTCGCTCATTTCGACCAGATGATAAACTCGAAGAATTCAATGAGAAGAGAACGAAAATAACTCGAAGTGGAACAGGTTGGTCTGTCCCATCAACATGGACAACAGGATATAGATATGCCAGGATGGGATATACTACAGTTGTAGAACCTGCAATGCCATTATTGAAAGCACGACATACTCATGAAGAGTTTCTCGATACTCCAATAATAGATACTTGTGCATTTCCATTATTTGGGAATAATTGGTTCGTGATGGAATATATAAAAAAAAAAGATTATGAAAAACTCGCAGCTTATATCGCTTGGATTTTAAAAGTAACCAAAGGGTATGCTGTAAAAATAGTAAATCCAGGGGGTGTTGAAAATTGGGCATGGGGTCAAAATGTAGCATCTCTAGACGACCATGTCTTTCATTTTGAAGTTACACCAAGAGAAATCTTAGAAAGCTTAGCAAAAGTTAATGAAATCCTTAAATTACCACATACTATTCATGTACATGCTAATAATTTGGGACATCCCGGTAATAAAGAACATACACTTGAAACTTTTAAAGCTGTTGAGAAGATTAAACCAAAGGATGGAAGAAAATCCGCTTTTCATTTGACTCATTGCCAATTTAATGCATATGGAGGTACTAGTTGGACAGATTTCGAATCTGGAGCTGCTGATATTGCTGAATATTTGAATTCACATGAGCATTTAACTATTGACGTGGGTCAAGTAATTTTTGGTAAAGCAGCAACAACTACAATGACCGCGGACGGTCCCTGGGAGTTTGCTTTACATCATATCGGCGGAACAAGTAACTGGGGTTGCCGTCCAGGAATAAAATGGATCAACGGGCAAGTAGAGGGAGAATCTGGGTCAGGCATTGTACCTTATCAATTTAGTCCAAAAGTTGCTGTTAACGCCATTCAATGGGCTGTTGGTCTTGAACTCATGCTTCTAACTAAGAATCCTTGGCAAGTTTTCATGACTACCGATCATCCAAATGGAGGGCCATTTACATCATATCCTCAAATTATTCGTTGGTTAATGGATAAAAAATCGAGAGATGATGTTCTCTTGAATCAATGTTCTAAAAGAGCATCCGAGAGAACAGAATTAAAAGATATAGATCGTGAATTGAATTTATATGAAATTTGTACTATTTCACGAGCAGGAACTGCTAAATGTTTGGGCATGACTGATAGAGGTCATTTAAGTATTGGAGCAATAGGTGATATTGCTATTTATAATTTGGATCCAAAAAAGATGGATGGGCATGCTATAGAAAAAGCATTCACATCAGCAGCGTATACGATAAAAGATGGTCAAATTGTTGTTAAAAACGGAGAAATAACGGCAACACCAATGGGTACTACTCTCTGTGCTGAAGGAAAAATTGAAGAAAATGAGATTGAAGCTTTAATAGCTGATGTTAAAACACACTGGCGCAATCATTATAGTATTAACTTTAATAATTATGCAATTGGGGACTACTATACTCCAAAAATGAAAATTATAAACAGTACTTAATTTTTCATTTTAATCAAAAGGAAAAATTAATTCCTAATTAAAATAATACTCTTTAATTTACTTGAAATTAACCTTATTGAAGGAATAAACTAATTTAAAAAATCAAAGAATTTTCGTTTTAAAATTTATTAAATTTTTAAAGAATTTTGCATTTTTTTGAAATAATGAGCGATATCTTTTCACTTGAGACTTTATGAGTATCCATTTCTTTAGTAGTATGAATATATAAAAGATTATTTTTTTAAATTTAACACATAGGAGTTAAACAAATGAGAAGAATATTAAGGAATGAAGAAAAGAAAGCTATTTCAGAATCCAATACGAATGAAATTTTCCACTATTTTGATGATTTTCTAAAACAAATTAACTACGACGGTTATTTTGGTATTGCCAAGTTCTCAAATGTATATAATGAATTAATACCTATACAACAGGAAAAATTGAATCAATTATTAGATAATCAAATCAATGAATTTAAACAAACAGGTTCTATAATATCAATAGGAATTTGTTATAAACCTGAAATTATTGAATTTATAAATTTAAAGAATTCTGATGGAATTATGGATAAAAATAAATGGAATATATATGCTCAAGAATATAATAATATTAATAATCTTTTAATTAAAGTTGGGAAAAAAATAGCAGAAAATTATAATGGTATTTTTATTCAACCCATAACAGGTATTCCAGATGAACAAATTAAGAATGTTCATGATTATTACCCACATACAATATCACATAGAGTTGTAGCTGAGCACGCAGGTATTGGTTGGAGAGGTAAAAATGAATTAATAATTACAGAAAAAGATGGTCCTGCATTACGTTTTGCATCAATCTTAATAAATATTCCATTAATTCAAAATCAAAAACAGATAAGTAAATGCGTTGATTGTACAGATTGCTTGGATGTATGTTCAATTCTTAAGAATAAAGAAAAGTTATCTGATTATCGTAATTCATGTCGAAAATATATATTATCTTTAGGATTAATAACTGATGTATGTGGAAAATGTATTAAAGTGTGTTTAAAAAAATGGCAAAAAATACATAATCATTAAGATTTTAGTTATTACTAAATTTTTGAAGAATTTTGCATTTTTTTGAAATAATGATGTATATTTTTATCACTTGAGATTTTATCAATATCTTCTTTCTCAGTGATATAAATGTTTGAAATATTGATTTTTTGTCTTAAATTTTGACTAACTTCTCTTACAACTTGAGAATATAATCTTATATATGAATCTAATGGATTTTTATCTTTTTTATCGTAAATTTGGTTTATTTTTTCTTTCTCTTTTTTAAAATCTTTTTTTTTTGTCATAATATCTAATTGTGTTTAAATACTCTTATGATATGAAAAAATAATTTAGAATTGTCTAAGTAACTAATTCTCTGAATCATCTTATTAAGGAATCTGGTAAATTTTTGAAATACTAATCTTCCACAATTGATTTCTAATGAAAAATATTCATTTTTAAAGATAAAAGGAGCAAAATCCAATTATTTTTTGATTAATATGTGAATGGCATTTTTTTTTTCCTTATTTACTATTGAAATATATATTAAATTTCCTAAAAATAATTGTTATAATAATTGAGGATGTAAGTCATTTTAATTTAACAGAGAAAATATATAATTCTCTATTATATTTCAACAAAATCTTCACTTAGAAAATATAATGACCTTTTAGATACTCTTTTCTCAAAAATAATATGTAATTGTATAAACATTTCAATATATTTAGTTATAGTACTTATATGCATTTTTAAATCTTTAGATAGTTGAGTTTTTGTAATTCCATAATCAAATTTTCTTAAATAATCGATAATTTTTCTACTTTTTTCTTTTGAAGTCAAATATCTTATTTTTTTATCTTTGAGATTATATTTTGAGTCAAAATAAATATCATGGTGTTCAATTTTTTCTTTTTTAATAAAATTAAATTTTAATAAAATATTAAGATGCCAAACAACGACATGATTGCTTAATTTAAGTTCACGGACGATTCTACTAAAATAGACACCAGGATTATATATTATAAAATCATAAATAAGTTTTCTTTTTTGATTTTTTAAAATATCATCTATAGATAATTTTGAACCTTCAACGAGTATATTCTTATTAACTAATGACTTTAGAATTTCTTCGATGCCACTAATATTTATATTTTTTGAGGTACTTCTAAAACGAGCAATGATAAAAGGTATTATTTCATTTACATTAAAATATCTATTTTTATTTAGATATTCTTTAACAACATCGAAAACCAGCTTTTCTTCTTCTAATAATTCTATAAGCATATCTTAGAAATCCTCGATTAGTTTCACCAATTCTATTCAAAACTTAAAGCTGATTTTTTAATCATTTCATCTAAAATAGATTGTCTCTCTTTGGGAGATAAAGCTAGCATTTCCATAATAAATTCACTTTTATCAAAACTCTCCCAATCAAATTGATTCAATTTTTCAAAAAATTCTTCCGAAATCACGGTAATATTTATATCGTTCATCAAACTAAGTTTCTCAATAGAATTATTTCCCACAAGTATCTGAAGAGCCGATTTACCATCAAATGGTTCCTCATCAAGACCATTTTCAAATATCTCATTAAAATATGCATCTCTATCTCTACCTAACTTTTTTGCTACTCCTCTATGTTTTACAAAATATCGCACAGCATAAGCGGAGCTAGCTACAACAGCGCCAATTACAGATGCCAAAACTATAAGAGGTACTAAAGAATCAGGCTTCTTTAAGGTGATTAATAAGTTTTCAATTCCTATTTTAAAATCATGGGTTATATATTCACCATTAGGGTAATTAAGAAATATACCTTTTCCATATTCCTCATGCTCATTTTCAACAATTTCATTTATAAAAATATTTTCTATATCCTCATCAATTATCACATCATCCTTCCATGTAAAATATCCTGTATAACCATTTACTGTAGTAGTTACACCACTTTCTTTTTCAGCATAACCATTTTTCTCGTCATCAGTAGTTTCCTGAATTTTATAATCATCTTCACATTCTAAACGAGTATATAGAGCAAGTAGAGAATTCTCACTAGCAAACTCAAAATTTGAGATTTCAATTTCAATCTTTGCTTGGGTTGGATTAATTAATGATTGTTCAATAAAGACAAATTCTTCAACAAAATAAATATGAGCTATAAAGATCTCATCTGAAGTTTGAATTTCAAAAGAATGTATAGAAGTATCGGAAGAAATATTTGAAGTTTCATAAACTACAGCTTTGAAATCATTTAATGGAACATTTTTAATTTTATGATCAATTTCAGGATTATACATTCCATTCTTATTAGTATCGTTAAATTCAATAATTGCTCGAAACAATACACCAAATTCTAATTTCCACTCAGAATCATATTCAGATTTATAACTTAATCCGATATACAATCCATCTTCATCAAAAAAAATAAGAGCTCTTATTAGATCTTTATCAGTTCCACTTTTCCTAATAGATTCTATACCAATTTCATTTTCATGAATACCGACTTCAATAACTCTTTTATTTATTTCTTCAAAATCATCATTTATCCCATCATTATCTTCTTCGGCTAAAGTATTTATAAGAGTTAAATTTATGCTAAAAATTATAGTACTTAAAAGAAGGAAACATACAAAATAATATTGCTTTTTCATTTTCAATACCTCATTCATTTAAAAAATAATCGTAATTTTAAATCCTATTAATTAGAAATCTTTATTTTTGGTTTTTTAAAATAATATATAAAAAATAATAGAAATAAATTTTTTTTTTTGGGAACCTTATTAATTCTATCTGATTTTCTTCTTTGAGATAAAAACTCCTAATGCGATAACACTGAGTCCAGCAACGCCAGCAATTGGACCTATAATAATCATCGGAAATTCAGAGTTACTAGGTTCTTCAAGTACAATACCAATTTTTGGATCATGGTAAATATGAGTTCCTCGTGGATAATTAAAGAATAGTCTCTGGATATCATCATCTTCTTTTTCTAATTCAAGTTCATTTGTTAATACTGGCATTTCAACTCCATCAATCATAGCTGTTTCTTTCCAACTAAAAATCCCCTTATATCCTTTATTATCTATGAAAACTTCTTTCTCATTAATTGCTTTTCCTGCTTTTTCATCTTCTGTTTCTTCCTTTTCTTTATAAGGATTCTCAGAAAGGAGACTGGCAAGTAGCGCTAACTGAGAGTCCTCTTCAATATAATCATAATCAGTAATCTCAATGTCTATCTTAATTTGAGTGGGAGCAACTATATTCCCATCAAGTATAATGAATTCTTCTGGAAAATAGATATGAGCTGTGAAAACACCATCAGTAGTATTAACTAAGAAATAATGTAAAACACTGTCATCTGAAATATTTATTTGATCATATAATATTTCTTGAAATGAATTAATCCAATAATGTTCAATAGCCGTATTATTTTCATGCTCAAAAATCCCATTATCATTAAGGTCAACATATTCAATCAATGCAGGAAATTTCACATCAAAATTTAATTTTAATTCATGTATCCATTCCTCACAAGTATTCTCAACATCATCTCCATTAGCAGCCTTAAGTCCAGATTCACCTTCATCTTGAACTGGTTCTTCTTCACAATTTACTTTTCTTATGGTTCGAAATGAGACTCTAATATCTAATCCGCAATCACTATATCCAATCCTTAAATCCATAATGTCTTTCTGATCATCAGATCTTTTAATCGAAGCTATTTCAACTACGCCTTCCCCAAACCAAATCTCAACATATCTTTTATTTTTTTCTTCAAAGTCATCATCAACACCATCATCATCAGTATCTTTTGGATCCTCTCCCTTTTCATCCTTCTGTTCTTCTTCACAGGGTACTTCCTCTTTACAATGTTCTCCTTCTTCATCTTCATCTTCATCAGCATAAGCTATGTTCATTCCAAAACAAGCTGAGAATAATAAAATCCCAAAAAAAAACATTCCTACTAAATAATGTGTTTTTTTCATGTTTAATCCCGATTCATATAATTTTTCATAAAATGGTTTACTATCTTAATCTTTATACTGTTATTTAAAATAAAATGGTAAATTTTTGAATATTTTTTAGATGTAGAAAGGAGATTGATTTTTAATTTGTTTCATTTTTATAAATCTGAACATAAAGTTATCCTAAATCATATATAGGATAAAGTTATAAAAAAAAAGAATTAAAGATATATTAGAATAGATGAAATCTTTTTTTATCATATATATCTCCTTTCAGATATAATTGGAATTTATTGTTCTATACCTCGAATGAATAACAATCTAAAGGAAAAATTTATTTGATATAAGTATTAGCGTAATAAAAATAATAAAAGAGCCAGCGGTGGGATTTGCACCCACGACGCTAAAAGCAACGGCTCTGCAGGCCGCCTCCTTAACTACTAGGATACGCTGGCTTTAAATTAAATATTAACAGTTCCTATATAGAATTTTCTAACATTATTATATGAAGATTTATCATTGATTTTTATTTAGTTTTTCTATTATATAAACTAAAAATCCGAATAATAACATAATCATTTTATAATTTTATCATAAATTATCTATGAAATGAATTTAGAAAATAAAGATGATATTTATAATTCATTTTGTAACTGATTAAAGAAAATAATAAATGATTTAGAATTTTAATTAATTCTTGAATAGTTTTTTTCTATTTTTAAATACTATGAATGATGAAAGCTTTAAAAAAAAAGGACGAATAATTGGACTTGGATTAATATCTGGAGGATTAGATAGCCTAGTTGCTTGTTTTTTACTTCAATTACAAAAAATTGAAATTATCGGATTGAATTTTACATCCCCTTTTTGTCAATACAATAAAAATGCTAGTCAAAGAGAATGTAATTTAGAATTATTTGAGAATAAACTTGGAATTCAAATGCATTATTTACCTTTAGAAGATGATTTTCTGGAAATTATCAAGAATCCAAGGTTTGGTTATGGAAAGCATCTAAATCCTTGTATTGATTGTAGGATTTATATATTAAGAAAAGCAAAAGAATATAGAAAAAAAATATCCGCCGACTTTATATTTACTGGAGAAGTTCTCAATCAACGCCCAAAATCTCAACATATGAATGCATTAAAGATAGTTGAAAAAGAATCGGATTTAGAGGGTAAACTTGTAAGACCTTTATCAGCTCTTCATTTAAAACCAACAATTTATGAACTACAAGGATTAATTGACCGTACAAAGTTATTAGGAATAAAAGGAAGGAGTAGAAAGATACAAATGGAAATAGCTAGAAAGCATGGGATATTGAATAATTATTATGCATGTGGTGGTTGCTTATTAACAGATGAGCATTTTACCAATCGTATGAATGACTATTTTAAATTTAATGACCATCAAAAAATGGATGATATAGCTATTTTAAAAGTTGGTCGTCATTTCCGATATAAGGATATTAAAATTATAGTTGGAAGAAATGAATCTGAAAATAATCAATTACTTACCCTAAAAAGATCAAAAGATTTAATTATTGAAGCGAGTGATGTTCCTGGACCAATAACAATTGTACAAGGAAGAATCAATAAGTTATCATTGAAATATGCTGCAATGTTAACTTTACGCTATTCTGATTTAAACCAATTAAAAGGTTATGTAAATTATGGAGCTGATTATAATAATTTGAAAAAAAGCATTTGTATCGAAGTCGAGTATGATTTGAATTTAAAAGAATATATCTTATAGCACAAATAAAATCATTTGTTCTTGTCTATATACCGAAAATATCATAATAAAAGAAGATATAAATAGAACAACTCTTATCTAGGAAGTAGAGTTACCTTACTTTAATTATTTTATTTAGTTATCAAACTCATAGGAGATTGGTGTTAAATATATGATTTCCAATAAGAATAATCAAATTACTAATTTTAAAAATATATTTCCCTATTTAATGGAAACAATAGATGACTTAATTATCATTGTTTCGATGCATAATTCCTATGAAATTGAATATGTTCATAAAAGTAAATATTCAAAACAATTGGGTTATTCAGATGGTACTTTACAAGGGAAGTCTTTATTTGATCTAGTTAATTTCGGAGAAATCACTCCAGAAACCGACATTTTAGGTATATTAGACAACAACAGAAATGATTTGGAAGTCAAAGTAATCAATAAAGATGGAAATTTAACTTGGGCATTATTAAAATCATCTATAATCATTGATGAGCGAGAGCAACAAAAAATTTTGATCGTTTTGAGAGATATTTCAAGAATTAAAGATTTAGAAATAAAATTAGAAGAATCAGAAAAAATGGTAGAAAGAATTTCAAAAAATGTTCCAGAAAACAGATATGGGGATAAATTTACACCTGAGAAATATCATAATGCACTTAAAGAAAGTGAAGTCCTCCTTAAAACAGCAATAGAATCTTTACCATTTGATGTATTTATGATTGAGAAAAATGGTTTATATGCAATGCAAAACTCAGTTTGTAAGAAACATTGGGGGGATGTTATAGGGAAACGTCCTAATGAAGTTACTAATAATCAGAAAACTCTTGAAATATGGGAAAATAATAATTCTAGAGCATTTTCTGGGGAACTAGTAACTGGTGAAGAGAGTTTTAATATAAATGGTAATATTCATCATTTTTACAATATAATAAATCCAGTATATATTAATAACGAAATTCAATATATCTTTGGAATAAATATTGATATTACAGAAAAAAAAGATGCGGAACGAAAACTTCAAGAATCTGAAGAAAAGTTCAGAACGATAGCAGAACAATCATTAATGGGAATATGTATTATTCAAGATTTTATTATTAAATATTCAAATCAACAAATGGCTGAGATTTATGGATATTCCTCTGAAGAAATTAAACTATGGAAACCGAGAGAACTGTTAAAAGTAATTCACCCCGATTCTAGAGATATGGTTGAAAAGCAATTAATAAGAAAACAACAGGGTTCAGAAGAGATAGCAACACATTATATTATGAAAATAATTAGGAAAAATGGCAATATAAGATATATAGAAAATTATTCAAAACCAATAAGATATCATGGGAAAATAGCAGATTTAATAATACAGGTTGATATAACTGCCAGAGTGAATGCTGAACGAAAAATAAATTCTTCTGAGGCAAAATATCAAAACATGCTCGAAAATATGATGGATGGATACTATGAAACGGATCTTGGTGGTAGGTTGCTTTATGCAAATGCAGCATTTTGTAAAATTATAGGATATTCAAAGGAAGAAATAATAGGAAAGGATAATCGCTTATTTTATGATGAACATTCAAGAAAGATTTTATTTGATACGTTTTCTCAAATATATAAAACAGGAATTCCTCGTCCTCCCTCAGGATTAGTTAAACTAGTTACTCTTAAAAAGAAACTCATTTATTTTGAAGGAACTGCCGATTTACAATATGATTCTGAAGGAAAAAAGATCGGATTTTTTGGTATTGTTCGTGATATCACACAAAGGAAAATTGCTGAACAAAAATTAAGAGAGTCTGAAATAAAATATCGACATTTATATGAAAATTCTCCTAATTCGATTCTTTTATTCAATTTGAAAGGAGAAATGTTGGATTGTAATTTAATTACAGAAAATCTTTTAGGTTTCAAAAGAGAAGAATTAATTGGAAAAAATTATATGAAGGCTAATTTAATTCCTCAAAATTATTTTTTAACTCTATTAGAAGAGTTTAAATCACTTGTAAAAAAGAAAACTATGGACACAACAGAAATTCAATTCTACACAAGAGAAGGAATTTCGGTATGGGTAAATATCCATGCATCCTTATTTGATTATCAAAATGAAAAAATAGTTCAAGTTATCATTCAACCTATTGATGATATAAAGAGAGCAGAAGAAAAATTTAGAAATATTACAGAACAATCTTTAATGGGGATATTTGTATTACAAGATGGTATTTTTAAATATTTTAATGAAAAATTAATTGAGATATTTGGATATACAGTAGAGGAAATGAAAAAATGGAGTCCTTATGAATTTATGAAACTTGTCCATCATAAAGATAAAGAATTTGTGAGAGAACAAGCACGTAAGAAGCAGGCGGGTGATACTGATGCCATTGATCAATATAACTTTAGATTAATAAGAAAAGATGGGGAAATTAGATGGATTGAGATTTTCTCAAAAACAATTGATTATGAAGGAAATCCTGCAGATTTAGCAATGATTTATGATATTACAGATCAAAAAAATATGGAGAAAAAGTTAAAAGAATCAGAAGAAAAATATCATTATTTATTTGAAACTTCTCCAGATGGAGTTATTCTAACAAATTTAGAAGGAACCATTATAGAATGCAATTCTGCGATTGAACGTATAACAGGCTATTCTCCAAAAGATCTTATTGGAAAAAAATTCATGAATTTTGATCAATATCTTGAAGATGGATTAGAAAAATTACTAAAAGGTTATAAGAATTTATTGAAAGGTAATAAGTTACAACCTGTAGAATTTCCATTTAGAAGTAAAGATAATCAAATTAAATGGGTAGGTATTAGATCGACTCTAGTTAATATGAAAGGTCAATCTTATATTCTAGCGGTTATACTTGATATAACAATGCAAAAAGAGGCAGAAGAATCTATAAGAAAAAGTGAGAAAAAATTTCGTGACTTATTAGAAACTTCTTCGGTAGGAGTAATTGAATTTAATGTCCTTAAAAATGAAATAAAATATATGAATCCCAAGCTAGTAGAAATTATTGGATACAATGAAAATGAATTTATTGAGGAGGGATTTTTCAATAAATTAATTCACCCAAAAGACTTTCGTAAAATCCTAGAAACTCGTGAGAAATCAGAATTAGAATTTAGAATATTCGACAAATTTGGGAAGTTAAAGTGGTTAGCTGGGAAAACAATACCTAATTATGATGAAACTGGACAAATTAATAGTATTAGAGTATGGCTTGAAGATATAACAGAGAAAAAGATGTACGAAAACCTGATATATGAATTAAATATAAATTTTCTAAATTTCACTGCTGATATTAAAAATAATATTCGGTTACTGCTTGAAACATGCTTAAAATTACTCAATGGAGATTTTATCTTGTATATTAAAAAAACAGAAAATGAAAGACAGGAATCTTATCAAATATTAACATCTAATAATAGAGCCTTTAATTGTAATAGCGAATTTTTTGCTAGTAACTTGTTTGTTAGTGCATTGTTTTATGAATCACATGATTTTCCTCAAACCTTTTTTGATATAGATAGAATGAGTTTTGTAAACACAGATCCATTCATAGCAAAATATAATTTAAAGGGATGTTTTGGAAAATTGATCAAATCAGAGAAAGATCTGGATAGTGCTGTATGTGTTTTTTATAGAAAAAATCCTGTTATTAGTAATCAAGATAAACTAGTAATGTTTTTAATATGCGATGCAATTGAAATTGAACAACGTAGGTGGCAAGTTCAAAGAGGTTTAGAAGAACAAAATATTACTTTAAATAAAATCAATAATCTTAAAACAGAACTTTTTTCGAGGACTTCACATGAATTAAAAACTCCTTTAATCTCAATCAAAGGTTTTACGGAACTTCTTTTAACACTCCATAAACCTAAGCTCGATAATGACGTATTATCAATTTTAGGAGAGATTAAGGATGGAAGTAAACGGCTTGAAAAAATTATTAATCTTTTATTAGAAAGTACTAAATTAGAAGCTGGTCAATTAGATTTAAATCTGAATAATGAAGATTTAAGTTTCTTGATTAATTTCTGTGTTAAAGAATTAAAAGGATTAGCAAAATTACGGGATCAATCAATTACACTTAAATTGCATGAAAAATTAGAAACTCAATTTGATAAAGAAAGAATTTATGAGGTTTTTTCTAACTTACTTGTAAATGCGATTAAATACACCCCTCCAGGAGGAAATATTACCATTGAATCAAAAAAAGAAAAAGATTGTTATCTAATATCTGTAAAAGATACTGGAATAGGATTTACAACCGAAGAAAAAGCTCAAGCTTTCAAACAATTTGGAAAAATAGAACGATATGGACAAGGTTGGGATGTTTCTATAGAAGGAACAGGACTAGGACTCTATATTACGAATAAGTTAGTAGAATTACATGGAGGAAAAATTTGGTTAGAATCTGCAGGAAGAAATAAAGGTAGCACTTTTTATTTCACAATTCCTCATAAAAAAAATGACGAATAATTTATTTCTATCATTATAATTCAAAATTTTTTTTTTTTATGAAAATTATCAAGATTCTGAAATAAGCAATAATTATTCGAAGAATTGGACTCCAAATTTTTTATTATCAATTTAAGCTATATAATAATTAAAAAAAAAGAAAAAATAAAAACAGATTATCATAAAATTTTTTGAAATCAATCTAATTTGGTGGTAATGATAAATAAAAATCTAGAAGAAAAAGAATTAGAAGAAATTCCAGAAATAAAAAAATATTTTATGAGAATATTCACTGTTTTAACAAAAGAAGTACGGGAGAAATTAAAACAATTAGATTTAGATAAAGAAAAGAAAAAAAAAATAAAAAAAGAATTGGCTTTTTTATCAAAAGAGAAGCAGCTTGAATATTTGGAAGAATTTAATAATAATAATCATAATTATAATTCAAAGGATTAATTTCTGTTGTATTCTATTAATTATTAAACTATAGCTATTTTTTAGAATATTCTTTTTTTGCTTACTTATAAAAATGAAAAATATAAGTAATAATAAATAATTAGAATTTTGTTATCAATTATCGATAACAAATTTTTTTAAGTAAATTACTTTTTCCTTTATAAGATTATCAATCGATTTGTTTGATCAAACACGTTAAAGAAAACACCTTGTTTTTTTACAAAATCGCAAATCAATTTTTAAAAATGAAAAAAGAATCGGAATAAATATGAGCGAAAATGTAGAAAAATATATAAAAAGAAAAGTCTATAAAGCCACAAGTTCCAGGATTGCACAAAAATTTGTGGATGCGGGATTAGAAAAAATAAGAGCTTGTATAAATTGTGGAACCTGCACTGGAAGTTGTCCAAGTGGCCGTAGAACAGCATATAGGACTCGTTCTGCAATCCGTCGTGCATTAACTGGAGATGAATCAGTATTAAAAGATGTTGATATTTGGTTATGCAGTACTTGTTATTATTGTTATGAAAGATGCCCTCGAGACATTCCTGTAACTGATATGATTATTAAACTTAGAAATATAGCTGTGGAAGAGGGTTTTATTCTAGATCCTCATTTTGGATTGGCTAGAAATATTTTCTATACTACTGGACATGGTGTCCCAGCTAATGGAGAAGGCAATAAAAGATGGAGAGATTTAAGAGTATCCTATGGGTTACCTCCATTACCTCCAACTGTTCATTCGTATCCTGAAGCTGTTAAGGAGTGCCAGGATTTAATGGATGCTGTAGGATTTAAAGAATTATTGGATAATGCAGAAAAATTAAAAGAAGAAAGGAAAAAAAAAGAGGAATAAAAATGAGTAAGGATTATAAATGGAGATATGGTCTTTTTTTAGGATGTGTTATTCCCAATCGTTATCCTATGATTGAAGCTTCAATTAGAAGTGTTTTTGACCATCTTGGAGCTGATATTTTAGACTTACCAGGAGCATCATGTTGTCCTGCTCCAGGTGTTTTTAGGGCTTTTCATATACCAACTTGGTATGTTATTGCTGCTAGAAATATCTCGATCGCTGAAGAATTAGGAGTAAATCCTCTCACTGGTTGTAATGGATGTTATGGAACTCTTAGAGATGCTTGGTTTGAACTTGAACATGATTATGAAAAAAAAAAAGAAGTTAATAAATATCTTGCGAAAGTTGGACGGACATATAAAGGAAATCTTGAACCGAAGCATGTTGTTCAAGCATTATATCTCGATATGGGCTTAGATTATTTAAGAGATTTCATCAAATTAAAATTCTCAGATTTAAAAGTAGGCGTACATTATGGATGCCATATTGTAAAACCTAGTGAAAAAAGACCATGGAATGGTGAATATGAAGCTCCAGAATTTCTTGATGAGATTGTTGAAATCACAGGTGCAAAAAGTATAGATTATAAAGATAAATTTATGTGTTGTGGAGCAGGAGGAGCAGTTAGAACTGCTGTAAGAGAAGTTGCAGCAGATTTTACACGAGAAAAATTAGTGAATATGAGAGATGCTGGGGTAAATATTATAGTGAATTGTTGTCCCTTCTGCCATCTTCAATTGGACTTAGGTCAAACTGAAGTAAATAATTATTATGGAGATATTATTGGAGAACCATTTCATATACCGGTCATATATATAACTCAACTATTGGGGGTTGCTTTTGGAATGGATCCTAATTTATTAGGTTTAGTTAAAAACCATGAATTAGAAGGTGTTTCTCCTTTTATTTCTATTGAGCCATTTTTAAATATAGTCAAAGAACAATTAATATAGGTGGAAAAAATGACAGAAACCAAGAAAGAAATTATTGTCACCGGTAATGAAAGACCTAGGATTGGTGTGTATATATGTCATTGCGGTATAAATATTGGTGGTGTTGTTTCAGTTCCAGATTTGGTAGAATATGCAAAAACTCTTCCAAATGTAGTATTAGCTAAAGAATACAAATTTATGTGTTCTGATAATGGTCAGAAAATGATTAAGGAAGATATTGAAGCAGGATTAGTAAATAGAGTAATAGTTGCAGCATGTTCGCCAAGAATGCACGAACCTACTTTTAGAATTGCGTGTAAGGAAGCTGGATTAAATCAGTTCTTATTTGAGATGGCAAATATTCGAGAACATTCTACGTGGGTTCATATGAGAGAACCAGAGGGTGCATTTGAGACTGCAAAAGACCATATAAGAATGGCTGTAGCAAAAGCACGAGAATTGGTTCCATTAGAAGTTCAGAAGGTAAAAGTTGAACCAACTTGTTTAATAATTGGAGCAGGTATAGCAGGTATGAATGCTGCTTTAGATCTAGCTACAGAGGGGTATAAAGTATACTTAGTTGAAAAAAGTCCGACTATTGGTGGTCATATGGCGCAACTTGATAAAACGTTCCCAACTATGGATTGCAGTAGTTGTATTCTTACACCTAAAATGTCTGAAATATCACGAGAGAATAATATTGAACTTTTAACATATTCTGAAGTTACAGAAGTTTCTGGGTATATAGGAAATTTTGAAGTTACCATAGTAAAGAAGCCTCATTATGTAGACCAAGAAAAATGTACTGGATGTGGAGTTTGTGTTGATTTTTGTCCTGTGACTGTTGGAAATGAATTTGATTTAGGAATGGCTACTAGAAAAGCAATATATATTCCATTTCCTCAAGCCGTTCCAGGTCAATATACAATAGACATGGATCATTGTATAAAATGTGGAATTTGTGCTAGACAAGACGTATGTGAACCTGAAGCCATTAAATATGAAGATGAACCGGAATATATTAATATTAAAGTAGGCACAATAATCGTTACGACAGGTTGGGATTTATATGATCCAACAGAACTCAAACAATATGGATATGGAAGATATCCAAACGTAATTACAGGACTTCAAATGGAACGTTTATTAAGTTCTTTTGGACCCGTCACAGGTAGACCAGTAAGACCCTCAGATCTTAAAGAACCTCATAGTATTGCATTTTTGCAATGCGTTGGAAGCAGAAATTTTAGAGAAGGAGGTAATCAATACTGTTCTAGAGTGTGTTGTATGTATGCAACAAAACAAGCAAGACAATATAAGGAAAAGCATTTAGATGCAGATATTTACATTTTTTATATGGATATTCGAGCTTTTGGTAAAGGATATGAGGAATTCTACGAATCTGCTGGTAGAAACTATGGAATTAGTTATATGAGAGGTAGAATTGCAGAAGTAACCGAAGATGAAGAACATAATATTATTATTCGATCGGAAGATACTTTACTTCAGCAACCAATTGAATTAAAAGTTGATTTATTCGTACTATCTTGCGGAATAGAACCACGTGCAGATGCAGATATAATCACTTCTCTTTTAAGAATTCAAAGATCTGCGGATGGATTCTTTTTAGAAGCACATCCAAAATTAAGACCAGTTGATACTTTAACAGATGGTATTTTTATTGCTGGAGTCGCCCAAGGTCCGAAGGATATTCCTGATTCTGTAGCTCAAGCTAAAGGAGCCGCATCAAGTGCCGCTACTTTAATGGCTAAA
Source organism: Promethearchaeota archaeon (assembly GCA_048937405.1). Lineage (GTDB taxonomy): Archaea > Asgardarchaeota > Lokiarchaeia > Sigyniarchaeales > SOKP01 > Loki-b32. The sequence continues at coordinate 172,508 of JBHLNF010000008.1, forward strand.
GGAGAGGTTGAAATAGAACCTTTCTTTGGTGTTGTACATCCTGAAAGATGTATTGGATGTGGGATGTGTGTTGAAAATTGTGCTTATGGAGCAATTGAACTTATTGAAGACCGACGATTTGGTACCGTAGCTAAAATTAATGAAGCACTCTGTAAAGGTTGTGGTGCTTGTTCTGGAAATTGCAGATGTTCAGCAATTGATATTAAAGGATTTACAGCAGAACAGATTTATTCTATAATCACAGATAGATTATAGAATTAAAAAATAAAGCTTTTTTTTAAAATTATACTCATTTTTCATATTTTGAGCCATATATTTATTAATTAATTCAATTATTGATAACTTTCTTTCGAAAGCCAATTTTAAATCAATAATTGATATATTAATTTTATTTAGAATTCCAAGGAAGAATTGTAAAATGCTTCACTTTTTTAGAAATATATGATTAAATATAATTCAAATCCTTATTGAAAATCTGTAAATTTTAGAATATTAGGAGGATTTCTTTAAAATATTGTTGTGCAAGTAATCTTTTTCATATTATATTCCATTAGTTTAATTATTTCTAAAGTTTTTTTCAAATCATTATTTAAGAGTCAGTAAATTAATTAACACATGGATATATAAATTAAAAAAATTGTTAATATTTTGAGAGTGTCCTTACCCCACATTTTTGTCCTTTGAATAATTATCTTAGGATATTAGGGGATATACTAATAGAATAAATAATTTTTTAGCACGTATTCAATCTAAAAGGTGGTGGTTAATATTATAAATAAAAGTATATTTTTCGAAGAAGAACTTGAAAAAAGTTTTAGAATTGAGATAGCTTGTCCAGTTTGTAAAAAATATGGTCAGGTTGATGTCCCTAAAAATATTTTAAAAAAAGAAGGAATAACAACAATATCAATTCCAAGCAAATCCTTGTGTGAACATAATTTCCAAGTCTTTTTAGATCCACATTATGCTATTCGTGGATATCAAAGAGTTGATTTTGAAATTGAAGCAAGTAGTTCTAATTCAACTGAATTCACTTGTTTGATGTGTGGTGCTGAAATTAGATTTAATATTAATGATGAAAACTCATACCTTAAAAAACAAAAAAACGAGAAATTTTTTGGTAAAGAAACATGTTCATATGAGGTTGCCCATTATTCTAAAGATGAATTACATGTAAATAATGTTCTCGTTGATAATAATAGTCATTTTCAAGATTATCTCAATACTTATAAAGTAAAACTTGAAAATTATAAGAATATAGAACAAAAGAGTCAAAAAATTTATAAATTAAGTAATGATGGCCAAAAGCCATTAGAATCACATCCCATCTTTAATATCTTTCTAATCTTAAATACATTTAATAATTGGGTATTCGAGCTTGTATCACCATCTCATATTAATATAATGGAATTAATAAATCTCCTCGATATTAAAATGCACAAAACTCGAAAGTTGTATTCTTCTTTACCAGAATATTTAAATGTTTCAATCACAGAACAAATTTTTCACATCTGGAATTCCGGTGATAATTTCATTTGTATTAATTTAACTAAAGAAGATACAGAGATTACTTGGGTTAAAAAAATACTTTCAAATATGATTAATCAAATTAATTCTGATGCACAATTAATTTCAAAAAGTCCTAGGATTTTATTGCTATCAGAATTTTTGAATCACTCGAACATAGATAAAAAGAAAGAAGCTTTAATAGATCGGTTAATTTTTGATGATTTACTTTATTCAAAGTTTGAGATTAAATTTAAAGAATTAGTTCCACAAATTATAGAAAAAGTAAGTCCAATGTTCTCTATTGATCAAGATTATTTAATTTCATATTTTAATACAAATCTTAATACTATTGAATTTTTAAGAACAACTAAAAGTACTGATTCATTTGAGAAACTTTTAAAAGTAATAGATTTTATAAATAGAAGAAATCTACTCACGTAAAAATGGAATTGCTTGAATTATTAATGAATTATTATTAAAAAAAAGTCAGATCAAAAGGTAGAATTTATTATGACAATTTTAATTAATCGGATAAAAGCATGGAAAAATGTATTCAAATTAGGTAAATATGGAAAATTTTCACGTCCAATGAGTGAATATTATAGGAATCTTGTCGTTTCAGGATTAAAAGATAATTTTCTTAGCTTTCTTCAGAAACCACATACATTCTCAGAAATTAAACAAGAATTTAAAATACTAGATGATAATTATCTTTATATGTTATTAGATACACTTCTAAGTGATAATACCATTGAAAAAACCAGTAATGGATTCTTATTAAATAAATCCCTAGATGTTGAAGCGATACCTCCGAACGTAATGGATAAATCTCTTACTCAGTTTTTAGAAAATATGGCAAATTCTGTATTTAATCGATTATTTAATAAATTCCTTGATATAGCATCTGGATACAATCTTTTTACCTTTGATGATGCTTTATCTCAGAAAGTGTATGAATATATACGACATGCAACAATATCATACGTTCCTAATTCTATAAAATATCCTGGAAAATTTCTTGATTTAGGGTGTGGAAGTGGAATTGGCACGGCTGATTTCTGGACACAATTAATGAAAAAGCATAATTTCGAACCTAAAAATAGTTTTAAATTAATAGGTGTTGATATCAATGAAAATTTAATAAATATAGCAAACAATGAGTTCTATTATACTGTAAAGAGATATTTGGAATTAACAGAGGATGCTTATTCAGATCTCAAACCATATCATCCTGAATTTAAAAAAGGAATGACTACCCAGATTCCATATCCCGATAATTATTTTGATTATATTTATATTTCAAATGTATTACACTGGACAAACATGAAATCTTCTTTAAATGAAATATATAGATGTTTAAAAATTGGAGGTATCTGTTTTGGATCAAATTTACTATTTCCACACGCAAATTCTTATTTAAATATTATGTTAAATACTGTTGAAGGTGTAGGAGGATTTTTTACTAAAGAGGAATTTACAACAGTGGCAAAAAAGGTAGGTTTTTCGAAACTCAAGTTCTGTACTCCACTTACAATATTTAAATTCAAAAAATAAAATTAATTTTTTTTATATACAAAAATCAATTGTTAAGAAAAGTATTACTTAAAAAGTTCAATTTGCTTTAGGAAAATCAAATTGAGAATAGATAAATTAATTATTACAAAAATTACTATATGTGCATTGAAGCTTTAAAGTTAGAAATCTACAAGTCTTAATTCTCATTAATTATGAAGAATTACCTTTAATCTTCTCAAAAAGGATTCGTATGACATTCATTTATATATACGAATAATTATGAATTCAAAAGACGTAGAAGGATCTTTTTGATTTAATATATTCTGAAAATTAAGTAACATCAAAATTTTTAATTATTTGTAGGGATATTTATCAATTTGAAAGCTAAACCTATAATAAGAGATTTAGTTCCAGAAGATGCTAGGCAAATTGTCAATTTAATAAAAAAAGTTTATGGAAAGTTATACTTTGAAAGAGAATATTATAATATTGAATTTATACATCATAAATTAAGAGAAAAGCATACATACTGGAAAGGAGCTTTTTTAAATGGAACATTAGTGGGACAGATGCTTTTTACTCTTAGTCATAATACAGGCTATATAAAAGTCACAATGGTCGATCCAGAATTTCGAGTACTGGGGATTATTACACAGATTGGTGTAGAAATGATGAAAATTGAAGAAATTATGAATTCTCGAATTCTAAAATGTGTTTATGCAATTATTAATATGGGAAATGAGCCTATTGTCAAATTATTAGATAAATTCAATTTTAAATATTTGGGTCAAATTCCTTTTCATGATAACAATAAAGGTTTGATAATTTTTGGTCGTATCTTTTATGATTTTTACTGGAAAATGATCAAACCAAATTTAAAACTTAGTCCTTTAATTTATCATTCACTTCAAACAGCAGGGGTAAAAAGGATAATATCTGCTACAAATTTAAACAAAAACTCTAAAGTTATCAAAAATTTTGATATTGAAATTACTAGGTCTGATAAAAATTATATTGGAATAAAAAAAATCCTAATTTATCTAAAAAATGGGAAAATAATCGCAGAAATTACCGAAAATCAATATCAAAAATGTTGGTATGATTTTAAATTCCATATAAATAATATCAATTTAACGAATAAAAAGAAAGTATTTGATCTGATATTGTTGGAGTATTTAAACAATAAAAAAGTAAATTCAGTCTCTTTTCCCATACCAGTTGATGATAAACTTAGTCAGAACGCACTTCTCAATTTAGGAGCAAAATACTACGCTTATCTTCCCTTTTATTACAGAGATTATGATTCAGTATTATTAGGATTTTCAAAAATTGAAAGAATGGTGTAATAGATATCAAAGCTAAAATAATATACATTAAGTCCCTTCCATTAGAATTAAGGTCCACAGAAGAATTCGCTTTAGAAGTATTGAATGATTCAAAATATGACAATTACACCCATTATGTAAATAAAAATCAAATTCAAGAAGCCTTTAATGAATTTGGGTTTAAATTAAATCCTTATAATTCCACGATTTATTCTAGTAGTTTATATGCCCCAAATATTGAAGGTCATTTTTTATCTGTAAATATCCCTGAGATCGAATCTATTATTATTAATAAAGCCATTACAGATAAAAATATCAATGAAATAATTGATAAATCAGAAGATATCACACATATTGGTTTAAGTGTTTATGCTCATAGATTAGATAATGCCATAAAAATAATTGAAATTATTAAAAATGATTATCCTGAAAAAGAACTGTTTATAGGTGGTACAGGTGTTATGTATAACCAATTAAATAAACTTGTTCAAAAAAAAAACATTTGCTTTGGAAATGGAGTTGCTTGGTTAAGAAATAAATTTGGCTTGTCTCATTTGAATAAAGAAGAATATAAAATTCCTACAATACTCATGGATACTCGAATATTACCTGTAAATATTAAAACAGCCTACATGGTAACTCAAATCGGTTGTCCATATAATTGTGATTTCTGTATAACAGCCAAACAATTGAATTATTTTCCCTTTTCAAAGTCAAAAAGTATAATCGAAAGTTTAAAAAATTTATTAGAAATGGATCGAAGAGACAAATTTTTATATTTATGTGAACCTAATGCTTGTTTTCCTGAACGAGTTTGGAATAAGATCTTTGACTATTTTATTAATTATAAAGGTAGTTATGATAATTATCTATATATTTTTTGTCTTATTTCATTAAATCACTTAAAAAAATTCAATCTTAAATTAATACAAGAAAAATGCAGAATCAAATTTATCCTTACGAATTTTGGTATTGAATCAACGCTTAAAGGGGGTTATGATAAAAATCACGGTATATCTAAGGATTTTGTGAATAATTTATCTGATCTGGGAATAATTACAAATCATAATTTTATTCTTGGATTACCTCATCATACTCATAAAAATATTGATTTAGAAATAAAAAGAAATCTTGAGTATAATTCTAATATGTATTTTATTTCAACACTCAAACCATTACCTCCCACTTATTTATATGAACTCCTTAAACATGAGGGACGTCTTTTTGGAGATGATTTACCTGCTGAATTATTATATGAAGATGGTTTTTTTCCTTTTAGACATGAAGAACTCGGTGGAGGTTTCTCGGCACTTCATTATGCGTTTAAAGCATATCATGAAGTTGAAAAAAAAGTAATAGATGTCTATTCAAATATGGCAGAAACATTATCTAAATCCCCTATTGCTGATAGTTCTCCTTATTTAAAGAAAATAATAAAAATTCTGATGGAACTTAGTTATCACAATTTTAAATTGTTTGAACCTAGAATGTCAAAACCTTTTTCTAATATATACCGTGGAAAAATAAAAATGTTAACCAAGAGCATCCTATAAACTAATAGTTTCATTTTAAATGAATAAAATCTTTATTCAATTCAAATTTTAATTTTAATTCATTGAAAAGTGTATTCATGATTTTGTATTCTGTAGAAGATTCCTCAATAGTGAGTTGGAAAGATAACTGATTTTCATCAATATTTTTTATCCATCTCAATTTTTTAAATATCTCCAATACTTTTCCTTTAAATTCTCTGGGTGTTATCCATTTATTTAAATCATCAAGTATTTCTTTTATTAGTGCCAAACCTTCTTCAACACTTTTAAAAGAGATTATGGGAGAGTTAGATTGATTAATTCTTAACCAGAAATGTACATCATCCTCATCCTCTAAAATTTTATTAAAATTAGTGAAATAATTTGTATTATACTCAAGAAGTTGGGTTCTTTTTTTTAAAACAGGGGCACTTTCTCCAAATAAATCAGTTTTTTTAAAATCTATTCTAGTATAATTGTTAGAATAGGAGATTTTTTCAACTTTAATCCCTAAAAATCCTAAAATCCCTGCAATCCACTTAGAAAAATCATAATGCATCTCGGGGTAAATACCAAAATATTGAAAGATATATTTATTTCCACTACGTTCAATCATAACGTCTCTGGTTGTATTATTACTTATCATAAAGTTCTTAAACCTATTCAACGTTAGAACAGCATCATCCTCTGCGATAACTTTACCGCCTGTGAAGAAATTCTTATACATCATAAAGATATTTAACATTTTATTTAGCTCAAATTTTTCATATTTGTTTATTTTGATAATAAATTCGTAATAAACTATCAGAGCTCTAAATGTAATTTTCTCATAAAATTCCTTCATTTTACTATCAGCAGTAATCTCTAAATCCTCCAAATTTTTACCGTTCAAGAATAGATTCATAACTCTTTCTAATATTTTGGAAATGAATGAAGAATAAGATTTTAAATTATCATTAATTTCATTTCCTTTTTCTTTCTGTTGTTCTTTTTCATATTTTAAATACCTTTTAATCCAGTCATCAAGATATTCAGGTAAAGTAATGGATTTTCTTATTTTCTTCTTAGATAATCTTCTTGGTTTTGGAATTGACATAACTACTTAATAAAATATAATTATTAAGAAATATATTCTATATATTTAATCGATTTAATATTAATAAATAAATCGTGATGAGATTTAATTCCAAAATTGTATGATTATAGTTTTTTAAAATCAAACAGAATAGAAATCTATACAGACAACAAAAGTGAGTATAGTATTTAGGAATGAGATCATTTGATATTATTGACTTATAAAAGTGATTGTTCTTGATAATTTAATACATTATCATCGATTTATCATCCTTTTCTCTTGTATATTAGAAAAGTCTTACTCTCTGTCATTTTAATTTTTACGATATGTAGTATTATTAGTATATTTATAAGCCTCAATGAAATACGAATGAAAAGGAGAAGTCCCTGCCCACTTCCGCTCAATGTTATCCCTTTGCATTATCATAGTTAGCGGGGCAAATAACGATACTCGTATCGAGAGAAGCGATGGGAATAAATAAGAGAGGTAAAAGGAAAAACTATTCCCAAACATGAGGGGTGGACGGGATAGAGGCTATCGGACTGTAGCCACAAATAATATAGTTAACAGTATTATTTGAAATAAAATAAGTACAATTGTATTCATATTAATGGTCTGATATAATATAGTCTTTCAAATCATCAATAGGAATGAAAAAAAGTGGAAGTATTTTGTTAAAGACTTTGACATTCCTTTTTAGTTTAAAAAGATGGTTGAATTCGAAATCTTTTATAAAGATGATTTTAATGCGAAATATAATTTTGCTTATGCGGAGTTTCCTTCTGCTTATCTTTTAGATAAATCAGGATTTGAAATACTAACTCCTCAAGATGGAAAACATACATTAAAATCTATAGATGAGTATAAAAAATAGATCATCAAAAATTCTGGAAATACGATTTATAGATAAATTATTCTAGTTCTTCATTTTTAAATAATAAAAGAGCCAAATATTATTATATTTCTTTTTAAATTGTTTTAAATATATATTAAGAATTTTTTGTTTTTGAGATTTTATAATAAAAGCCTGTCTTATTCTCGTAATGACTAATCATATGAGTTCCTTTTATGGGTTAATGAACAGTCTGCTTCTTTTAGAAATTGATATTATCAGTATCTAATAGAAACATTTAAATAATTGATATTATATTTTCTTTAATTGATATAATATTGAAATTAAATTAATTTAAAGTATTAATAAAATAGAAATAAAACAAATAAAAATGGAGAAAAATAAAATGGTTAATAAAAAAATTGCAGA
>JBHLNF010000008.1:180824-225597 GCA_048937405.1 Promethearchaeota archaeon
GATGAAGATTGGGATGAAGATGACGATTGGGATAATGATGGTGATTGGGAAGATGATAATTTAGATGATTATTAGATTCTAAAGTTATGGCACATTAAATTAATACTATTTTTGACTATCTTAAACTAATTTACTTTGAATAAAAATATAAATTTGCTAATTATTTTTTGAATTACCATTTTCCATTAAGAAATTCAATTATTTTTAAAGGATCTGAAGTTGGAGGTTTACAAGTTTTATTTATACATACATAAGCAGTCGACTTTCCCTCTAGATCATAAAAAAATTCAACAAAACTAGAATAATTATCAATATCAGGAATATCTTGTTCTGTCCTTCTTAAAATGAACACTTTATTAGGAATATATTCATTTGAAATAATATCTATTACTTTTTTTGTATCCTCCGCATCTGAATCACCTGCTACGACTAAGGAATAAGTTGGTCCAATAGCAAAATCAATAGCAACTAAGAATTGAGTATATGCAAGAGGATTTGCTTTCACTTTTTCGGCAAATACACTACTTAAAATTTCTGCTTTTTCTTCTAATTCATGGTCTCCTGTAATGTAACTCAATCTTAACAAATTTAACATAGCAATAGAGTTACCAGATGGTATAGCACCATCATAGATTTCTTTTTGTCTAGTTAACAACCTTTTACTCGTTTTTGAAGTAAAATAAAAACCACCAATGAATTCATCCCAAAAATCCTCAACTTGTATTTTATGCAATTCTAAAGCGGTTTTTAAATAAAAAGTATTAAAAGTAGTTTCATATAATTCTATAAGGCCCCAAATGAAAAAAACATAATCATCTAAATAACCCTCTATTTCTGATGTTCCATCCTTATATCTATGTAAAATTCTACCATTTGCTTCACGAAGATGAGAAAGTAAAAAGCTGACTGTATTTTTTGCAATTTTTAAATACTCAATTTCTTGAAATGCTTTACCAGCTTTAGCTAGCGCAACAATCATTAGTCCATTCCAATCTGTTAAAATTTTATCATCCTTATGAGGGTGAATCCGCTTTTCTCTAAAATTAAATAACCTCCTTCGAATATTCCTTATTTTTTTTTCAACTTCTCCATCAGGGAAACTTTTAAGATGGAATATATTTCTCCCATTTTTTTTACCGATAGATTCTTCTAAGAAATTGCCAGTTTGTTCAATATTAAAAATCCTAGTAACTAACTCTAATTCCTCCTTTCCCAGAATATTTTCTAATTCCTTTTGTGACCATAGGTAAAATTTACCCTCTTCGCCTTCACTATCTGCATCTTCCGCTGAATAAAATCCTCCTTCCGATGATATCATATCTCTTAGAACATACTCTAATATTTCCTGAGCAGTTCTTTTATAAATAGTTTTTTTAGTAGCTTGATAAGTTTCAATATAAGCTATTGCGATTAAAGCTTGATCATAGAGCATTTTCTCAAAATGAGGAACAAGCCATTTTGAATCTGTAGAATATCTATGAAATCCAAATCCAATGTGATCGTATATACCTCCTTTTCTCATTTCTAGAAGAGTATTTTCAACCATTTCTAATGCTTTTTTATTATTTGTGCGCTTCCAATATCGCAATAAAAATATAAGATTATGAGGTGTAGGGAACTTTGGTCGACTTCCAAATCCCGAGTGAATAGAATCATATTGTGCTAATAATTGCTGGAATGATTTATTAAGATGAGTTTCAGAAAGTTTTTCTCCAGGTGATTCTTGATCAATATTTTGAAGCCTAAAAGTAATCTTTTCCGCAGAATTAATTAACTCGGATCTTTGATTGATCCATAATTCTTTAATACGTTTAATTAGATCTATTAGTCCTATTCGCCCAAATCGAGTTTTTTTCGAGAAATATGTTCCAGCAAAGAATGGTTTCTTATCAGGGGTCATGATAATCGTAAGTGGCCACCCTCCTGAACCAGTCATCAATTGACATATAGTCATATAAATTTTATCTATATCTGGGCGTTCTTCTCTATCAACTTTAATTGAAACAAATATTTCATTCATCAATTCTGCAATATCTTCATCTTCAAACGATTCGTGTGCCATAACATGGCACCAATGACAGGTTGAGTACCCTATCGATAAAAATATTGGTTTTTTTTCTTTTTGAGCTTTATTAAAAGCTTCTTCTCCCCATGGATACCAATCCACGGGATTTTTTGCGTGCTGAATTAAATAGGGACTTTTTTCATTAGATAAATGATTTTTATATATTTTTAATTGTTCATTATTCATTTTATTTCTCAATTTATTCTAAAAACTTGTTATTATAAGTGTTTATAAATACAAAATCTCTTATATTTTTCCTTGGAGGTCGCTGTTTTTCTCCTAATTTCATTTTTTCAGAGAGAACAGGATTAACTATTTTGGAATGTTTACCAAAAATTATAAGCGTAATTAATCTCATATCATCTGGAATTCTAAGAATTTTTTTAGCTTGATCTTCATTAAAGCCCGCTATTGGATGAGCGACCAATCCCAGTTCTGTTGCTCGTAATATAATAAACGCTGTAGCCATTCCACTATCGAATAAGTAATATAAACGATTATTAATTATACAATCATTTTCAGGTTTACTAAATACAGCAGCAATCATAGACGCTTTTTCAACCCATTTATTCCCTTCTGATAAAGTTGAAAATAATCTTTTTAATTGTTTATTCTCTTTCACAAAAATGAATTTCCATGGTTGCTTATTTGCACAAGAAGGAGAAATTTGGGCTTTTTCCGCTAAATCTTTTATTAATTCATCTGAAACATCAAATGATTCAAGAGAACGATAAGCTCTCCTTTCTTTAATAGTTTCATTAACATTCATTTTTTTAATCTTTTATTAATTTTAATATATTTAATAAAATATAATAGAAATAAAACTAATTTATTAATTCTTTTAAGACTTTCTCAACATCTTCAGGATGTCCTTTGACAGATACTTTAGGCCAAATATGTGCTATTTTCCCTTCAGGATCTATCAAAAAAGTGCTTCTAATAACACCTATATATTCTTTTCCTCTGAATTTATTCTTCCCCCATTTACCATATTTTTTGATTACCTTTTTTTCAACATCACTCAAGAGAATAACTTTTAGATTCTTCTTTTCAATAAATTTTGCGTGAGATTCAGGTGTGTCTGGACTAATGCCAATAACTACGGCATCTAATTTTTGTAGCGCCGGTAATATTCCTGTGAACCCAATAGCTTCGGTAGTGCATCCTGGAGTGTTATCTTTTGGGTAAAAATATAATATAACATACTTTCCTTTAAAATCCTTTAAAGTAATTTGTTTTTTATCTTTATCTGGAAGACTAAATTCAGGAGCATTATTTCCTACTTCTAATTCATATACTTGTTGTGCCATTTTTTATACAACTTATTTATTTTTTGATTTTTTGGTCGTAAATTATTATTATTAGATATTTTTTTGAAATTATCAATATAAGGATTATAATGTATTAGATTTCTATAAAAGTAGTTTAATAATTTAATCTTCAAAAAGATTTAAATTAATAAATTATAAAACCAAGTGATAGATTACTATTTATGAATAGCTTTTACCAAAGTAAAGGAGATAATAAGTTGAGCGAAAAACTAAATGAATTTACTGTTGTTGAAGAGATACCCGTTCGATGGGGAGATATGGATGCTAGAGGGCATGTAAATAATACCATCTATTATCGTTATTTTGAAAGTACTCGGATTGCCTTATTTCGATTCTTCGATATTTATGAAGAACCTACAGCAGTTCTTATAGGACCTATCTTATCATATCAAGCCTGTTATTATAAAGCACCATTAACTTATCCTGATACCCTTTATGTAGGAGCAAAAATAACTAACGTTGAAGGATCAAGGATAAAAATAAAGCATTCAATATTTAGTGAGAAATTAAATAAAATTGCTGCTGAAGGAGAAGCTCACATTATTTGGTATGACTATGAAAACAAACAAAAAGCTAAAATTTCAGAAGACCTAAAGGAAAAACTATTGGAAACTAAAAAATAAAGTTAAATTATTAAAAGTTAACCAAAACTCAATAAGAAAGAAAATTTTATCGAACAACTTTTTTTAATTAATTATATATTAGATGAAAAAATAATACTATAGGGTAAAAAATATTGATTTGAAAAATTATGATTAAAACTAAAGTTACTGAAATGTTGGGATGTAAATATCCTATAATCGTTGGAACTATGGCTAATATTACTAATCCTGAATTTGTTGCTGCGTGTAGTAATGCAGGTTCCTGTGCTGTGTTAGCCAGTGCGAACTATAAATCTCCTGAAGAATTACGTGAAGCAATTAGAAAAACACAATCATTAACCACTCAACCTTTCGCAGTAAATATAAATTTATTTCCTGCCCTCATGCCACAAGAAAAATTAGAGGATTATGTTGACGCTACATTAGATGAAGGAGCAAAAATTATAGAAACAAGTGGTCATAAGGCTCCAGAACATTTAGTCCCTAAATTTAAAGATAGTGACGTTATATGGATTCATAAATGTGCAGGTGTCAAATATGCTATAAAGGGAGCTTCTTTAGGAGCAGATATGATAACAGTTGTGGGTTATGAAAATGGGGGAGCAACAGGGATTTTGGATATTGGTACTCTTGTAATGGTACCAAGTGTAGTAGATGCCTTGAATATCCCTGTTATAGCAGGTGGGGGTGTTTCAGATGGTAGAGGAGTTGCAGCTATTTTAGCACTTGGTGCAGAGGGTGTTATTATGGGAACAAGGATGATGGCAACAAAAGAATGCCCTATCCATGATAATTTAAAACAAGCGCTAGTACAAGCAAGCGAAACAGATACTTCATTAGTTATGCGTTCTATTCGTAATACTCATAGAGTATGGAGGAATAAAGCTGCTGAGACCATTATTGAACTAGAGTCAAAAAAGGCACCTCTCGAAGATATTGTACAAGTAGCTTCTGGTCAAAATGCTTTAAAAATGTATAGAGAAGGAGATATTGACGCAGGAATGGTAAGTTGTGGTCAAGGTGTAGGAATAGTAAAAGATATCCCTTCTGTGAAAGATTTATTAGATCGAATAATGAAAGAAGCTGAAAAGATAATTTCAAAACTTAATAATTTATCCAAATAATTTCTAATTTTAAGTTTTGATCTAATTTGAATAAAAGATATAAAAATAAAAAATATCAAATTGATTATAGTAGAGGTGAAAGAATATGGAAGTAATGGCCATAATTGAATCAAAATCTGGAAAAGTTCAAGGATATACAGACAATGGTGTAGAAATATTTAAAGGAATTCCTTATGCTGAACCTCCAATCGGTGATTTGCGATTTAAACCACCAATTCCAAAAAAAACGTGGGATGGTGTGTTTGATGCTAAAAAATATGGGGCATGTGCGTTTCAAGGATATACACCTTTAGAAGAGTGGTGGGGTAAACTTGAACCAGAAAGTGAAGATTGCTTAACACTTAATATATGGACACCATCAGCAGATAATGGAAAACGCCCTGTTATGGTTTGGATCCATGGTGGATCATTTATAATAGGAAGTGGTAAAGATGCTTTTTATGAAGGATCAAAGTTAGCTAATCGCGGAAACGTGGTAGTTGTAACTATAAATTATCGTCTCGGCGCTTTCGGTTATTTGTATATCCCGGGAGTTACTGCAAATGTTGGACAATTTGATCAAATTGCTGCTCTGAAATGGATAAGAGATAATATTGAAGCATTTGGTGGAGACCCTAATAATGTTACTATATTTGGAGAGAGTGCTGGGGCTTATGCTGTCACTACATTACCAACAATGCCTGCTGCTAAAGGATTATTTCACCGTGTAATTGCTCAAAGTACCCCTGCTTTTAATCCAGAAATAAGTGAGAAAAGTACAAAGGGTTTAATGCGATTATTGAAACTTAAAAGGGGAGATATTGATACATTACGCAAAATACCACCTGAAAAAATTATTGAAGCACAGAACACATATATGGCTAAAAATCCTACAGATCTTCTTGCGTTTAGACCTTTAATTGATGGGGATACAATTCCTAAGCATCCTTTAAAAGCTTTCCAAAATGGAGAATGTAAAGATATTGATTTAATGATAGGTTCCAATCTAGATGAGGCAAAATTATTTACTGCACTTGATCCTAATATAAATAAGATGATGGAATCTGGAGCAGAAAATGCCCTAATTGGTTTTTTAACCACATTTAGTATAGATAATATTAGAAGTAAGGAAATCATCGATATATATAAAAAAGCTCGTATGGGAAAACTTTCTAATGAACCAATAGAACTATTTAATGCACTTTTTACAGATATATCATTCCGTATTTCTACAATTCGTTTACTTGAAGCCCAAAGAAAACATCAACCTAATACATATAATTATCTATTTACTATGGAATCCCCTAATAAAGCTTTAGGTTCTCCTCATATTATTGAAATACCATTTGTATTTAATACATTTGATGCTCCTAATGCAGAAGAATTTGCCGGGAAGGGCCCAGATGTTGAACAACTTAGTGAAAAAATAATGGATGCTTGGATTTCTTTTGCACATACTGGAAATCCTAATCATGATGATCTTCCTGAATGGCCTTCCTACGATGTTAAGAACAGAGCAACAATGTTCTTAGGAAAAGAATGTAAAATAGTTAACAAAGCCTTTGATAAGGAAAGAGAGGCTTGGGAGGGCCTTTTAGAAGTTTAACTTTCCTGAATAATAAAAATAATTCTTTTTTTTAATTAATTTTAGATATCATAATGAGCTTTATGGATCATTTCTGAAAGGATGTCGTGCATTTTCCGCATTCTCAATTCCTTCTTCTATAGTTGGTAAACCTTCCATTGCTTTTCGAATTGCATTACGAGTTGCTTTATAATTGTTGATAAAGATTCTTTTTCTGGCACTTGCACTGGGATGTACAAAAACATTCACAATTATTACCAACTCATCAGCCAGTGCTTTTGGAAGAATTCCATCTTCAATACATTGCATAACTGCCTTAGCAATTGCTGCTTGAGCAGGTCCATATGTAAGGCTAGCATGACGGAGCGATATTGGACGTATTGTAGGAATCATGATAGTAGGCGGCTTAATTTGCATATTTGGTTCAAGTATAACTTGAAGTCCTTCGCGTCCTTCTTCTGGATTGGTTAAAGCTTGAGCATAAGCAGCACCAACAGGTCCATCTTTTTTTCCAATTAATAGATCAATGTGAGCTAGCTCTGCTCGTTCTCCTACAAGAGATTCTCCAACTTTTAGTTCGAAATCAGTAATTTTTTTAGGCGTAATTCCTACAGCGTAAAAACGACCTGATAATGGTTTGTCTCCTAACTCAAATTGAATTTCTGATTTTTCAATCAATCCTAATTTTTCTAGTTCGACTCGCAATTCATCTTTAATTTCATAAGAAAGAGTATCTCCTAAAATTATAGGTTGACGAGTTTTTCCTACAGGCACTTTCATCATATTTAAACAAGATTTTACTCCTAAAGCACCTGAATTAATCAAAAGTCTAGCTAGTTTCTGTATTTTTTTTTGAAGGGTTTGTGCTTTTTCCAAACGATCATTTTTCACGTGATTATAAATTTCTAGCCAAATATTTGGAATAACATTTGCAGATCCTAGAATACATCCTGCTGCACCCCCTGCTAAAGCACCCAAAACATTTTCATCCCATCCAATGAGAACTGAAATCTTATCACTTACTTTTTCTAATAAAGCTGAAAAATATTTATAATCTCCACTTGAATCTTTAATGCCCACAATATTTTCGATATCTACAAGATCTTCAACAACCGTCCAAGGCAATTCTACTCCTGTACATACAGGTATATTATACAATATTATTGGAATATCGGTTTTTTCTGCTATTGTAAAATAATGATCATATAATCCTTTTGCTTTTGGCTTCAAAAAGTAAGGAGTAACAATTAAAACAGCATCTACTCCAATATTAGTTGCAGCTTTAGTATTATTAATTACTAATTTTGTACCAGTATCGCCAGTTCCTGCGATGACTGGGACTCTACCATTTGTCTCATCTACAACAATTTCGATAACCTTTAATCTTTCTTCAAATGTCATATTTACAAATTCTCCTGTAGTTCCAACTGGAACCAATCCAGTGACTCCCTGATCTATTAAATAATTTACGAGATTTCTTATATTCTCTTCATTTATAGATTCATCCTTATTAAATGGGGTTACCATAGCAGGCATAACTCCCGAAGGTCGAAAATTAAATTTAGACATTGTTAATTAACTCCTTTTATGTAAATTTTGTGCTGCAATAATATCAATACCATTTTCAATAAGTACTTTTGCAGTGGTATTAATAGCAACATACCTATCAAGAAGTCCTTGTCGCATGAAATCCCATTCTCCAGAATCAATTATTTCTTGTTTATCTCTAAAATAATCAAGAATATCGGTAGGGTGTTCTCTTGTCTGTTCTACGTCAATATTACCACCTTCATGTTTAGCACTGATATTTTTAACCTTTTTAGCAATTTTAATTAACTCATTTCTTCGATCATAAGGTTGTCTTACTATACTTTTCCATGTTTCAACAATATGGTGCTCTAACCTAACAAGATCTTCAAAATTAAACGCTTTTCTAATATAAGCAGATAATTCAAGGGTCTCATTATTTACTGAATTTGAAAGATTAAATCCTATTAGTGGACTTGAACCATCTTCTCTAGCAAATAATTTAGCAGTCATCAGTGTCCATAGACATGAATATGGATTATCATTACCCATATATACTGAAATCTTAAATTCATTATTTATTCCTAGTTTATGAATAAAGTATCCAAGTAACACAGTTCCAGGATTGACATTTAGAACTTGCCTAATACCATAATTAGTGTAGTAATAAAGAAATTCATCAATCCATCTTAATGCAAATTCATTAGGTTGTCCAACTCCGCCAAAATACCCAGTAATGGTGTCAGGTCCTCCTAAATGAATATTCACAGGCATACCATCGGGACCAGGGGCTGTTCCCTTTGTATCAAGAGTTTCAACATATGATGCTCCTATTATTTGCATAGCAGCAGTCATTGCTAAAAGATCTCCATCTTCTTCCTGTTCCTTCATTTTCCGTACTCGTATAATTCTTCCAGGTAGTAGGTTTTGCTCTTCAATAGCTGTTTTTGCCATATTTATTAAAAATGGAAAATATTGACAGGCAGAAAGTTCCAAAGTAATTGCAAAATCTTTATCAAATTCCACTTCTGAGACTTTATTTCCAAGAATCTTTCTTCTATAATCAGATATAGTTATAAAAGCATCAGAATCTCTCTTTTTGATTAACCATTCCAAATCTCTAACATATTCAGGTTTTTTTTTGGAAAGTTTGTTTAAAATAATATCTAACTTACTGGCTTCTTCAGCCTTTTTGTTGATCTCATCAATCCCACCATATTTTTCGATAATTTTGAATAAATTATTTATAAGAGGATTTTTTTCATCCAATAAAAAATCATTTATATTCTGTATAGCTTTCTCGCTTACTTTTAATTTCTTACTTAAATTTTTCATTTTTAGATTTTTCTTTATTCTTAATTTTGTAAAATTAATTGTAAAAATTAAACCCAAAAGTACTTCATGGGCTAAATAAATAAATGAGATATTTCATAAATTTAATACTATTTGTCTATTATTATAAATTTTTCTAACACTTACATCAAAATAATAGGTTTGTATTAATAAAATTAGATATTAAAAACTAAATATATTTTATTATTCTAAATAACATAAAATATTTATTCTGATAAATTATCATAAGGAATTAGGATTTAGCAATTGAAAAAGTATAGTAACTATGAATATGAGATATGTTCATTCATTTAATTTATATTTAGACTTTATTAGGAAACTTAACAAAAAATTTACTCAGCGTTTTTATATTTTAAGTTTAAAATAAAAAAAAATAGTTATTATATAATTACTTTTAATTTATTACTTCTACGCATTTCTCTTTTTTCTCATAATTGAGTAGGCAATCCCAAAAAGAGCAATCAAAGAGACTGATATAACAATTCCAATTGAGTATCCTGGGATAGGTTCTGCTCCTCCTCCTCCTACTTGTTTAACCAAGTTAAAGCGGAAGGTCTCCCACAACCAATCAACATCCCATCCACTAGTCATAGCTTGTCCTGTCTTATCATTCCCCAACCAAAGATGTTGATATTGGAAGGTTTGAGACCACTCAGTTAGTTCATCATATAATTCCTCTTCTCTCGTATTATTTGCAAACCAGAGCTCATCTAGTATAGTATCACATGTTTCATTATAATTAAAAGACAAATTACTACCCTGAACATATGGAAATAGAGATTTAGGTTCTGTTATTGGATTAGTGAATGGAATAGTAGCATAGCCCATATACCAGTCTGAGATCACCCCAAAACTACCAGTTGGGTCTTGTTCTACAATACCAGGACTATGGAAATAAGCGTCCATATACCCAAGATCATTATATCTTTGATGATAAACTTTAAGTGCCCATCCGTCAGTTGTAAGATAAGGAAATGTGTAAGTTCCATCGACAAATCGAGTTGATGTATCAGGTAAATCTTCTTCTAAGATCATACCACATCCAATATCTTCGAGAGCACTTCTCAAAAGATCTCTAGTAGAGATATGAGCCGCATCCCAATTATATTCAAATTCATAGATAGGATTTTTCTCTGCTACCTCATTCCAATCATCTGTTGAATTTGCAATAGTTAATTCTCTATCTACAACTATAGGACCCCAGTGTGAATCATTTATAAGGGCTAATCGAGCTACAGTGAGATCTGTATCAGCAAGAGGAATAGTTGGATTGTAATATTGATGGGTTTTTCCCAGTAATCCTCCAGAACGTACTATTCTGTCATTCATAACTGTATGCACAAATGTATCATAGTCAAAAGCATAGGATAGTGCCTTCCTAAAAGCACGATTTGTGGCACCTGCATCTATAAGGGCAGTAAAGGTTGGAATACTGAAGGTCTTAAACATTGAAGGAACAAAATTGGGTCCTGTTCCCCCAGAGGATTCAGGGATAAAATCAAAAAACACGTTTATATTGGCATCACTCCAGTATCTCCAAAAAGTCTCATTAACACAATTCAAGACAATGACCTCTCCATAGGGTTCCAGTCCCAATTCTTCATATGTTATTCCAGGAGAAGCGATCATCAGTGGGGCATCAAGAGGTTCCCATGAACGGTCACGAGCATAATCAATCTCTCCAGTTACTAACGCAAGATTTCTGGATCCATATCCTGCCTCGGAATGAGGAAAGCCAGTTAGAACAACTTTATCAACTTTATGATAACCTTGGGCTTGTTGAGCTGAAGAATTCCA
Organism: Promethearchaeota archaeon; assembly: GCA_048937405.1. Taxonomy (GTDB): domain Archaea; phylum Asgardarchaeota; class Lokiarchaeia; order Sigyniarchaeales; family SOKP01; genus Loki-b32. The sequence continues at coordinate 192,188 of JBHLNF010000008.1, forward strand.
CCAATTTTCAAATCTTATCATAGTACCTTCATCATTTGCAACATCATGTTCTTCAAAAATATAAGGACCTGTACCGATTAAATGACCAGGGAATACTGTTTTATCATCTTGTGGAAAACCAGCTGTTTGTCCATACCCATAAATTGGAACATCAAAATAATCTTCATAGGATTGCATTGAGATATAGCGAATATTTCGGAGATATAATGGCCCAGTGCGATAATCATTAAAGTAAACTCTAACTCTTCCTCCTGATGCAGCGTTTTCTAATATTGTTACATTTGCAAATCTAGGAAAACGGTCTGTGTAGTCAGCAGATTCCCCAAAATCTGCATAAGAAGTATTTCCATAAAACTTTGAAGCATTCCAACTTGCAGTGGCAAATTCTTCCCATTCACTCACTTTTAGATAATAAACTGCTCTCGCTTGCATGATATTGACCTCATATGATGCTATAAGTGAATCTATACACCCATTGATGTTTCCAAGAATGTACATTATTCTATCAATATTCCATTTACATACTGTTGCATTCCAATTTGAACCATCATGGAATGTAACTCCTGTTCGAAGGGTTATATCCATATACTCAATTCCATCATAAGCCATGAACCCAGCGTCAGTCATTTCATCTGGTCTCTCTCCAAAAGACCATTCAGTCGCTAGGATAGGGATTAACTCATCCAACTCCCCTGTGGCGTTAATTCCAAAATCGAATAATGATTCAAGAGCACTGCCCTCATAATAATTTCCAATATTGGCTGTAACACAAGGAGTATCCCAATTTCCTATACCACGAGGACCACAAGCTCCAATAGTAAAAATATCTTCCTCCTCCTCCGTTGTTTCAGCTACTACGACGCTTGCCAAAATCGGGAGTAATATGCTTGTCATCATTAAAAAGCTAAGAAGTAATCCTTTTGAATATTTATGCATTTTCAAATTTCTCCTCATTTTATTTGGTTTAATTTATTTCTTTTTTTTTTATATATTTTAGAAAAAAAATTTTTTTTAGATAGATTCATTTTTTGCATTTATTAATGGTACCCGTATATTTAAAAGTTTCCGAATATTTCAAATTATAAAATTAGTTTGAAAAAAAAAATAAATAAAAATAAATATAACAATACTTATTTTCTCAAAATAGAATGGATATTAATTTTATAAAATAAGAATTAGCGATGTTGGATGATAATAAACATGAAGTAATAGCCAATAATGTAAAAAAAAGTAATATAAAAATCGATTGGGGAAGACAGGGAGGCGTTATTTTTGCTTACATAATTGTATTACTAGGATATTATGGTATTGTTGCTAATGTGGTTATGGTTGATCATCTTGGTCATTATATATCTTTTACTGAAATGGATAGAACAATACTATTTTGGACCTTCGAAGTATATAACCAAACTTATTTTATACCTATTCTTCTAATATTTCTTGTTAGTTTCTTACTTACTTTTAAAGAGGATATTCCACATTATGGAATAAAAGCGTCAATATGGCTTGTTCCTTCAATAATTATTGAAGCTTTCATATTTTATTGGTTCATGTTTGGTTTTGCTGCTGAACCTTTTATCATGCAATTTGGACATTGGAAGGGGTATATTCATATACTAATATTATTTGTAACTACACTAGTTGGTTCGTTAAGTGGTATGAAAATCAAACAGATAATTGAATCAAAAAGAAAAATTTAAGAAAAAAAACTATTTAATAGATTTTATTTATTAATCAATGGAAAAGTGAGAAAAAGATGAAAAAACAATCAACAAATATGATAAAATATATTATCAAAAGGTTATTAATGATGATTCCAATGCTGTTTCTTGTTCTAACTTTTTCATGGCTTTTATCACATATGATGAATAGGAATCCACTAGTTTATTATGGTGATCAGTTAATGGATCCTGACGTGCTTGAAGCAGAATTAAATAGAATCGGATATTATGATCCTTGGTATATTAAACTTGGCAATTATTATAAGAACTTTTTTTCAGGAAATTGGGGTAAATCTCTTATATACCAAAAGGATAGACCAGTATATGATATGATAGTAAAAGAAGTTTTTCCAAAAACAATAGAATTAATGATAATTCCAATAATACTTAGTCCTATTATAGCAGTTAAATTAGGGCTAGTATCTTCTACAAATAAAGATAAAGCAAAAGACACACTTATTAGAATTTTAGCAATTATAGGGGCGGGATTTCCAGTGTTCTGGATTGCTGCTTTGGTTCAAATGGTTTCTGGTTATTATTTCGGGATTTTTACTAATGGAGCATTTGATCTACCTGCTCTTTCTCCCAACACTCCTGGTCTGGATGGTCCTGGACCTGATGGAGCACCCAAAACAGGATTTCGTATTATTGATAGTATAATCTATAATGATCAAATTTATCTATTTGATACAATAACTCATTTAATAATTCCAGCTATAGTTATCACTTTTGTTTCATTGGCAGGGGTTACAAGGCTAACCCGATCAAGTATGCTAGATGTCTTAGATCAAGATTATATTAGAACTGCTCGAGCTAAGGGTGTTTTGGAAAACGATATTATAAATAAACATGCTCTTCGCAACGCTTTGCTACCTACTAGTAATCTTATTATACAGGGTACAGCAACAGCCTTACTTGGATCTTTTTTTGTTGAGGTAACTTTTAGATATACTGGTTTTGGTTATACTTTATTGATGTCTATATTGTTGGCTGATTATAACGTTATAAACGCGCTCGTAATAATCATGACTATTATACTTCTTACAGGTACGTTAGTTGCTGATGTCATGTATACAATTATTGATCCTAGAATAACATATAGATAAGTTTAAAATTCAGAGGTTATTTATAATGACAGAACAAGCATATATAGAAGATAAAGATTATGAGAAATTTGAATCACCAAGGAAAAAGAAATTTTTTCGATTCATAAAATTTTATTTAATTCCTGGATGGCGAGATCCTGAATTCTCTGCTCAAGAATATCAAATAGAAAAAATAAAATCTAAAAGGAGATTATTTCGGCGTGTTCTTAAACCTTTGACAATAACAGGATTAATAATGGTTTTATTTGTTGTTATATTAGCAATTTATGCACCCTGGATATCTAAGATTCCATTAGAGGAATTAGTGCCACCAAATATTCCTCCAGGAGAAAACGCTTTTGCTCCTCCTTCCGCTGAACACCCATTAGGGACAACTAAAAATGGATGGGATATTTTAGGAAGAATTATTTGGGGGGCCAGAACTACACTTTCAATGGCATTAATCCCTACAACTATCGCACTTGGAGGAGGAATGATTCTAGGGACGATATCTGCATACTTTGGTGGAATGGTTGATTATATAATAATGCGTTTTGTAGATTTAATGTATGCTTTTCCAACGATGATTCTTGTCATCATACTTATTCCTATAGTGGGACAAGCATTGTTGACTAGTCTTGTAATTTTTGGAATACTTTTTATACCCTATAATATCAGGCTTATGCGTTCACTTGTTTTTCAAGTAAAACAGCTTGAATTTGTGAAGGCCGCAATAACGGGTGGTGCGCGAAAATTCAAACTAATGTTTAAACATATTGTACCAAATGCAATTTCTCCTATGATAATAAGTTTTTTTGGAGGTGCCGCGATTGCTGTATTGGGACTAGCAGGTATTGCATTTATAGGATTGGGAGACCAAACAGTGGCTAGCTGGGGAACTGACATCAGTTGGGCAACTAATAACTTAACTGCTATGAATGCTCTTCTTTGGCCAGGAATTTTTATAGGAATTGCATCTGTAGGACTGATGATCATAGGTGATGGATTGAGAGATGCATTAGATCCACGATTAAATCTATAAATATTAAATTTATAAATAAAAGGTTTTAAATATGTTCTTTCAAACTGTAGGATTAAATTATGGGATGGCTTTAGTTGAATCTCTTACCGCTACCCTTATTTTATACTTTATTTCGATTTTTATTAATCTTCAAATTCCTGATAATCAACAAATCTCGAAAAAATTACATAAAATAAGTTCAGCTGTAAGTAGTGTTATAATTTTAGGTATAATATTTGGTATTAGAGCTCTTTTTGAAACTCTTGCGGTTGTTAATCATTGGTTTCTTGTTTTCAATACCGATATTTTATTATTTGCAATAATGACAACAATTTTTTATTTTATATATCCAAAATTTGTAAATAAATATGAAAGATATGTAATTGAAGGAGAAAATCTTATTAGTGACCAATTTATTAAAGTTTTTAAAATTTTTAATGGATTAATGTGGATTATTTCAGCTATTTTTATTTCAATTCCACTCCTCGGAATTAATATGAGAAACCCCGATATATTTAACCTCGGATTTTTATGGGCCAGTTTCTTTATTGGATTAGATCTTGTTATCACAATATTAATTAATAAAATTCGATCTATAGAAAAACGTATTCCTAAACAGGTTCTTAAATATTCTATGTTTACTGGTGGGCTTATTTCATTTGGAATTTGGTCAATACAACTAATAATTTTTGAATTATATTTGAAAAGATTAGCTGGAATAGATCTATTTAAACAAGATATACGTGTATTAATTCCTGTAGTTAGTATAATATATTCTGTTCTATTTGTAATATCTATGAAAAAGATATTCATGCCTAAGGTTCAAGAACAAAGTAAGTTAGAAATAGAAGAAGCACTCAAATTAGTTTCAGAAGAGAAGACTGCTAGTATTTCTATAACAGTAAATAATGTTATTCTTGATGTGAAAGATCTAACCACCTATTTCCATACAGAAGAGGGTGTCGTTCATGCAGTAGAGGGTGTTTCTTTTAAAATATATAAAGGAGAAGTTCTTGGTCTTGTAGGAGAAACAGGTTGTGGGAAATCAGTAACCGCATTATCTATACTTCAAGTAATTCGCCCCCCAGGAAAAATAGAGAAAGGAAATATTACCTTTGGAGGAGAAAATCTATTACTAAAATCTGAATCGGAAATGTTGAAATATCGTGGTAAAGATATTACTATGATTTTTCAAGATCCACTCAACTCACTCAATCCTGTTTTTAGAATAGGTAAACAAATCTCTGAAGTATTTTTATTGCATATGGAAAATGAATTACTTGCAGAAATCGCTAAATTCCCCGAAAAAAGCATATATAGTGTTGCTCGAGAATGGAGTATACAACTTTTAAAAAATTTAAATATACCTTTTCCTGAAGTAATTATCGACAGATATCCACATGAATTAAGTGGTGGTATGCGACAACGAGTTCAGATTGCTATGGCTCTTGCATGTAGTCCTAAATTATTGATTGCTGATGAGCCTACTACAGCATTAGATGTGACAATTCAAAATCAAATTCTAAAACTAATGAAAGATCTCCGTACAAAATTTGACACTACAATATTATTTATTACTCATGATCTAGGAATTATCTCAAAAATGTGTGATCGTGTTGCTGTTATGTATAGTGGGCATATAGTTGAATATGGGGATATAAAAAGATTATTTATTAAGCCATATCATCCATACACTAAAGGACTTATAGCTTCTGTTCCAATTGTTGGGGAAAAAAAAGATCAACTTGAAGTAATACCGGGGATGGTACCAAATTTAATTTATCCTCCCGAAGGATGTAGATTTCACCCTAGGTGTCATTTCTGTTTCGAACCTTGTAATTCAAAAGTTCCAAAAGCGATTGAGGTTGAACAAGGTTATTTTGTAGCATGTCATCTGTATGATCCTCAATATAAAAATTTAGCAGATATTTCTATAAAGAAAGTTAAAGAAAAAATAGAATAAATAATAATAATTAGAGGTTGTTAGTAATTATAGTCAATATAATAGAAGTTGTCATTATCCCAATTGTGATACTTATAATAGGCTTTTTTCTACTGAATAAGATTTTAGAAGTAAAAAGATGGGAGGATTCCAAGAAAATCTCACTTATATTAAATTCATTTTGGACCGTTTTCAATATAATTTTCATTTTTATTATTATAAATTCTTTAGGTGAATCACCTGTTTATAAATTCTTTTTAGTTGCTGTGAATATACCCGTTGCTATATTGATCCTTTGGGGTTTTTATGAAAAAACTGTTCTAAAGTCATTTATATTGATCAGTCTTACCCAAATCGCATTGATTGTATTATGGCTTTTATTTAGTGCAATTCCAGAAGTTATAACTATTTTTTTAACTGAAGGTGGTGATGATTTGGATGCATCCAAATTATCATTTACTCTTGCCTTTCTATTTCTTTTTGGACTATCGATTTTTATTTCACATTGGGGAGATAAAATACAATTAGTAAAATATAGAAAGTCATTTACTATTAGCAGTATAATCCCTGGGATTTATTATTTAATGCTTAATTTTATTATTCAAGGTGAAGAATTTAATAATAATATTATCTCTATTGTGATATTTAGCTTTTTAATTGCGTTTATTTCTTCATTTTTGATTAAAAAAATTGCGTATAGAACTATACAGTTTAAAGAAATAAGAGGGTTATCTATTCTTGAGAAGGGTAAGGAATTACTAGATGTAAAAGATCTTAAAGTACACTATCCACTTCTTAAAGGTGTCTTAAAAAGACAAGTTGGCGCTGTGAAAGCTGTCAATGGTGTTTCCTTTCAAATAAAAACAGGTGAAACACTCGGATTAGTTGGAGAAAGTGGATGTGGAAAAACAACTATTGCTAAAGCAATTTTAGGTTTGGTTGAAAAAACAGATGGAGAGATGAAGTTCCTAGATGAATCTATTCCTCCTGAATATTCAACTTTTTTAAGACAAAAAATTCAGATGGTTTTTCAAGACCCAGATGCATCCTTGAATCCACGTTTAAAAGTAGTAGACATCATTGCAGAACCTCTTAAGAATTTACTTGGTATTACTAATAAAATAGAAATCAGAAAACATGTTTTAAGATTATTGGATCAAGTTTCCTTAAAACGAGAACATATGGATCGTTATCCTCATGAATTTTCTGGAGGTCAAAAACAAAGAATTGTTATAGCAAGAACATTAGCTTGTAATCCTGAGTTAATAATTTTGGATGAACCCACTTCTGCACTTGATGTATCAGTTCAAGCACAAATCCTTAATTTACTTAAAGAATTGCAAGCTAAATATGGGTATGGATTTTTATTTATTACACATAATTTAGCTGTTGTAAATCACATTGCTGATCGTGTAGCTGTTATGTATCTTGGCAAGATTGTAGAAATTGGAAAGATGAATCAAATTTTTTCTAATCCTTCACATCCATACACTATAGCTCTTTTGAGTTCCCGTTCTGAAATTGATCCATACAATCAAGAAATCAGTTTTGTTATAAAAGGTGAAGTACCAAGCCCAATTAGACCTCCACCTGGATGTACCTTTAATCCCCGTTGTTCTTCAGATGCTCGTACGAAAGAATGTGAAATTGAGATACCTCATAAGATTAAAATCGAAGATGACCACTTTATTTGGTGTGTAAATCCTCCTAAATCAATGCAATCAACAATTCAAAAATCTGAAGAGAGTTTATCTGCTAAATAAATTTTTTATTTCAAACTAAATTTTGTATCATACTTTATTCTTAAAACTAAAGATATTAATACACTTTTAGAGGTATTAATATATCCAGTATTATATGTATAAATAGTAGTAATACATCTTTAGATTTAATAGAAAAATTCCTTGAAAGATTAAATTAAGTGAAAATTATATTTAGGGAACTAAATTTTAAGGAGTAGCTTATAATTACTATTGATGTTATAAACTAAATTATACATCTTTCTAAAGCTGATGTAATTCTTAAAGCTGCTGAAGTGAATTCTGTAATAGGATTTTATTGGACAAATATTCAAAAAAATTTTTATTTTCTAAAGTAGATATAGAATAATTTTAATATACTTTTAATTATATCTTATATTCCGTCTCTTTTAAAAAATAAATTAGTTATAATAATTTACCGAATAACCAATCTTAATTAAAATTATAGAAAACAATTAAGCATTAATTCTTCCTATATACATTTTTATAGAAACATTTATAAATATATTGTGTCTACTAAAATTCATGGTAGTTCAAAGTTTTAAGTTGAATCCAATCCTAGGGACACCTTCGGAAAGGGTTCGCAAGATTAGAGATAGAATGCTATCTATGCCTAGAGAACTTGATATTGAACGAGCTCGTTGTTATACAAGAATCTATAAACAAATGGAGGATGCTCCTCCATGTATAAAAAATGTTAAGGCACTAGAGGAATTTTTACGATGTCTTCCAATAAGGATTGAAGACGATGAGCTACTTGTTGGTGTAAAATCTAGTAAAGTAAGAGCTGATCCTATCGAAATTGAACGTGGAGGGCGTGCTAAACTTTTTGGGTTTGTCTATAATGATTCAATAGATAAAAAAATAAGAGATAATTTTAGTGCGAATTTCACTTTTATTAACCGGTATGTTCCCTTAAAAGAAGAAGAAATTAATGAATTGAAAAACGATATAATTCCCTACTGGAATGGTAGATCAGTAGAAGATCGAAAGGTAGAATATTGGAGAGAAGCAGGTTTGCTTAATGAAAATGAGGAATCTATGACAAGAATTCCCTTTAGACGTTCTGTGACTAATACTGATATGTTTGCAGGTTCTAGGGGTCAAGGACATGTTGTTCCTGGTTATCGGCGTGTACTTAAAATGGGATTTAAAGGAATCGAAAAGATGGCGCAAGAAGGTCTTGCAAATCTCAAGGAAACAGATGAAAATTATGAACATCGAAAGGATTTTTATGAATCAGTTGTGGTAGCAGCACAAGCGGTCATCGAGTATTCTAATCGCTATGCTGATCTCGCAATGGAAATGGCACAAAATGCACCAGAAACAAGAAGGGCCGAGCTTCTGGAAATTGCTGAACGTGTAAGGCGAGTTCCTGCCCTTCCTCCAAGGACATTCATGGAAGCACTTCAATCAATTTGGATGACAAATGTCGTCATGGAAATGAGTTATGGTGAAGGAAATATTTTTTCTCAAGGACGAGTAGACCAATATCTTTATCCATATTACACAGTAGATGTAGCAGAAGGGCGTATTACGTATGAAGAGGCTTTAGAAGCAATTGAGGAATATTTAGTGAAACTTGCTTCAGTCGTTATAGCAGGACAGAATAATATTACTATTGGAGGATCAGACCATGATGGAAATGATGCGACTAATGATGTGTCTTACATGTTTCTTGAAGCAATTGCAAATGTAAAAAGTTTATTAAACACATTGTCAATTAGGATTTCTTCCAAAACACCCCATGAATTTATAAAAAGAACTATTGAAGCTATTAAATATACTGGTGGGATGGGAATTCATAATGATGATGTTTTAATACCACAGCTTAATAATACAAGTTATTCATTGGAAGATGCCCGTGATTACTCCCTTGTAGGTTGTGTAGAACCTGCGGGTACTGGAAATGATTTCTCCTATACAGCCGGTAATGCCATTCAGATTTCAATCCTTCTAAATATGGCATTAAATGAGGGACGCACTATTTTATCTGGAACTAAAACTGTTGGAGCAAAAACACCTCCAGCAAGCGTTTTTAAATCTTTTGAAGATGTGAAGAATGCCTGGGTCGAACAAGTTAAGTTTGCTATAGATCTTACTGTGAAAAAAGCTGAATTAAAGGATAAAGCCTTTGCTGATTATATGCCTTCCCCATTACTTTCATCTTCGATAGAAGGATGTCTTGAGAGCGGAATGGATGCTACTCGAAATGGAGCAAAATACAATAATAATCCTATGGGTGCACAAGGATTAGCAACAGTAACTAATTCCTTAGCTGCAATTCGCTGGGCTGTATTTGAAGAAAAAATAGTAACAATGGAAGAATTAGTTAAACATATGAATAATAATTTTAAAGGGGCAGAATCTCTACGTGAAAAACTACGAAATAAGGCACCTAAATATGGTAATGGTGATGAAAGAACCGATGACCTTGCCAAATGGGTAGCAACTACCCTCTGTGAAAATACAAGAAAATATAAAGCAAGGGGTGGTGATGGTATCTATCATAATTGCCTCGTATCAGCGGGAAGTCAGATTATGGAGGGTAAATTGCTAGGAGCAACTGCAGATGGAAGATTATTTGGTGAACCTGTAGCAAACGGTATTTCTCCTGCGAATGGAACAGAAAAGAATGGTCTTACTATGGCTCTCCGATCAATAGCTTATGCAACAGCTGAACCACATCTCACTAATGGAGCCTCAATGAATGTTAGAATCAATCCTACCTTATTAGAAACAGATGAAGGAATTGAAAAATTTACTTCTATTGTAGAGGCTTATTTAGAGTTAGGAGGACGAGAACTTCAAGTAAATCCGATAAGTTCAGAAACACTCCGGGACGCACAAGTTCATCCAGAAAAATATCCTGACCTTTCAGTTAAAGTTTCAGGATACTCTGCTCGATTCATAGATATAGCAAAAGAGCTTCAAGACGATATTATCAACAGAACCGTTTTTGAAGAATTATAAATATAAGCAATATTTTAAATATCAATTTTAAAATATCTTTTTTTCTATTTTTGAACTTTGTTAATTCTATAACTTAGAATCTATGAAGAATCATATTCAAGATAAGATTAGATATGAATTGCTCTTTCTTCCTTATAAAGATGTTACTCTACAAATGAACTACGCACAGCCTAAAGGCTGTTACTTCCTACGAGTACATAATCGCTTCTAGTACGAGTTGGGCTGTATGTCGTAGAAAACCATTCCATTATGTTAGGAATGATTCCTCATTCACAGAGGGTTTATGCGATAGGAATTCATAGTTATGCTTGGAAAATTAAAAATGAGTCATGATCTCATGATTTTGAACATAAAATTGAGATATTTACCAACATGAGTTCCACAGTTGCATGTAATACTTCTTTTGAAGAGCAACGGTTTTTTTTATTTTTTGTCTTTATAACAGACCTTTGTAATCTTAGACTCATCAATTCTTATTACTCTTTTACCCATTTTTTCCGCTTTATAGGTTACGAATTCGACAAACCTTAATCTATAACCTTTGTTGTAAACCGAACAGTTGAAGATTTTATGTGTTTTATTCTTTTTAGTATCCCCTATTTCTTTCTTTTAAGTTAGTTTTATTTTAAATATAATAAAGAACAATCAGTTTAAACAAAGGAGCGCTTAATCGTTTAATGATTTTTCTTCTCATCCTCATTTCATCCCATCCCCAAAGGGAGGGATTTTCTTGAGTTATAATGATAAAATGCTATACCAGAATATTCAAGCAAAAACTTTAAATGTACGATGATTATTTAACAACACATGGTAGTTCAAAATTTTAAGTTGAACCCAATCCCCGGAACTCCTTCGGAAAGGGTTCGCAAGATTAGAGATAGAATGCTATCTATGCCTAGAGAACTTGATATTGAACGAGCTCGTTGTTATACAAGAATCTATAAGCAAATGGAGGATGCACCTCCATGTATGAAAAATGTTAAAGCATTAGAGGAATTTTTACGATCCCTTCCAATAAGGATTGAAGACGATGAGCTACTTGTTGGTGTAAAATCTAGTAAAATAAGAGCAGATCCAATGGAAATAGAACGAGGAATGCGTGCTTCAATTTTTGGATTTCTCTATGATGATTCAATAGATCAAAAAATAAGAGATGCATTTGCCCAAAACTTTTCATGGGTTAATCGATATGTTCCCTTAACAGAACAAGAAGTTGATGAGATGAAAAATGAAATTCTTCCCTACTGGAAAGATAGGAACATAGAGGCTCGACAGAGAGAATATTATAAAAAAGCAGGTTTGATTGAAGAACCAAAGGAATTTAAGGGTCCAGCAGTTCCCTTTATGGATTATATGGGTGGCACTGATATGTTTGCGGGTGCTCATGGTCAGGGACATATCATTCCAGGTTATCGGCGTGTACTTAAGATGGGATTCAAGGGAATCGAAAAGATGGCACAAGAGGGACTCGCAAAACTCGAGGAAACAGATGATAATTACGAACAACGAAAGGATTTTTATGAATCAGTTGTAATTGCAGCACAAGCAGTGATCGAATATTCCAATCGCTATGCAGATCTCGCAATGGAAATGGCACAAAATGCACCAGAAACAAGAAGAGCTGATCTTCTGGAAATTGCTGAACGTGTAAGGCGAGTTCCTGCCCTTCCTCCAAGAACATTCATGGAAGCACTTCAATCCATTTGGATGACGAATGTTGTTATGGAGATGAGCTATGGTGACGGAAATATCTTTTCTCAAGGACGAGTAGATCAATATCTTTATCCATATTTCACAGCAGATGTAGCAGAAGGGCGTATTACATATGAAGAGGCTTTAGAAGCAATTGAGGAATATTTAGTGAAACTTGCTTCAGTCGTTATAGCAGGACAGAACAATATTACTATTGGAGGATTAGATTATGATGGAAATGATGCGACAAATGACGTATCCTTTATGTTTCTTGAGGCAATTGCAAATGTAAAAAGTCTATTAAATACATTATCAATAAGGATCTCTTCCAAGACACCCCATGAGTTTGTAAAAAGATCGATTGAAGCTTTTAAATTTACCGGTGGAATGGCAATTCATAATGATGACATTTTAGTACCTCAACTTAATAATACAGGATATTCATTAGAAGATGCTCGAGATTATTCACTCGTAGGGTGTGTAGAACCCGCAGGTACCGGAAATGATTTCTCCTATACGGCAGGTAATGTCGTACAGATTTCAATCCTTTTAAACATGGCATTAAATGAGGGACGTAATCTTTTTTCAGGAAACAAAACTGTTGGCGCGAAAACACCCCCAGCAAGCACTTTTAAATCTTTTGAAGACGTGAAAAATGCTTTTGTAGAACAACTTAAATTTGCTATAGATCTTACTGTAAAAAAGGCTGAATTAAAGGATAAGGCATTTGCAGATTATTTACCTTCCCCATTGCTTTCATCTTCAATAGAAGGATGTCTCGAGAGCGGAATGGATGGAACTCGAAATGGAGCAAAATATAATAATAATCCTATGGGTTCACAAGGGTTAGCAACGGTCACTAATTCCTTAGCTGCAATTCGTTGGGCTGTATTTGAAGAAAAATTAGTATCAATGGAAGATTTAGTTAAGAATATGAATAATAACTTCAGAGGAGCTGAAAATCTTCGAGAAAAATTACGAAATAAGGCTCCTAAATATGGAAATGGTGATGAAAAAACAGACGAACTTGCCAAATGGATAGCAACTACCCTTTGTGAACTTACAAGGACATATAAAGCAAGGGGTGGTGATGGTATTTATCATAATTGCCTTGTATCCTCTGGAACTCAAATTATGGAGGGACAAATGTTAGGAGCGACTGCTGATGGAAGATTAATGGGTCAACCTGTAGCGAATGGTATTTCTCCTGCAAATGGAACAGAAAAGAATGGTCTTACCATGGCACTTAGATCAGTGGCTTATGCAACAGCAGATCCTCATCTCACTAATGGAGCCGCAATGAATATCAGAATCAATCCTACTTTATTAGAAACAGATGAAGGAATTGAAAAATTTACTTCTATTGTAGAGGCTTATTTAGAAATAGGAGGAAGGGAGCTTCAGATAAATCCAATAAGTTCAGAAACACTTAAAGACGCACAAGTTCATCCCGAAAAATATCCTGATCTTTCAGTTAAAGTTTCAGGCTACTCTGCTCGATTTATAGATATAACAAAAGAGCTTCAAGACGATATTATCGACCGAACTGTTTTCAGTGAATTATAAATTATAATTTAACTTTCTTTTTTTTTTTTTTATTACTGTTCTATTTCATTCGTTATATTAAATCGAAATAAATTATTATAAGAATATTTATAAATATAAAATGTCTATTAAAATTCATGGTAGTTCAAAATTTTAAGTTGAACCCAATCCCCGGAACTCCTTCGGAAAGGGTTCGCAAGATTAGAGATAGAATGCTATCTATGCCTAGAGAACTTGATATTGAACGAGCTCGTTGTTATACAAGAATCTATAAACAAATGGAAGATGCACCTATATGTATGAAAAATGTTAAAGCGTTAGAGGAATTTTTACGGCACCTTCCAATAAGAATTGAAGAAGATGAGCTTCTTGTAGGCGTAAAATCTAGTAAAATAAGAGCAGATCCACTTGAAATTGAACGGGGAATGCGTGCTGCAATTTTTGGGTTTGTTTATAATGATGCAATAGATAAAAAAATGAGAGATGCGTTTGCACAAAATTTTACTTTTATTAACAGATATGTTCCCTTAACAGAACAAGAAGTTGATGAGTTGAAAAATGAAATTCTTCCCTACTGGAAAAATCGAACAGTAGCGGCCCGAAAGGAGCAATATTTTAAAGAAGCAGGATTGATTGATGAATCGAAGAAAAAAGTGGACGGAACAATTCCTATGAGAGGCTCTGCGGGTGGTACTGATATGTTTGCAGGTGCCAGTGGTCAAGGACATACCATTCCTGGTTATCGGCGTGTACTTAAAATGGGATTCAAGGGAATCGAAAAGATGGCGCAAGAAGGTCTTGCAAATCTCAAGGAAACAGATGAAAATTACGATCATCGAAAGGATTTTTATGAATCAGTTGTGGTAGCAGCACAAGCGGTCATCGAGTATTCTAATCGCTATGCTGATCTCGCAATGGAAATGGCACAAAATGCACCAGAAACAAGAAGGGCCGAGCTTCTGGAAATTGCTGAACGTGTAAGGCGAGTTCCTGCCCTTCCTCCAAGGACATTCATGGAAGCACTTCAATCAATTTGGATGACAAATGTCGTCATGGAAATGAGTTATGGTGAAGGAAATATTTTTTCTCAAGGACGAGTAGACCAATATCTTTATCCATATTACGCAAATGATGTAGCAGAAGGTTGTATTACGTATGAAGAGGCTTTAGAAGCAATTGAGGAATATTTAGTGAAACTTTCCTCTGTTGTTATAGCAGGACAAAATAATGTTACTATTGGAGGATTAGACCATGATGGAAATGATGCGACTAATGATGTGTCTTATATGTTTCTTGAAGCAATTGCAAATGTAAAAAGCTTATTAAATACATTGTCAATTAGGATCTCTTCCAAAACACCCCATGAGTTTGTAAAAAGAACTGTTGAAGCTATTAAATATACAGGTGGGATGGGAATTCATAATGATGATGTTTTAGTTCATCAGCTTAATAATACTGGATATTCATTGGAAGATGCCCGAGATTATTCACTCGTAGGGTGTGTAGAACCTGCGGGTACTGGAAATGATTTTTCTTATACAGCCGGTAATGCCATTCAGATTTCAATCCTTTTAAATATGGCATTAAATGAAGGACGTACTATTTTTTCAGGAACTAAAACTGTTGGCGCAAAAACACCCCCAGCCAGTGCTTTTAAATCATTTGAAGATGTGAAGAACGCCTGGGTCGAACAAGTTAAGTTTGCAATAAATCTTACTGTGAAAAAAGCTGAATTAAAAGATAAAGCCTTTGCTGATTATTTACCTTCCCCATTGCTTTCATCTTCAATAGAAGGATGTCTTGAGAGCGGAATGGATGCTACTCGAAATGGAGCAAAATACAATAATAATCCTATGGGTGCACAAGGATTAGCAACAGTAACTAATTCCTTAGCTGCAATTCGCTGGGCTGTATTTGAAGAAAAAATAGTGACCATGGAAGAATTAGTTAAACATATGAATAATAATTTCAAAGGAGCAGAAGCTCTACGTGAAAAACTACGAAATAAGGCACCTAAATATGGCAATGGTGATGAAAGAACCGATGACCTTGCCAAATGGATTGCAAATACCCTCTGTGAAAATACAAGAAAATATAAAGCAAGGGGTGGTGATGGTATCTATCATAATTGCCTCGTATCTTCTGGAACTCAGATTATGGAAGGGAAAATGCTAGGAGCAACTGCAGATGGAAGATTATTTGGTGAACCCGTAGCAAACGGTATTTCTCCTGCAAATGGGACAGAAAAGAATGGTCTTACTATGGCTCTCCGATCAATAGCTTATGCAACAGCTGAACCACATCTCACTAATGGAGCCTCAATGAATGTTAGAATCAATCCTACCTTATTAGAAACAGATGAAGGAATTGAAAAATTTTCTTCTATTGTAGAAGCTTATTTAGAGATGGGAGGTCGAGAACTTCAAGTAAATCCGATAAGTTCAGAAACACTCCGAGATGCACAAGTTCATCCAGAAAAATACCCTGACCTTTCAGTTAAAGTTTCAGGATACTCTGCTCGATTCATAGATTTAGCAAAGGATCTTCAGGAAGATATTATTGACAGAACCGTTTTTAATGAATTATAAACAATAATATTGATTTAATAATTTAATATTAATTTTTTTTTTCTATTACTATATTATCGTATTTATGATAAAACTTTGAAATTAAATATTAATAAAAAATATTTTAGTTGTAGAAGTAATAATTTATATCTATTTCTAATTCGGAAGTTTTAGAAATCTACAGGATAAAAAGCTGAATATTTATTTTTGTATTATAAAAACATTTATAAATATAAAATGTCTATTAAAAATCATGGTAGTTCAAGATTTTAAGCTGAGCCCTCTCCAAGGAAAACCATCCGAGAGGGTCCGAAAAATCAGAGATAACATGTTAGCCAATCCCTTCGAATATGATCTTGAGCGAGCACGATGCTATACAAGGATGTACAAGAAATTTGAAGCTTCTCCTCCCTGTATGAAGAAAGCTAAATCATTAGAGGAATTCTTACGTTGTCTTCCTATAAGGATTGATGACAATGAACTTCTTGTAGGAGTAAAATCAAGTAAACCAAGAGCAGATCCTATTGAAATAGAACAAGGACGACAGGTTAAATTATATGGTTTTCTCTTAGACGATAAGATTGAAGAAAAAGCGAAAGACACTCTCCGTAGATATCACCCCACTATTAGACGTTATGTTCCTTTTTCAGAAGATGAACTTAAAGAATGGAAAAATGAAATCATCCCTTTCTGGAAAGGAAAAACAATGACTGACAGAAGGAATGAACTTTTTAGAGAAGCAGGATTGATTGAAGAAAATGTGGGACACGTTCCTCCATCAATGTCAATGTTACCTGGAAATTCTTTTGTATATTCAGTAATGCAGGGCCACACCATTCCAGGTTATCGACGGGTTCTTAAGATGGGATTTAAAGGTATCGAAAAGATGGCACAAGAAGGACTTTCAAATCTCAAGGAGACAGATGAGAATTATACTCAACGCAAGGATTTTTATGAATCAGTTCAAGTGACTTCTAAAGCTGTTTGTGATTATTCTAATCGATATGCAGATCTCGCAATGGAAATGGTACAAAATGCATCAGAAACAAGAAGGGCTGAACTTCTAGAAATTGCTGAACGTGTAAGAAGGGTACCTGCTCAACCCCCTAGAACATTTATGGAAGCCCTTCAATCAATATGGATAACTAACGTTGTTATGGAGATGAGTTATGGTGAAGGAAATATCTTTTCTCAAGGAAGAGTAGATCAATATCTTTATCCATATTATGCCGCAGACTTAGCAGAAGGACGTATTACTTATGAAGAAGCTTTAGAAGCAATTGAAGAATATTTAGTGAAACTTGCGTCTGTTGTTATAGCTGGACAGAATAATGTTACTATTGGAGGATTAGACAAGGATGGAAATGATGCGACTAATGAGATATCGTATATGTTTCTTGAAGCTATTGCAAATGTCAAAAGTTTATTAAACACGTTATCAATCAGAATCTCTTCTAAGAGCCCTCGTAATTTTGTCAAAAGAACTATTGAAACTTTTCGACACACAGCAGGAATGGGTATTCATAATGATGAAATCTTAGTACCACAGCTTCAAGAAGATGGCTATTCACTAGAAGATGCCCGAGATTACTCACTCGTAGGGTGTGTAGAACCTCATGGTACAGGGTTTGATTTTTCTTATACTGCAGGTAATGGTGTTAGGTTTACACTAGTACTTGGTATGGCATTAAATGGAGGACGTATGCTTTATTCAGGAGGTCGAGTTGTTGGAGCAAAAACTCCTGAACCCAGTACTTTTAAAACTTTTGAAGATGTAAAGCAAGCTTTTGTTGATCAACTTACTTTTGCAGTAGATAAATGTGTGCAAATGTCTGAATTAAAAGATAAAGCTTTTGCAGAATACTTTCCATCTCCATTACTTTCCTCTACAATAGAAGGATGTCTTGAGAGTGGAATGGATGCAACTCGAAATGGGGCTCGTTATAATAACAATCCTATTGGTTCACAAGGTTTAGCAACTGTTGTAAATTCATTAGCAGCAGTTCGATGGGCTGTATTCGAGGAAAAATTATTAACAATGGGAGAATTAGCTGAACATATGAATAACAATTTCAAAGGAGCGGAATTACTTAGAGAAAAGCTAAGAAACAAGGCACCTAAATATGGTAATGGTAACGAAAAAATAGATGAATTAGCACGGTGGGTTGCAAATACTTTTTGTGATATTGTAAGAAAACATTCTGCCAGAGGTGGTGTTGGTATATATCGTCCTTGCCTTGTATCAGCAGGGGGTCAATTAGCCGAGGGTAGAATGTTAGGAGCGACTCCAGATGGAAGACTCTCTGGTGAACCAGTATCTAACGGTGTTTCTCCAGTAAATGGGACCGAACAAAATGGACTCACCATGGCACTCCGTTCTATAGCGCATGCTACACGTGAAGCTCTTCTAACTGATGGCGTATCAATGAATATCAGAATCAATCCTAGTATGATAGAAACAGATGAAGGTGTAGAGCAAATGACATCAATATTAGAGGCATATTTTGATTTAGGAGGAAGAGAACTTCAGATTAATCCTATAGGTTCAGAAACTCTTAAAGACGCACAAGCTCATCCTGAAAAATATCCTGACTTATCCGTTAAGGTGACCGGCTATTCTGCTCGCTTTATAGACCTTGGTAGAGGTCTACAGAATGATATTATTAATCGTACAGAATTTAGTGAATTTAAATAAATCTTTTAGTTAATCTTTTTTTTTTAATTTGAGAATATAATCAAATTTATTATCTTTAATATGCATTTTACATAGGAGATTATACTAAATATCTTTATCAATAAATATTACTGACACTAATATCATTACTTGAGATGTGAAATCTAAAGATAATCTTTACTTATAAAAATTAAGAAAAATAGAGCTATATTATTTAGGTTGATATAAGCAAATTTTTTTTTCCACTTAGCGAGTTAACCCAGACCACTTTACATTTTTAGCTCCAGTACTTGTAGCAATTTCAAGAAAATTTTCCATTTCCTCTTTTGTCATTAATGGTTCATCTCTTAAAGACCATTCTTTGCCTAATCTTGTATATTTAATTTCACAGAGTTTATTAAAGGCTAATATATCCCATTGTTCAGGAATATTATCTAATTCATTTACAATAAATTCTCCAATACCTTTAATATTCTTTTCCGTGGCAGTATAGTGTGGTATTATTGGTGTCCTTATCCACATTTTCTTTCCATTATCTTTGACATAACTTGAAATCCATCTAGCATTTTCTAAAATCGTTTTATTTGATACTCCTGTATATTCTTCATGTTGTTTAGGATCAATAACCTTTATATCAAAAAGGACTATATCAACGTAAGGTAATAAATCTTGATATACTTTTTTACTTGAATATCCACATGTATCTAAAGCAGTAGAAATATCATTTTCTTTACATTTTTTCAAAAATTTTAAGAGAAAATCTGATTGTAATGTTGGTTCACCTCCAGAAACCGTTATACCTCCTTTTGTTTTATCAAAAAATATTTTTTCTTTTTCAACATCATGAACAAGATCTTCTAAATCCCACCATTTACCCCACATATTTAATGCTGTACTAGGACAAGCTTCTACACAATCTCCGCAACTAGTACATCTCTCTCTATTAATATGCAAGCCATCTTCTTCAAAAAATAAAACATCTTCTTGACAGGTCTCTATGCAACTATTACAACCGATACACTTTCGCTCCATCCAATAAATTTGAGGTTTCTTTGGAATTGATTCTGGATTATGACACCATGCACAATTTAAGAGACACTTGTTAAAAAAAATTGTTGTACGAATACCAGGACCATCATCAGTAGACATTCTCTCAAGTTTAAAAATTAAACCCTTAGATTTTGACTCCATATCACATCTCTATTTTAATTTTTAAGATACAATATTCAATAAAAAATCAATTACTTTATTTTAAAAATTGTTAGTTTCTTAAATCTTTTATGAATTATTTGATTTTTTATGGCAATTAGCTGAAACTCGTTGAAATGAAAGAATCAAACCTTTAAATATAATATGGCAAGCTACTATTTTAAAAAAAATATCAAAGATTGATTTCAAGAAGGTTGAACTTATATTTTACGAAAAGTTTATACCCAAATCGAGTATTTTACTTTTTATTAAAAAAAAGGTTTTAAACTAAGATGTATAAATATAAGGTTTCTATTTTAGGTACGGGATTTATTGGCTTATGCTCTGCCGCTTGTTTTGCTCTAAGAGATATTAAAGTTTTGGCATCTACGCATAATGAGAAGAAAGCGAATATTATAAACGAATATAAATCGCCTTTTTTTGAGGAAGGTTTAGATGAGATGCTTACCGAAATTAAGCAGAAAAAATCAGACCTTCTTAAATGTTTAATTGATCCTATTCAAGCAATATTAGATACAGATATAATGATGATTACTCAAGGAACTCCAATGCGGACAGATAATTCAATTGATTTAAGTTATATTGAAAGTACTGCTAAAGAAATTGGGGAGGCTTTAAAACAAGATAATAAATATCGTTTGGTTGTCGTGCGATCTACCGTTGTTCCAGGGACCTCTAGGAATCTTGTAGGAAAAATAATTACAGAAGTTTCTGGAAAAATTCCAGGAAAAGATTTTGGATTATGTATGCAACCAGAGTTCTTAGCGGAAGGGCGGTCAATTGAAGATACACTTAGACCTGATAGAATCATTATAGGATCAATAGATAATAAAAGTGGAGATATGCTTCAAGAGTTCTATGAGTATTTTTACGGAGATCATTTAATAAATTGTCCAATAAAAAGAATGAATTTAGAAAGTGCAGAACTCGTTAAATATGGCAATAATTGCTTATTATCAACTAAAATATCTTATGCCAATGAGTTTGCCAATTTGGCTGAATTAGTTCCTAATGTTGATGTAGTCCAAGTAATGGAAGGAGTAGGGTTGGACTATAGGATTAATCCTAGATTTCTTCGTGCAGGGGTGGGTTTTGGGGGTGCATGCTTTCATAAAGATGTAAACGCTATAACCAAGTGGGCAAGATCTAAGGGATATATTGCAAAATTATTAGAAGCTGTTTTAGAACGTAATGACCTGAGAGCAATTCGAATTGTTGATATCGCTGAAGGGTTAGTCGGAAATTTGGATAGCAAAAAAGTAACTTTGCTTGGTTTATCTTTTAAACCAGGGACTGATGATATGAGAGAAGCTCCGAGTATTAGAGTTATTAATGAATTGATTAAAAGAAATGTTTCTGATATTATTGGATATGATCCTAAAGCTAAGGAATCTGCTGAAGAAGCAATTGGCAATAAGATTAAATACGCAGAAACTATAGAAGAAGCACTAAAAGATTCAGAATTAGTCTTTTTGATTACAGAATGGAATGACTTTAAAAAACTATCTCCTCATGATTTTAAAAAATATATGAAATCTCCAAATCTAGTCGATGGTAGAAGGATTTATGATTATGATGAATTTAATAAGGCTATAAATTTCCGTGCAATGGGTCGGATAAATTTGAATTAACCATTATTTCTGAAGATAAAATATATTTCTAGAAATTTTTTCAAGTATCTATTAATATTTTGTAAATTATCAGAAAATGATTTAAAAAAAAATTTCAATTTATGAAATTACTTTTTTTATCAATTCAGAAAGATCTAAAGCTTGAATCTCATTATTTTCAATATTATCCTTGAATTGATTTAAGCAGAATGGGCAACAGGACACAATAGCTTCAGCGGTAGTTTCTTTTGCTTCTTCTATTCGTTCTTTTGCTGCAAAAGTAGATAAGTCTTTAAATGCTGATCTCACACCCCCTCCCGAGCCACAACACCATGCATTATGTCTGTTTCGTGTCATCTCTATCAATTTAATACCTGGAATATTCTCTATTACGTCACGAGGGGCTTTATAGATTCCCATATGACGTCCTATATGACAAGGGTCATGATAAGTGACTTTCATAGATAATTCTTTATTAATATTTAATTTACCATCTTTCATCTTACGTCGTAAAAATTCTGGCAGATGTTTAACTTCAATACCATGATCTAATCCAAATTTATTTTGATAAGTATCCTTCCAAGTCCTATAACATCCTGCACACGAAGTTATAATGCTATCGATTCCACCATCTTTAAAAGCCTTAACATTTTTTTCCGCTAATTCTTTAGCCTTTTCTACTTGACCTGTCATATAGACAGGAGATCCACAACATCCTTCGCTCTCAAGAATTTTAAACTCAACATTTAAAACATTTAAAATTTCTGCTGTAGCAATAGCAACGTTTTGTTCTCTATAACTGGAAGTGCACCCTACGAAATATGCTAAATTCGCATCAGGAGATTGTTTAATGTGAGAGGGTAACCACTTAAGTCTATCTTCATGTATTTCAAAGTAAGGATTTTTCTCCTTCATTATATGTTCAGTATATCGTTTTTGCTCAGGCATAGGTCCATATCCCAAATTAACAGCTTCTTCTCTCATTGCCATTAGCCATTCTCCAGCATAGGTATGAATTTCAGGGATTTGACATTGTTGGACGCAAGCCATACAAACAGAACATTGGTAAAAGATCTCTGCTAATTCTTTCCTCCATTTGAGCTTATCTGTAGATATAGCCCATGTTAATAGATTTTTCCCACCAAGGTAATATGCTTCAAACTTACCAAATTCTCCAGAAGGACAAACTCGCGACCAAAAAGCTTCTTTATATGCTGTTCTACAGGTACCACATTTACCACACTGATAGAATACCTCCTTGTAATGACCCAAATCTTGATTTCTATCAAGCTTCTGGTTTTCATGTGCTAAAGTTATCTTGGAAATACCTTTTCCAGGTTGATATCTTATTCTTTTTTTAGACATATTAATCCTCTCCTCTTCCTTGTCCTGGATTCATTATTTTATTTGGATCAAGAAGCTTTCTAATTTTTTCAATTAGATCACCGGTAGTGGGAAATATTTTTGCCTTGTGCGTTTGATAAGCCCATTTTGGTGCTTTATACATAATTGCTCCGTCAATTTTTTGAACTTCCTCATGAATTTCTTTTAGAAGCTTCCGTGCCATTTCAATATCATTAGGATCATTTTTATTAAAATTAATATTCGCTCGTGCAACACAATAATGCCCACCAAACATTATTCTACTATAAAATTGAGGGGGTTTATTATATTTCAAAGCAATTTTCCTTACTAAATTATAGTAATTTACAATATCGCCTGTTGAGCAGTAAGAACCAATCCATTCTCCTCCACCACCCCTAGAGAAATTCCAACACCCCCAAACCTGAGTTGGGGGAGCATCCATAGCTTCTACTCCTTGTTCTCTTGACATCAACCGTATATTGCCTTTTTTACAAATATCTTTAATAGCTTCACATTGAGCTTCATGTTGTGTGGCAGTATATGCTTGAGTTGAAATTGTACATACAAAATCAGGCATACCTTCTTTTATAGCATCTTTAGGTACGTTATACTCATTTAAATGCTGGACTGATTGGCTCCAACCGAGATTAACTACAACTATATCATTAATTCCAAGACCTGCTTTTGCAAGTTTTAGCATTACAGGAATTCCTTTATCTATTCTAAGCGTGCCTCCCGTAAAAACTTCATTAAAAGGTAATTTTGGCCATAATTTTATAGCAGCTTTGGTTACGATCCCAGTAGTACCTTCCCATCCTATAAACAATCCGGCTAAATCTGGTAATGGTTGCCTGCCGTACCAATGTTTAGAAAGGGCACAAGAACCTATTTTAACAAGTTCTCCTGAACCTAGTACTGCTTCTAATCCATTTAGGAACTCTGCACCGGATCCACCAATCATACCTAAATCAAACATTCCATAACAGAGACATGAAGGAATTACCCCTGTACCTGGAGGTGACCAGGTTATTCCCGCTCTTAGATCAGGGTAATACTTTTCAAGATACCCTTGTAAACCTGCCCATGTAATTCCTCCCTCAACTACAGCATACATATCATCTTCATTCACTTCAAGTACTCGATTTAATCGCCTTAAATCAACCACAATCCCTCCTTTTCGAGGAGTTGCAAGAGATCCAAAATTAATTCCAGTAACCCACGGAACTAATGGAATTTTATATTTATTAGCAATCTTGACAATTTCTTGTACTTCTTCAGCAGAAGCAGGAATAATCACAATATCACATCTACCTTCTGGTTCAGCGGTAATAAAGTCATAGTGATAAAGATAGGTTAATTCAGGTAGATTCGAGACATATCTCGCTCCAACTACATTTTCTAATTCCGAAATAATTTCATTATTAATCAATATTATTTCACCTACAATGAAATAACTATTGAATTTTTGATAAATAAAAATTATCATATTAACAAAAAAAGAAAAATTGAGTAATAAAATTATAAACTATATTTTCCAATGGGATAAATATCCATTATTTGGATTCAAAAGTTTTATAGAGTCCATATAATCTTTAACTTTTTGAAAGTTGGTAAATGGTGTTCCTCTCGCATAAACCCTTTGCGAAAAAGAAATCAAACTTTACATGATGGAATGATATTAAACGATATATAGAACAATCTGGACTGGAAGTGGTTGCGAACTCGTAGGAAGCTCTTCTATCAAGACACCTTTAACTTCTATATCTTCTAAATTTGAAACTCCAAGGTCTCTTTTTCCAGCTAATTTTAAATATTTAAATTATAAAAATCCTTATTAGATATAATAAAATTTTTGCGAAATATCATGATCCTTTCTAATTTAAAAATAAACGATTTAATTAATGATAATGAAAAACTTACCTTTTTAGTGGGTGCTGGATGTTCGGTTAGTGCTCCTTCATGTCTTCCTGCTGGACACGCAATGATGGAAGAATTGCTAACTAATCCATTAGAGAAATAAAAGGTTGACTTAAAAACACTGACAAAACAAATTTGATACTATAATTTGAGAATTTAAGCTAAAATTAGTTTATATTAATCATTTGAGATACAATAATGTAAAAAGATTTATAAAGTAGAAAATTAAAATAATACTATGCCAAAAACAATAAATTGTGGTAAAGGATGGCCCGATGATCTTATCAAAGATACAGTTATAAAATCAACTGAAGCGTTTCTCAATGCTTTAAGAGGAAAGATGATGTTTAAATTTATTGGAAAAGAAACAACTGTAACAGATATTGCTTCTAATATTTTTCAAATTACATCTGGTAAACAATTTATCGGAAAATTTCAAATAATTGATGATCCCTCTGAAGGAAAAATACTTAAGATAGAATACGAAAAAAGTGGTAAAAAGGCGAAATCATTACTTTGGAATAATCTTTTTAATGCAATTGAACCCGGGCTCAATAAATCACCAGAAGAAATGGCTGAAAAGTTTATTGCTGAAAATCCAGAGGAATTTGATAAAATTATTGATGAGGAACTTTCTAAAATAAAAAGCGAAAGGAAATAAAAAGTATCATAGAATAATTCAATAAGCAAAAATTTCCTAACTTAAATTAGTTTTCTATTGTTTTTTTTATTTGTTTAATAGTAAAATTTCTTCTTTAAATTGAGGGTATTTTTTCTTTTTAAAAAAAAATAGAAGTGATTTTTAAATTTCTCAAATTTTGGACTCTAAATCATTAATATTCAATCAAAAAAATACTAGACTAAAATAATACAAATATTCAAAATTAAGTTAAAATAAAAATATTGATATGATAATGGCAGTTCAATCCAAAAAAAAAAATCTTTTCTTAGAATTTGAAGAAAAAAGTAGAAGTATAAAAGAGAAAGAATTAAAGAACTTTATTTATGAATTAGATTCTTCTACTATCTTAAAAGTTAAAGGTCTTACAAAAATTTATAAATCAAATGGATATACCGTTGAAGCTCTTAAAAATATAAATCTTAAAATAAAAAAGGGTGAATTCGTTGCGATTATTGGTCCTTCTGGATCAGGAAAGACAACATTAATTAACCTTCTTGGTGCTTTAGATTTCCCAACTTCTGGTGAAGTAATATACAATATTGATAACAATGGTGAAGGACGTGATATTGCCAAAATGAATTCAAAAGAACATAAAGAAATGAGATTGAGGAAAATTGGACTGATATTTCAATTTTATAATCTTTTTCCGATCCTTACTGCATATGAAAATGTTGAGCTTCCAATGATAATCTCAAAAAAAAATTCTACTGATAGAAAAAAAAGAGTAGAAGAATTACTTACTTTAGTTGGGCTTGAAAAACGAATAAATCATCTTCCATCTCAACTCTCAGGAGGAGAAATGCAAAGGGTTGCAATTGCTCGTTCTTTAAGTAATAAACCATTGATACTATTTGCTGATGAACCCACAGGGGAACTTGATACAGAAACAACAAAACAAATAATTAAAATTTTCCTTGAGTTAAAAAATGTAGGACAATCAATTCTTATGGTAACTCATAACAATAGAATAGCTGAAACAGCAGATAGGATCATAACATTAAAAGATGGAGAATTTATTCATGAAAGAATAGGTGGAAAACCTTTAGAAGATATCTGGAAAAATTAATAAAAGAGTGTGATAAAAATGTTATCAAAACAAAAAACTGATGAATCTTTGGAATCTCCAATTAGTTCTGATACTATTATAGAGATTGTTAATTTAACAAAAGATTATATTATGGGAGATACAATCATTCATGCTTTAAATGGCATCAACTTAAAAATTAATAGAGGTGAGTTTGTTTCAATAATGGGCCCTTCAGGTTCTGGAAAAACAACTCTTCTCAATATGATTGGAGCTCTTGATAATCCTACAAGTGGAGAAGTTATTGTAACTGGAATTAATATTGCAAAAATGAATGATAATCAACGAACGAACCTTAGACTCAGAAATATTGGATTTATTTTTCAATTTTATAATTTAATCCCTGTACTTTCTGCTTTAGAAAATGTCGAGCTTCCACTAGTTTTTGCTAGAGAACAAAAAAAAATCCGTCGTAAGAAAGCAGAAAGATTTTTAGAAGTTGTAGGTCTTTCTAATCGATTGTATCATCTCCCCGATGAGCTTTCAGGAGGAGAACAACAGAGGGTTGCGATTGCACGCTCTTTATGTAATGAACCAGCAATACTTATTGCTGATGAACCTACTGGAGAACTTGATACAAAAATGGGTCGTGATGTAATTAATCTGTTGAGAAATCTCAATCGAGAATTGAATCAGACGGTTCTAATGGTGACTCACGATCCTGATGTTGGAAAATTAGCAGAACGACATTTAAGAATGAAGGATGGAAAAATTATTTAATTTTTTTTATTTATTTATAACATTAAGGTTAAATTATATCCTTTTAAAAGATTTATTGATTTTAATCGTTTTATTGAATAGTTTACTAGTTTCCATAAATTGAACTCACTTACTTTTTCTTTTTAGTTACATTTTTAATGCAAGTTAAAAATTGGTCTATAAAATATTCTTATTTAATAAATAAAATTATTTCATAAGCAAATTTATCTTAAAAAAATTAAAAAAGAGATATGATAAAAAAATGGCAATTTATTTAAAAATCGCATTTCGAAATATAAAACGACGAAAGTCTCGTTTTATTTTAACTACAATTACATTAATTATTGGGGTTGCGTTATTTGGTGGTATTCTAATTACAAATGATTCACTAAGTGAGTTTTTTGTCAAAAGTCTTGACGATCAATATGGTAGTGCAGATATTCTTATGAAGAATGATAATTTCAGTAATGGATGGTTTAATTCAACAGAATTAAATGACATTACAGAGGAAATTGCACATATTGACTCAATTTCATATAGAATATCCGGATTCAATGTATTTTTAAGTGATACTGATAAAGGTAATCAAATTGAAAATAGTACTTATACTTCGGTATATGGTATTGATATTAATGATCTTGGGGAAAAAAAGCTTGGAAAAGAGCCTGAGATTATAGAATCTATAGTTGAAGGGGGTAGTATTGAGGAATTACTCGATTATTATGATAATGAGACTGGAGATAAAGTAATTGTGATTTCTGAGGCATTAAAATATTACTTAGGTAATATTGATGCTGGAGAGAATGTATGGGTTTTACCTAAAGATGGTGAAGAGACTATTGATGCTGATTTAGAGAATACAGGTACATGGATTAAATATACAATTACTGCTATAGTGAGAGACTATGGTGAAGCAATTGATTTCAATCCAGAGGTAATAGGCAATAAAAGTACTGAAAATTCTAACGAAAAAGTTTTTGTTTCTCAAGGACCCTGTATATTTGTTAATATAAATAATGCTCATGAACTTGTTGATGGCATAAGTGGTGCTAATGGTGATTATAACTTAGCAGTTGTAGGTATAGATAACATTAGAAATATTGCAGGTGTAAAAAAAGTTCTTGAAGAGAAATATGAGATATCTGGATGGAAGATATGCGATCTTAAAACAAATATACTTGATGAAATAGAAAGTTCCGTTTCAGTTTTAATAGTAATGTTAATGATGTTCGCTTTAATTGCACTTATTTTATCTATTATATTGATTATGAATATTTTTGATGTTATAAAGAAAGAACAAGAATATGAAACTGGAATGTATCAAGCTATTGGCGTATCTAAAACAGAATCATTTAAACTATTTTTAAGCCAAGGTTTGATCATAGGATTTGTTGGTTCAATAATAGGAACTTTTTGTTCTGTATTTTTTTCAGATTTCCTTTTTAATGTATCCTTGGATATGATGACAACTGGATTACCAAATTCTAGTTTGAATTATGGAATTGTGTTATATCCGAGTACATTAGTAATAACATTCATTGTGGGCTTACTTGCTTCTATAATGGCTTCAATTTATCCAAGTTGGAAGGCAACTCGTAAGCCTATAATAGAATGCTTAAATCCATATGCAGAAAATACCAGTAAACAATACAGAACTTCCAAACGAAGAAAAATATATTGGATTATAAGTTTGTTTCTTTTAATTTCAGGAATTATATTGATGATTATGGGAAGTTTTGGTTCTACGAGGGGAGAAGGACAAATAAAGCCTCCAACAGCCGAAGAATCAGCATCAATGATGATGGCATCTACTTTTATTCTACTTGGTTTTATTGCATTAATGGCGTTAATAATAAATCCTCTTACAAGGATAGCTTCTACCATTTTCTTACCTTATTTAAGACAAACCAGAGGATTAACTCAGAAAAATATATTAAGAAATCGCAAAAGAACTACGTTAACATTTTCGATGGTT
The DNA here is from genome assembly GCA_048937405.1 of Promethearchaeota archaeon. Taxonomy (GTDB): domain Archaea; phylum Asgardarchaeota; class Lokiarchaeia; order Sigyniarchaeales; family SOKP01; genus Loki-b32. The sequence continues at coordinate 221,709 of JBHLNF010000008.1, forward strand.
GCATTAACACTCAGTTTTTTAATAGGAATGACAATTTTATTTGATTCAATGAATGCTGGTTTTGTTTATACCGCTGATGATATATTAGGTTGTGACATACAATTATATACAGGAAATACACCCATTGATTTTAAAGAAAACTTAAATGATTACGAAGAAATTGACAATGTTATGGGAGTTAAAAGTATTGATGTATTCATTAAAAATCAAAATGAATGGGTAGGTCATGATGATAATATCAGAGCCAATATAATGGATATAGAATCATGGAAAAGATCAATAGATAAAATAAATATCATTGAATCACATGGTTTATCTACTCATGAATTAATGGATAAAATAAATGCAGGATATAATACATTTATAACTGAACCACTGGCAAAAGAATTAGATATTCAAATAAATAATATGATAGAAGTGAATTTTACTTTGGGGAGAGAATTTGCTAATCAAAGTGCAATTTTAGAAGGCAATATTTATAATTCTAAAAATACCTATGTTTTAGAAAATCTCACAGTTGTAGGTATAGTTAAGAATGCACCAGGATTTTCAAATTCTGGATTTGATGTCACAAGAAAATTATATGATATCTTCATCTCCTGGAATATCTATGAAAATATAGCACAAAAAGAATTACCTGGAAATGGTATCGATATTATAATTAGACAACAACCAGAAACGGGAGATGATCAATTCGATAATATGTTTCCTGAGTGGTTTAATATTTCAGAAGTTATGCCTCTAATAGATGATACTTCAGGAATAAGAGATTATACAACAAGGATGGATTATATAACAGCAACCCAAGTTGGTGCTATGGTAGATACGGATATTGCTATTGTAGGTATAAGAAATGATTCTTATGATAAATTATTATCGGATGATCATTTTGGTTCACATACCATACTTGAAAAAGATGAGTCATACGTAGGTAATAATATGGAAGAACTATTAAGTACCAATGAAAATGTATGTGTGGTCCATCAATATTACATAGACAGGCAAATTGAAAGAGGTTATAATGATTTTGGTATTGGCTCAGAAGTGATAATTTATAGTGATCAAATGGTACCCAATAGTTTTACGATTATTGGTATCTTAGAAAATCCATTGTTATATAACAGTGAAAGATTTAATTGGTATGCGGGTTATGAAATTGGAATGGATATTTTAGAGACAGAGAAAGCAATTTATATTAATTATGATAAAGCACGGGAATTAGTCTTTACTACTCATCAAGGATCTAATGTCTTGAATGATGAAGTAACTTATCTTTTCATTAGATGTGAAGAGCCTACCCAAATACGAGAAATTAGTGAAAACTTAGATATTAATTTAGGAACTGTTTTAGGAGGGAACTGGAGCATAGTGGATTTTAAGACTCGAACATTAGAATATAGATACAATATTTATCAGTGGTTTATATGGATAAAGAATGGAGAAAAGGATGAGGATGTTGTCAACAATTTATCAGACTACATCGAATCTGAAGGAATTATTCTCTTTTATAGTCTTACAAGGTCATTTATTCTCACATCATTTGGTTCAGTGATGGATTTTATTACTACAGTTATCTCAGGCATTTTGATAGTTGCTATTGTCATTTCAATGATCGGATTAACACTTCATTGCCTTGTTTCGACAATGGCTCGTAAAAGAGAAATTGGTATGCTCCGTTCTATAGGATTGACTAAAGGTGGTGTTACTCGAACGATATCTGGTGAAACTATTCTCGTTGCAGCATTAGGATCTATTGTTGGAACAATAGGGGGTTTAATTCTAGGAATACTTTTAACAATGTATGGCCCTGGAACGACCTTCGTTGCATTTAAACTAGCAATATCTTGGTTAAAAATATGGATAATAATTTTGATTACTCTATTTACTGCGCTTTTAGGCTCAGTGTTTACATCAAGATGGGCAGCCAATATCAATATAATCGAAGCAACACGAACAAGATAATTCTTTTATTCTTTTTTTCTTTTTCTTATTATTAATAATTTAGGAGTTTCCTATCATTAATTAGAATTATAACCAATTTGATCTGGGATAATATACAGAAAAAATACTGACAAAATTCTAATGAAAATGCTTTTATATGTTTAGAATTTGATGGATTAAATCTAAAAAAGTTATTAAATAAATAATTTAATTTTAAAAAAAATGGTTTAGTAAAATGAAACCATTATTTTATTTCAATTTTCTTTTTTTCTGGCTTTATAGGTTCAACTTTTGGGATAGTTACTGTTAAAATTCCTTTATTCAATGAAGCGTCGATTTTATTTTCATCAATATTTTCAGGCATATTAAAGCATCGATAATAACTTGAAGAACGATATTCTCTCCTGACTAATTCTCCTTCTTTTTCTTCTTTTTTCTCTTCTTTTACTTCTCCTTTAATTTCTAAATTCCCATCTTGGATTGAAATCTCAATATCACCTTTGTCAAGTCCAGGTAATTCTGCACTAATTTTGAAAGAATCTTCAGTTTCTGTTATATTTGATAAAGGAGTCCTAAAAATTGGTTCATCTTCTCTTATTATCAATGAAGAAGGTCTTCGACGTCTTACTCCAAATGGCCAGTTCCAATCATCAAGGAAATTTCGCTGCATATCATTAAATAAGCGATCCATTTCTTGAAATAAAGAAAATGGACTTTCCCTTCTTACAGTAATCTCTCTTGATTTTTTATCTTCTTTTTTCTTTTCATTATTTTTTTCCTTTTTTTTAACTTCAATTTTTTCTTTTTCAGACATTAAATCCACCTCTTATTTCAATTTTTTAATAATATTATATTAAATTTTCATGTCAACTCATGGTTGACAATACTTAATTACATAATATCAATTGACATATATAAATCTTTCGTTTTTTTCTATCTAAATGCGATTTACTATATTTGAAGTCTTCAATATATAGAAGATAATATAAAGAAGTATATATCATAAAAAATATTTTATAAAGTTAATTTATTTAGTCAATTCATAAATTGATAATATTACTCAAAAGGACTATTTAACTAAAGATAACTTTGTTGGATTTAATAAGATCCTATTACTATCTAAATATAAGAATAAAAATCTCTAATATAGAAAAAAATATTATTAAAAATGCTTAAAAGCTAATAAGGTAGATAAAATGGAATACAAATTCTTAAAAGTAGAAAAAAAAGGACATATAACAAATATTACCTTAAATAGACCAGAGGTATTGAATGCAATTCACCCTTATATATCATTAGAACTAGGTAAGGCAATTAATGAATTTGAGGATGAACCAAATGCATGGGTTGCGATTTTAACAGGCGAAGGGGAAAAAGCGTTTTCTGCTGGTGCTGATCTAAAATGGGCTGCTGCAACTAGTGTTGAAGAACAGAGAACCGCTTATGAACAAGTAAGAAAGCAGAACGCTTCTTTAATAAGAAACTTTAGAATTACCAAACCCTTAATCGCCGCAATAAATGGTCTTGCCTATGGAGGAGGTTTTGAGCTTGCATTGAGTTGTGATCTTATGATTGCTTCTGAACATGCTACTTTTAGCCTACCGGAACCTATAGTAGGGAGAATTCCCTCAGGAGGGGGAATTCATCGATTAGTTAGATATCTTCCTTATCATTTAGCAATGGAAATTCTACTAACCCGTAAAAGAATAACTGCTCAAGAAGGTTTACAATATGGTTTTGTAAACAAAGTGGTTCCTTTCAATCAGTTAATGGATGAAACAGAAAAAACCGCAAATCTTATAATGGAAGGTTCTCCTCTGGCAATCAGGACAATCAAACAAATGGCTATTGAAGGGCTTCAAATGTCTTTAAAAGAAGCTCTTTTTGCAAGTTTTCCACTTTACACGAAATTTCTCCAGTCTTATGATTTTAGAGAAGGTCCAAAAGC
>JBHLNF010000009.1:0-203095 GCA_048937405.1 Promethearchaeota archaeon
GATTGAGCCCAGATACTTATTGGTTCTATATCTCCAGGTTGACGATATGTCTTATGTTCACGATAATATACAACTCCCGCATCATCAAGTAAATAATTTCCAGATACCAAAAATGAAAATATAGCAAAGGATATGATAATTGGTAAGACACAACATAGCATATATCCGACCATAAATTTGAAGAATTCCGAAGAACCAAATACTCCAAATTCTGTAGGATATCCAAGGTTAGAGGTTAAAATATCATAAGCATAAAATCCAACTGCAATTGATAATAATAAAGGTAAAATCAATCTTTTAAGTTGAATCATAACACCAATGTCTCTCCTGCCTTTCATGTCTAAAATGATAATATCTGTTTTATAAGCTTTTGAAATTTTAAAGAATAAAGTCCTTAACTTAATAAATAAAAGAGCAAAATGGGGAGCAAAACGATTATATAAAGCAGCAGTTAATGGTAAAGTCCCATACCAAATAATACATACAGTTAAAAACACAGTAATTATTGCTGTGTTATTAGAATTCGGAATTAAGGTAGCGTTAAAGATATTCAAAAAGACGAGGAATAGTAGGAAAGTTATTGTCATTAACACTATAGCAAGACTATTTACAACTATTGTAAGTTTATGCTCTTTAATATTTTGTCGTCGATATTTCAATCTTTTTGCTTTAAGAAGAATAATCACCAAACCAATACATACTAATGCAGTAAGTATAATGAATAGCGGAAAACCTAAAGGGAATTCTTTTGATAGCCATAATCCCTCAGGTTTATTAGAAGAAATGGCTACAAATCTTCCATCCTTTGAGAATGCAAAATCCTTAATACCATCATTGTCAATATCATCTATTGTAATAATTCTTTCAGCAGAAGCATCTAGATTCAAAACTGCATAAACAGATCCGTCAAGATTTGAAATTGTAAAACGGTTAACGTCACCAGCACTCAAAGGATTTCTTAACTGTTTAAAAAGAATTATATCATCAACCGAATCACTATCAATGTCATCATGTAATATAAAAACATTTTCCTCAATCTCCTTATTATCAGGTTCATGGTGTTTTTCCCATATTAATTCCTGTGAACTAAGACTAATTGAATAAATTTGCCAAAATCTTTCTCTTAAATTACTATTTTCATAAAAATACTTAATATTGAAAAAAACGTAAGTTTCACCATCATTGACATCATTATGGAGTTCCTCTATTATTACTTCACTGTTTTCTGGAATTACAAATTGTTTTATTATTCCTCCACTAAACCCATTTATTAGAAAAACACTTCCAATTTTAAAGGTTACAATTATTTCTAATATTCCATCTGCATCTAGATCTTCAATAATTTCATAACTGTCAATACTATTAAGAAAAGGTATTTCATAAATTGGTTCAAAAAAATTACTTGAACTTAAATTTAATAAAATTATAGATTCAGGGCTAATAAAAAGTAAATGAGATTGATCATTATAATGAAATAATTCTAAATGTGGAAGAGAATCCTTTGAGTGAGGATATGCATAGGAAGTGTTATTAATAATATCTTTCATAGTCCCGTTAATATAATATGTGGTGATCCTCCAGCGATACTCCAAAAGACTCTCATTTCCATTAAATGTTTCAAATTCTTCAGCTTCTAAAAGGATAAGATCTTCCTCTGAATCAGGTATAACGTCTAAGCTTATCACGTCATGAACATAAAAATTCGTAAAGCTAATCTCATTAATGTCACTTCCATTATTACCATAAATCAGCTTATTGTCATATGAGTTTAGTGGGTATTTTGGTTCATACTCTATTGTTTCTTTACCTTCATCATTTTTAATCTTTTCATTCCAATCAGGAGTAACTGAAGCCTTACAAATAAAATAATCTTTAATATTATCACCATTAATATCCATTATTGGAAATACTCCTTTTACAGCTTCATTATACTCTCTTTCCCATATCTTATATCCAGTAGAACTTTCAAAACAAAAGATCCCACCATAATCACGTGTTTCAATTCTTTCTTCTTCACTATATCCTCTAAGGTCAGCATAACCAATTAGGTCACGGATTCCATTTCCATTTATATCTTCAGTTTCTTGAATATAAGTCTCTATGGGATATGATTCCCTAAGTTTTTCCCAAGCCCAACCCGGTTGTAGTTCCATTTGCGTAATAAAGATAGTTCCTAAAGATCCAAATATTACAAAAGAAACCGCTAAAAGTACTAAGTTTATAGGGCGTGATTTATTCTCTTTATTTTTTTTGAAATTCATTTTTTTTTAAAACATTATTTTATATTAATAATTACATAGAATTAGCCTTTAAAATATAAAAACATTTAAGGTTTTATTCTATTCATTTTGATAGAATTAATAAGAAAGAATATTATTCACAATTTAAAAAAGAAAAAAAATTATTATTAATTGGGGTGCTTTAGAGTTATTAATTACAAGATCACTCCTGTGAATCGTTATTATCTTGATTCTAAAGCGCTCCGCCTTGAATTTCAAATGTATTTATTAACTATCACTAATATTAATATTTTTTGCAGGTTTTTTTCCTACTGAAATTTTTAGAAGCCCATTTGCCATTTTAGAAGTAAGTGTATCCGCATTTGCATCGACTGGCAAAGGAATATCCATATTTACTTCTACAAAGGAATATCCTTTCCAGAAAAATGGGATACTCCAATCTTTCGTAGTAGATTCCTCTGTTGGTTTATCTTTTAAGTTCTCTTTTTCAGGAATTTTCGGTTTATCTGCTTTGATGTTAATATGTTTATTAATTAGAGACACTTTAACATCTTGTTTTGTACGACCTGCTAATGGAACTGTTATCAAATAAGAGTCTCCGAGGTCTTCAACATTATATGGGATATGAGTTCTCATAAAATTCCCCATAAAGTGCTTAGCTATTCTTTTCATTTTTGCTACATCACGAGGTCCAAAATTACAGCAGTCAGCAAAAACTTTAGGACCATGATGGCTTTCTTGACACATTTTTTTTCCTCACTTTTTTTTGAATTTCATATTGGGATAAGTTAAAAATTCTCATACTCGTCATCATCTACAATCGGGATTGTTTTAGTATTTGCACTCCTTTTTTTTATTAATATCTCTAATATTTCTCTATATTTTTTAAGGTCTTTCTCAATTTCATCTAGTCTCAATGAAACCCTTTCTTTACTAAATTGTAGGTCGTTTATAATTCTCTCAACTCTTCTAATATTTTTTAAAGAATAGTCTTCATCATCTATTTTTCTTTCAACTGGAGCACAATGAAAAGGAAAGCATGACATTACTCCTTTAATTCCTTTTTCATGAGGTAACCATGTATTTACTATTGTACGAATATAATCTCCTAAAGTATTCATACTGTTTTCAAAATTATCTTTTAGGATTTCTTTTAATCTCTCTTCGCCCTGAAGGGTTATATTATATATCTTTTTTTGACGATTATTTTCATCAATTAACTCTTTTGATTCAATAAATCCTTTTTCATCTAGTCTGTTTAATAAAGGATAAATGGTTCCAGGAGATGCTCTCCACATTGGTTTAAATTTTCTATTGATCACTTGACTTATTTCATATCCAGATATCCCTTCATGACTCCTTATTATTGAAAGTACTAATAGATCTAACCCAGAAAAATCATCACCTCGATATCCACTAAAACGTTTTCCAAAGAACAATTTTTAACTCTCCAATTTTGTTTTTTTTAAAATATTCGATATTGAATATATTATATATAAGAAAAGAATATTCCTTAATAAATATATCGGAGATCGAATATCCTGCAATTATAGAGAAAAACTAAATTCTATAATAGCAATAACTCATAATGAAAGATAGGGAATAAAATTTCGAATTAAAGTTTATTAAAGTCATTTTTTTATGAGGAAAAATTAAAAAGTCTTACTTATGAGTTCTAGAACGAATTACTGATGAAATTCTTATAGATTTTAAATAATATAAAGATAAATCTTAATTAATATAATTTTTAGAATAAATCAAAAACCGACTAATTAAGAATATAAATTTGTTATAATACCATCTAAATGAAAAATCATTTTATAGTAACTAGTCTGTTGGGATAGCACGCATCAATAAATGAAGCAGAATCATTAAATAAACAAATTTATCTGTATTATTTATGACAAAAGTTTATAGTCAATGATTCAAAAATACTCTTTTTAGATAATGATAGCACAATTAACTACCTTTGAACTTTTTTATGGAAGTTTTACATTCGCATCTGTTATTATTTCGACAATTTTGGGTTTATTTATAGCATTTAGGTATTTCAAACATAAACAAGTAGAATTAATTTTAGTCGGGATGACTTGGATATTGTTAGCAAGCCCTTACTGGTCAGATGCAATTCAATTTTTGGCAATTATTATTTTTGACTTAGAGATAAATACATATCTATATTTTTTCTTAGCGAATGCATTTATAGCCCCGATTCATATCATCTGGATTTATGCTCTCACCAATTTCTTATATAAAAACATGCAAAAGAAGATAATGCCCTTTTTTATTATAGAGTCTCTTATATTTGAAATCGTTTTTCTCATTGTCTTCTGTATAAATCCACGTATTATAGGAGAACAAAAAACCGTTTTTGTTGTAGAATGGGCGATTTGGGTGCAGGTTTATCTGTTATTTTCAATAATTATGTTTTTAGCTACGGGATTCTTATTTGCAAGAGCTAGTCTCAAATCAGAAGAACCTGAGATAAAATTGAAGGGCAAATTTTTAATTGTAGCATTTATAACATTTACAATTGGAACATTAATAGATGTAATTGGTACAGAAAGCCCTACGGAAATAACTATTTTTTTTGCGAGAATATTTGTGATTATCAGTTCTCTCTGCTTTTATATTGGATTTACGTTACCTAGAATTATAAAAGATTTATTGATAAAGGTATAAGTATTCTCTCAATTTTAGAGACTGAATAGAAAATGGAAATTGTATATAGAAAAAGTTTGCTGTATAAATTTCCAGTATATATAAAAAAAGAATTTTATGTTTTAACAATAAAATTTAGAAGAATATATTATAAAAGTATTATTGGAGTTATATGGCAGAAGTATATTAAAAATCGTGAAATGAAGCTTTCACGAATATTATTTTTTTAACTAATCTTATTTTAAAAAAGCATTTAACCAAAATTATTGTTTTCCTAATTTTGATATCATTTTTGGTGTCCTAATTAATTCTGGTGTCTCCTTTAATGGATTATCAAATTCATAATCAGATAAATTACTTTTTAAGTCTTCAGCGAGGACACCTAATTTATTAGCTGTAGAAGCGATTTCTTCCATTGATGATGTTTGTTGTTCTGAAGAAGAACTAATATTTTCAAGGGCTCTTGAATTTCTCTCGCCTGCTTCAGTAGCACTTTCAATATCTTGTGTTATTGCACTAATTAAATCAACAGTCTTTTTGATGCGTTTTGTTATATCTGTAACTTGTGTAGCAGTATTAATTGTAGCGTTTTTAGATTCCTCTGCGAGTTTTCTCACTTCATCTGCTACTACTGCAAATCCTCTACCATATTTTCCAGCCCGACCTGCTTCTATACTTGCATTTAATGCCAATAGGTTCGTTTGATCTGAAATATTTGTTACAAGATCCATTATTCTGTTAATATCATTAGTAGATTTCATGATCCCATGAGCAAGTTCATTGATATTACTTGCCATGTTGCTGATTTCAACAAGAGAACCGACTTGATCTTGTGTATTCACAGAAACCTCCTGTGTAGTTGAAGAAATTTCTTCTGATGCTACATTTACTTCACTTGCACTTGCCGCTAATTCTGTGGCTATATTTGCTACTTGAATAGACATCTTTGAAGAATCTGTTAGTAATTTGTTTAGTTGATCTTGAGTGTTTTTAAGATTCATTACATTTTTGTTAAGTTTATCATTAGTATTTTTAAGATTCATCACAGTTTTATTTATAAAATACAGAATAATTGATAATGCTATCCCTACAACAAAAATGTAGGTTAACCATGCACTCTCAAATATCAATGTTTGAGATGTTACTAAGAGTGCAACAATCATCATTGCAGATACCATCATAACTCCTACCTTAAATTCTATACTATGAATATTTTTTCCCAGTCTATAATAGAAGAATAAGGTTAATCCTATCCAAGCTGAAAAACCTATTATAAAATAATGTGATGTATCAAGTTGACCAAGAGGTAGATCCAAAATCTTTTCACTTTCCTTTACAATTTAATATATTTCTACATATAAGTACAAAATTTTGCTTTTTAAGGCTTTTCTTTCAATAAAGTTTAAATAATCTAAATAAAATACTTATAGGATTTACAGAAACTACCAAAATGAAGATAATTATGAAAAATTATTCATATTTGTTTTTCTCAATAAAAACTTTTAATAATAAAAAAATGTAAATTTTCTTTAGAAAACGCGGAGCCTTGGTTGGTTTTATAAAGCTGAAAGAATTTGATATTATATAGTCAATTTTTAAACTTTTGAATTAGAATGAGTAATAAAGATTTATTTTATAAAATTAAAGGATTATTAATTGATATCGATGGAACACTCTATTTTAAAGGCTCTCCAATACCAAGTGCGATTAATACAGTATCTAAACTTAAAAATGCAGATATTAAATTACTCTTTCTTACTAATACAGACAGTAAAACTCCAAAAACGGTTTTAAAGACCTTACAACAGTATGGATTTAATATAAAAATGGAGGAAATATTTACACCAATTATAGCCTTAAGAGAATTCTTGTCGAAATATCCTGAGAAAAAATCTTATTTCGTTACTACAGAAGAAGTTTTAAAAGAATTTGAAGAATTTCCTAAAGTTAAGGGGTCTGAAATCCCAGAGTTTGTCGTTATAGGTGATTTTCATGATAATTGGGATGTTAAACGTCTCAATGTAGCTTTTCAGTATATACTTAAAGGTGCTAAACTCTTAGGGACACAAGGAAATAAATATTATCTCGATAAAAAAGGTGAACCCGTTATAGATACGGGATCTTTTGTACAAATGATTGCTAATGCCGCGAATGTTCTCCCTAAAATATTTGGAAAACCATCAAAAGAATTTTTCTTTCAAGCGCTTAATAAAATACATCTTACGCCTAATGAAATACTAGTGGTAGGGGATGATTTAGAATCTGATATTCAAGGAGCAATCAATTCAGATATAAAGGGTGTTCTTGTTAAGACAGGTAAAGGAAAGTTTTATGATTCTAAAACATCAAAAATTAAACCTTTTATGGTTATCGATTCTTTTAGTTCAATATCAAATTTTTTTCTTTAATAGAATTTTGAAAATTGTCTCATTTCATGAAATATTAGTATTTCTTTTTAATATGATTTATATTATATCTTAAATTGAATAATTCACTTCTGAACTAAATAATATTAAACAAATAGAGTCCAATTTATACTAATCAGATATATTTTTTAGTAATTCATAAGAATAAAAAGATTTATATATTTCATTCTGTTGTTAATTCATAAAAACTAATTTAACTTAAAATAGGATGTATTATTCATGGCTTTAAAAGAATATTATGTTCGAGATTTAGTGATTAACGATGAATACGGGATAATTGATTCAAACGCAACGATTCAAGAAGCTGCTAAAAAGATGAAAGAATTAGGCGTTCCAGATTTGGTGGTCATTAAAGGAGAAAAAGAAAAAGTAGTTGGAGTTATTGCAGACTTTGATATTGTTCAAAATGTTGTTGCAGAAGGTGTTGATAGTAAAACTGAAAAAGTAATATCAACTATGTATAAGATTGCTCCAGTATCATTAAACACTCCTGTTACTGAAGCATTTTCACGAATGCGTGATTTGAATGTAAATGTAGTACCTGTAGTTGAAAATGAGAAACTTGTAGGCGTGTGTACAATTCATGATTGTTGGAGTTACATTCCAGATCAAAATGTTGATGAAATTGGGCTTATTCCAGTAAGGAATACAAGAGTAGCAGAATTCTGGTTTGCTAGTGCATCCGCTATAGTTGCATTTGTTATAGGGATTATATTACCCCTCGCAGGAGTTTATGGTTATTTTTCTGGAAATCAAGCTGATCTTCTGAGTTTTTTGGGAATGGCAGAAAGAAAAAGTGGAGAAGTAATATTCGAGCTTTTTGAGGTACGTGGTTCGGATTTCTTTGTATCTTTCCTCGACTTATTTACAAGAAATGGACCAATGTGGATCATTATTGAGATATTCAGTATATTTTTGATAATATTTGGAATAGTTGGTTTATTTTCGATAATTTATGTTAGTTTTTCTGATACAAGACGAATAGAAACAGGTTATATTACTCGATTAGTATTTCCAGGTTTAACTGTTTTTTTTATGGTTTTTCAATGGATTCTTTTTTTAATTGCCTTTATAACTACTACTCCACCACCTGCTATAACGATTGATATAACAGGATTAATAATGTCCATAATTTCCATAGTTTTATTTCTTTTAGCAATCAATAGAGACTATCTTTTCCGTGAAAAAACTACATCTCCATCTACATCAAGAGAGGTGCAGACATAAAAATGCCTCGGGGAGGAGGTGGAGGATTTCGTGGTGGTGGAGGATTTCATGGAGGAGGATTTCGTGGAGGAGGATTTGGAGGTGGTTTACGTGGAGGAGGATTTAGCGGAGGATATAGGGGAGGTGGTTCTCGGGGTGGTACTCCATTTGGGAGAACTGGTGCTACAAGAATAACATCAAGATCTCCAAGTGGACCTTATTCACATAGATATTACAGACCTCATCGGAGGTATTATAGACCATATTGGTGGTATTATCGACCATGGTATTATCGTTGGTGGTATTCACCTTGGTGGGCAGGGCATTATTATCGACCTTGGTATTATAGTCCTGTGTATATTGGGGGAGGAATATTATTCATGATAATACTAGCTTTAATAATACTTCCTGTAGCAGGGGTTGCATTTTCATATCCATTTAGTTATGCTGATGAGAATGGATATGTGAATTATCGTTCTACCGAAACGTTATATTTTAATGAATTTTGGTATGAATATGAGTATATAGAAGAAGGAAGTATAGAATACTCTGTTAGATCCTTAGGAAGTGAATTAACATTTGCGATATGGAATCAACCTTTTGAGAATCTTCCTACAACTACAGTATATAGTGATGTCGCAGATTCAATAACTCTTTCAACCAATAGATATTGGACTGAATGGTGGTATTTAAGGACAGGTTCAATAATTCAATTTGAATTTACTGCAAGTGACCAAATTGATTTCTTTATTGCTGATGCTAATGATTTTTATAATTGGGATCAAGGGGGTTCACCCTCATTTTATGTGAGTGAGACAAATGTCAATCATTCAAGCGGCAGTTTTACTGTTAGTATTTCACAAGATTATTATATCATATGGTATAATGAACTAGGATCTTCTATTGATGTAGATTATACTATAAATTATATAGCAACGAATGTTATCGACTTTAGTGAAACATTTACACAAGAAATACAAGTAGGAGAAACTTTATCAGGTTCTTATAATGTACCTTCTTCAGGAAATTGGTATTTTTTTATCTATTTTGATCCAATGAAATCATCATCAGAGACTACTACTATTACATTTGATGTGACATATAATACTGGAATAACCTCTCGAGAGCGTTGGCTGAATATTCAATGGATCTTAATCATTGTTCTTTTAATTATTGTTGTAGTAATATTTGCTGCAGTTATAGCGAGAAGAGGTCAAAAGAAGTTAAAACTTAAAGCACCTGAGCGAACACCAGCTAAATCTTCGCCATATAAATCAACACCTGCTGAAACAACAATTGCTAAAACTCCTGAAAAAACCTTAAAATGTAAACGATGTAATGCACCGCTAAAACCAGATTCTAAATTTTGTACTAACTGTGGAGGGAAAATTGAAGGAAGAAAAATTGGTGTTCCCTCTGTCATTACTCCAGCTGAAGCAAAAACATGCACTCTATGCGGAAGTAAACTTACTGGAACAGAAAAATTCTGTAAATGGTGTGGCACAAAAATAGAGCAATAATATAATTAAATACAAATTTTTTTTTCTTTAAACTTTTAAATAGCTTTATATAAAAGAAATGAATTTATCATTCTAATTCCTGAGTAGCTTTCTCATCTGAATTATTTTTGAAAGAAGAATAGGCACCTTTTACCTCATTTATATCAACTGTAACTACCGTATGACCTAAATGTATTTTTTCGAATTTTTTTATTTCTATTTGATTAATAGGATTTTCTGCATGAATTACGATGTATTCTTTGCACTTTATACAGGCACGAGCTCGAACACTCATAATTATAATTCTTAATTTAGTATTATCCTATTTATAAAATAAATTAAAAATATATCAAATTTATGGTTTTAAATTAAAAATTTTATATTATCTTTCAAATGTTTTTTTTTAATTATTAGAATTTTTTCATAGGCAATTCAATTTATATTTTCTTATTTTCTATTACAATTAAATTTCCATTAAGTTTGGAATTGTAGACTCAAAATTTTCTCTTAGTTTTTGAACTTCCAGATTAATATCTTTAGTTCTTAAACCCTTGATTATTATTTTAGGATTAGAATTTAACACACCAATCTTTTTAATGTTAACATTATACTTTTCAGCTAATTTCAAAATTTTATCATAATCATTTGGGTCTGTCTCAATAATAAATCTTCCATAAGATTCACTAAAAAGACACTCATCATCTCTTAACTCTTCATCAAAACAATTTTTTAGATTTAGTTCTGCTCCCAATTTATTCTTAAAACACATTTCTGTTATAGTAATAAGAAATCCTCCTTTATTTACGTCATGGTTGGCTTTAACAATTCCGTTTCTATATAATTCAAATAAAAAATCCCAAGTAGCCTTGATTTTTACCTCATCTACTTTTGGAGGAATACCTCCCTCAACACCATAGATTACTGATTGATATTCTGATCCTCCTAATTCTGCTTTAGTCTCTCCTACTAAAAAGATATCATTTCCTGAATTTTTAAATGGAAGTGTAATGATATTTTCTTGACCTTCAATAAGACCAATAATCATTATCATGGGTGTAGCTTTAATCGCAGTTTTTTTAACCTCATCTTCATTATAGAAAGATACATTTCCACCAACTATAGGAATTCTCATATTCCTACAAAATTCATTCATACCATCGACAGCCTTAGAAAAATACCAAAAAGATTCTGGTAATTCTGGATTTCCAAAATTGCAACAGTTAACCATTGCCATTGGTTTTGCTCCATTTGCAATAATGTTTCCACATTCTTCAACTAATCCTCCCTTAACACCATTGTAAGGATCTAAAAAACAGTGTTTCGAATTAACCCCTACACTAGCAGAAATGAATTTATCCGTACCAATGATTCTAAGTACACCTGAATCTCCTTCTCCACATTTTACAACTGATCTAATCCCAACTTCGTGATCATATTGCCGGTAAATCCATTCTTTACTGCAAATATTTTCTGAAGCAATTAACGTATAGATTATCTCATCTAATCCTATTGTTGGTTCTGGTATTTTTTGAGACAATAATTCATCTAAATAGGATGGTCGTTTTTCTTCCCTTTTAAAAGTTGGTGATTCGGAAAGGGCTTTAGCAGGTATATTTACCACTAGATTATTTCCCTCAAATACTTTAAGAACCTTTGAATCATCAGTTCTTCCAATTACAGCAAAAGCCATTTCATATTTTCTAAATACATCAAGAACAGTTTCTAATCCTTCTGGTTTTACTATGAATGCCATTCTTTCCTGTGATTCTGAAAGCATTATCTCATAAGAGTTCATTCCTGGTTCTCGTGTAAAAACCTTTCTTAAATCTATTTCTCCTCCCGTATTCCCATCCCCTGTTAATTCACTTGTGGCACAGGTTAAACCACCCCCACCAAGATCCTTTAATCCTCTTACGAACCCTGTTTTTACTGCTTCTAATGTGGCTTCAATAATCAATTTCTTAGTAAAAGGATCCCCAATTTGAACAGCAGGTCTATCAGCTTCAGACATATCTGTTAATGTACGAGATGCGAATGTAACACCGTGAATCCCATCTCTACCGGTAGATCCCCCCATTAATATAATATAATCACCAGGATTATACGCTCGACTAGGAGCATGCCTAAAATCTTCTATTGTGCCCAATCCAATACAAGCAACGTTTACTAGACAATTACTTTCAAAACTTTCATCAAATTCGACTTCACCACCTACAGTAGGAATTCCTGTACAATTGCCATAGTCACCTATACCTTTTACCACATATTTGAATAACCACTGGGAGTGTGGATTATTTTTTAACTTACCAAATCTTAAAGGGTCTAATAGTGCGATTGGCCGTACTCCCATACAAAGAATATCTCTAATAATACCTCCGATCCCTGTTGCTGCCCCATGATAAGGTTCAATAGCTGATGGATGGTTATGAGATTCAATTCTGAAAGCTAATGCATATCCATCTCCAATATCGATTACTCCCGCATCTTGTCCAGGACCTGCCAATACGTAATCATAATTCTTCTCAGCATCCTCAAACAATCTCAGTTTTGGGCGTGATGATTTGTAAGAACAATGTTCACTCCACATTACATCAAACATCCCTAATTCCGTAATATTTGGCTCTCTTCCTAATAATTTCTTGACATTTTCATATTCATCACTAGTCATTTCCACATCTACATTTTCACCATTAACATATACCTTTGTCATTAAGATAACCTCCGTTTAATAAATTCAATCATAGATTTAAAAAACAATTGTCCATGTGTAGTACCTTTTGGACTTAATATTGCTTCTGAGGCACGTTCAGGGTGAGGCATTAATCCTATACAATTTTGCTCTAAATTGCAGACACCTGCGATATTTTCTAATGAGCCGTTCGGATTTGCTTCTTCTGTTAATTCTCCTTCTTCAGTAGAATATCTGAATACAATCTGGTTATTTTCTTCTAATTCTTTTAAATTATTAGCATAATACCGACCTTCGCCATGGGCAATAGGAATGGTAATTATATCACCTAAATTCATTTTATTTGTAAAAGCAGTTTTATTATTCTCAACCCTCAAATTTACCCATTTGCAAGCAAATTTGAGTGAAGCATTCTGTAATAATGCACCTGGAAGAAATTGAGATTCTGTTAGCACTTGAAATCCATTACAAATTCCAATTACAGGTCTTCCATCTTTTAACATTATTCTTGCTTCATCAATTGCGGGGCTATGAGCAGCAATAATTCCTGCTCTCAAATAATCTCCAAATGCAAATCCTCCAGGTAATACCACTCCATCATATTTCTCTTCTTTGAAGTGATTATGCCATACTAAATCCGTTTTAACATTAATCACATTATTTAGAACGTGTATAGCATCTAAATCGCAATTAGCACCCGGAAATTGAATCACAGCTATTCTAATATTCATAATTTCGATACTTTCAAAATTGTTAGATTTTGAGTTACTGGATTAAAAATTCGTAGATCATTGCACATTTTTTCTACTATTTCCTTAGCTTTATTTTCATCATCAGCTTTAAGACTAATTCTCAAAAATTGTCCTGAACGAACATTGAAAATCATATCATATCCTTTTTTCGCTAAAAGATCTTTTTGGATTGTAGCTCCTACTGGATCTTTTGCAGCAGGTTTATTCATTAAAGTTATTTCTACTTCGAATTCTTGGCTAACCATTTGTAAAAAAAGAAGTTATATATATTTTTATTAGTTCTTATTAACTTAAAAATAATGTTCATCGACAAAAACGACAATAACTAGTTTTTCCTCTAATTTATTTATGAAACTATTGTCAATTAAAACCAAAATTTCTTAGAGAAAAAAGAATACTGAGTTAGAATTTATAGTATTATAAAATTGAAAATTTCTAAGTTAATAAAAATATTCTAAAAGATAATTATTTCACATATAAAATAAACTATTAAACACAGCTATGACTAATGCCAAAAGCCCAAATAATAGAGCATATCGACTCCGTTTGGGTATAAATGTACCTTTCAAATCTTCATTTTTATCTCCAACATAACTTTTGATATCAAGCATAACAAATACAAATGAAGAAATAAATAATGCAACATCAATAAATAAAAGAATTAAGTCAAACATATTACGAAAAAATACTATATTAATTATTTAAATTTTTCTTAAATGTTATAAGTAATTAGTTTTTTTCAAATTTTCATAAATTCTCTTTTTAACATCTGAAATTTCCGCTTTAAATTCTAATCCAGTAATTTTCTTATAGCTTCGCATATATCTTTTAGCTAATTCTATTTTAATATCTTCTAATATTGGAGGAATTTCTTCATCTGGTTTAATATTCGGAAATATATCTGGATAAGTTTTCATTAACCATCCTCTAAAGATTTCCTTGTCTAATATTTCAGGATCGTTTCCTTTTTCAAAGTTTTCTTGATAAGAATCGAGAATCCAAAATCGAGAAGAGTCCTGAGTATGAATTTCATCAATAACCATCAATTCACCTTCCTTTAATCCAAATTCATATTTAGTGTCAACTAAAATAAGACCATTTTTTTCACAATATTTTTGTCCAAAAGTAAATAACTTAAGTGCGGCTTCTTCCATCTTTTCATAAACTTCCTTATCAACTAATCTTTGATTCAGAATATCTTCCTTGGAAAGATATATATCATGCCCTGATTCTTCTTTTGTAGAGGGTGTTATTATTACATCATCAAATTTCTGATTTCTTTTCATTCCTTTTGATGGCATTATGCCCGAAGTAGATTTTCCTTTATTATAATCACGCCACATACTTCCAGTTAAATAACTCCTTATAACCATTTCAACTGGGACAGTCTTACATTGATGAACAACAGAAACATTAGGATCTGGAACATCTATAATATGATTTTTCACAATATTCTTTGTCTTTTCAAACCAAAAGGATGAAACCTGATTTAACATTTGCCCTTTGAATGGAATTGTTGTTATTACCCTATCAAAAGCACTCAGTCTGTCAGTTGCAATTATTATTCTTATATTATCTTTTGTATAATTATCTCTTACTTTACCCCTATATAATTCTCCTAAATTAGAAAAATGAGTTTCATTAAGAGTATAGTTCAGTTGTTCTCTAATTATTTCATCAATATTCTTTGTAACCATGATAAATAATAAAAGAAAAAATCATAAAAATAATTATTATTAATAAAAAAATAATCATTTATTCAATCTAAATCAACCGAGCTTCCACATTTATTGCATCTCTTCGCAGCTCGGAATAAGGTGTTATTACATTCAGGACAACGGTATCTTTTTTCCTCTTCTTCTACCCACTTCTTAGTTCCTATTTCTTTCCATCGAGGTATTGCTCTAAGAATTACTTTTTTAGCCACAGGAATAGGAAAACGATCAATATATTTGCATGGAAAATCATCACACTGATAACAACCCTCAAATCCCTTATTTTTAACACAATTTCTAATTCCACATAACTTACAATATCCAAATATATTTTCCTCATTTTCTGATTGACATCCTTTGCATTTAATTCCTTCAACTGAATTAGGAATGGGTTTATAAATATCTACAAGTTTTTCTTTAAACTTAATATTATCATCTCTATCAGCTATATACACGGCGCACACACCACAATACAATCCACATGGAGCTAAGAGAGATTTATTTATATCTGACATTTTCAACTCTTTTTTTTTTATTTCTTATAATAAGTTCCATTATTGAATTCTATACTTGAATACTTTTTTTTATTTTTTTCCATTTTTTTTATAAATATTTGGCTTAAATCTAAATCTAAAGCATTAATCAAACTTATAAGATAGATAAAAACATCTGCAATTTCATCAGATATGTTAGAGAGAAGTTTTTTATTACTCCAAATCTCCTCTATCTTGTAATCTTTGAATAGTAATAGTTGTGATAATTCTCCCGCTTCACAATTTATTGCTTGAACCAAATTTTTAGGAGAGTGATATTTTCTCCAATTACGTTCCTCTACAAACTTTTTTACTTGATGTTTAAAAAATGAAACTGAGGTAGAGTGGTCATTATATTTATCATTTACATTCATAATGAGTTATAATAAAGATATTTAATGAAATTTATATTCTATTACTTAATCTTTCTAATAAAATTACATATTAATTCATTAACTACTTCTTTTCTTTGAGCTGGAGCAAAATGACCTGCCATATCAATTATTTCTAATGTGGAATGAGGAATCATCTCGTGTAATTTTTCGGACATTTGTTCTGGGGCAAAATTATCAAGTCTTCCTCCGATTATTAAAGTCGGGCATTTAATGATAGGATGATATTCTTTAATTTCATGAATCATCCGGAAAATTTGATCTTCAATTTGCATATATAATTGGTCTTTAGTTAGATTCAATCCTGGTAAGGTATCTGCCAAAGCTGTTATTATATAAGGAATTGTTTTATCTAACATTTTTTCGACTGAATTTGCCACTACATCCAGAAAGTTCATTCGAATAAAATATGGGAGTAAATTATAAAAAATATTTCTAATAACATTATCGATCATAATATATCCTGAATTCAATAGGATTAAAAATTTGATTTCTGATGGATGTTTTATTGTATACAGCTGACCAATCATTCCACCAACTAAAGAATGTCCAATTATACCATATTGTTCATGTATATCCAAATATCTCAGAAGATCTTCTAAATCTCTTATAATATCATGTCTTAGATTTTTAGTAAGATTGATCTTTTTTGGATGGTCACTTCTTCCATGCCCTAATGCGTCAAATGCAATAATTCGATAATTCTCTTTTAAAATCTTTATTTGTGCCTTAAAAAAAGAAGCAGATGAAGCAAATCCATGAAGTAAAATAATGGTACACCTCTTTGAATCTGGATTTATGTTTTCATAGTATAAATTGTAACCCTCTTGGTTCTTGAAATAAGGCATGTGAGTCAAAGATTTATAATATTCTATAATTTTTGAAATAAAAGATTCAAAAAATACTTTTCTAAATTTACAAATAAATAGATATATTGATTGCTTATGGAGAATTTTATACTTTTTTAAATCTTATTGAATTATATTCGTAATTAATATCTAAAATCTTAAGATAAAACAGAATAGTTCTAAAAATAGCTAAAGATCCTTAGTTACCCTTTTATTACCATATATTTCTAATAACACTGGCATAAATATTCTATTTAATTTCTTATATACTCTATTATTTTCTTTAATCAGATTTTTAACAATTGGAAATCTAACCATTTTTTCAATAGCTTTTTCTATAGAATCAAACTTTTTACAACCTAAAAATCCTAAAATAGCCGCTCCCATAGCGGCACCATCTTTAACTTCTGGAACTAATATTGGTTTTGCAATGACATCCGCAAAAATTTGAGTCCATAAATCACTATTCATTGCTCCGCCATCAACTCTCAATTCCCTAGTTTTTGCCCCTCCCATTCCTTCTGTCAATTGAAGATACATTTGAGCAGCTAGGGCAGCAGATTCCATAATTGCTCGTACCATATGTGCTCTAGTATGATTCCAACCCAAACCATGAAGAACACCTTTTCGGAATATACATAATTCAGGTAAAAATAACAGTCCTTCACTTCCTGGTTGTATCTGTGCTGCTTCTGCAGCCAACATATCATAGATATTTATGTTCTTTTCTTGACTTTCCTTAATTTGTAGTTGTGAGAAATTTTCGGCAAACCATTTTAATGCTGTACCAGTTCCAGGGGCAATACCCTCAATATTCCATTTCCCTTTTATTACAGAAGGTAATGAAAAAATAGGAAAATCTCCAGCAGGTTCTATGGGTTTATCTACAACATAGTCAACAAAAGTCCCAGTCCCAGTAGTCGCTTTAGCTTGCCCTGGATTTATAACTCCTAAACCTAATGATGAACATTGCTGATCTCCACCACCTAATATTACAGGAATACTCTTTTTTAAACCTAATGTGTCTGCAGCATTGCTAGATAATTCACCAATGATTTCACCAGGCAAATGTACTTCTGGCCATAAATCTATTGGCAAATCAAATGATTCTGATAAGTCTTCATCCCATTTAAGAGTGGTTTTATTTAAAATCCCAAAAATACCATTTGTAGGGTCTGTAACACATTCATCGCACAATTTCAAATAGATATAAGTATCGGGGTGGATAATTTTATCAACTTTATCAAATAATTCTGGTTTATTTTTCTTTATCCATAGAATTTTAGGAATTGATCTTCTAAGATCAACCTCTCTTTTCCACTCAATTGCCGTAGTTTCTTGTCTTTCATCCATCCAGGTTAAAGCAGGATGTAATATTTCCCCTTTTTTATCTATAATCGTAACTGTACTGCGAAAAAATGTTGCGGAAATCCCTATAATATTTTCAGAATTTATTTTTTTCATCACTTTATTACATGTATTTCTTATAGCATTCCACCATATTCTTGGATCCTGTTCAGAAATACCAATAGGTTGCTTTACTAATGGATATTCCTCGTAAGCTCTCGCGATTACTTTACCATTATCGTCAATTATTATTGACCTTGCTCCAGTTGTACCACAATCAAATACACAAATCAAATTTCTCATAAACTCACCTTTCAGATTTTTCTATCCATATTATTCTGATAAGACTTTAATTAACAATTCTGATATATCCATTATCATATATTTTCCTTTTTCATCAATTCCATAAGTAAGACCTAATTCACATAGAGGACATGCTGATATGAATACATTGGCACCCGTTTCTTTAAGTTCATTTACTCTATTCTGAGCTTCTTTAATTGCTAAATTTTTATCTGCCCAGTGGGTTGTACCACTCCAACCACAACAATGAACATATTCCATATTATAAGTCGGTTCAATAATTTCAAGATCAGGTATTTGATTAAGAATAAATCTAATTGATTCAGTATCTTTTAAATTTCGTGCAATAAGACAAGGATCATGAATAGTAATTTTATTGAATTCTTTTGGAATTTCTTTTTTAATCTTAATCTTTCCATCATTAATTAGTTCTCTTAAGAATTGAACAATATGCATTATTTTTTTTTCAAATATAATTCCTAATTTTTCATATCTATTTGATAATGTCAATATACATCCTGGACAATCTGAGATGATAATTTTTGCACCTGTTGTTTCAATAAGTTCTTTGTTTTTTAAAGCAAACTTCATTGCGGTTTCCATTTCTCTTATATTAAATGCTGGGCCTCCACAACATACCTTATTGTCAAGATTAGTGGAAAATTTTATTCCAGCTTTCTTTAATATCTCTATATTTGCTTTTATAACTTCAGGAAATTTCATTGATTCACATCCAATATAATAAAAAACTTCGTCTTTACCATCGGTTTCTATATTTTCTATTCCTTTTTCAGTATAAGTTTGGTATATATTGTATTCTTCTATAGTATTGGTCTTGTCCAACTTATTAATCTGCTGTTTACAATAATCTGGCATCAAGTTTTTATCATTCAAATCATCTCTAACGGTTTCTAAGAGTGATACTACTGAAAATTCAAAAGGGCACCAAATTTTACAGTTTTCCTCATTTGAACATTTGTACATCAAATCTATGAAATCCTTGTTTTCTTTTTTCATTGGATCTATTAATCCAATCGTTAAATAATAGCCAATTCGTGCTTTATAAGCAGGACTCATGGTTTCAGTTAGAGAAGCTTGTAAAGTACCACAATCAAATCTACACATATTTGGACAAAGCATGCAATTAACTAAGTTTTTAATATCTGCTTTATAATCCCCTTCTGGAAAAAAGTTTTTATCTCGCATTCGAAAATTTTTCATAAATATCCGTTTTAAGTCTCGATCCATTTTATCAATGATTGGACCAATCCATTTATATTTCTTTAAGATCTCACTCATTTATTTTTCATCTCCGTTTTTCCAAAGACTTTCATAAATTTTCCCTGGGTTTAAAATATTATTAGGATCAAGTAAATTCTTTATATGTTTTATAGTATCAAATGATACTCCCCATTCTACTGGCATCCACTTTGACCTACTGATTCCCACACCGTGATGGTGTCCAAATGATCCGCCGCAATCTTCTACTGCTTTAATAACTGTATTCCAAACCTCTTGATAAAATTCAAGATCTGATTTTTCTTTTGGAGCAATTCCCGCAAAACTAAAATAAAATCCTACTCCATTAGGATAAAAGTGAGATACATGCGCAGTTATGAATATTAAACCTTTTATTTTTTTTGTTTCTTTTAATACAGAATGATACATATCAGCAGCATTTTCCCATAAAGACGCGATTTCAATAGTATCAAAAACTGTCTTTAATGTTGGTGATAATGAAGTTTCAGTTACTCTAAATCTAGTTTCAAACCAATGTTCCACTGGTTCTTCTCCACACGCAACACCATTATTTTTTTCACATGTATCTTTAGTAATTTTTTTTTCAAGTTCAACTAGACTTTCAATCCCCTCACAGACAAACACAACCATGATCTTATTCTTAGCTTTTTCTATATGACTAAAATGTCTAAATGTTTCATCAGCATCATATATTCGGATAACAGCAGGGAAAATTTGTTGTCTTAATATTTGTCTAGTTGCTTCTAAGGAATCCTCAAAAGTGGGGAAGACATAAGAAATTAGTGCTCTTGTTTCAGGATAAGGCCAAATTTTAAGTGTAGCTTTTGTAATAATTCCTAGCGTACCTTCACATCCAATGAACAACTTATCAAATTGAGGACCAGTTGATGCTCTAGCTATAGTCTTAAATTTTATTATATCTCCTCGAGGTAAAATAACCTCCATTCCTAAAATTATGTCTTCAATCTTTCCATATTTAGTACTAAATTGTCCCGCAGCCCTATGTGCTATCCATCCTCCTAACGAAGAAATATAAAGGGATTGTGGTATATGACCTGTTGTATATCCTTTAGCATTTAAATAACGTTCTAAATTCATTCCATTAATACCAGCTTGAGCTGTAACTGTTAAGTTTTTATCATTAATTTCAAGAATTTTATTAAATTTCTTCATATCAATAATAATTCCGCCATAAACAGGTATCGCACCCCCAACAACTCCAGATCCTTCTCCATATGGTATTACTGGAATTTTCTCTTTGTCAGCTAATTTTAAAATTTCTGATATTTGTTCTACTGTTTCTGGCCAAGTAATGAAATCCGATAATCCTGCAATTTTTCCTTGAAGTGTCCAATTGAATCCAATAAGCGAAGTATCCTTGGAATATGCTAATAAATCAATTTCTTTTGAAGAAAAATTATTATTTCCAACAATTTCTATTAGTTTAGTTTCTATGTTCTTTTTATCTTTAATATTACACCGATTTTCATTATAAATTAATTCAAATTCTTTTAAATCCATAAACATCAGTAATTTTTTTTATAATAGTAAAATGATAAAGGATATTTTATAATTTTTAGCTATATTATTATAAAAAATTACTATTCACTAAAAATAGAACAGTAACAAAGGAAATTTAACTCTGAAATTCTATGAACTGTAGCCTTTTTTATTACAAAATGAAACTATGATTGAAATCTTGTATATTATTTTTATAACTTTTTAATAATCATTAATCTTTACGCTTTTCAAGTGAATTATTTACATAATGGCAAAAAGGAACGTAATAAGTAGCTTCTGAAGAAACAAATCTATCTAGAAATTGTCTAATTCCATCTAGAATTATTGTCTAAGTTATTGAATAATCCCTGAAAAATCATATTCCAAAATTAATTTGAAAATTTTTTCTTTAGCACTGTTTAAGGAATATTTTCAAAAAAAATTAATAGATTTCTAATTTGAATGGAATGTTTTTTAGCTTAACGGTAATTTTCAATGACGGAGAATTACATAAATTAACTATAAAAAGAAAAAAAACTTCTTAATTATATATTAAGATACCGTTACATTCAGTAAAATATAAAAATACTTCAAAGTACAAAATATGACAACTTCGATCTTTGGAACTTCTGGTATTAGAAGAGTATTTCAAAATTATTCTGAATCAGATCTAATGTTTACACCCGTTATGAGTCTTAAGGTAGGATTAGCATTAGGGACTTATTTAAAAGGAGGTACGGTAGTCATTGGGAAGGATATTCGTACTTCAGCATTACCAATAGAATATGCTTTAATTTCTGGACTTGTGAGTTGTGGATGCCATGTTAAGACTTTGGGAATTGTAACTACTCCTACATTAGCAGCATCTTTGAAATATTTAGACGCAGAAGCAGGAGTGGTTATTACCGCATCACACAATACACCAGAGTATTGTGGACTAAAATTATGGAATCCCTCTGGTATTGGATTTTCACCTGAACAAGAATTGGAAATTTCCCGCATCTATGACGAGAAAGACTTTATTAAAATTAATTATGATCAAGTTGGAAAAGTCACCCAAATCAATGATATAAATGATGTTCATATTTCTGAAATAATAAGTCAAATTAAATTTGATGGAACTAACCTTAATGCTATTGTGGATCCTGGAAATGGTTCAGGATGCGAAATTGTTCCACATCTTTTGAGTAAATATAATATAAATGTTACAACATTAAATTCCCAAATGGATGGAAACTTTCCTGGAAGGCACTCGGAACCAAATAAGCAGAATCTTATGAAACTTTCTAAATTTTTAAAAATATCCAAAGAAGAAGATATTGGGATTGCCCTTGATGGCGATGCTGATAGAGTAATTTTTTTAGATGAAAATGGAGAAATCGTGGAACCAATTCGTTTATTAGCGCTAATGGCAAAATTTTATATTAAGGAAAACGATTTGTCAAATGAGAAATTAAAAGTTGCTACTCCGATTAATTCTTCCAGTTTAATTGATGATGTACTAAATCCCCTTGGATGTGAGATTATAAGAACAGAAGTAGGAGATATAAAAGTAGCAATAGCCTTACGAGAGAAGGGAGGCTTTTTAGGAGGTGAAACTTCTGGTACATATATATGGCCTCATTATCATTTTGGACCCGATTCAATATATACTATAGCTTTTGTCTTACGAATGATCATTAAATCTGGAAAAACACTAAAAGAATTATTAAAGAGTATTCCTCAGTATCCATATTATGCAAAAAAATTTAAACTAACTAAAGATATTCCATTTTCAGATGCAATCCATCAGCAAATTATCTCTGAAATGCAAGATTCTTTTGATGACTTAGGAAAAAAAATTGATAATATTAATCAGCTAGATGGATGTAGATTTGAATATAAAGATGGTTGGATTTTAATTAGGCGTTCTGGAACAAGCCCATATTTGAGAATATCTGGAGAATCTACAATAGATATTAATAATTCCATTGAAATGAATAATATTGCGATGAAAAAGATGCAGAAATTAAATTTAATATAAAAAGAATAGATTATAATTTTTTAAAATATAGTTATTAAAATAGCTTTTTTATGATATAGAGATGTGTGGTATATTTGGCATAATTACAAATCAAGATATAAACATTGGAAAAGTAGCTCTCGAAAGTATTAAAAGACTGGAATATAGAGGTTATGATTCTTGTGGTATCGTATCTCAATATAATAACAAATTATTTATGAAAAAAGATGCGGGCAAAATTGATGAAATAAATAAATATTTAAAATTAGATGAGTTTCCAAATGGTTCTAAACTAGCTTTAGCTCACACAAGATGGGCAACTCATGGACCTCCTACTAAAATAAATAGTCACCCCCACTTGGATTGTAATGATAAAATTGCAGTTATTCATAATGGTATTCTTGAAAACTTTATGGAACTTAAAGAAGAATTAATTTCTAAAGGACATATTTTCAAGTCTGAAACCGATACCGAAATTATCCCACATTTAATTGAAGAATTTATGAAAACGAAAGCTGATTTTAAAGAAGCTGTTATTTCTGCATTAAAAAAGTGCGAAGGAGCATATGGATTAGCAATTTGTCATTCTGATTATCCTGATACCTTAATTGTTGGTCGTAAAGAATCACCCCTTATAGTAGGAATTGAAGAAGGAAAAACAACATATTGTGCTTCAGATATTCCCGCATTTCTTCCATATACAAAACGCTGTTACATTTTAGAAGATGATGAAATAGCAGTTTTAAAGGCTGGTACAGCAGAATTTTTTAATATCAATAATAGTAATCTTCCTAAGCAGAAAAAAATTCAAGAAATTAGTTGGGATATTGAAGCTGCGGAGAAAGGGGGTTATGAACATTTTATGTTAAAAGAAATTTATGAAGAACCCATTGCTTTAAGAAGAACTATGAAAATTTCTCCCGATTCTATAAAGAAATTTGTTGAACCATTATTATCAGCTGACCAAATTTATATTACAGCAGCAGGAACATCCTTTTATGCATCATTAGCAGGAAAATTTATAATCACAAAATTTTTAGATAAATATATTGAAGCAATAGAATGTTCTGAGTTTAAAACACAGCTAGGTAATTCTCTTGAGGATAATTCTGTAATCATTGCTGTATCTCAATCTGGTGAAACTATTGATCTAATTGAACCAATTCGTTGGGCTAAAGAATATAAACCAAGTGTCAAGATATTATCAATCACTAATATCATTGAATCGAGTCTTACAAGACATTCCGATAGAGTATTAGTAACACAGGCAGGACCAGAGATCGGTGTAGCAGCAACAAAAACATTCGTAACCCAGATTTTAACTCTCGCTTTAATCGCCTTGGAAATAGGTAAGATAAAAAAAAAATATTCTGCTGAAGAACTCCAAAAATATTATGACGCCCTTTATTCTGTACCTGATATAATAGAAAATTTTCTTGAGCGGAATGTAGATATATTAAAATACCTTGCTAGTGATCTAGAAATGAATTTGAACTTTTTCTTTCTAGCAAGAGGAATATCGATAGCAACTGCAAAAGAAGGAGGCTTGAAATTAAAGGAAGTTGCATGTCGTTTTATTGAAGGATATTCTGCAGCTCATGCAAAACACGGACCGATATCATTAGTAAGAGATGGATATCCTATTATATTTATAGCACCTCCAGATGATACATATGAACGATTAATAGGAAATGTAATGGAATTTAAAGCTCGAGGAGGTAAAATTATTTCGTTAGTTGTCGATAGTGATAAAAAAATTACTAATTTGAGTGACATTACAATTCGAATTCCACAACCAGGGGATATATATCATAATCTCTTTAGTCCCATTACATTTATTCCTGCATTACAGTTATTAGCATATTTTGCTGCTCTAGAACATAATTTAAATCCAGATAAACCACTTAATCTTGCAAAGACTGTTACAGTTCATTAAAATATTTTGAAGCAAAACCTGTTTAATTGCTTTCTTTTTTGATATCAAAAATATGGCCTCTCCACGCATTTAATTCTACATAGAGGCCATATCTATACAAATCATTACTATTATAAATATATGATTTCTGTTGAAGTAAATCAGTAAATATCAATCGATTTGTATCGAAATGAAAGGGTCTTATTTTTATATGCGCTTTTGAACGATGTGGACTGAAATTGACCACTATTAATCGATATTCATCATTAGTCCACCATAAATAAGAAATAATATCATTAAATGAAAGATCATTTGATTTTACTAATGTAGATTCACAAAGTGACCAACTGCCTTCACTATATTCTCTTCCAGGAATTGATTTTAATAAATTTTGATAAAACCCTATAATATCATTATCACTTTCTTCAAAAGGTCTTCTTCCTAATTGAACGGGCAACCTTATCTTATTTCCATAAGTTTGGCCCTCATATACTAATCTTGCTCCCGGTAAAGTAAGAGTTATCATAGCAGCTGCTTTTGATTTTTCAAATCCAAATTTTTCTATAGCTCTTAATTCATCGTGGTTTTCAATAAAACGTACTAACTTACTTTGATATCCCCATTCTGCTTTGAGATGTTCCTTAATTGTATTAGCATTTTCATGAGCTAATCTATCATATAATCGTTTATCATAGCAGAAATCAAACCCTTGTTGTTGAAGATCCCATTCCATATTCCAATATACTTCTGCTATGAATATAAAATTTGGATATTTTTTTTTCACTGTGGGAATGATTTCTTCCCAAAATTCTTTATCTGGAGATGAACCCACTTTTTCACCCCAAGTTTTACTAAACACACTGTTTGTCATCAACATTGCCATATCACATCTAACTCCATCACAGAATTCAGCAATGGTTAACAGAGTATTTATTGTTTTTTGCCGAGATTTTTCTGAAAATGCATTTATTTGTATAGTATCAGTCCAAGGAGGAAAATTTGGGTCGCGTCCGTAAGCGAATACCTTCTCTCCAATACTGAAAAAATCATATGGATGGGACATTAATTCATCAATAGTACCCTCAATAAACAGATCTGAATCAAATGTCCATAACGAGTCAATTGAAACGTGATTGGGAACATAATCCAATATTAATTTAATATTTTTTTCTGCTAATCTCTTTCTAAAATTCTTTAATCCTTCGATTCCACCAAGATTATTATCAACGTGATAATAATAAATGGAATATGGAGATCCTACAATATCCTCATCTTTAAAATCATGTAAAGCTTTATGGTACTCTTTTTGAAGATCTTTATCTTCAGTAGCAATTTTTTTACTAGCTGGACTTCTTTCCCAAACGCCCATTAACCATATAGCATCAAAATATTTGATTTCCTGATTAAAAACCTCATCTGGGATATTCCCTAATGAAATTGGATTATTATAGACCTCAGATATGTAATTAAGCCAAGACCAAGTATTAATTTCATAGATTTTAGGATTTTTTATCCATTCCGACTGTTGATTTGTCATTTTAATATCTCACTTAGAATATTTAAAATATTATAAAGAGGTATTAGTAGATTTGTTTATTTATATACATATATATAAATTTATTTATAATCATAATTATAATAGAAAAAATAATATATTTTTTGGTAAAAAATGAGTGAAGAAAAAGAAGCTCTACGGAAATTAATAATGCTTATTTCGGACCTTCGGGCTAAAGATGAGGAACGTTATGAAGCACATGTCAATTTTATGAACGAAACAATTAAAATGATCAGTGCCATCGAATCTCAAATGAATAAACATTGGAATACTGTCTTAGATTCCTTAAAGGAATTAAACGACAGTATTGCTGCCAATTTAGATTCATTATTGACTGGGATTAATCCAAAAGGATTAAGAGAAACATCGAAATCCTTAAAAGAAATAATGGATACAATGAACAAAAGCGTACAAACAATGAATTTAGAAAAAGTCTTGAGTG
Organism: Promethearchaeota archaeon; assembly: GCA_048937405.1. Lineage (GTDB taxonomy): Archaea > Asgardarchaeota > Lokiarchaeia > Sigyniarchaeales > SOKP01 > Loki-b32. The sequence goes on from JBHLNF010000009.1 coordinate 27,286, forward strand.
AATTAAAAGTATTAAAAGCAGGAGGAATTACATATGTACCAGCTGCAACTGTGGCAGTAGGACAACAACCAGAAGCAATATCTGCGGATATTAATTTAAACCCAACTGGATTAAAAGGATCTGGAGGAGCAAAAGTAAAGGCATCAACTGGGGAACCAGAATGGGTAGATCCCCATGAAAAGGCAAAAAAGGAGAAAGAAGAGGATCAACACTTACTCAGGCCATCTGACTTTTTTGGGACGTAATTCTCTAATTTCAACCATATAATTCCATAAAAGAACTTAATTTATCTTTAGTTTGTTCCATATTCATACCAATCTTTTTAAATTTAATACTTATCGAAGGTATTCTAAGATCCGTTCTAATTTTATTTTTCATTAAATCATAGCATTTAGAATTTATTTGACATTCATCAAGTTGATTTAATATGAGCCCATCAACTTTTGTTTTTTTTACATAATCTCGGTAAGAATTGATCAATTGATCGCAATTATCTAAACAAAATAAACCTTTATGTGAACTACTCAGAAGAAATCGAGCATATTCCTCAATTGGATCAGAATTCTTTGATACAGAAATTTCATTTAATAATCCAAGTGCATCCCAATCTGAATAAAGAACTCTCCCTCCTAAATCGTGTATAATTTCTTGAGCTTCTGGTTCCCACCCATTGAAAATTGGAGTTAATAAAATTCTTGGCCTATTAGAAACATCCATCCCTACTCCTTTTTGAATACGTATTTTCATTTCATTTACCAATTGACTGATGTTTTCTAAATATCTTTGAGCATTGGAGTTATAATCCTGGAATGAAATTGTTAATAACGCCAAGATTTCTGCGAAGGTTGCAGAATTGCATGGATAAAAATCTGACTTACCAATATCATATAATATTATTTTATAATATCGTTTAACTTGATTACCAATACGAAATTGTTTTTTTAAACTATTATCAGTAATCATATTACCCGTAATAGATTCTAATTCTTGAATTGCTTTATTCAAGTTATTAATCATAATTTCTAAAGTTACACTCTCATTTTGTTGATCACTTGGAGGAATTTCTACCCATATTTGATTTGGAATAATATCATTTAGGGATTTTAAATAATCATTGTATTGCTTACATCTTAGAGTAAAATTTAATGCAGAATCACAATTATTTGATTCTGAAATATGCATTCCATACAGAGATTTGGCACCAAAACAAAAATCTGGTGAAACATTCTTTTGAATAGCTGAATCATACAATTTATTATATCTTGTATTGATGGTGCTAATAACGTCATTTAAAACATTGTCCACAATTTTTAAAAAATCTATTTGTCTAGCAATTCCTAATAATTTTGTTGTAATATTCCAACCAAATAGACTTGTTGCTGAGTTTAAAGCTAGCAAATATAAATTGAGCTTAAACTTTTCCATTCGAATTGGAAAAACAGGTATAGAATCTGCTGCAAATACAAGATCAGGAAAACCTGATGCTACAGAGATTAAAGTTTTACGTTCTTTTGATTTCTTTTTTTGGAAATAATCTCTACCAGTTAAGAAATTGTATGCAATTTTTAAAACTGAAGTAAAGTTTATAACATCATCGGCATAGATACTCATTTTACAAGAGCTATAATGAATTAATAATTTATTTTTGAAACTGAAGTATTACAATTTAAATTAAATCATAAATTTTAATAAAATTTATGAGAACTTATTAATCCAACAGAAAAATTTTCAAGAAAAATATCAATTTGTCAAATTCGTTATTCTCATGGGATATACTTGAATTTCCAATAAACGGAAAGAAAAAAAATTAACGATTGAAGATTTAAGAAAGAAAAGAATAATTTTCAAATTACTTAGTAAAAATAAAAATATCAAAATTTTAATTTGTAATTCTTATAATGTAAAATTCCCATTTTCGGATGAAATAAAAGGAATATCATTTATTTAAATATATACTATAAGTTTCTAATTTCAGCAACTTCTATAATTCTCTCAATGACATCTTCGAGTTCCTCTTCGTTAATTTCTTCAATTTCATCATGAAATTCTGCGTCTTCCTCTTTTTTAATTATTTCATCGATATCAGAGAAACTATCAATCCTTTCTTGAAATGTTACTTCACCATGATTACTAACTATGTAGATTGCAAATCCAATAAAACTAGTTAATATAATTAAGAAAAACATAAAATTGCTTTTTAGATTTCTCTTTTTTAAATCCATTTTTACCCAGTATGCCATGATTAATCCACAGGTGAACCAGATCAGAAGAAAAACAATGGTGACAATAAGATCGGCTGAAAGTGTTCCACTGTTCTGTTGTGTATAAGATTCAAATGATGATGTATATTCATGGAGTACTATTCCATCTAATAAAATTGTTATATTTGTCACCTCTTAATTTTTAATTGTGAATTAAAAATTTTATTAATAAAGCAAAGAATTGAATATATAAGTATTCCTCTTATAAATTGAAAAAATTAATTTTGTTTTTTTATCTATTTTAACAAATTTATTGATATTACATAAATTAATGTAAATTCTGTAAAATTGAATGATATCAATAAATAATATTTTTTACACAATAATTAATTTCACTGTTGAGATTATATTATTATCTGCTTTATCCTCAAGGAATCATATCTAGAAATAATTTGAAAAATAAACTTCTATTTTTTATTTCCTCCACTATAAAAAGAAATATAAGTATTTTTGAAATGTTATAATGAGCTATATTCCATTTGAAATAATAAATTCTTATTATAGGATGTATTAAAAGTAAAATGAGTAATTATCGTTTCTCACAGAAAGAATGAATTTTTTCTATATGGTATTTCTAAGAAACTTTAGAGAAGTTAAAATATCATCTTCACCTATATAGCCAATGATTTTATTTTGTTTATTCTCTTTAACAATTACTAAATGTGGTCTATCTTTCATTTGCTTTAATTCAATTAAAGCATCCTTTCCTGTTTTATTCTGACTAATTGTAGGGAATTGAGATATTTTTTTCATTAAATATCCAACAATTATGTCATCCCTCTGAGTTATCGGAACTTTTTTTATATCTTCAAGATGTATAATTCCAACTATATTTCCTCCCTGTATAACAGGAAAGTATACTTTATTATATGGAATAAAATAATTCCTAATTGCCTCACCTACAGTTTTATTAAATGGAATTGCGACCTTGGGAATTCTTATCAACTCTTTTACACTTAGTTTGGATAAAGTAAATTCATTTAAAGTTTGAATATAAGCCTGTCTTGACTGATTATTTAAAAATGAGGCAATAATTACTAACCATAGACCATTTAATAAACCAAAGAATAGCATTGATATAAATCCATAACCCATTAAGCCATATGCAATATAATTTCCAACTTTTGAAGCTGTTTTCGTAGCAGAGAGCATATCATGTCTTTTATTCCACAATATTGCTCGTAAAACCCTTCCTCCATCAATAGGATATGCCGGAATTATATTAAATAATCCTAATCCAATATTAGTTATTCCAGAATAGAAAAGAGTAACCTTAAGAATAAGATTAATATTAGATGGTATTAAAAATAAAATAGTTAATAAAATAGCACCAATCAATAAACTTGAGATAGGGCCAAAAATAGAAATTATCAACTCACTCTTTGGATTCTTAGGCTCCTGTTCTATTTTAGAAACTCCGCCAAATAGATACAATTCAATTTCTGAAACCTTTAATCCATATTTTTGAGCAATTAAAGAATGTGTTAACTCATGAATTAGAATTGAGAATAATATAATTATCCCATTGATTAAACCAACTATTATTAAATCAAAAATATTACTTTCTCGAGCTAAGGCAGCATAAAAATCAGCCGTATAAAAACCTACTAACCCTATAATAAGTAATGTACTTATATGTAATGAAATTACAATTCCTTTTATTTTTCCAATTTTCATTTAAAATACACTCTCAATTTAATATTTATTCATTCTATTTAAATAAACGCCAGAATTCTTACTTTTATTCTCATTATTATTCTAATCGTTCAATTATTAAATTTATCTTACTATTAATACATCACAATTCGCATTGTTAATCACCTTATTTGGTTTAGTCCCTAAAAACACACGCTTTAGTTTTGAATGTTTTCCCTTACATCCTAATATTACCAAATCAAAATTTTCCTCTGATACTCCCTTAAGAATATAATCCTCAGAAGGAATATCAAAAATTAATCTTGTTCGAATTTCTTTGCCAACCTTCTTAAAAATTTTTTCAACTTTTTTTAAAATGTTTTTACCTTGGTTTACGTTATCTTCATGAATTATTAACGATACTGAAGGATTTGATATCCTTACGAGTGAAAAACTCGGACTTATTTCAGCTAAATCGTGGATAAAAGAGTGAAAAATAATTACTTCACTATCCTTTCTTTCTTTAAATTCTAAAGCTTTATTAACAGTTTCCATTGCATCCTCTGATTCATCAACACCTACTAAAATTTTATTATACAACATATATCAGCTTCTCTCAATATCGTTTCTTGATCATTATAGAATTAAAATGGTTGATAAACATACTCTTTACAAATTATAAAGAAAACTACTGCCATGTTAACATTGTATAAACCAAAGTGTCATTTTTTCTAGATTTTTAATCTCAAATTAGACTTTAAATAATATGAATTAAGATTAACAAAAATTTGTTGAAATTTTTATACTGAAATTAAAATTCAATTAAAAATTGAATATTTATCCTTAAATTTCTTAAACTAGAAAAGATATTATTATAAAATAATTATTTAATCTTTCTTTAAATTGCATTTTTTTTAATCAAATCTAAGCCTATCAGATAGTAGCAAACAAAAATGAAATTAAAAAAATAATAATTCCTAATGTTATAATTATATGTTAAAAAAAAAAATAATTTGGAAACATCATTGGTTTTTAATATCTTCAATTATATTTTTTATAATTTCTGTAAGTTCTTTATTTGCTTTAAGATCTGAAAGTTATATATTTTATGAGAGAATAGATTTTAAATCATATAATAACACTCTTTATGCAAATCTTTACCATCCGACCAAAAAATTGCATTTTCAGCAAAAATCCCCATTGATAATCTTTGCTCATGGATTAGGTGGTCAAAGAGACTTAGATCCGAGAGTAACCAATGAATTTACTAAAAGGGGATTTTATGTTGCAAGTATTGACTATAGAGGCGAGGGAGAAAGTGGGGGTCACATTTTGGATATAAATCCAAATCCTTACATGAACCATACGAATATTCCTGCTATAGCTCAAGATTGTTCTAGATTATTAGATAAGTTATCACAAATGTCTTTTTTTTCAAAGATAAATATATCTCAAATTGGATTAATTGGACATTCATTAGGGGGTATGGTGGCTTTAATGAATAGCGCATTGGATGATAGGTTTAAGGCAACCGTTACTTGGGCAGGTCTGGTTAATTTTTCTGCTTCTTTTTTTGGAATTACTGAAGATCATCTATTTATGAATTTTATACCCGTTAAAATCATTAATGAAAGTAATCCAACTAATTTATTGGTTATTCAATCCATTTATGATACCACAGTTCCCTTTGAAAATAATGCTTTAGTTGCGAAAAACTTAACAAATTGTAAATTATTAGAAATTAAAAAACATTTGTTTGGAGGCCCCCATTATTTGTTTTCAGATGAGGTTATTCGTGAAACAATAAAATGGTTTGAATTAACCTTTTTCCATTCTGAAACGATTAATGGACCCATTCGCTTAACTTATCTTATAAATTACATTTTACTCGGTTTCAGCTTTATAGGATTATTTTTAACAACCTTATCTATCATAAAGTTTTCATTTAAATATTTTTCAATTAAAGATTATTCCAAAAGTGATATTAAAGTAAAGAACAGAGATAAATCAAAAAAATATTCAAATAGAAAGGATATTATTAAAGTGTGTTTATGCTTTATAGGTTTTCTAACTCTTTGGATAACAATGTTAAAAATTATAGGAGTAATTGGTCTACTTATTTCTCCTATGATTATCCTCTTATTGTATTTTCTATATATAATAATGAAATATATAATTACTGCTGAAATTAAGGGAGAAAAAATAACTACTTACATAGAATTAAGATTGAAAGATGAAATTAAATCACAGTTTCATAAAAATGTTATTTTTTATTCATTATTTACCTCTTCTGTATTTTTATTACTTTATCTTGCTCTTTCATTTTCCTATCCTTTTGCCTTTTTTTCTCCAAGAAATTTTTTGTCATATATTTTAACTTTTAGTATTTACCCCTTTTATTTATCCATGGAAATCTTTTATAGAAAGATTATATATCCAAATCTCAAATTCATAAAATCTGCATCGAATAGAACAATAATCACATCTTTAATGGAACTGATTAATGTTGTTGTTTTAATATATTTTTCTAATACTTTATTTCTTATCAGCGGGATGCTTGTTACTTATTTAATGTTTTTAGCAGTTATGGTTATGAACTCAATTATTTATGAAAGAACTAATAAATTTAGTTCTGTTCTGATAAGTTCTTTTATAATTATTCAAATATTTTTTGGCTCAGTAGTCTCAACGATATTAGGATTTGGCTCTATTGTACGTTTACTTCATATTTAAAGAAAATTTAAAGTATATAGGGTCATTTAATCAATTTATTATAGTCTTTATCAAGTGATTGTATCAATAATCGAATAACCTTATAAGCATCCAAAAGTATTTGGGGATCTACTTTATCTGGTGTATCTTCAGCACTATGAGTATATTTTGCTGCAGCTCTAGTAGTGATATCAATAGAATCAAATTTTCGTAAATGGAATGGTATTGAATCTGTATGAGCGCCAAGAGAAACATGAAATCCATGATAATTCACTCTTTTAATTTCAGCTGAATTAATAAAATATTGACTTAATATTGGTGAAATTTTTTTCCTTGGAACAATACCATAGGATTTGATATATTCTATAAAATTTCTCTTATTATTGGTTATTGAAACCATATCAAAATTAATTTGATAAGTATATTTTTTCGTAAATTTTTTGTCAAACATATCTAAAAATTGTCTAGATCCCATTGTTCCTATCTCTTCTCCTGAAAATTGACAAAACCATAAATTAAAATTATGAAGTGGAGATTTTTTAAAAAGCGAACTTAACTCAAATACAATTGACATTCCGGTAGCGTTATCCAAGGCACCTGGGGAATCATTTTCTATATTAAGAAATAATAAAAAGGCATTTGAAACAACTGTTAGGATAGTTCCAGTAATAATAAAAATTTCCCATAAAATTTCTACAATTCTATTTATTTGCTCATAGAAATGGTAATCTACTAAAAAGAAGATATAAAACAAAAATAAGAATATTTCACTATATAGCCATATCCTAATTATAATAACCCTCCATATAGTTTTAAAAGATTGAGATTTCGAGTCTAAATGAGCTGAAACTATTATATCTCCCACTTTTTGAGATAAATCATTAGTAGCGGGAATTTTTACAAAAACATTTGTAGCTTTTATGAAATTTCCAAAATGCTTTTCCCAAAATCCCCTAAGTTCAGGATGCCTCAATACTTTAAGCATTGAAAGAAAAATTAATAATAAAATCAAGATAGAAAAAAAAGTTAGAAAGGGATACAAATATTTTATGAGAAAAATAGTTGCTATAAAGATTAAATTCATTAGAATAATTATTTTCATCATAGTTATTGAATAAAATGTTGAGAATTCAAAATTTTGTGTAAATATTTCGTTTTCATTGAAATCTTTTTCTCTGAAAGTTTTTATTGTTAAATTAACAGCTTTTTCTTCTCCTTCAGTTCCAGCTAATCTGGGAAAGCTAAACTTATTTATATAATCGAGAAATCTTTCTTTGTTTAGACCAGAGTTCTCTTGAGATTCTTTATTATTAATCATGATCAATTTATTCCATTCCTATAATACTTAATATTTATTATTTTTTTTTAAAAAATTATAAACAATATTCTTTAATAGATGTTTATTTGGTTTTAGTAATAAAAGTTCAATAAGGTGATCTATTATCTATAAAAAAATATTAATTGGTATTGATGGATCAGAACATTCTTATAAAGCTTTATTAAAGTCAATGGATATTCAAAAATCAAGTAATTGTGAAGTGATTGTATTTCATTCAGTAGAACATCATGCAGAACCTAGTGGAATGTTTATGTCACCATCATTTAGCATACCTCATATCCACAGTATTTCAGATCCTGATATACAAAGAATAAAAGAAGTTTATGAATTAAATGCTCAAGCTATTATAGATAGAGCTAAAGAAATCTTTATAGAAGAAGGAATACAAATTGAAGGTAGGTTAATTTTTTCAGATGGACCAGTATCCTACATTAAAAAAATGGTAAAGGAAGAAAATATTGATCTCGTTATTATTGGGAGCAAAGGTACTCATTCCCTTCTAGAAGAACTATTACTTGGTTCTGTTACAGAGAAAGTCTTAAGATATATTCCTTGTGATATCCTAATTGTTAGATGATTTTCTTTATTTAGACAAAATTTCTTCTGAGATCCTTTATCAGTCATGTTCAATTTATTTCATTCTTGTATTACTATATACTTATCTTTTTTTTTAAAATTATTAACAATATATTTATATAGATAATTATTAGGTTTTAATAATATAGGTTCAATTAGGTGGTTTATTATATATAATAAAATAATAATTGGTGTTGATGGTTCGGAACATTCGTATAAAGCTTTATTAAAAGCAAAAGATCTTCAAAAATTAAAAAAAAGTGAAGTAATTGTGTTTCATTCAATAGAACATTATGCTGAACTGACAGGTGGTATCTCTTACGCACCACCGTATGGAATTCATCAAGGTAATAGTGTTTCAAATCCAGAATTAGAAAGAATTAAAGAAACCTATGAAAAAACTGCCCAAAAAATTATGAATAAAGCTAGAGAAATTTTCTTGGAAGTAGGAATAGAAGTAGAAACACGAATAGTTTATGATTATGATCCCGTTTCTTATATTAAAGAGATGGTAAAGAAAGAACATGTTGATCTTGTTATAATTGGTAGTAAAGGTACCCATTCTCTTCTTACAGGAATTTTACTTGGTTCTGTTGCAGAGAAGGTTTTAAGACACGTTCCTTGTGATATCCTAATTATTAGATAATCTTTTTTAATCTCTTTTTTACTTTTGATGAAACTTTTTTAGGAGTTGTTTTAACTAAATGGATTAAAAATTATTAAAAAAAAAAAATATGAAATCATTTTCTTATTTTTGCATCTCGTCTATTTAACAATTTAATCGTTGCAACCTTTAAAAAATTATTACCAAAAAAAGCAGCAAAAGCAAACACCCAAATAAAACCTGCTAAAGCCCAACCTATTGGTGACATAAAAATTCCTACGGCAGCAAATATAGTTGCAACCACTTGAGTTGATTCACAGGCAATTAAGAGGATTTTTGAGGGAAAAGGTCGTTTCCAAAAGTTATCTTCATCTGTTCTAGTTAAGTATATTGTCATATGACCCGCTACTGTTAATTTCAAGAATATAAATGTCTGAAGAGTCGCAGTACTAAGTAGAAATACAAATCTTCCAATAATAAAGATAGAAAAACTAAAAGCAACTCCAGCGAGGCCTAAAACAGATGATAAAATCAAAACTCTTTGCATTCTCCATCTAACTGGTTCTGGAGCTATTCTTGTATTATCAAAAGCAATAGTCATTATTGGTATATCATTTAATAATGCTAAGATCACGATCATAATGGCTGTAATTGGGTAAAAGGCAAAAATTGTGATAGAAAGAACTAAAAAAATGAGCACTCGAACAGTTTCTGCGATTCTATATACAGCATAACTTTTCATTCTTTCAAATATCGATCGACTTTCTTTTGTAGCATTTATAATCACTGAGATACCTGGATCGGTCAATACAATATCGGCTGCAGATTTTGCGGCATCTGTTGCATTAGAGACGGCTATCCCAATATCTGCTTTTTTTAAAGCAGGAGCATCATTTACCCCATCTCCTGTCATTCCAACAACATGGTCTTTATCTTGTAAAAGCTCTACAATATGGTATTTATGTTCCGGATATACTTCAGCAAATCCATCAGCATTCTCAACTAAGCTTATTGTTTTAGGATCATCTTTACCTATAATATCTGAAGATACCACAATATTAGTTCCAATTCCTAGATTTCCTGCTATCTGTTTTGCAATTTCTATATGATCACCTGTTACCATTTTGACATTTATTCCTAATGATCTTGCCGTTTTTATAGTATCAAATGAATCTTCTCTAGGCGGATCATGAAGTGCTACAATTCCAATGTATTCCCATACACTTTGATCTTTAGAGATTGCTACACCTAGGGCTCGATATCCCTCTGATGCAAAATCTTTACCTAGATTATTAATTTTGGTTTGAAGGGTTTGATCTGCCTTTATTAAAGATATAATTACTTGAATTGCACCCTTTGAAACTAGAAGTACTTTATCATCTTTATTTTTTATTTTCGCTTCAGTTCTTTTTGTGACTGGATCGAAAGGTTTGAAAGTCATCAATCGATAATTTGAAAAATTTGAATTAATTTCGGTATTTTCCTTTATTTTATTAAAAAATGCATCATCAATTGGATCTCTACTTTCTTCTTTCGATGCTAAACCTCCATAAAGAATTACATCATTTTCTGAATAATTATTAAATGGTATGATTTCAGCTATAGATATTTCATTCTTTGTAAGAGTCCCCGTTTTATCACTGCATAGAACATCAACACTAGCTGCTTCTTCAATTGAAAGCAATTTACTTACAATCGCTTTCTTTTTAGCTAATTCCATAGCTCCTACGGCCATTGAAACCATCATAACGGCAGGTAAGGCCACTGGAATTGCTGCTACTATTAAAACTAATGCAAATTGAAGTAAATTTAAAAAACTTTCAGCTCTCACAAGCCCAACAATCATAACTATTGCTACAAGTATAACTGCAATAATTATAAGATAATTACCAATCTTAATAATAGCTTGTTGAAAGTGGCTCCCTGTCTTTGCCTCTTCAACTAATTTTGTTGTTTTTCCAAAAAATGTATTTAATCCTGTTCCAACAACCACACCATCCATTTCTCCTTGACGAATAATAGCCCCTTGATATCCCATATCTGAAATTTTTTTATTAACTGGCAAAGATTCACCTGTTAAAACAGATTCATCTACTGTGAGATATTCTCCATCAATTAATTTTACATCTGCAGGTATAATATCACCTAACCTCAGATGTACTATATCCCCTGGCACTAATACTTTTGCATCTAGTTCAATCCATTTTCCATCTCGAAGAACTTTAGCTCTAAGAGCAAGCTTTTCTTTTAATAATTCTATGGCATTATCTGCTTTATTTTCTTCCCAAAAACGTACAATGCTATTAATAAAAAGCATCGCAAGAATTATAGCAAAATCATCCCATTGTTGTATAAAAATAGATAGTAAAGCAGCAACCTCAATCATCCAGGGAATAGGCCCCCAAAAGTTTTTTATAAATTTAACCCAGGGACGAACTTTTTTCTCAGGAATTTCATTATAGCCATATTCTTCTAATCTAACTTTAACCTCATTTTCACCAAGTCCTCTATTATTTGTTGAGAGTTTTGAATATACAACATCTATACTCATATTTTTTGCTTTTTCAGATGTCAATATTTCCATTGTCATGTTATTCATTCTATCGATTTTTGATTATTATTTAATTTTCATTCTTTGTCAAAAAGAAATTCAAAATTTTATTAAATAATAAATAAATTGGATTTTTAAACATATTATCTTAAATTTATAAATAAAAATTAAATTGAAATGTTTCTTCAGTACTTTTATAATGATTCTGTGTATTTTTCCTTTTAATGCAAAATAAATTACTTTTTTAATCAATTAATCAATTTTACTTTTCCATATTGGTTGTTTTATCAAATTATATGATTTCAAGGCATATTCTTCCATCATGCGATTTGTATTAAAATATGCACCCAACCTAATTGCATATTTCATTCTTTCTTGCCATTCATCTCTCCTATGATAAAATAGAGGTATTATTTCATTTTCTAATTTATTATACATATCTTCAACATCTATAGAATCATCTACAATTTGTGCTTTTGGATCAGATGGTTCAGGGCCTATTGCCCATCCGGCTTTCTTATCAGACATAAAATAACCCTCTATCCACCAACCGTCTAATGTAGAAAAATTAAGTACACCATTAATTGACGCTTTCATACCACTTGTCCCACTTGCCTCTAAATATCTTCTAGGATTATTTAACCATAAATCAACTCCACTCACTAATAATTTTGCTAGTGAAATCTCATAATTTTCTAAAAAGATAAGACCTATACCATATGAATTCCATAAATAATCACTATATTCATTAATCTTTCTTATATAATCTTTAGATTGCAGATCTGCAGGATGTGCTTTTCCAGCAAAAATTAGTTGTGCTTTTTTCTTGATAATTTTGGCTAATCGTTCAAGGTCATTAAAAATTAATAGAGGCCGTTTGTATTCAGCTATTCTCCTACAAAAACCAATTGTTAACAAGTCTTTATCAAATAAAATCCAAGAATGTGAATTCTCATATTCAATAAGACTTCTTTTTGCTTTCTTATGTACTCTCCACAACTCATAGCTATCCAAACTCAAAGCGTTCTCAAAAACATTTAAATTATGGTGCCAATCTCGAGTTAATTCTTCATTCAAAAAATCTCTCATATATGGTGATAACCAATACCCTACATGAATTCCATTTGTTATAGGATTAATTTCATAGTTTGGAAACATTTTTTTTGAGATTTCGGTGTGTTTTTTTGAAACAGCATTAATATAACCACTGGCATTTAAAGCTAGAATAGTCATATTTAGTTTGTTTTTTCCTCCAAAATCATGGATTTGATCTGGTAAACGATTTCGAAAGACATCATTTACTAGATTATAATCAAATTCCTCGAGTCCCGCCCTAACTGGAGTATGAGTTGTAAATACACAATGTTTCTTTAAATCCTCCAGATTTTTATATTTTTTTAGAAGTTCAAAGACTAAAAAAGCAGCATGTCCTTCATTTAGATGATAGGTTTTTATGTTATGGTATCCTAATTTTTCTAACATTCTGTATCCACAAATGCCAAGAATCATCTCTTGAGCTATTCGTTGAAATGGATTCGCATCATACAACATATGTGTTAAATTTCTTTGCCATGGTTCATTTTCATTAAGATCAGTGTCCAATAATATAATTGGTATTTTATGCCCATTTCTACCTATAACTTCATACTTCCATGCTTCAACCTTAATTAATTTATCTTGTAGTTCGAGAGTTACTTGTTGGTCAATTTTTTTAAAATCATTACTGAAATCCCATTCCATCTCTTTTTCAATTTGTTCTCCATTTGAACCAATCTGTTGATAGAAGTATCCGGCATCATATGTCAATGTGATAGCGATCATCGGTAACCCCATATCAGCAGCAGATCGAAGGGTATCTCCTGCTAAAATCCCCAAACCTCCAGAATAGATAGGTAAGCTACTCTCTAAAGCAATTTCCATAGAGAAATAAGCAATCTCTTGATCTTGATCATCATCATTCATTTTTAAATTACTCCTTAGTAGCAGTTAAAATTATAATGATTATTATTGTTATTAGCGTTATAAGGATATGCCTTAAAAAAAATTAGTTTTTTGAACTTTTCTTCAGCAGATTTTAAAAATAAGGATTTTAACCTTATTTATTACTATTAATCATTTAGATGCTCTAAAGCGACTTTTATGTCAAATTACATTATTAATTATTAGAGTAATTTGATTTTATAAAATTTTATACATAGCTTTATAAAGGCAATTATCTGAATGAGAATAAAACTAAATTTGAGAATATTGTAAGAGATGACTGTAGACTTTAATGTAAATAATGTGAGTTTCCATTTTCTTTCATTATACTGGATATTTTTTGTTTTAGTAATTATATTGTCCATTTTAGGATTATTTTATATAATGTGGCTTATGAAAAAGTTGTCAAATTTAGAAAATGGAACAGAAGAAATGGTAAAAATACACGATTTAATCAAATTAGGATCTAATGCTTATCTAAAAAGGCAATTTAAAACGATTAGTATAGTCTTAATAATTCTTTCTGGTTTACTTTTTATTTTTAATATACCATTAGCGATATCATTTATAATTGGGGCAATAACTTCTTTAATAGCAAGTTATATCAGTATGATCGTATCAACTTTATCAAATGTAAAAGTAACACAAGCTTGTAAAAAGGACTTGAATAGCGCTTTAAAAATAGGTTTTAATGCGGGGATGGTAATTGGAGTTTCAGTAATTTCTATTTCTTTATTAGGAATTAGTATTTTATACCTATTGTCTAATTTCAATATTCAAAATATTGTTGGTTTTGCTTTTGGAGCCTCTTTTTCGGCTCTCTTTGCTCAATTAGGGGGTGGGATATATACAAAAGGAGCAGATATTGGAGCTGATTTAGTAGGAAAATTAGAATATGGATTACCCGAGGATGATATACGGAATCCAGCAGCTATAGCCGACAATGTTGGCGATAATGTTGGAGATTGTGCAGGTAGAGGGGCAGATCTCTATGAATCTTCTTCAGCAAATAACATTGCAGCAATGATGATTGGGGCAGCTTTAAGTGCAGTTACAAACAATCCGTTATTCATTATTTTTTCCTTAATCTCAAGAGCTTTAGGTAATGTTACTGGTATGATAAGTGGATATTTTGTAAAGATTAAAGAAAAAGATAAATCTCCGATCGCGGCATTTGCAAGAAGTCTAATTTCTTCAGCCGTATTAAATATATTTATTTTTTTAATATTAACACTGATTTGCTTTCAAACAGGTTGGCAATATTTATTCATTAGTTCAGTTTTAGGAATAGCATTAGGATTATCAACTTATTTTCTGGTTGATTATTATACATCCTCAAGATATAAACCAGTAAAACATGTTATAAAAAGTTCTGAAACTGGTGCGGCCACAAATGTAATAAGTGGTTTTTCTTTAGGTTTAGAATCTCCGACAATTCCAGTAATCTCATTTGTTATAGCAATTATTATAACATTTCTTCTTGGTGAGCAATATGGGATAGTGAACAATTTTAATCAATATTTAGGAGGAGTATTTGGGATAACTGTTGCAACAATGGGATTATTATCAATTACAACTATAATATTGGCGTTTGATGGTTTTGGACCCGTATCTGATAATGCTGCTGGAATAGCAGAAATGTCACATCAAGGAGAAAAAGTACGATATAACTTAGATAGATTAGATGCTGTAGGTAATACAACCAAAGCATTAGCAAAAGGATTTGGTATTACATGCGCTGCATTATCTGCTATAATATTATTTGAAGCTTATTTAGAAGAAATTAAAACTATTGATGTTAATATTTATCATCCTGTAATATTATGTGCATTACTAATCGGAGCAGTGATTCCTTTTATTTTTTCTGCATTAGCAATTAGGTCAGCAGGGGTGGCAGCATATGGAATGATTAAAGAGATTCAACGACAATTTGAAGAAGAACCAGGAATACTTGAAAATAAATCATTACCAGATTATGAGAAATGTATTGATACTGGTACTAAAGTAGCTTTAAAGCAAATGATAGTTCCTGCATTATTACCTACTTTAACTCCTATTATTCTTGGTTTTTTATTTGGTCCTGTCGCGTTAGCTGCATTTATAATATCTGGCACTATATCAGGTATAATCTTAGGATTTGTTTTAAATACTGGTGGAGGAGCTCTTGACAATACTAAAAAAGCAATCGAAGGGGGACTTTTAGGGGGTAAAGGTTCCGTAGCGCATAAAGCTTCAATTGTCGGAGACACATTCGGTGATCCTTTAAAAGATACGGCAGGTCCATCCCTACATATTCTTGTCAAAGTAATAAATACGGTTTCAATAGCTTTTGCTCCTATCTTCATTACTTTTGGAGCATTAATAATTTTATAAAACAATTTTTCTACTAAAAAGATAAAATGAATTTTAACAAAATAAAAGAATAATAAAATAAAAATATGGAAAAAATTAGATATGAAATAATCGAAATGCTTGTTAATCACTCAAGAATTATTTATTCGATTATTAGTGATATGGGTGTATTTTATATTGCTTGGGCGAAAAATTTAAAAATTGATAAAGAGATTTTAGGAAAAAAGTTAAACAAATTGAAATTTGACATTGAAGAAGCAGTTTCAATAAAAAATCAAACAATTGAGACTTTTTCTGAAGTTGCAAATCTAAATTCAAGTGAATTTATTACATTAATATTGAAAATGGATAATTTATCGCATTTAGCTTTAAAATTTGTCGATCTATTAATGTACGTAGATGTGAATGATGTAACACCTGAAATGAAAGAAATGTATCATAAATCAATTAATACAATTTTGCAAATGGTAGAATTATTAAAAGAATCAATTAAATTGCTTTTAGTAAACCCCAATAGGGTGAATTACAATATTAATAAGATCCATGAGCTTGCTAACTCAATCGATATAATATTCCATCAATTTTTAAATTATCTTTATAAAGATAAGGAGTTAAACATTAGAAATCTGTTTATAATTCGAGATAGTGTTGTTACTTTAGAACAATTTGTTGACAAAATTCATCATATTGCAGAGATTATTAGAGTTCTACATTATGAATAAAAAATATATAAAATAAACCTAAATATTTAATAAAAAAAAATATTTCTTAATAAATATTCATACGATATTAGGTTAAAAGATTAAAATTTTAAAGGTTTCAATCTAAAAATTTACCACTTTTTTAATATAAATGAATTTTATCCAAAATTGTATAAATCGTTGTCTTATAAATTTCATGAAAAGCCTCTGAAGGGAATAATTGTTTTATTCTTTCAATAAGACTATCTATTTTTTCTAAATTTATTTCTGGAACTCTATCAAAAAGATCATGGTCATATTTATGAAGAAAAATTGTAAATTCTATCTTAATATTAAGCTTTTCTACTTTTTTTATAATTTGCTCTAAAAACTTGCATGTTAATTCATAGCCTTTTAAATCTTGGATATCAATAACGTAAAATATTTCTTTTGTATCAATAATATATTCATTAAAATGTTGTAAGAATTCATTTCGATAAATTTCCTTGCCATTAAAATCCCAAATACTAAATATTATATTATCCTTTTCAAGTTTGATGCTGCTAGGATTTTGAGTATTTTTTATTGAGTTATAATCAGATAAATTAAATTTACCAATAAAATTAAAGATAATAGATGTTTTACCACTTTTTTCTAATCCTAATACTAAGATCTTTCTTTTTTCTAATTTATCATTTATAGACATAATCGAATAATAGAAATTGGAGATGTTAAAGTTCCTTTGGTTATTTTAATTTTTCAATATTATCTGAATCAATTAATCTTTGAATCTTATTTTTATGTAACTCAATAACAATTGAGTTAATAGCAGAAATTACTCTGAAAATATTAAATGTCTTTATAAAATAATATTTTATACTTCCATCACGTTTATGGGATATAATATTTGCTTTTCCTAATTGATTTAATAGTTGAGATACATAAGATTGACTTATGTTTAAAGCATCTTCGATTTCTTTTGAGGTTTTCTCCCCATTTTTTAGAAATTTTATAATTTCTAATTTATAAGGATCGCTTAATAGTTTTAAAAATTCTGATGTAGCTTGAGTTAATTCATTCATTCCCAATATTCCTCATGTAAAAATTTTTCTCTGTTTTAATGATTTAAATGAGGCTCAAATATAGACAGAGTATTATCAATATAAATAAGATGCTTAAGAAATTTAAATATGATGAATTCATAATATTATAATATTTTGAAATAACAATATTTAAATATCATAATATCATTACTTTATAATAAATTTGAAGTTAGAATTTACAAAAAAGAATGTAATCTTAACAAAAAGAAGAATAGTTGAGCATTATGGTTAACGAAGCATATATTTTAGATGATATTGACAAAAGAATTGTTGATTATATCCAAAGAGATCCTACATCTACTCATACACAAATTGCGCAAAAAATAAAGAGAAGTCAACCAACTGTAGGAATGAGAATAAAAAAGCTTGAAAAATTGGGAATATTGCAGTTTCAAGCAGGTTTAAATTTAAAAAACTCAGGATATTCTTTAGCAAAAGTAAGTCTTCAATCGTCAGATTCTATTAGCATCATAAAAATGATTAAATCCTGTCCATATATGATTCAAGGATTTAGATTAAGTGGAATTTCAGATTTTATTATAATTATTGCGTATCCTACATTGAAAGGTATAGATAAAATTGTAAACTTTCATTTTAGAAAAAACCCTAATGTGAATATAATCGAAACAGAGATTATAACAGATGTAATCAATGAAATTGTCATTCCGGTTGATTTCAATTTTAGATCATGTAAATGTATCAAAAGAGGGATTGAGAATGAGAATATTGACCATTAAAGGAGACGCTTTTACATTGAAGACTTTTATAGATTTTGATAAATCAAAATCAAAGATCTATATAAATTACTATATTGAGGATTTTAAGATTGATATAAAAATTCCAATAAAATTTAAGGAATTTGATGGAGAATCTAATATCATCCTGGAAACATTCGATATTTCGAATAAAACATTTTTAACTAATGTAAATTAATTTGAATTTAAAAAGGGGTGTATTAAAAATAATGTATTTAAAGACTAAAAATAATTATAACGGAACATATTTAAAAGGTAAAGAGCCAAAATGTTGTGCAATTCCAAATATAATTTCATCTAATGGATATGAAGTTTGTACTAATTGTGGAACAACCCAATCGAGAATAATTTCTTATTCCCCACCGACCAAAATGTTTTTTGAGAGAGAAAAAAATTATATTAATTTTGAACCTGTACGTTCCCCATTTGGGCCTCGTACTTTAATTAAGGGTAATTTAGATGGAAAAGGAAATTTTTTATCTCCAATTACTTTAAGAAATTATAAAAGATTATCTAAAATAAATAGAGGCTTAGTAAATGGACTTGAAAGGAATTTATGGATTGCAATATCGAAATTGGATCAGATCAGGACTAATTTAAATCTACCAAATTATATAATAGAAAATACTTTTAGGATCTATCTTATTGCAGCAAAAGCAAAACTAACAAGAGGAAGAACAATTTATGGAATACTTAGTGTATCTCTTTATTTTGCGCTAAAAAGAAACAAAATTCCAATAATTATTGAAGACCTTCTTTCTGCTTTTCAAATTTCTAAAAAAAAATTTGTATCTTGTTATAGAGCACTTTTTACTGAGATTGCTCCTATCTTAAATTTAAGCCTTTACAACTTTACACCTCAAGACTATATAGATAAATTTTATGACGAACTAGCTTTATCTTTAAATAGTCGGAATAATGCAATAAAAATTATTGAAGCGAGTAAAATGAAAGGATTAATAACATCGGGAAAAGATCCTAAAGGAATTGCTGCTGCATCTTTGTATTATGTTTCAAAAAAAAATGGTGAATTTCGAACCCAGAAACAAATATGTAAAATAGCGAATATTTCTGAAATTACTCTAAGGACAAGATTAAAAGAAATAAATAGTTTAATTTGAAATATTAATAATGAAGGTTATAGATCTTTAAAACTTAGATGAAATTGTTCAAATCAATTTTATAAATAAAATACTAAAAAATTACTTTTTTCTAATATTAATAATCTCTATATCTTAAGCTTTATACATATTATGTATATAAGAATATAATTCATTTGAGATGTAAATAAAGCAGGAAAATTATCCTTTCATTACTAAAGTTAAATTTGAAGGGTATTTTTTATTAATTCAATTAATAAATTTATTATAGACTAATTTTCTTATTTCATCCAATAATTTATCAATTTGTTCTGGTGCTATCTTTAAATCCTTATTGTCATTATTATCTTTTTTTACCATTTCAATTTCATATTTTATTATAATCTCCTCATCAAGTTTATATTCTTTAAAAGCTTCATCAATAGCATCAAAAACTGAAAATCCTTTTTTAATAAGCTTATTAATTTTATTTGAAAGTTCAATTTCGCATTTTTTTATAATTGTATCTTTTATTTCCGTTTCCATATTCCCTTTTTAAAATTATTAATCTGTTTTAAAATCTTTGAGATGTTTGAATCTTCCCCCTAATATGTTAACCATATCTGAGGGAACAACAATCCATCCTCCTTTTTCTTTCATAGATTCATAAAGAATGTTCATTGCTCTTAAATTTAAGGCAGTTTCATCACTTTCATAAACATGAGCGGCATTAAGAAATTTATTCGCAATTTGTTCCTCAGAACCAGCTAATATAACCCTTGCTTGACGTTCTCTTTCTGCTTGTGCTTGCCTACTCATTGCATCTTGTAATGCCGTTGGAATAATAACATCTCGTATTTCTACTGAGATAGATTTAACACCCCATTCTTCAGTTCGCTCATCAATTACACTTTCAAGATCATGCGATATTTCTTCCCTTCCCGCAAGCATCTGACTCAGTTCCGTTTTTCCAATCACATCTCTTAATGAAGTTTGAGCAGCCCACGCAATTGCAGTTCTATAATCTTGAACACGTAGAGAAGCCTTATACGCATCTACAACTTTCCAAAACAACACAGCATCAACATTAACAGGTACATTATCCTTTGTTAATGTTTGCTCAGCAGAGAATGTAGTTGTAATTATTCTCATATCGAGAGAAAATGGAATTCGATAAACAAATGGAAATAACCACATAACCCCTGGACCTCGCATTTTTTTAAATTTACCTAATAATAATGTAGGTATTCTAATCCACTCTGGGATAATATATAAACCCATAAAAATGAATCCTATAATAGCCATAATGCTCATTCCAATAAACACCAGTAGATTAAACGGAATTCCATAAAAATTCCAGGCAATTACAAAGCCTATCAATATTATAATACCTAGAATTAAGAGAAAATAACCTATTCCTCGTATTACATTTCCACCAACTAAACTTGCTCTATTATCTGAAATCATTTTTATCAACTCAAATGAAAGCAATTATATTTAAATAACTTATGGCTAAAAATTATAATTAAATAGAGAAGAGTACCTAAAAAAAATCTATGATTAAATCATTTGGAGATAATTTATTCAGTAGTGATTAATATTTTTGCTTAAAAGTCTAAATATTGAAATTTAACAGATTTTCAACATCCATGTATTATAATCTATTTCACCAATATCTGGGAAAATTTTGTTGTTAAAATAGCTATAGTGTCTTGAAGTTCTTTAACTTCTTTTTCTTTCTCTTTCACATCTCTCAAATGATGATTTAAATCAACTTGTTTTCGTTTATATAATGATTTTAATATTAGTGCTTTTTTATGTGAGTTTTTTTGAATCATTTTTATATATTTTAATTGTAACTTTCCTAATTTGATTCGCACATTTGCAAGATGTTTTTTTGAATTTGCTAATATTAATTTATGTTTAGCTAACTTTTCTTCAACCTTTGCTATTTCTTCATGATGTTCTGCTAGTTCTAATTGATTTTCAGCAACCCTCTCATGATAATTAATAAAATCCCTTTCGTTGTTTATTACTTCTTCTGGAAACTTTAATAATTCCTTAGATTTAATTCTGTTTTGTAATAATTTTTCATTTTTTTCGATTAATTGTTTTCTTATTTGAGCTAACTTTATTTCTTTTTCAACAAACTTCTTTCTTGATTTTACTTTTTTTAAGAGATTATTGGCTAAATTTTTTAATTCTAAGGCAACTAATTTTTCTTTTTTAGCGATAATTATATTTTCATGAGCTTTTAGATTAAGATTAAAAATCTTTTCCATTTGGAATTCACTTAAATTTTTTGATGTTAAATAATTGAGGTATCCAAATTAATTTAATAAGTTAAACAATCCTATACTTATATTAAAACTCAGGATACATAATTTTTTAAATTTTAATTTTAACATCCAATCAGATTATCTTATTTTTAAAGTTATAGATATTAATTTATAAGAAGAAAACTTTAGATTTTTTCAAAAATAAGAAGATATTCTATTGTATTCTGCTGGAACATTGAAGAGAACTTTTAATTTAGAAATCTTTTAATTATTGTTTTTTGAGTATCTGTGATTATTAAAATTAAAAGCATATTCTATTAATTATTATATAAAATGGTTTTGTTAAAAGCCATATTGTAAAATATAATTTTATTATTTAATACTATAGAAGATCATTAAATATAATAATTGAAGATCGTATAAAATTTAAATAATGAGTAGATCAGGATGAAATCCAAAAAAAAATTGCCTAATATTGAATGGAAAGAAAGTGTTATTAAAAGTATAATATATAGATCAATAACTTTAGTTCTTGGCTTTCTTACCGCATATATATTTACAGGGAGTATTGCCATTGCTACCGGAACTGCCATTTTAACAGAGACGGTGCAGAGTATAAATTATTTTGTATATGAAATAACATGGACTAACATTTCAAGAAGAAGATTTGAGAAAAAAATAATTGAAAAAATAAAACTAAAAGAAATCAATTTAAAATTAGATTATTCTTCAGTTATTGAATTAGCTTATCAATTATCTCAAATAGATACATTTGTTCCAAAATTATATTTATCTGTAAAAGGAATATTTAGAAATATGTTGAAAAATGAAGAATTAGCAGATGTTCATGAAGAAATTAGAAAATATAAAGAATTCTTTGAAGCAGTTCATTCAGGTAGAAAATTATTTTTTCCCAAAAAAGAAAGTGTAAATGAAGAATTATAATATTTGCATAAAGATTGATAAACTTAAATTAGAAGAATAAAAAGTGCTATTTTTGGAATTTCTGAACCTTTATTATTATGAATTTAATGGTTTTTCTGGTAAGAACACATCCATATGAAGTTTTCAATAATTTTTTCTCCAGTAATTCTTGTTTTTTCTGCGATCCTCTCATTAAATAAACCTGGATGAAAATAATAAGGATTATGAGTTTCTGGATGAAATTGAAGAGCAAAAATTGGTTTTTCATGATGTTTCATGTATTGAATCATTCTATAACCCATTGTACGAGAAGTACTAATTATTTCGAATTTATTTTGAATTTTACAATCATTCGGAGAAACGAAATCAAGATGATGAACATTTACAGGTATATTTTTTTGAGTTATCAATTCATCTGTTTTTTTGAGTATTATAAAAATAATTCTTCCTCCTAAACCAGGTAATCTCATTCTAGATATTTGAGCATCATATGCATAAGCGGTTAAATGAAATCCGAAGCAAAGTGCTAAAATTGGTGTTTGATTTGAATGACAAATTAATTCTAATTGAGGTCTAAATTTTTTTTTTAATCTCTCATCATAATAAAATCTAGAGACGTTCAATTCAGATCCAGAAAGAATAATGCCTATATAATCTTCTACCAACTCTGGTTTAAATTGCGTATAATGAATCGTTTTTAATCCTACATTTGCTATACAGTCATTGATAATTGTTTCAATTCGAGTTATTCTATCTGTTGGAAAACCTCTAGAATAATTATCTATAAGAAGGATTTGATGTTCTTCTTGAATCTCTAAAATATTCTCTTTATCCATTAATATCATCTAATAATTTATGTATAATTTTTGATTAACGTTTCCGAGGGATAATATGTATAAGCTTCTAAGCTCTTTCCATCTTCTAAATTCACTTTTACTAAAATTCTATGATATAATTGCCCTTCTCCCTCAATAAGATCAATTTGATTAATGATTGATCGACTTAAACCAAAGTATATCTCACCTTTGACATTTGAAGAATCATCACGAATAATGAATGGAAACCCTAGAGTTGGAGGTATTATCTTTTTATAGTTGAATAAAATTGCTTTTTTATATTTTAATCCACTAAGAACGTAATTACGACTTTGACCATGTTGTAAAGTTCCATAAACAAAAAGTCTATCAATCATTATAGGCCCACACCTTTTTTTTTCCATTCTTTATAGGGTTTTTTGGTTTTTAATTAAAAGAATAGATCACCAAATAATCTATCTATCAAAGATTCGGATTCAGATTGCACACTTAATATACGATCATTTTCCGTTAAAGGTATTTTCAAATTTTGAACGACAAGATTGTTTACCACTCTTATATTTTTAAAATTAGTGGCCATTCCATCTTTTTCATTGTATTTAAAATTATATTTTGCTGATAATGTTCCCCTAACTTGAGTACCACTGGTAATTTTGTATTTATTTCCCCTCCTATCAGATACAACTCTCGGCTCTACTAATTCAACAACAACATAGTTTTTGCCTTGTTGTCTTAATTTTTCGATCTTTCTCGTTTGATATTCAACATTAAGTTCATTTTGATAAGGTTCCTTTTTGAGTCCTATATTTGATAAATTTTGAATTTTAACACCTAGGTAATCTTGGTATTTATTAGTTTCATCATTCCATCTTGAAATACTGGTTTCTAAGGATTCTTTTACCCCATTTCCTCTTAAGAATACTGATCTTCTTCCATTTGCTATTGCATTTTCTACATTAATTTTATGATAAGGATCCTGTGTAATTTCACCAAACGATTGAAGATTAATTGCATGAAGTGCAGAAATACAACAAAGATACGCTATATCAAGTAAATCAGCAATGTTATATTGTACATCAACAATACGAACTTCAATCCGATTTCTGGAAGGTAATTCATCATTATCATCACTTATATTTGTAAAAGGACCTCTCGGGGTAATATCTACAAGACGATCTCCTCTGTTATTGGAAATAATTTTTTTAGAAAATTCATCTTCCTCAAAACCTATTTTAAGCTTATATCTCATACGACCGTAATAACGCATTGGAATTAAAGCAGGACGATTTTCAGGAATTTGTATTGTCGCAAAATTATTCGGTTTAAGTACAGTACTGTTTGCACACCTATTACTAGCTATATTATTTATATTGCCTCGGTATATAGGTGAGTTTGCTGAGACACCAATTATTTCTGGTAAGAAATTCCATAAATAATTATATACTGCTTTCATTTCTTCAGGTGTCATTAAATTACCTTTTTTTTGAACTGAAACATTAACATGTGTTCCTGCAATTGGATTAGGATCACTCTGAATAGGGTGTAAACTTTGAGAGAGTATAGTTACCCCAATTTGCTTTGCTGCTTCTGTTACTAATTTTCTTCCTTCAAATACAGCTTCCTGTAAAGATTCTGGAGGTAATGGTAATGTAACATATTCAATTTGTGAAGGAGATGGTTCTGCATCTAACCCTCGTATTTTCACTTGAAGTGAATTCAGAAAATTTTGATCTCTTTCAAGAATCTCAGCAGATTTTACCATAAGATCATCTGCAACTTTAGCTAAAGTACCATTTTTATTAATAATAAGGAATTCTTCCTCTATTCCACATAAAACTTTATAATCCTTATAATGGTCCTCATTGAGTATTTCTTTTTTTTCATGAAATAACATGAAATCTTCTTACTCTTTTATTTTTGATCTTTAGTAATATTAAAAGAAATTATTATTAAAAAATTCTTAAATTGTTAACTTCTAAGGAGAAATACCTTATTATCTAAACATCTCCATAAAAGCTCCTAAACGTGTTTTTACTTGTTCAACGTTCTCCCCTATTTTGTTAAATGTGAGTGCAATACTAGGTATTTCTAATTCTCGACGAATCTTTTCCTTTAACATTGGGTAAGAGTTGGATATTGAGTGACATCCAAAAAGTTGGATAAATATAAGACCATCAGCATTTAATTTTTTTGCAATTCGTAAATATGAATCTGTTAATGTGTCATTATCACATCCAATTCCGTTTGTGGTAGCCTTCATTAGATAATGAGCATACGCTTCAACCGGATCAGATATTTTTTTAATTGGAATATCTTCTAAAAGTAATAAAACATCCCAATCGGCATATAATGCTCTACCTCCAAGTTCATAAATTATTTCATGGGTTTTTGGTTCCCATCCACCAAACATAGGAGTAATTAAAATTCGTGGCATATTACTGACATCCATACCGATTTTATTTCGTATTCTCTCTTTTATTTCATGCACTAATGAGTTCATATTATCTCGATATCGAATTGCATTAGAATTATAGTCCTGAAAACTATTATTTAGTATAACTAATATTTCGCTAAATGTGGCAGGATTACAAGGATAAAAATCAGATGTGCTTAAATCATATAGGATAGATTTGTAGGCTCTTCTAATTTCATTGGCAACTTTAAAATGATTTCGTAAAATGTCCCTGTCATAGGTATTCCCACTAATTTTTTCTAGTTCACTTATTCCCTCATAGAGGTTATTTACCAATAATTCTAATGCATCACCGACATTTCTAGGGGGTATATCTATCCAGATTTGCTTTGAGGTACTATTAATCGTTTTTAATGACTCATGATATTTATTCCATGCACTACATCGTATCGTATAATTTAAAATAGCATCATAATTTTTGCCTTTTGAAACATGCATTCCATAAAGGCTTTTTATTCCATAACAAAAATCAGTAGGAATTCCATTTTCAATTCCTATATCGTACATTTCATTGTATTTTTCATTAACAGCATCTATAACATTATCTATAATTTCATCAATAATTTTATTTATATCACCAATACCAAGGTTTTTTACAAAACCTAAAAAATTTGATATATTTTTCCAACCAAAAATGTTTGCTCCTGAACCTAAATATTGTAGATATTTATGCATTTTAAAAGCATGCGTTCGAATTGGAAAAACAGGCACTAAATTTGGAAATCCATATACTATATCAGAAAAAGGTAATGCCACTGAGATTAACTTTTTTTTTTCTCTAAATTTCTTTCTCTTTAAATAATCTCTTCCAGTTAAAAGATTAAAAGCGATTCTTAACAAAGAACTAAATCTTACAATTTCATCGGCCATAAGACTCATTTTTCATTCCATCTCCAAAAAAGCTTCAATTCTAGTAGATAATTGCCCTCTATTGGCTTTTGAATAGTCTCTCTCAAGGTTTAAAACAGAAAATCCTTTTTCTTGTAGTTGATTTTTTAAATATGCTGACATAAGAGAAATATGATCACAGAATTTTATTATATGATTTATAATTCTTATTTTTTTTCCAGTTTGTTCTAAATAATTTTGGCAAATTTTCTCAATTTGAGATACTTTATTCTCTAAAAAATTGGGAACAGAATGATCTCCATAGATATTTTTATCAAAACGTCTCACTAACAAATCAAACGGATTTTTTGAGGTGTTTAAGATGTTTTCCTCAAAAACTTGATAATAATAATTATTTCCAATCCATGTATCAAAAAAAACAACATTTCCCCCTGCTTCTTCGATTAATTCAATTAGATAATCATTTAAAAAAACAGAACAACCTGTAATTATAACATCCTTTAAGTCTTTCGAATTTTGAATTTGATTTTCGCTGAATTTCAAGGTATAAGATTCTAATTCAGGTAAAAACGTAGGACCATATAATATTGCTTTTTGAAGAATTCTTAATTTTTCTGAACCTCTAATATTTAAATTGTTAAATTCTAATAATTTTTTTTTAAAATTATTATACTTTTTAATGCTATCCATTAAATTTTCATTCTTAATATCGATACCACTTATTTCTTCTAATTGATCTTTAAAATCTAATAATTCTAATTTAAAGTATTTCAAACTATTTTCATTTTTAGTATATGAAAGATAAAAATTCAATCGAGGAATATTGAAATATTTAGAAATAATCTCAGAAGCACATATATCACTTACACAATGATTTGAAACAATAAAATAATCTATTAAATCTAAAAATCTAAAATGACTCGGTTTGGTTGAAAATAAACCAATACATGACTGTGCAAAAGCACAAGTAGAAGGAGATAAATAATCATGGCTTGCATCCATTAATTCATCATTTCCTGCAAACATTAATCTTAAAGGAATGAATCCAATGGCATCTAATAATTCTTCTGGGATGTTATCATGAGAAATAAACGCTATAACCTTTTTTCCTTCTTGTTTTTTTTCTTTCAAGAATAGTGTATATTCAGATAGAAGCTCCAAATTATCCATTTTACTGTAGGTTTTAACTTTGAATTATTTATCGAAAAAGAGTAAATTACACTTAAAATTTATTATACTTTACTAGGTATAGTAAATATTTTTTGTAAAAACTATATTTTTTGTATTCATTTGATACTATTATTGGAAAGATTAGTTAGTTTGAACACTGTGTTTTATTAAATAGTAAAAATTTGTAATAATAACAACGTGAAATTAACTGAAGTTATCCAAGTAAACTATTCATCAGAATTATCACACTTATGTCATTTAGCTAAGAATCTTTACAATTTAGCGAATTGGTATGTGAGACAACATTTCTTTAATCTCAATACTCTCCTATCGTATTATGATTTAGATTTCATTCTTAAAAATAAAGATGCATATCGAAATTTACCCTCTCAAACATCACAACAAATTATCAAATATGTGAAGAGAGATTGGAAGTCTTATTTCAGAGGATTAGAAGAATATAAAAGAAATTTCAAGAAATTTAAGAAAAAACCCAAAATTCCACGATATAAAAAGAAAAGTGGAGAATCTATAGCAATTTTTACCAATCAGCAATGTAAAATTAAGAATGGATATTTATATTTTCCAAGAAGGGTAAATCTTGAACCAATTAAAACAAGAATTACAGAAAGATTAAAAGAAGTTAGGATAGTCCCTTTAGGAGTAAAGTATAAAGTTGAGATTGTATACGAAAAGGAAGAGAAAGGTTTAGGATTAGATAAAGAGCACATATTAAGTATTGATTTAGGATTGAATAATCTCATAACTGCGGTAAATAATAATGGATGTAGACCATTTATTATTAAAGGTGGGATGATAAAATCTATAAATCAATATTATAACAAGCAATTAGCATACTTTAGGGGTATTGAAAATAAAAAAGGTAATTTTACTGATATCAAACGGATTCAAAGACTCCATTTAATTCGAAATAATAAAATTACTACAGTTTTTCATCGAATCTCTAAGAACGTAATTGAGTACTGTATTTTACATAATATTGGGACAATCGTAATAGGATATAATAAGGGATGGAAGCAAAAAATAAATATTGGAAAAAAAAATAATCAGAAATTTGTACAAATCCCTTTCCTAAAATTAATAAAGCAATTTGAATATAAAGCGAAATTGAAAGGAATTCAAGTTTTAACTGTTAATGAAAGTCATACTTCTAAATGTTCTTTCTTAGATGATGAATCAATTGAAAAACATGAAAAATATGCAGGAAAAAGAATTTCCAGAGGGCTGTTCAAAACCTCCAAAGGTATTCTACTCAATGCAGATGTAAATGGAGCATATAATATTATGAGAAAAGCATTCCCAAATGCCATTTCGGAGGATGGGATAGAGGCATTCGGACTAATGCCACAGATACTACAACAGATTATCGTTGATATTGGTATTTGAAATAAGATGAGTATAATTTTACTCGTTTTAATGGTCTTAATCATTAGGATAAAATTATAAAAAAATTAACCTTGGCTTTGATCTGAAGCGATTAAAGCAGCTCCTATGGCTCCCGTCAATTGTGCATTACTTTTTCCATTTGATATGGGAGACATAATTTCAAATCCTAATTCTTCCTCTAAAAATTTCTTAACTGCAATGTTTTTTGCAACACCACCACAAAAAACTAAGAGGGGAGCAACACCTATACGTTTGGCCATTCCACCAACCCTTCTTGCGATTGATTTATGAATTCCCGCTGCGATGTCTTCCTTTTTTGTGCCCTTAGCAAAAAGAGATATTACTTCTGATTCAGCAAAAACAGTACATGTTGAACTGATTGATGCTGGATTATTAGATTTAAGAGCTAATTCTCCAATATTCTGAATGGGAACTTCTAACGCACCAGCCATTACTTCAATAAAACGACCTGTTCCTGCAGCACACTTATCATTCATCTGAAAATCAATTACATTCCCACTTTTCTTTGAGATTACTATAGCTTTACTATCTTGACCCCCAATATCTATTACAGAATTTACGTCTGGAAAAAAATATTGTGCTCCACGTGCATGAGCTGTAATTTCAGTAATACGATCATCAGCAATATCAATGCTATTCCTTCCGTATCCTGTTGACATAACATAAACATCACTTTTTTTTAAATTATTTTTTTCCAGAAGGTCATTAAACATCTCGTTTCCTACACGCTTGAAATCAAATGTGGATCGATTAACTCGAAAATCTAATAATTCAGAATTTTGTAATAACACTACCTTAGTTTCAAGTGATCCAATATCAATACCAACAAATACATTCAAATTTATTCCCAAGAAATTTGGTTGTTATAAAGAAAAATGAAAATAAAAAATTAAATTTAATCATATTTACGAGAGTAAAAATATGGAAATTAGAAGGGTTATAAAAAATGCAAAAAACATTTGACAAATATTTTTGACAATAGATTCCTTTGAGATAATTCCCAAAAAGACTCCAAGTAATACTATACAAAAGAGGATAATAAAAAAGGATATAATAAAAGTTGTTATTCCGGCGTTAGAAACAAGAAAAAAGGGAATTAGAGGGACAATACCCCCTAAAAATGGAGATCCCCCATTTATAATCGAGACAATTATACTTGCAAAGCTCTCTGCTTTTTCTTGTAAGTTTTTTATTTTTTTCTTCTTCTTTCTTAATCTACTTTTAACTCTTAGAATAATATCATGATTAATTTTTGTTAACATTGCCTTTTCAATCTCTTTTACGTCAGAAGAATCTTTTATTGCTTCCTCTTCGGCGTTTTTATCTATTACCATTGCTTTATATAATTCCTCTTTCATTTTTTTTTGTTCCGCCTTTTCTGAAAGATATGAACCAGACATCCCTGATATTAACATTGATATTGAACTTCCTATACCAGTTAGAATAACAAGATGACTATCAATTGAACTTTGATCCTCCTTTAGAATTAAAACAAAAAATCCCAAAAGTATACCCAGAACTGTTAGCATACCATCATAGAAGTTATTTACAAAATAACGTCTAGCAATTCCCCATAAATCCGTAATTTTTGCGTATGTTTTGGCTCTTTCAAACATTTTTGATAGTATATCAGTATTATTGTTAAGAAAAACCTAACTCTATTTTCTTCACAATTTTTATTGAAATTGATTATCCTCCAAGACTTTAAATACCAAGTAATATTGAGATTAAAAGGGTTACGATTCCGGCAGTAACTAAATGTATAGCATATTTAGCTCTCCCACCGCCTGATATTTTTCCTAGAAAAATACCTAAATAGATTAATAAACTAGAAAGTATAATATAAGAGATTATAAAATGAATAAATGATAATGAAAAACCAAAGAAAAACGGAATTAACGGAAGAGAACTTCCTAATACTGGTGCTCCTCCATCCACCAAAGAAGCAATAATCGTGGCAAAATTTTCAGCTTTTTCTAATAATGGTGTCTCTTTTTTCTGTTTCTTATCAGATTTTTCCGCTTTTACATCTTCTTCATCTTCAATAATAGCCATTT
Source organism: Promethearchaeota archaeon (assembly GCA_048937405.1). Taxonomy (GTDB): domain Archaea; phylum Asgardarchaeota; class Lokiarchaeia; order Sigyniarchaeales; family SOKP01; genus Loki-b32. The sequence continues at coordinate 58,908 of JBHLNF010000009.1, forward strand.
CTTTTTTCATATCCATCATTTTTTTATGTCTTTCAGCTTCTTCAGAGAGAAATGCACCCCATAAACCAGAAATTCCAATTGCTAAAGCAGTAGCAAATCCAGTAATAAGAACATCTTTTGGGTCAAAATTAGTGGAATGTGCGATAAATAAAATAAAAATACCACTTACTATACCTGCACATGTTAATGCGCCATCAAAACAGTTATTAAAGAATTTCCGTCTAGCAATTTCCGCAAGATCAGACATTTTTGAATACTGCTTCCATAGTTGGATTGTCTTCTTTATTTTCATTTAATTCTTTTCCTACCTTTAGTTTAAATGTTATTTAAAAGTTGTAATACTTTCACTTTATTTTTCTAAATCTTGAGATTTTTCAAAATGTTTCAGATTTTATTTATAAATTAAAATTTAGAATATATTAAAATTTCTCTAAATACTATATTTTTTATTAGTCAAATTTTTATATTTATAACAGTAAAATAACTATTTAAATGGAATTTTCATGAGTAAGATTAAAGAAGAAATTATATCAATGCTTATTGAGCATTCTCGAATTATTTATTCTGTCCTTAGTGATATGGGTGTATTTTACAGTGGTTGGGCAGAAAACTATGAAAAAAATAAAAACTCACTTGAAAAGAAAAAAAGTAAAATGCAATTATCTGAAGAGGATGCCGATAGCATTAAAATTCAGTTGATTCAAAATTATTCTGAAGCTGAAACTGCGGGTTTAGGAGATTACATTGCTCTTATCCTAAGAATGGATAATGTTATTAATTACCCATTAGAATTTGTGGATATGTTACCAAAAATTAAGGTGGATAAAAAAAACGATCAAGAATTAAAGAAAAGATATGAAAAATTGATTAATAAAACAATTGAAATGGCAAATGTTCTTAAATCAACAATTAAAAGCCTTAGAGATAAACCAGATGTGGTGTTTAGTAATACAACAAAAATTCATGAGATTGAAAATGAAATTGACGCAATTTATAGAGAATTTCTAGAATATATCTATTCAAATGAGAATTTAAATATTAGAGTACTTTTGCGTTTACGAGATAGTATTGTACTGCTAGAGCAGTTAGCAGATCGCATCCATGACATAGCTGATTTAATTAGAGTATTGCTGTATCAATAATCTTTTCTGACGGATTAATAATTTTTTAGTCTATTTTTAATTTAAAATTGTATTACATTATTTAGTATTTAATATAATTGATTTTGAAACAATTATAAAAATCTCAAATTATGTTTTTATATTGTTTCTCCAGTAATTCTATTTACTTTAAGATGTCTAAATTTAGCAGTAGTTCGCGCAATTTCTTCACTGTTGGTTATTTTGGTAACAACTTGTTCTGGAAATAGATATTTTGCAATATGAATAATCATTTCTTTAGTTTCTATACAATTGAATAATTTTAAACTTTCACAAGAATAAAATAATTCACTTATTAAATCATAATTTGTATCTGCTGAAAAATCAAGAAGTGCTAAATTTCTATATATTCGCTGTATAACACTATTTAAAAAATCGTAATCTTTTAACTTTTCAAGGGTATTTCTCATATAATTAATAAAAAGAACATAATATATCGCTTCTGACGTTATGAATCCGTCTCGTTCCTGTTTCACACCTTCAGGAGTAATGCGTGTATCGATTTCCTCCATAATTGAATTGATTTCAAAATCCTTCCCACTTATTCCTAATTGTCTATACAATTTTAATATTACTACTAATTGTGATGTCTCAAGATTTTGTATATAATTGATATCAACAAATCTCGGATAAGTAATCATAAGGTTATTAATTTGCATATGATTTAACCATAATTTCATTAATTCAGTTGATTTAAAGAAATAATACACACCATCCGTAGCCTCCATTATTGGAGATTCATATCGGTTTATCGCTTCTTCATATAAAAGTAATAAAAATCCAGAAATCTTTTTCTTATCAAGTTTTACATTTAAATATTTTGCTAAGTATAATCCACAAAAATAAATATCGGGATTTCTTAGTGAGACTAGTGGAATATCAATTAGCCATTCATCTAAATTTTCTTCCAAATATGTTCTGATATGAGAAAAATTAAACGTTTTTTGTAAATTAAAGAAATCAATGATTCTATAAATCAAATATATTAATTGAAGTTTATATTGAGGTTCTTCTAAATCTTCTAGACTCTCAATTTTTTGCTTATTTTCTCTTAATTTAGAAATTATATTTTCTTGAATATGAACATATTTTCTTAGATTTTCAAGTTTATTTGGAACTCTTTCGAAAAGTGTTCTTAGGTTTCTTATTTCCATAATTAATTCAATCGGGAGAAATCCTTCATCCTTAAATTTTAACAGAAGAGGGGCTATACTGACGTCAACAAGATAAGCAATAATTTTATCTAAAAGAATTTCATATATTAAAGGAGCAATTTTTTTTTTATATAAATCAATCACTACTGAAATTGTCGCTTCATCCCCCATTTCTATTTCTAAAAATGGATCTAAAAATTTATTCTCAATTTCAGTTTTTTTAAAACCTAATTCTATGAAATAGTTTATGAAAAATGAACGTAACTTTTCTAAAATGGATCTAAGATTACTTTTTTCAATTGTATTATTTCCAAATGAATTAATAATTTGCGTCTGGAAATAATCATCTATATGATTATAAAACAGTTCAATATTGTTAAAATATAAATCTAAAACATTATATAGTCCTTGAAATATCATTTTATAAAGAAACCAACCTTAGATAATTTTTTTTAGTTATTTAAGAGATATAATATAATAAAGAAATAATTACTTTTTCATTCTTAATTTAAGTTAAATAATTATAAGAAATGGTTGAATCTCTTATTATTAATCTCTTATTTTACTATCTCAATGGGATTCTCTTTCAAATTCTCAAAATTTTTTTATAATAGCTCTAATTTTAATATATCAAAACCGATTATCTATTTAAATTATTTTAATAATTTAAGAAATCTTCTCTGTTGGATTGAGAATAAAGTATCAGAGGAAAATCATTAAATTATCGAAAAATACTTTTTATAAACTAGTTTTTGTCTATTATTTTAAACAGAATATAGCTTAAAAGATTAAAATGCCTCTATCTAAGGAACAGGAGTATGTTCTTTGATCTTTATTAGAGAAAAATCGGTTTTTATACAATTTTGCGATAGTTGAATAAATAAAGAATTGGTATCAGAACAAAAATAAATCAAAGGAAAAAAAGTGTTATTTTATCGTGTATTTAGACCACTAAAGGATCTTATCCTTGTTAAAAACAATATTAAATGACATGCAATTAATTCAGATTGAATATTTATAAATTCATTTTTAATTATAATAGAATGCATTTTTTACTATTAGAGGTATATTTGAAATTGTTTTTCTATCTAAACAATCGTTTTTAGTTATTCTTTCTATTTACAATAGGAAAATTTATACGCTTAAATTAATATTAATATTTTAAAATTTTAAATTTTAAAAATTTATTATGATGCGAATAATATGAATGGAAAGCAGAAATTTATCGTGTTACTTGGTGTATTTCAATTTGTCTTGATTTTTATTGTATTTTTCTCTGTTAATGGGATTATAACATTTGTTTCCGCACAAGATACCGCAAGTTCTTTTGATTATTATAATACAATAACTGCAGCAGCATTAGCAATTGGAGCATCAATCTCAGTTGGAGCGGCATTAGTAGGAAGTGGTATGGCATTAAAAACTGTAGGTACTGCTGCAATTGCTTCCCTATCAGAGAGAGAAGAGACATTTTTTAAAGCATTTTTGGTTGTCGCTTTATGTGAAGCTTTAGCGATATATGGATTGATTATTGCTATACTTTTATGGACAAAGATTCCTGATATTCCATAAAATCAGTTTATTTATATAAATTTTTTTATCCTTTTCAAATTATGGTGATAAATTTACGAGTTCAATCGTCCCATCCTATTCTTACACATTTATAAGAATAGGTTTTTTAAGAAAGCTAATAATTGATGATTATAATTTACTTAATATTGACAAAATAAATTCTATTGATACGCTTTTAGAATTTATTAATCCTTTCTACCCAGATTTAGCTATAAAAGAAAAAACTATTGAAAATATTGAAATGGCTCTTTATCATAACTATATTAAGATGGTTGGTAAAATAATGCTTTACTCACCATCAAATATGAAAACTTTTCTAACATTCTATCTCTTAAAATTTGAAATAATAAATATTAAACAAATTATCATTGGTTCAATTTTAGGCTTAAGAGTTAAAGATAAGAAAAAAATGGTTAATTTTGTTGTAGAAGAGTATTTAGATAACACAGAGTTCATTGATGATCTGCTTAAAATCTCATCTTTGGATGAAATTCAATATTTTATGAAAAAAACGAGATATAATATACCTATAAGTGAAGGTATTTCGTATTTTAAAAAATACAGAGAAATATTTGTTTTAGAAGCTTTTTTGGATAAATTTTACTACGAAAATATGATAATTCAGTTAAATAATTTGAGAGCTCAAGAAAGAAAAATCATAGAGACATTTGTAAAATATAAGACTGAAATTTATAATTTAAAAATCATTTTTCGAGGTTTAAAAAATGGTATTGAAAAAGAGTTATTGTCTCAATTTCTAATTGATTATCATTTATTTTTAGATATGGGTAAGATAAATTATTTATTAAGTATTGAAGATTTGAATGTTCTAATCTCTCTAATTGAAGAGTATATTAATAGTAATAGGGAATTAAAAAGAGGCTCTGAGCAGAAACTAGTTGATAGAGAGCATTTAATTAATTCAATTGAAGACTTATATCTTCATTATTATTTTATAAAATTTAAAATTAGTATGGGTGAAATTGATTTAATCACAATATTCAGAATTTTAGAATTAATTATAAAGAAAGAAAATGAAATTAGATTTCATATTATTCCAAAAATAGTAAAAATAATTCATGAAAAATTTGAAAAATTACAATCAATTGAATAATAAAAATATGGAAAATAATAGGTTATAACAATGGAAATTTTCGAATGGATTAAAGAGATCGAAAAAGTTTATGAAAATTTGATTGAAAAAGCTAAAAATGAGAATTTAACTGAATTAGAAAGTTTGAGAGAAGAACAGGAAAATCTAATGGAAAAAAACATTGAAAATTTTCGAAATTCATCTGATTCAGCATTGAAAACATTGACTAAAAATTTGGAGGATAAAAATATCTTTATAAAAGAGAAATTAAAAGAATTTAAAAATAAAATGAAAAAAACCTATAACGATAATAAAAAAAACTTAATAGAATTAATTATAAAAGATATTGGTTTTGATTTTTAATGCCAGATCAGAAAATTCATGTATTAGGTCAAGAAGAATTTGTTTTAACATTTGGTCTTTTAGGTATAGATGGTACTATTATTGAAAAAAGTGAAGAGTTTCTTAAGAAATTTGACACATTGATTAAAGATTCCTCAATTGGAATGATAATAATTTTTATGGATTTATCAGATGAAATTATAGACTTTATTTTAGACTTTAAAATAAGCAATAAAAGTCCATTTATATTTTTTATACCTAATATTTTCCGACTAGATTTTGAGAATCGAGATATATTTTTTAATAAAATTTTTGAATCTATTGAAAAAATTATAACTTAAGAGATGTAGATCATATCAGAAATTAATTTATTAAAAGAACGATTTGGGAAATTAGGATTATATCTTATTGATAAAGCTAAAACTGAAATTAAAAAGCTTGATCAACAAACCTTATTTCAAATTGCAGAAGTTAAAAAGAGGTATAGAGAACGAATAGCAGATAGTTCTTTAAAAATTAAAAATAGTTTTATTGATACATATAATAAGCAATTAAATAATTCAATATCTTCGACCCTGTTAAAAATTAAGCAGGAAACATTAAGTGTTAAAAATGATTTAATTTCAACTTTAATTAAAGATTTAAATTTACTTTTAGAAAAAAAAATTAATGATAATTATTCAAATTATATAAAATTCCTATTATCAACATTAGAAAAAATCAAAAATTTAATAGACAAGCCTCCACAAGTCGTTATAAATTTAAATTCTAAAGATTATGAATATTTTCTTGGGAAATTTGACAAAATTCAAAGTATTTTCAAAAATAGAGTTACATTAAATCCTACAAAAGATGAATTTATAGGAGGATTTAGAATTTTGCAGACTGAAATGAACATTTCTTATGATTTTTCCATTGTAAATTTAATAAATAAAAAAAAATCAAGTATCGAAATTAAATTCTCAAAAATCTTTTCAGATACATATTTAGAACTAAATGAAATAATCGAAAATTATGAAAAATTCATTCAAGATCAAAAATTAGCTATAAAAGAATATTTACAAGATTATGACAATTTCTAATAAAAAAGCTTATGAGAAGTTAAATTTTGGGTATATAACCTCAATAAATGGATCCTTAATTGAAATAAAAGGATTTGAAAGTCAAGTTCGTACTCACGACTTAATAAGAGTATCTGAACAAAATATATTAGGTGAAGTGATTCAAATTTATTCAGATCACGCCACTGCTCAATGTTTCGAGAGTACTAATAACTTAAAGTTAGGTGAGAAAGTAACCAATTTAAGAGAACCATTATCAATGGAGTTAGGTCCAGGATTATTAGGTAATGTTTTCGATGGTATTCAAAGACCTTTAGATATAACCTTTGAAAATACAAATAAAGGTTTTTTAGAAAGAGGGAATGATTTACCAGCATTATCAAGAGAAAAAAAATGGCATTTCATTCCCAAAAAAAAATTAAATGACATTGTAAGTAGTGGTGATATTATTGGTACGGTACAGGAAACTCTAGTCATAGAACACAGAATATTGGTTCCAATAGGTATTAAAGGAAAATTGAGTTTTATAGCTAAAGAGGGAGATTATACGATTAAAGACAAAATATTTTGTGTGAAAGAGAAAAATGTTGAGAAATCTTTTAGTATGTTGCAAAAATGGCCAATTATCAAAAATAGACCTTATAAGAGGCGTGAATCTCCTATTGAACCATTAATTACAGGTATGCGGGTAATAGACCTATTATTTCCCATAGCAAAAGGAGGTACTGTTGCTGTACCTGGAGGTTTTGGTACAGGTAAAACAGTAATTCAACAATCATTAGCTAAATGGTGTAATGCTGATGTTATTGTTTTTGTAGGATGTGGTGAAAGAGGAAATGAAATTGCAGATGTTTTAAAACAATTTATTGAAATAATTGATCCAAAAAGTGGAACTGCATTGTTGAATCGAATAGTTTTAATAGCTAATACATCTAATATGCCAGTTTCAGCTCGAGAAGCTAGTATTTTTTCAGGAGTAACAATTGGAGAGTATTATCGAGATATGGGATATGATGTAGCAGTATTAGCAGATAGTACCTCAAGGTGGGCAGAATCACTACGAGAGATCTCAGGATTATTAGAAGAAATGCCAGCTGAAGAGGGATATCCTGCGTATTTACCATCAAGAATTTCTAGTTTTTACGAGAGAGCTGGAGTTGTAAACCTTTTAGGTGAAGATCCCGCGAATAAAGAAAGATATGGATCTTTAACAATAATCGGTTCTGTCTCCCCGCCTTCTGGAGATTTTAGTGAACCTGTTACGGCAACCACCAAACGTTTTGTACAGGCTTTTTGGGCATTAGATGCTAGTCTAGCATACTCTAAGCATTATCCTGCAATAAATTGGCTCAACTCTTATTCAAATTATCCCGATTATATAGTTGACTGGTGGTCTGATAGGGATATCTTTTGGCCTGAGATAAATCTCGATTGGTATGAAAGTAGGGATCAAGTGAATAACATTCTTTCTCAAGAAAATGAATTAAGAAATATAATGCAACTAATTGGGGAAGAAAATCTACCTGATGATCAACAATTAATTCTTTTTATTTCCAAATTAATTAGAAATAGTTTTTTAATTCAAAATGCCTTTGATGATATTGATAATTTCACTGATACTAAAAAACTACTTGGTCAGATTAAATTAATTCTTCTATTATATAAAGAAGGAATGGAACTATTAAATTCAGGATATTTAATTGAAGATATTAAGAACCTCGAAGTAATTGATGACATTTTACGAATAAGTTATTCGATTTCTAATGATAATTTTTCAGAAATAGAACAATTAAAGAAAAGGTTAAATAATGAAATAGAATCATTAAAATTATCATATGGGGTCTCTAAAGAAAAATGAGTATTATCTATGGAAAAATTGAACAAATTGTAGGACCGTTGTTATTCTTAAGTAATGAACATGATGCACAATATGGGGAGATTGTTAAAATATTAACTAATGGTGGGATAGAACGTACTGGTCAAGTTGTAAAAATAGATGAAGATACTATTGTTATTGAAGTATTTGAAGATACAAGTGGTTTATCCTCAGAGAATTCTAAAATTCTTTTTACAGAGGATTCTTTTAAAGTTAAAATCTCGAATGATATGTTTGGTAGAACATTCAATTCACTTGGAAAACCAATTGATATAAATACTAAAAAGGTTTTAGAATCTGAGTTGATAACAGAAGTTGAACGAGATATTAATGGAGCACCAGTTAACCCATTCGCAAGAGAATACCCAACCGAAGTAATCCAGACAGGTATATCTGTTATTGACGGGCTGTTTACTTTAATAAGAGGACAAAAACTTCCTATATTTAGTGGACAAGGAATGCCACATAATGCACTAGCGGCTCAAATTGTTACACAATCTAGAGTTTTAACAGAAGAACCTTTTCTAATTATTTTTTGTGGTATAGGAATTATCCAGGATGAAGCAATTTATTTTTTAAATAGGTTTCAAGAAAGTGGAAATATCCAAAATATCATTTCATTTATAAATTTTGCAGATGATCCCATAATGGAGCGTTTAATAATTCCAAGAGTAGCATTAACTACTGCAGAATATTTCGCTTTTGATAAAGATATGCACGTTCTTGTTATTTTAATAGATATGACTAATTATGCTGAAGCATTAAGAGAACTTAGCTCAGCAAAAGAAGAGATTCCTAGTAGAAAAGGTTATCCAGGATATCTATATACTGATTTTGCTTCAATTTATGAGCGAACTGGCAAAATAAAAGGTAAAAAAGGAACAATAACTCAAATACCTATTCTAACAATGCCAAATGATGATATATCTCATCCAATTCCAGATACCTCAGGATATATTACTGAGGGGCAATTAGTCCTTAATAGAAATTTGCATAAAAGAGGTATATATCCACCCTTTGAAGTTTTAGCTTCTATATCGCGACTTATGAAAGATGCAATTGGTGAAAATACAACAAGAGAGGATCACAAGGATATAAGTTCCCAATTATTAGCTTCGTATTCAAATACTCTTGAAGTTAGAGATCTTATATCAATTGTTGGTGAAGATGGATTGAACAGTAATCAAAGATCTACGTTAAAGTTTGGAGAAATCTTCGAACATGAATTTTTAAACCAAAACGTAAATGAGAATCGAGATTTTACAACAACTTTTAAAATAGCTTGGAAATCTTTATCTGCTTTACCAAAAAATCAATTATATAGAATTCATCAAGAATTTATTAAAAAATATTATCAAGAGCAGGTGTAATACTACTATTAGTTTTAGAGAATTCAAACCTACAAAAACAAACTTAATGAGTTTACAGAAAAGATTAAATTTTGCTGTGAAAGGTAAGAGCTTTTTAGAATTTAAACAAGAACAATTGATATTTGAAATTAAAAAGTTATGGAGTGACTATAAAATACAGCGTAAAAACTACCTAAATCTATTCATAGAAGTCATGATTTGCTTGCAACAGACTTATATGGAAATGGGAAAGAACAATTTTAAAATAATTAGTAGTTTGAGCAAAATCCAATTCACCCCAACTATCAATGTTAACTATGTAAAAAAGATTGGTAATGTAGTACCAGAGATAGAATATGAACTAATAAGAAAAGAAAGACTTCCCGCTTATTCTTTTGAATATACAAGTCATTATCTAGATGACTTAATAAAAAAATTAACAAATCTTTTCAATATAATGATTCATTTGGCAGAAATCGAAGATGTAATGTTAAAACATTCGCTAAGTTTTAAAAAAATAACTCGAAGAATCCATGGACTAAATAATATTATTATCCCCTCACTTAGTCAAGAAATTAAAAAAATAAAAGATATATTAGAAGAAGTTCAACGAGAGAATTTTGTAAGATTAAAAAGTATAAAAGATCTAATTTATGAAAAAAAGTTTATAAAAATGTGAATGCGATGGTAACCAAGACGGTAATGTGCTTATTTGACGTAGCTATACATAATGATTATAAAGATTTTCTATTACAAGAATTAGCTCAAATAAAAGTAGTTCATATTAGACCAAAAGAAAAAATAATTGAAAATGTCGAAAAAGGAGATCGTTTCTCTGAAAAAATAAAAACATTAAGATCTGAGATAGAAAGATTATTCAAAATGCTTAATATTACTGATAATGATATACAAAGGTTGAATGTTAAAAAAAAAGAAAGAATAGAGTTTGTTGTTAAAGATATCCTTGAATTAATAAACTATATTTTAGAAGAGATTAATTTCTATAATAATCGTGTAGCGGAATTAGGAAAATATGTAGCAAAAGTTAATATTGAACAAGATAAAATGAAAATTATTGAAGAAAGTTATAACTTTCTAAATAATATTGGGGTATCTAGAGATAATTTATCCCAATTAAAACAGTTATCTTTTAGAGTTTTTACCACTTTTTCAAAAAATTTGGTTTTCATAAAAAATCTTTTTGATTTTTCAAATTTTCCAAATTTTTTTGACACCCAAAAAATTTCAGAAGATCGAATAGTATTTTTCACAATTTATCCTAAAGATAAAGAAGAAGATTTAAAAGAAAAACTTCGGGTTATTCAAGTAGAAGAAGTACCCATTTTAAAAAAATATCTACTTATTGATGGTATTAACTTTCCTAGAATTAAAAGTGAAATTAATTTTATTACAAATACTTTAATTAAGTATGAAAAAGAATTGGAGCGGCTTAGAGATGATAATATAATATTATTCGCCGCTATGTATGAAATTGTTCAAAATATCGAAGATTATGATTGGGCTGAGAATCAATTCAGAGATATATCATCAAATGCTTCAAGCCTTCAATTCTTTATTCCTGTGGGCCGAAAGGAGGAAGTTCGTAAAAGATTAATTGATGTTTTTAAAGATAAGATAAATATTCATTCTATGGAAATATCAAAAAAAACCATTATAAACGTTAAAGAAAAAGAACAGGAAGAAGATTTAAAAGAAAAATCATATTCAAAATATAAACTTAAGAATAAAGAGGTTATCTCGAGTAACGTAGAAGCAGATGAAGATTTAAGAGAAAAAACGCCACGACTTATGAAAAACAATTTTTTTGTAAGACCTTTCGAAACATTAACAAGAATGTATGGTACTCCTTCTTATTCTGAAATTGATCCAACACCATTTTTAGCACTTATATTTCCTATTTTGTTTGGGTTAATGTTCGGTGACATTGGTCATGGGATAGTTTTAATTATAGCAGGTTTAATTGGTGCTGTCATTTTTAGAAATAAAAAAGGAACTGACTTTTTAAATTTTTGTTGGATAATCTTTTATTGTGGCCTGGGAGCTGTTTTATTTGGTTTTTTATATGGTGAATTTTTTGGAATGCATGACATAGAAATTGGAGGTCAAGTTTTTCTTCATCTAAATCCGGTTACAATTCCTATATTGAATATGACATTACATAATCCAATTTCGCGTGTAACAACGGTTTTAATATTTGCAATACTGATTGGTGTGATCCATATTAATTTAGGTTGGATAATACAGTTTTTGAATTATTGGAGACAAGCGAGAAAATATTTGGCAATTACAGATTCATTAGTTAAGATATTTTTATTAATTGGTGGTACAATTTTAATTTTAAATTATAAATTTGACATAAATGCATGGGTATCACCACCATTTCCAATATTATTACCCTTGATTCCAGGCATATTACTCCTTATTTTAAAACCTATTGGCAAAATTCTAGGAGTATCGTATATGAAAGCTGAATCATATAAAGATCTTGTAAGTGAAGGTTCAATGGAAACATTTGAAACATTATTATCCGTAATAAGCAATGTTGCTTCTTATATACGATTATTAGCACTAGCACTAGCTCATATAGCTTTAATGATTGCCATCCAAGCAATGACAGATTTAATTGAAGGATCGGGATTTTGGGTTGAATTTGCAAAATCTACAGGTTTAATTTTCGGTAATATAGTGGTTATTCTTATAGAAGGATTATTAGTTTTTTTAAACGCGTTGAGGCTGAATTTTTATGAATTCTTTTTCAAATTTTATAGTGGATCTGGAACAAAATTTTATCCCTTTTATTTAGGTGATAATTTTTCAATTATAAACTTTAAATTAAGTGATGAAAAGGATATTGTTTCTGAAGAAATAGAAAGAGAAATTGAATCTAAGCAAATTCATGAGGACATTCTTGAAGCAACAAAACAAATTTCTAAAAAATATTTTTAACTCACATTTTAATTGATTATTGAATTATGGAAAATGATAACAAAAAAGTCTCTCAGAAGGACGTTATTCGTAAAACTATTAGTATGATTTTTCTAATAATATTTCTATTAATTCTTTATTATTTTTTAATCAATTTTAAAACAAATCCTATTATTATCATTCTAATTATCAGTTTTATACTCGTAACTTTTCTAGGACTTATATTTAAAAACCGGACAAAAAACCTTTATTCAAGAATGTTCCCTGATAAAGATAAAAGGAAAAATCAACCTTATCGGAAAAAAGAATTATATAAAATAGAAGGAGAACCTGAAATAAGAAAATTGTCAGATGTAAGCCTCAATTTTAAATATCGTAAACCTCTCATTAATAGATGTATGAAATGTGGAATGACACTTCCAAGTTATGTCAAAAAATGTCCTATTTGTGGTACACCAAATAAATAAAATAATTAAAAAAATAAAAAAAAAATTTGGATAGTAATTAATGTCAGTTGAAGAACTTCATAAATATGGTGTAATTACATCAATTAAAGGTTCAATAATTAAAATAAAAGGATTAGAAAATGAAATAAGACTTCATGACTTAGTCAAAATTTCTAACCATAATATTTTAAGTGAAGTTATTCAAATTTATCCTAATTACATTGTAGCCCAATCTTATGATGATACAAATAGTTTAAGGTTATATGAAAAAGTCATTAATCTTAAAAAACCATTATCCATGGAGTTAGCTCCTGGATTGATGGCAAATGTCTTTGATGGAATTCAAAGGCCTTTAGAAACAATTTTTGAGCATTATAAAGAAGGAAAATTAGAAAAAGGAATCGATTTTTCACCATTATCAAGAAAAAAAAAATGGCATTTTGTGCCGCTAAGAAAAAAAGGTGATAATGTAAATAGTGGAGACATTATTGGAACAGTACAAGAAACTGAAGTAATTACCCATAAAATTATGATTCCACCTACAGTTTTTGGGAAAATAACTTTAATTGCAGAAGAGGGAGATTATAATATAATAGATACAATTTATTGTTTAACAGAAAATGGACAAGAAACCTCGTTCTCAATGTTACAAAAATGGCCAATTACTAAAAGGAGACCCTTTGAAAGGAAAATTAAACCAAATGAACCATTATTGACAGGAACACGAATAATTGATTTACTATTTCCAATAGCAAAAGGAGGGACATCTGCAGTTCCAGGAGGATTTGGTACAGGGAAAACAGTTATTTTACAAACAATTGCAAAGTATTGTAAAGCCGATATAATTATTTTTATAGGCTGTGGGGAGCCAGGTAATGAAATTGCTAATGTTTTAAAACAATTTAAAGAGATTTATGATGCTAAAAATGGGAGACCATTATTAGATCGCACAATTATTATTGCAAATACTTCAAATATGCCTGTATCTGCTCGTGATGCCAGTCTTTTTTCAGGAGTCACTATAGCGGAGTACTATAGAGATATGGGATATGATGTTGCCGTTCTTGCAGATAGTACATCAAGATGGGCAGAATCCTTAAGAGAAATATGTGGATTATTGGAAGAAATGCCAGCCGAAGAAGGATACCCTGCATATTTACCAACAAGACTCTCAAGTTTTTATGAAAGAGCGGGTGTTTTTAGAACCAATGGACGAAATCATTTAGGAAAACAAACTATTGGGTCTTTGACAATTATAGGATCAATATCGCCTCCTGCAGGAGATTTTAATGAGCCAGTTACTACAGTTACTAAAAGGGTTGTACAATCATTATTAGCTCTAGATAATAAATTAGCATACTTAAAACAATATCCTGCTATAAATTGGATGAAATCTTATTCAAATTATCCTGAGCAAATTTCAGAATGGTGGAGAAATAACGATATTTATTGGTCAGAAATTGATCTAGATTGGATAGGGTGTCAAAAACAAGTAGATGAAATACTATCAAAAGATCATGAGTTAAAATTTATAACACAGTTAATTGGAAAGAAAAATTTACCTGATGATCAAAAACTTGATCTTTTTATGGCAAAATTAATTCAAAATAGTTTTCTAAGTCAAAATGCATTTGTAGAGATCGACAATTTTACAGAACATAAGAAATTATTGGGATTAATTAAAATAATTCTATTATTTTTCAAAGAGGGAAAAATTCTGTTAAAAAAAGGATTTAGATTTGATGAGAATAAGGAAGACGAGGTCATGAATAGTATTATGAGAATTACCCATTCCATTCCAAATGCAGATTTTGACCAAATAGAACAATTTAAAAATAAGATGCTTAGCGATATTTTAAAATTGGTTTTTGTAAGATAATCTAAGAAGTGTAAAACTAATGCATCAATTTTTTTATCTGTATTTTTTCTTTATTTTTTTAAATAAACCATTACCTAAAATAAAAATAATTTATTGATATTTAACTGTAAATCTAATATATAGCTTAATTATAAAATAGATAATAAAATGTGTTAAAGTAGTAATTTTAATATTTTAAGATAAAAACTATTTAATAGTAAAATTTAGAATAACTTATTAATACAATTCAATCAGTAAGTATAGTTAATTTTCATTTTACGGCTTAAACCATTCAAAGAAATAATATGATTTTGTTAATGGGTTTGCAATAACAAACTTTTTCCTTACTGACGTTGCGAGTCTTCCTGCTCTAACCATATCAATAGCAGTAATTTCAGAATCATGAGGTAAAACGTGAACCATAAAAAGTGAATGTTCTAAACCTGGTCCTTTTTTATAAACGACATAATCTGCACCAAATTTAAGACCTGGTCTTGGAATATATCCCTTTTCCCTTAAGTCTTTGTATATGATATATTTTTCTTCAAATTTATGATGAATTTTCTTAGCAATCTCATGAAATTCCTTAGAATTTAATAGTTTATTCTCTTTTACATCATGAATTGTTATTTCTTCCGATTCCAATAAAAAATAAGCCTCTATTAAAGATAATTCACTTGGCTTGGAAAAATATTCTAATCTGGGTTTATTTATACCCAATGGAGAACCAAAAAATCCTTTCTTAACATATAAATATGAAGCATATAAAGGATTGAAAACTATAACCCTTGAATTAATAAATTTTGTTGGAATTTTATCTGGTAGTTCAATATCATCAAGAGAGATTTGATTGTCATTACTTTGGGTCATTACTAAAAAATTATTAAATATAATTTAATAAATCTTTCAATTTTACTAAAATCAGATGAAATTATATAATTTTTAAAACTAATATTTTTAATATTCAAACTAAAAAAAATTGTGTAAAAAAAATGGTTATAAGAAAGGCTGCTGCAGCGGGCAGCTTTTATCCACGTTATAAACCAGATTTAATCAGTGTATTAAAAGATTCATTTTTAAATGAAAAGTTCGGACCTGGGGAAGAACCTAAAACTTTGAACCAAGCTCAAAGAACAATAATTGGTGGGGTATCTCCTCATGCAGGATATATATATTCTGGATGTTGTAGTGCATTTACCTTTTTAAATCTATTTAAAGAAAGAATTCCAGATACAGTAATAGTTTTAGGTACAGATCATATTGGTTATGGTAAAGTTGCTTTAATGGATGAAGGCGAATGGGAAACCCCCCTAGGGAATATTAGTATTGATAAAGAATTATCCAATAAAATACTAGAACATAGTAAGAATATAAAAAATGATGAATCCGCATTTATGGGTTATCCTTTTGGAAGAGAACATAACATTGAAGTACAATTACCCTTTATTAAATTCTGTTCACAGGAGAAAAACGTTAAATTTATACCAATAAAAATTTCCACAAAGAATTTCAACGTCTTAAGTCAAATATCCCTCGATATATCTAAAGCAATTAATACTTTTGATAAAGATGTTGTTATTGTTGCATCTTCTGATATGACTCATAAAGAAATCTATGATTCCAAACAATTAGTAGAATTTAAAGAGCTAGATCAAAGAGTAATAGATGCGTTTGTTGATCTTAATCCTGAAAAAACACTTGAAATGGCTTCAAAAACAACAGTTTGTGGGCCTCAAACAATTACTACTCTCATGATGATTTCTAAAAATTTAAATGCAAGTAAGAGTAAATTATTACAGTACTATACGAGTTCAGAAAAAACAGGAAATATTAGTGGATATTGCGTAGGATATTTTTCAGGAATATTAATAGAATAAATTAATTAAATATATAAAAAATAGGATAAAAAAAAGATTTGAATTAAAATGCCAGAAGATAATGAAAAAGTTGAGGATTTTATAAGTCTCTGGAGAAAAAAAATGGAAAGCGACATAAAAACACCAAGTACCATCGGTGATTCAATTGAAAAAATTAAAGCAATTGAAATTGAAAATGAAGACCTAAGAAATAAAATAAAGGAGAATGTAGAATTAATTACAAAAACGGAAAAAATTGTTAAAAATGTAATTAAAGAAAATAAAGATTTAAAGGAACAATTAGAAAAGGTAGGAAAAACTGACGGAGCAAATGAAAGCAAAATTCAAAAAGAAAATATTGAGTTAAAAAGTAAGTTAAAAGTGTTAGAAAACAATTTAGAAGAAAAAGACGTTATCTTGAAAAATAAAGATAATGAAATTACAGAACTAAAAATAAAGCTGGAAACAGCCACAATGACATCAAAATCTATTGAAAAAGCTACTAAGGAGAAAGAATCTGAAGAGACAAATGCTTTAATTGACAATTTAAAATCTGAATTGTCGATGAATAAAAATCAAATTGCTGATCAAGAAAAAAGAATTAATAGTTTATTGGAAGAAAATGAGTCTTTAAAACAAGAGTTAATTGAAAAAATGAAAAAAGAACCTGTAGATTATATAGCTCCTGTGGAAGAGCAAAAACCATTTCCTACAAAGCCTCAATCAACCCAATCCTCTTCAGAGACATTAGAATTATTATGTCAAGATCTTCAATCTGATCTTAATAAATACAAACAAATTGTTCAAAAACTGAATAATGAAAAATCTGATCTCGAACGAACAATTAAAAGTAGAGGATTCCAATTAGAACCTGAAGAGTTAAAGCAACTTAAAAAAGAGAATGAAGA
The DNA here is from genome assembly GCA_048937405.1 of Promethearchaeota archaeon. Lineage (GTDB taxonomy): Archaea > Asgardarchaeota > Lokiarchaeia > Sigyniarchaeales > SOKP01 > Loki-b32. Next base: position 76,529 of record JBHLNF010000009.1, read on the forward strand.
CCTCAAAAACGAACTTTCACAGATACAGGCATCTTTAAAGAAAAAGGAGACGGATAAAGCTCAAATTAATCAAATTAATGATCTACAAGAAAAATTGAAAGAAAAAGAAGAATTGATTGTCGAATTAAAAAATAAGCAACAATCTCAAGCTGATCTTCAAAAACCATCGATGCCAGATTTGATTGAGGATTTACAAAATAAAATAAATAAGTTAAAGATAACATTAGAAGAAAAGAATAATATTATTGAACAATTAAAATCCTCATAAATGAAAAAAATAACCATTGATTATACCTCTATAATTTTTGCAGGTCATTTCGCTATTGATCACATTATTCGTTTTAAACGAATTAATAAACCTAGTTTAGGAGGAAGTACTACTTTCTGTTCATTAGCCCTAAGTAAATATTCGGATAATGTTAAAATAAGTATAATCTCCCATATAGGGAAATCAAACTTCAATTTGTCTTTATTAGATAAAATGAAGAATAAAAATATTGATTTAAGTGGTATTAAATACTCTCAAGTAGATAATACAAATTTTGTTCTCGATTACTTTAATCATCATAGAATTTTAACTCTGAAATCTAAAAGTCCTGATCTTGTATTTAATGATATTCCATTAAATTTTTTTAAAAACCCTCCTAAAGTTTTTGTACTGGTCCCACTATGCAATGAAATATCTTATGAATATATAGCTCAAATTTTAAAGAGATTTCCTAAGACATATATTGGTATAGATTTGCAGGGTTTTATAAGAAATATTGAAGAAGATGGTAAAGTTACATATATCTATGATACTGAAATCATAGCCAACATGCGGAAAATTATCGATTTAATAGGTGACATGTTGATATTGAAAGGTTCAGAGGAAGAAATGAAACTTCTTTCAGGAAAATCTAAAAATTATGATGATGTCATGACTCACTGTTATGAATATAATAATAATGGGATATATATTATGACATTGGGAGAAAAAGGCTCGATGCTCATAAAAAGGGGTGAAAAAATTTTGAAAATTCCCGCTTTTAAACCTAAAAAGGTTGTAGATGAAACTGGTACTGGAGATGTATATTTTTCAATATTTTTATATGAATTTATTCATTCCGATAAGACTTGGAAATCAATAGAAAAAGCAGCTTTTTTTGCATCTGCAGCAGCATCTTTTCTCGTAGAAAAGAAAGGACCTGATGGATTTAAAACTAAAAAAGCAGTTATAAAAAGAATTAAGAAGGAGAAATATATCAATTATTCAATCACTCGATAGTAATTTGTACTTATGCATATAAATAGTCATTTTGCATTAGGAGTTATCATTGCATCATTGTTCAATAGTTATTTCCATTTTAATCTTATCGAGTTCTCAATAATTGTTTTATTCTCATTTGTTTGCGATTTTGATGTATTTATTTCTAAATTTGCAAAAGATAATAATCACAGGATGTTAATAACCCACTCAATTATTCCAAGCTTGATTATTCTATTTTTAGGACTTACTTTAAATTGGATTGTTTTGATTATTGCTGGTATTTCTTATTCAATTCATATTTTGTTTGATACTCTTGATTGGGGTACAAATTTTTTCTACTTTCAAAAAAAGCAGGTAGGATTAAAATTTTTAATCTCTAAAGAGGAGTTTGAAAATCTTTCAAAATATTTATCAAAGTATAACAATCCTGCCTCATTTTTTGATGAAAAGTATTATAAAAATAAAATTTGTGTAGGTTTTGAGATTTGCCTTTTTATTCTTATGATGATAATAATAACTATTTATGCCATTGAATATATCCTTATTACTCTCCTATATTTTCCATTTATCTGGTTTCATTTAACTAGACATTTTCATTTAAAAAAAATGGAAACGATAAGTTAAAGATATTCACAAGATAATAAATAATTTAAATATATTATTAATTTGTGTCAAAATATTTATAAGATCTAATAATAAATTAAAATCATATAACCTTAAAATAATATTTATGAGGTGTGAGTTATTTCAGAAGAAATAAAAACTAAAGTCAGATTAAAATTAGATGATTCTGAATCTCAAATGATTTTTAGATGCGATTTAGGTAATATGAAGGTTAAAGATTGTTATATCGATGAAGAACATCACAAAGAAGTTGATATGTTAGGACCAAATCCCTCAAGGATGGTTGCTTTAGGAGTATTAGGATGTATGAGTGCTAGCTTTATCTTTTGCTTGAAAAAACGAAATTTTAAAGTTGAGGATTTTAAAGGTGAAGCAGAGGTTACAATAACCAGAAATGAGAAAGGGTTTTTGAGAATTAGGAAAATAGATGTTAAAATTGAACCCAAAATAGGAAATCCAGAAGCTCTCAAGAGAGCAAAACAATGTTTAAAACAAGTTAAAGATGGATATAGTTTTTTCGAACAATATTGTATAGTAACACAATCGATAAGATCTGGAATAGAGGTAAATGTAAATATTGATCTTTAATTTTTTCTTATTTAAAACACTATGGAATTTCATTTTATAGATTTAGTTAAAGTATAAAAAAAAAATTCAAATGTCAAATGAAAAAAAGTCAAAAGTAGAGTTAAAGCTAGAAGAAAAGATGTTATTTAGATGTAATCTTGGAAAATTAAAAATGGATGATTTATATATTGATGAAAGAACAGAAAAAAGAAATGATCGAATTGGCCCCTCTCCTGTAAAACTACTTGGTTTATCTGTATTATCTTGTTTAGCAGCAAGCTTTGAGTTTTGCATAGAGAAGAAAAATCTCTCTTTATCAGATTTAGAAGGAAGAGCTGAACTTACAGTTGCAAGAGATAATAATAATTTCTGGAGAATTAAGAAAATAGATATTGAAATGATGCCAAAAATCGATAATCCTGAATTGCTTAATAGAGTAAATCAATGTAAAAAGTTATTTGAGCAATACTGTATTATTTCAGAATCATTAAAAAAAGGGATTGAGATTAATGTCAATCTTGAATATTAATGACTAATCGGTAATACCATCTTCAGTTATCGAAAAGACAGAGTCACTTTCTGGAATATGTGGAGCATCAACAACTTTAGCAATTCTCTGTTCTCCTTTCCCCTTTCTTAGAAATATACGTATCGTAGCGCCATGAGCTACTACATGTCCACCAGTATGGATTAATGGATTACCGTAAAATACATCTGGTTTCGCTGAAACTTGATTTGTAAATATTACCGCTAATTCATTATATGTTTCCGTTAATCTTAGTAAATCATGTATATGAGAATTTATTGTTTGTTGGCGACTTGCTAGTGTCCCACGCCCAATATATTCACTACGAAAGTGTCCAATAAGTGAATCAACTACTATTAATTTTATATTTTTTTCTGAAATAATTTTAGGAGATTCTCTAACTAATAAGATTTGATGATCACTATTATACGCTCTCCCTACAGTTATATTTTTTAGAATTATATTATGATCTAAATCCTTCGCTATTGCCATTTGGATTATTCTTTCTGGTCTAAAAGTACCCTCTGTATCAATATATAATGCACTACCTTCAAGTCCTCCTTCCTCGTAAGATAATTGAACATTAACACATAATTGATGAGCCAATTGTGTTTTTCCTGTTCTAAATTCGCCAAAAACTTCTGTAACAGCCCCTGGTTCAATACCGCCATATAATAAATCATCTAAATTCTGACTACCTGTGGATAATTTGTTTAATACTTTACGTTTTTCCCATATTATATCTGCAGATTTGAACCCCATTTTTTCTATATCTTGGGCAACTTTAATTATTTTCTCAGCTGTTTTTTCACCTATACCTGCTTCTTCCATTAACTTATTCATTGGATACATAGCAAGAGTTCTTATGGATAGAATTCCTGCGTCTTTTAATTTTTTTACCGTTGCTTCACCAACTCCGGGTAAATCCTTCAGGGAGTAAGAAGATTCTGATTCAGAAATTCCTTTTTGGTTTGTCTCTTCAGATGTTTCTTTTTTTTTTGCCATTATACTATATTAAATGCTAACTTTTTATTTGAATTCCTTATAAAATTGATATCGAACTAATTATAAAAATAATAATAAAAAATTAAAAGAAGAATAAAAAATTATAATTTATTTTATTTTGTTTCCATGCCCGAACGTGTTATAATTAGCAAAATTATGAAGAGTATTACTGAAAACATAAAAGTTAATACACCCATCATTTCTGGAACCCAGATAAAGCTTAAGTATAGGAAAGGAATAATGAAAATAGCAACAAATATTATAATAATAGGTAAAGGAGCTTCTTCATCTTTGATATCAATGATTAAAGGAATTATAATAAGAAATACCAATAATGTAGCAACAAGTTTGAAAACTAAGGCAATTGAATTCTCAAATATTGCTGAATGTACGTTTGGTAACCAGAAATATAATATTTGTTCTGTGTTATCTTTCAGGTCTTCATTGACTTCTGGCATGATTGCGCTAACTATCAATTGAATTATGATAGCAAGAAAAAGATACATCAGTATTTCATTAATATCCTTGTTCTTCTTAAGTTGTAATCCTATTGTATCACGTAATAATGTAATAATCCATAAAACGAAAAGGATAATATATGCAATAAGGGGGTCACCACCAGCACCCCAAAAGTAATTAACTGGGAGTAGTGCAACAGCGTATGCAAAGTATCCATATTTCTCATTCCTTTCAAATAAATCAAATACTAAAAAAACTGCGAAAATAACACCTAAAGTTGCTAGTATTATTATTGAAGTAATATCGTCCACTGCCATGATATAACCAACTTTTTTAATTCTAACTTTAAATTATATTATTATATAATTAGTTCTTTTTTTTTATATTTTTAATTCATTTTCATATATCATATATTAAATTTTACTAAAATAAAATTAAAGTATAGAATAAATGATTCATAATTATTTTAAAGCTCTTTTATTATCTTTTCTAACTCAAGAATCAATTTTTGAGCCTTTTCTTTTTCATCGGATTCAGCGGATAGAAGTATTGCATTTCGATATAATGCTGCTTTAATAACTACATAAGTTTCATCTTTAATTATCTTCAATTCATTTATAATATCATGGTAATAATATCCTTTTTCATCTGTTATTTCTCTTAATCGATTGTGAATATTTTCTCTCAATTCTGGTGAAACTGGAACGGTTCTATTAATTTTCATTCCTTTTGGAAATCCTTTTGTTAATGAACTAAGTAAGTCATTTTGAAGTGTCATTATTTCCAATAATTTCAATAAAATAAAATTGCCATCACTGAAGGGAGCGAATTCTGTAAAATAGAATTTTAAAGTGTCTGCAGCAGCAAAACAGGCTCTTTCTTCTCTTATTTGTCTTGAAATCTCCCCAGGATAATTTTCCACTTGTTTAATAGGGAATCCAATATCTTCAATAAAATTCTTTACAACTAGTGAGAGTGATGGTGTAGTTATGATTGTATTGGATTTTGATCTTTGTATTCTTTTATCATAAGATACAAAAAGCATTAATAAGTCTTCAAAACTAATTTCTAAACCATTTTCATCTATTACCAAAATTCTTGACCCATCTACATCGAAACAAACTCCAAGATGACTGTTAGAAGCTTTTACAATATCTGCAGTATTTCTAATTGTATTAATGCTGGGAACAGCACTCGAAGATCTTTCGCGATAATGAGTATTTAAAGCAATAACCTCAACTCCAATATCATTAATTAAAAGCGGAGTGATTTTTCCTGTGGGACCATACGAACAATCCACTACTATTTTCAAATTCGCTTTTTTGATTTTTCTTTTATCTACAAACTGTTGAAGGGATTTGATATAAACATCTGCTGTCTGTGGAATTGATGTAATTTGTCCAATCTCATTGGGATCTACTCTTCTTACATTTTGAGGGTAATTATTATAAGATTCAATTATTTTCTGTATTTCTGATTGTGATAATTCAATTCCTCCGGCATCTAAGAAACGAAGCCCTACATCTTCACTATATAAATGCCCTCCTGAAAAATAAACACCTCCACTTGCTCCAAAACGTCTAATTGTAAATTGAAGGAGTGGAAAAGTACAATCTGAAAGATTCAAAAGATTTATACCCGTAGACATCAAACCTGATGTATATGCTCTTTTTAACATCCGACTATCATTATGATAATCCCTGCCAAGTACAACTGAATCATCTTGTTTGAATAAGCTACCATGAATTGAACCTATCGAGCTAGAAATTTCGGGAGTGAAAACATAGTTTGCTTTCCCTATGATTCTCCCTTTTTTTTTTAATTCATTTAGATTTTTAATCGGAGTTAAACTCATTTAAAATACTTTTTCATGCTCATGTTTCAATTGGAAAATATATATGATAAAAAGCTAAATTAGGTTATAAAACTTTATCGGTTTTATATTATTTTTTACTCTTTACTTTTTAAGAAGTTAAAATTATTATAAATAGACTTATTTCTAATATTAAAAAAAAAAGAATAAATTGAATAAAATGAGTGAGATTGGAAGCTATTGTTTAGTTCTACATTCACATCTACCATGGGTTATTGGACATGGAATATGGCCTCATGGTATGGACTGGGTTAATGAAGCTGCAGCTGAAACTTATATACCTCTTTTAATGGAACTATATAAACTTACTGATGATGGATATCATCCAAAACTTACTATCGGGATTACACCTGTTCTCTGTGAGATGCTTCGTCACCCAAGATTCGTCGATGGATTCTTAGGTTATATCGATGAGAAACATAATGCAGCATTATTTGATTATGAAGATTTTACAAGAAACAAATATGAAGAAGGGAGAATCAAATTAACTAAATGGTGGCAAGAGTTTTATGAACGAGTTAGAGATAATTTTACACATAGATACAATAAAGACATTGTAGGTGCATTTAAAAACCTTCAAGATAAAGGACTTATTGATATTATTACCTGTGGTGCAACTCATGGATATTCCCCCTTACTTTCTAAAGAATCTTCAATTGACGCTCAATTTAAAACAGCCGTTGATAATTATAAAAAGCATTTTGGACAAGCTCCTACTGGTGCTTGGTTACCAGAATGTGCCTATCGTCCTGGATATCGATGGAAAAATCCTATAACAGAAGAGGAATATAATCGCCCTGGGGTTGAATATTTCCTCGCAAAAAACGGATTGAAATATTTTTTCATCGATACAACCTTATTACTGGGAGGAAAGTCTCAAGGTGTATATGCTGCTCGTTTTCCTCTTTTAGCAGAACTCTGGAAGCAATTTGAATCCCAGTATGAAGAAATTCCTACTTCATTTGAAAAATCTCAATATGAACCATATTTAGTGTCCACTGATCCATCAACAGGAGCTCCAGTAGGGTTCTTCACAAGAGATGAAAAAACAGGAATTGTGGTGTGGAGCGGAGAACATGGATATCCTGGTTGTGCAGAATATTTAGATTTCCACAAGAAACATTATCCAGGTGGTTTACGATATTGGAAAGTCACAGAAGCTAAATTGGATTTAGGTAAGAAAATGTTATATTGGCCTGATGATGTTCCAGGAAAATTAGATGAAAATGCTAGCCATTACATAAATCTGGTAAAAGATATATTAAGAGATTTTAAAACTAAATTTAATAAGAATGGAATTGTTGTAGCACCTTATGATGCAGAATTGTTTGGGCATTGGTGGTTCGAAGGGAATTGGTGGATAACAAGGATACTAAGGTGGATGGAAGATGATCCTGAGATTGATCTTACTAATACTAGAATATATTTGGAAAATAATCCTCCTAATAAGGTAGTTTCAGTGATTGAGGGGTCATGGGGCCAAGCATCTTCACACTGGGTATGGCTTAATGAGTGGACTACATGGACATGGGAGAGAATTTATGAATGTGAGGCAAAATCTGAAGAAATTATTGCTAAATATAAAGGCTCACCTGATCCTAATTTAATCAAAATTCTTAAACAAATGGCACGAGAACTTCTACTCTTAGAAAGCAGTGACTGGCAATTTTTAATAACAACATGGTCTGCAAGGGATTATGCAGAGAATAGGGTTGCTTTGCATTATGAGAACTTTATCAGGCTTTATAATATGGCAAATACATATGCAAATGGTCAAAATGTTGAAGAGGGTGAATGGCACTTTCTTGGTACTATTGAAGCTAACGATGATTTATTTGATGCTTTGGATCTTGAACCATTTGCCAAGAAATAGAAAAATAAGAAATTTCTTTAACTTTAATAAATATATTCTTCAATTAATAACACTTGAATAATATTAAGTTTAATAGAATGAGTTAATATTTTTTTTGACTCTTTTCCGCCTTTTTTTTCCATATCATGATTCTTTTCTCTAGGGATAATAATTACTTGGTTAGGTTTTACTTTTTCTTGAGAAAATGAACCAAATTTTTTAGGATTTATCTAAATTTCTTTTGTAATTATTATTTGGTTAAAATCCTTTTTTCATTTTGTAATTTTATAATAGATTGCTTTAACTATTTTCCATAAATATAGATTTAAATAAAAATTATGTTATAAGTTTTCTAACTATAAAAAAGTCATTTAAGAGGAGAACAATATATTTTTTCAAAGATTTTCTATGGCTGATGAGACGATAATTTTCATAGTAATTGGAGTCATAATGATTGGTGCGTTTATATTCTTTCAGAGGAAATTTAAATTAACAAGAAAATCGGTAGGACTTAAACTTTCATTACATATTTTATTATCAGCAGCTAATATGAGTGGCTTTACAGCAATTGCATATATATTATTCGATCAACCAATCTATAGAATGATATTTGTTATCAGTGCTTTTTCTTATGTTATCTTTGTAATCTATTATTTACTCAAAACAATTCTGAGACAAGAATTGAAAATATCTACTGTATTAAAAGAAAGTTCGGATGCGTCTGTAAATGTTTCAAATATTGCTACTGAATTAGCTACAAGTGCTAGTGAAGTAAATGCCGCTTCAGAAGAAATCGCAAACTCAACTCAAATTATAACGCAAGAGGTTCAAGACGCCATAAATGCCACTAATAACATAAAAAAAGTTATTGAAATGGTTACTAATATTGCAGATCAAACAAATTTATTAGCACTAAATGCCAGCATTGAAGCCGGTAGAGCTGGTGAACAAGGTAGAGGATTTGCGGTTGTTGCAGATGAAGTTCGAAAATTGGCTGAAGAATCAAAAACGGCTGTTCTTGAAACAAATAAAGATATCAATGATATAGTAAATAAAATTAAATCGACATTCAGTTCTATGGAAGGAATAAATGCATCAGCAGAACAACAAACAGCTTCTATGGAAGAAATATCAGCAACAGCTAATAAACTTGGCAACCTGGCTGAGAATTTAAAAAATAAATTAACAGGTAATTCCTCGAAATAAAAGGAATTTTTTATTAATTTTAAATCGATTTTATAATATGATAAATATTTATACGAATGATCAGAACATTGAAGAGGGTGAATGACATTTTCTTGGTATTATTAAAGTTAAAGATAATTTATTTGGAGCTTTAGACCTTGAACCATTTGATAAGAAATAGAAAAAATATGAAAAAAATCTTAATTTTATTAAACAGGAAATTTAGAGTCCTTCTCTAATAATTCTTAATCTTTAAACTTGAGTTTTTTCCGGATTATTACTATGCTAGCTATTGAAATAATTCCTAGAATAAGATATGTCTCATATCCAGGTATTCCATTCCCTGATTGTTCTTCTTCAACAATAATATAATTTATTCTGGTTTCAATGTCAGAATCACCATTGGCATCTGTAACATTTAAACTAACTGTGTAAGTTCCTACCGCCGTATACTGATGAGTAGGATTCTGATTAGTAGATGTATATCCATCCCCAAATTCCCAAAGGAAAGTTGCTGGAGGATCACCTAAAGTTCCAATAATAGTAAATTGTACCCACTCATTTACTAGAATAGCTGTCCTATTTACAATAAAACTTATAGTCGGTAATTGATTAGGTAAAGGACTAGAAAATCCCCTAACTAAATTATACCTAAAAGTTTCCCATTGCCAGGTATAGTTCCATTCATTATTGATAACATATCCTGTCTTACCATTCCCCAACCAAATATGTTGATATTGGAAGGTTTGAGACCAGTCAGCTAGTTCATTATATAATTCCTCTTCTCTAGTTTCGTTTGCAAACCACAGCTCATCTAAAATATTATCACAAGTTACATTAAAATTAAAACCCATATTATTGAACCCAACAAATGTAAATTGAGAATGAGGCGTTAATGTTGTATTATATATCCAATTTGAAATCACCCCATAAGTACCTGTGGGATCTTCCTCTATAATACCAGGACTTCCATAATAATTTTGAAGATAACCCAGATTAATTATTTTTTGGTTATAACGGTTCAATAAAAATCCATCAGTTGTAAACCAAGGAAAACTGTAAAATGGGTACATTCTAGTATAAGTATCAGGGACATCTTGTTCTAAGATAATATCACATCCAATCTCTTCAAGAGCAGTTTCTATTAGATATCTAACCCCTAAATGAGCTTGATCCCAATTATATTCCATTTCGTAAATAGGATTGTCATTTGCCACATCTTTCCAATCCTGTGTGTCATTTGCAATAGTCAATCCTCTCGCAGCGATAATAGGGCCCCAATATGGATCATCTATAAGGGTTTGTCGAGCTATGTTGATGTTATAATAAGGAAGTGGTATAGATGGATTATAATATTCATGAGTTTTTGGTAGAATTCCTCCAGAACGTACCACTTGGTTATCTTGGATAACATTAACGTAATAATCATAGTCCATAGCGTAGGAAAGTGCTTTCCTAAAGGCACGATTTATTCCATGTGCTATTATCGTGTCATCGAATTCCAATAAGGTAGGGCGAAATACATCATATCCGGGACTACAATTCAAATTTATTTCATCCCAATATCTCAAATAAGTTTCATTGATACAATTTAAAATAATGTTTTCTCCATAATCTTCAAGACCTATTTCATCATATCTTATGTTAGTAGCAGCACTTATATCCGCATAATCAAGAGGTTCCCAAGAACGGTCCCATGCAAAGTCAATATCTCCAGTTACTATAGCAAGTTTTCTGGTATCATATCCCGCCTGGCTATGAGCAAAAGTTTGTAAACCAACTCTTTCGAGTGTATGCCAACCTTCAGCTTGTTGAGCCGTAGCATTCCACCAACTATCGTATCTTATCATTGTACCTGACTCGGTAGAATAACTATGTTCCTCAAAAATATAAGGACCTGTACCGATTAAATGTCCTGGGAATACAGTAGGATTATTTTGTGGAAAATTTGAATCATCTCCATACCCTTCTATTGGGATATCAAAATAATCTTTATAGGCATCCATTGAGATAAAATTTATATAACTGAGATAAATTGGACCCATACGCCAATCATTAAAATAAATTCTAACTTTTCCGCCTGATTCTAAATTTTCTGTTATTGTTACATTTGTAAATCTAGGAAAGTAATCAATCATATCAGCAGAATACCCATAAAAAGGATATTCTGCTGGTCCGGAAAAAATCGAAACATTCCAACTATTGGTTGCAAAATCATCCCAATCACTTACTCTTAACCAATAAGTTTCCCTATTTTCTAACACACCTATAGGAGGGTCAAATTCTAAGCAATTACTGATATTTCCAAGGATGTACATCAATCTATCAATATTCCATTTACATACTGTCGCATTCCAATCTGAACCATCATGAAATGTAACTCCTTCTCGAAGGGTTACCTCCATTGATGCAATACCATCATAAGCCATAAAACCAGCCGCAGTCATTTCATCCGGTCTATCTTCCCAACTCCAGCTTGTTGCTAGTACAGGATATAATTCATCAAGGTTTCCCGTTGAATTAAATGGAAATTGAAATAGACTTTCAAGAGCATTATCCAAATAATAATCTCCAGTGCTAGCTATATAACAAGGCACATCCCAATCTGCTATAGAACGTGGACCACAAGCTCCAACTGTAAAATTAACTGGACCTGCAGATTCTTTAACAAAATAATCTAACAATTGTTTATCATAAGTTTCATTTTCTAATACTTTAGGAAGAAGAAATGGGATTGATAATGATATAAATAAAATAATAAATGCTAATCCTTTTGAAGTCTTTCTCATTATTAGATTTCTCCTTAATAATTTTTGGATATAATTTTTTTCTTGAAGAATTATTAGACTTGAATGATACCTGTATATTTAAATCTAACGTAAAATTCGTTCAATTCGAAAAGAAATAATTTTGAGAATAATCATAAGGAATTATAATTAAATTAAATAATATTTTAGTACTATTAGGAGAATAGATTAATAGATGTCTTTAAAGTTAGTATAGAGATGAAATTTAATAATAAAGAAAAGAAAAAAAATAAAATTGTAAAATTCCCAATTAAAAACAATAGAAATCGTAGATAAAATTGAAATGGTATTGAAGAAAATGATAGATTATTTAAATCTATTATTTTAATTTGTTTTTAAAAAGTTAAAAGATAAATTGGAAAATGTTTTTTATTAAATAATATATTAAACTCAATTATACTTGAGTAATCACTATTTTTATCCATTTTTTTTGCAGAATAAATATAGTAGTTTTTGTTTCAATAGGTTTAAAATTTAAATAAAATACTATTTTATAATCAAAACATAAACACAAAGGTGGGGAGTATATCAAATTCATCTCTGTATAATAAAAACTCCGCAATAGATCACGTGAGTGCTCTGGCTTTTGGAAGAAAAGCAGGAACAACAGAGGCATACATTGCTATGGACTATATCAGAGATACTTTAAAAAAAGAAAATATGAAAATAGAAATAGATCCTTTTTTATGGGTCTCTATTTGGGCTCTTTATATTTTAATGTTTGTAGTTCTTATTCTTATAATGTCATTTGTTATTATTATTAGTTTTTTCACACTAGCAGGAACAGCATTTGGTTATATTACTCTTTTTGTATCATTTTATTTCCTAGTTTATTATTTACGTTCTATTTCAATATATAAAAATTTTGATTTACTAAATCCAGTTCAAAAAGGTCATGTATCACATAATATTACTACCAGAATTGCATCAAATAAATATAAAAGGGAAAAACCAGTTATTATTTTTTGTGCCCATTTTGATTCTGTTTCTATTAGTTATTCTGAAAGAATCATAAATTCTATGATTATAATTTTTGTCTTTTATGTTTTTATTTTATTTCCAATAAATTTAACAATGGATGTACATATTATCTTCAAAATATTTAATATAATCTTATTATTTGGATTTTTATTCTTCTTTTTAAGTATTAGAGCTAAAAATAAATCAAAAGGTTCTGTTGATGATGCAAGTGGTACTGCTATACTAATTGAATTATCAAAATTATTTCACAATAACCCACTAAATAATATAGATTTGATCTTTTTATGGACAGGAGCGGAAGAAATGGGATTGTTTGGTTCAAAAACATTTTGTTATAGAAATTTTAAAAATTTGAATAATGAATATAATCTAGATAAGTCATATGTTATTAACATCGATATGGTTGGATCCTATATTGGGTTAATTGATCAAATTGGAATGTTTAAAAAAACCAAGTTCAATAAAAGCTTAAATAATATCTTTGAAGAGATTGCGAGAAAAAAAGAGATTCCACTAAGAAAGGAAATAAAATCAATATCTTTTATGAGTGACCACACAGTTTTCCAATCATATGCTAAAAAATACAAACGAGAATTACAGATTTGTTGGTTTTATTCAGGTGAGGACTCAAAATTCATACATAGTTCAAAAGATACACCCGATAAATGTATACCTGAAAATCTTAATGGTTGCATTGAGCTGTGCTACTATACTTTAAAGAAGTTAGATAAATCATTAGAATGAATACTTGAGGACGGAGATTAAAAAATTAAGTTGATTTAAATCTCTTGACCAACTTCTAGTGTTCGATCACGGATTTGTGAATTGCTGCTAATCTTACAGTTTGGAGCGATTATTGCTTTATCTAAAATAACGTTATCTCCAATATCACAATTATTACAAATTATACTTTCTGTTATTATACAACCACCACCAATTTTTACTTCATCCCATATGACACTCTTTTCTATTACTGTATCCTCTCCTATAGTTACATTTTGACCTATAGATGTCAACTCTTTGATTTTAACTCGATTATCAAGCCGAACATACTCTCCAAAACAAGTTGGTTTATCAATCCTAATATTTTGCCCTGAGCTTATAATTCCCATGATATAAATACCATCATATTCAACCCCATTAGGTAAGATTGGCCAAGCATATTTACGCAGCATATCCCAATTTGCCCATAGATAGGTAGTGGAATTCCCAGCATCCATCCAATAATAATTTTCAACAAAACCATAAAGATCAAATTTATTTTCAAGAAGATAAGGAAAAACTTCACCTCCAAAATCCATTAGTCCTGTTTCATGAAGGATACCTCCAATATCTTTTTGAAAACAATAAATACCTGTATTAATTATATTAGTATGTAAAAAAAGATCTTCTCGCTGCGAAATACTACTCAAATATAATTCCATTGGTGCAGGTTTTTCTAAAAAAAGATATATCTTTCTATTTTTATCTAATAGCACAACACCATATTGAGAAATATGACTTTCAACTGTTTTCATCGAAATTGTTGATAATCCACCTTTTTCAGAGTGAAAATCCATAAAACGTTTCATAGGAAGGTTTGTAACAATATCCGCCATTGAAACAGCTACATTTTTAGAATCTAAATGATCTGTTAAAAGTCTATAAGCATCCGCAGTCCCTCTACTCTTTTGAATTTCACACTCTAATTCTACATCTCCCAATCTGTCTGCTGTCCAGGTTTTTTTAATATATTCCTTCATTTCCTTTCCCATATAAGCTAATGCTAATATTATATGTTTAATGCCAGCATACACTAAATGAGCTATTGCATAATCAACCATAGGAACATTTGTGACTTTAACAAGTGGTTTTGGAATTATAGAGGTCAAAGGCATCAATCGTTTGCCCTTACCACCTGCTAAAATAATCGCAGACCAATCTCTCAATTTTTGAATCTCTGAAAATTTTCATTTAAAATATAAAAAGTATTAGATTTAAATCTAATTTTAATTGAGATTTAAAATTTATCTATTGGATTTATAATTTTTATATTGAATGGAATAGAAACCTTTAGATAGCCATCTTCAAGTAGAAATAGAATTGAAAATCTAAGTTTTTAATAGATAAAATATGGCTATTTATTATTCAATGAATCTCTAATTTCTTTAGCTGCTATGTGAGGTAATTTTCTAGCAACTCGCATATCATCAGCCATCTCAGCACCCCCAATTACTTCATGTGGGATAATATCAGCAAACAAATGAAAATCCGCATCATAACCATATGGACAACAATTAAACAAAATATTACGATTTTTTTCAATTTTTAAGTCATCTAATGCTTGAAAAATCATTTTAAGTGATACTGCTAAATCTTCAATTTGATTGATTTTTAGCTGAGAAAATCTTCGTAAATGTTCATTTGGATGAAATCTTATGTGATAATTTCTTACTGGGCTTCCTGTAGTATAAAAAGTCCAAAATTCTGTTTCTAATATGATACGATCAGATCCTCCATGAGTACTTCTACATAAGTGACACTTATCACCCATTTCTTTAAAAGCTTCTAAATATCCCTCCAACCTGCTTCCATGACCATCCATATTTAAATCAATATAAGTTTGACTATGAATTCGAGGTTGAGAACCCCCAACTTTAGATCCGATATTAAAAAAGGGCATTACTGGAATATCATAATAATCTCTCTCTATAGCCTCTTCAATGCAATAAAGGATTGCTGCTTTCATAGAAAGAAAGATGCCAGTTAAGACATCTACAGGTATTAAATTAAAACATAGAGAAGGATAAAAATCTCGAGAAATTGTTACTAAATTAATTCCTATTGACAGTTTTAAATGAGAAGGAAGGTTTTTTACAATATTATCATAAATATCGGGATCTATTATTCTTACCATTGAAGGATATCTATTGATTAAAGTAAGAGCTTTACAATCATCTGGAATCCTTTCTACTTGATGAGGTGTTCCCAAAAAGGGATTATCTCTCCTCATTTCATCTTGAGTTATAATTATAGTATGACCATCACTGAGAGCTTTTCCCCTGTCATCATGAACAATTTTCCCCTCTATAATAGAACTAAACACATCCTTGCAGTCATTCAAAACCTTATTGGAACAATCTGAGAATTTGTCTTCTCCTTCGTCAGTCTTAAATCCTCGAGGTCTTTCACTTCGTATAGGGCTGATATAAGAATAGCGACCAAAGTATCTTGGACGTTCTTTTCTAAGACCAAAACCCTCAGTTTGTATTATTCGAGTTGATAAAGGATCCCATCTTTTAATTGGAACATCATAGGTGGTTTTATTATTAAAATTTTCTTTATTTATTATACCCCATTCCATAAATTCAGTATTATAATGGTTAGATTTTTCTTTTTTTTTAGAAATATAAATAACCTCTATTCTTTTTTAGCTTAGATTTTATATATATTACAACAATGCTATATATTATTTACTCCCTTTAGAAATTATAAGTATTGCTGATATATAAAAAAAAGAAAAAAAAGGGGTGAACCTTTTTCTATTCAACCTATACTATAACTATAAAGAGCTGGAGTTGTAATTTCTTAATACTCTAATCTTTTAATAATTTTGTAGGTTTTAAACTCACGAACTGGTTGATCCTTATCATTTAAACGCTCAATTGGTACCCTTACAAAATTTTCGTCATCAAAATCTTCGATTTCAGTCTCTTTATATTTCGCCATAGTATCAGCCATCTTCAGCTCTCGAAGTAAGAAATCTCTAACAGCCACTCGAATCAATTCTGATCTTGAGGGATATAGACCATTTTCTCCAACTAATTTTTCAATACTATCGAGATAAGATTCAGGAATATTAACAGTTACTATTTTCATAATATCACATTATATCAGTTGTTAAATTTACCAAATTTAAAATCCGGCAAAATGACTAAAGCTATTTAAAAAACTACCGCCTTAAACCACATTTTTTTTTATAAGTTATTTTATTACACATTAATATATAAAGTTAAGTTTTTATCGGATTAATATATTTAAAGAAAGACATATTAGTCATTTCTTAAATATTCCAAATATGGTATTAATGTATTAATCTTTAAAATGTTTTTATACTCCTCAAATTTAAAGATATTTTAAGTATTTATTTATTTATTTATTTTGGTTAAAAAAATTTTATTATCCTTCATATTAAAAATAAAAAATAGTGAAAAAAATAAGGAAATAAATAAATAATGTTCATAAATATTAAAATACTTAAAAATTCTTTAGTTTAAATAATTATATATTTAAACAAAATTATAAAATAATCCACAAAGAAAAATAATGTTCTTTTTCCAGGTTTTTAATTGTCTATTTTAGTACTCTTCTTCTAAATTCACAATATTAAGAAAATCTTGACGATTTTGAGCTGCTCGAGCAATATTCTCGATTAGTTCATTCCATCTTAGTAAATCATTAAATGGAGAATAACCTCTATGGGGCGAAAGTATAATATTATCTAATGTATGAAAAGGAAAATTATAGGGAAATTTTTTTCCTTCTTTATCACTTTCTGGAGAATATTTATACCAAACATCAATAGCAGCTCCTTGAATAACTTTTTCTTTCAATGCATAGAATAAATCTTCCTCATTAATTATTTCACCTCTACTGACATTCACTAAAATACCATTTATGCCTAAAAGTTCAAGCTCGTTTCTACCAATCATTTTTTTTGTTAAAGAAGTAGCTGGAATAGCTATAATTAAAATATCAATATCTTTAAGAAACTGATCAAGTTGAGGGAAATCATATCTTTTTGTATTTTTTGGTAATGGCTTTTCTTGTTTTTCCCAATGTTTTCTTAAAATCGAAAATTCAATATCAAATCCACTTAAAAAACAATGTACTTTTTGATTTATAGCACCATATCCAAGTAATCCAACTTTTTTATATCTTAAGGGAATTGAAGCAGCATTTTCATCTCCCGTGCGCCATTTGCCTTGACGCATCCATTCATGATGTTGAACTATTTTATTCATTAATGTTAAAAGAAGTGCAACTGTATGTTGAGCAACAAAATAAGAATTTCCATGACCATTGATGAGTAGTACACTCCTATTTTTGTTAATTTCTCGAAATATTTCTATAAGATTTTGAATACCAGCACCAGGATTAATAAATATCTTTAGATTGGTAGCCCTTAACAATAATTCTTTTGTAGGACGCCAACCTATCAATATATCTGCAATTGATATAATTTCATCCAGATTTTCCTTAAATTTATCATTTCTAAAATTTAGATTAATATTATCATAATCTTTCAATTTTTCTATGATATATTCTTTAGTCTGTTCAGGAATATTAGATATAAAACAAACATTAATTTTTTTTTTTATACTATTGATTTCTTTAGTTGATTCATTCATAATTCAAGATCATTATAATTTATGCTCTAAAATATATTAGGATTTATTTTATATCAAATAGAATATTCTTAATTCAAATAAATTTTTATATACAATTGGTTGTTATAATAACAAATATCTTTAATTCAAAATAATTTAGGTTAGAAAGGTAGATGTAATGTCACAACAAAAGCTTTTTAATATTTTTGTGAATAAGTTGGAATTCGATCCCTTGGAATACTTGGTTTCCAGTGAAGAGCAAGAACTTACTGAGTTTCAGAAGAAAATGATTGAAAATGCAACAACAATCATGAAAGATAATATAATAGGAGAAATCAAAGCATTTGGTGGAAATCTCAAAGTAAATGAGGAAAAATTTAAGGAATTTGAAAAAAAGCTTGATGAGGAATTAAAAAATGAAGAATTCGAGGATATCAAGAAAGAATTAAAGAGTTATCCTAAAAAACTACGAGAATTAATTGAAAAAACTTGTGTAGCTATAGTTCCTGTAAAGGAAATGCCTTGGGTTGATTTAATATTTCGAACAATACCTCGTATTGTATTTAATGAAAAATTAGAATTATTAGATAATATTATTGCTTATTATGGAGAAATTAAATGTGTAATTTCACGTCCAATAATTTTTGGGAAAATGAAGAATGAAAAACCATTATTTGCTCCAATAATGGGAAATATTGATTTAGGAGGGTATAAATTAGATGATACTCAGAAAGGGTCAAAAGCTCAAATTTTATCTTATATTTCTGCTATAATTGATTCACTTGATTCTAACATAAATAAAAATCATCTGGCAAAATATCATGAAGGATATCAAAGACATGGAGATCCAATTTGTGATTTTTTAATGAATAATAATGAATTGATGAATTCCTTGGAACGGATTAGTTCTGGTATTGAATCAGAAAGAATAGCTTCAGATATTGCAGTATGCTGTATAGCAATTCCTCAAGTTGCTGATAAAAACACTTTAATATTAGTTACTGATGAAGGAAAAGATCCTAATAAATACTCAAGGTGTTTTGAATCTTTTTTAAGATTTTCTGCTGAATGTTGTAATGTTCCCACTCAACAATCTCAAGTTCCTACTCAAGCAGCATCACAACAAACTGGCGCAGTTAGAACTCCAGGTGGTCAAGAATTAAAAACTTGGACTGCTGAAGAATTAGCTCAGGAGGCTCAAAAACGGATGGCTTCTCAACCAGATATGCCCTCCTGGACAGAAGAAGAATTAACTAAATTTACTTCTGAACGTGGGACCGGATTACCTGAAGGAATGGAGGTTTGGACTGAGGATGAATTACATGAATTATCACGAAAAAGACAAGGAGGACTGGATATACCAGAATGGAAAGTGGATGAAAGTATGAAAGAATGCATTAAATGCGGCTATAGTTTAAGACCTGGATGGAGTCGTTGTCCAATTTGTGAAACTCCAGTAGACGCACAACCAGAACAGGAGATCTCTGAAGAATCCAAGGAAATGGATTCTAAGGTACCTAAAGAAGATTTTTCTGAAAAAGATATTCAAGAAGTTAATGAGGAATCAAAAGAAGAATCCTTAGAACAACTTAAAGATGAAAAAGAAGAGGACTAATAAATTTCTTAATTTTTTATTTAAGTATGCAATTTTACCTTATAGATATCAATAAAAGGTAATTCTTCAATACTATATTCCAAAATCTTAATATTAAAAGAAATCAATAAGTTTCCCAACTTTTTTTAATTTAATTTTATTTTCAAAAATATATAAATTAAGCTTTTTGAATATATAGTTGCTACTTAACATATTTTTATTCAAAGGAAATAAGATCCAGGATTTACAAGATCTAAATATATATAGCTATCCCAATGAAATTATCAGTATTGATAATAAAACACTAATCAATAAGATTATAAAGAATCATGATAAAGATAAATCTAGTCAAAAAACAAATTCAAATCAATTCACAATCGCGGAACCAATCGCTCAATTTATTGATGATTTAAATATATACTCTTCTTGTATTAATGGTAAAATCATTATTGGTTTAATTTTTGATAATGAAGATAATCCTTATGATTATAAAGAAATAATTGAGGAAGTACTGACTGAAATTTTGAATGATAATAATGGGTACTCCTTCAATGATGAGATTGAAGTTGAAAATTTACTAATTTCTATGTTTATTGATATTAGAAGGTTTGGTGACGAAGTAATCGAAAAACCTCTTGATATTGAATATTATTATCAGACGGAATCCTTTTTCAAAATCTTTCTTTTTGGAATTGATGAAGTGGGAAAATCAAGTTTAATAAGACGAATGAAAACTGGTGAGTTTAATGATAATTTCTTTGTTCCAACAAGAAAATTCAACATTGAATATATCCCTGTAAAAGAAAAAGGTTTACTCGCAGTATGGGATATGCCAGGACAAAAATTATTTAGATCAAAATGGTTAAAAGGACTTCAGGATTCCAATATTATCATCTATATGATTGATGTAGCTAATCAAAGAAGGTTTGAAGAATCAAAAGAAGAGTTTTGGAATGTTTTGAATAACTATGAATTGAATGGAACGCCCCTACTTATATTAGGCAATAAGACAGATTTAGTAAAAGTTTCTAATGAGAGTAATGATGATCAACTAATCCTCTTGAAAGAAGAATTATTTAATTTTTATGGTTTGAATAAAATAAAAAACCGAAAGTGGAAATTCCTATTTACCTCAGTTAAGACTAATTTTAATATCAGTAATGTAATTTCTGAGATATTTAATCTACTCTCATCTTAAATTAGAATCTATTATCTATTATCATATTACTATAATCCCTATAATAACAATGATAAGAAATAACATATTTTAACTCAAAATAATAATCTTTAATGTTTTTTCTTTGGAAACCAAGGAATTAATCTTGAAACTTGTTTTTTATAAAAATTTTTTTACTAAACTAGACAAAACTGTTAAAATAATTTAATTCTTATTAATATTATTGTAAGAGGTAGAAATTGTATTATGGTAAAAATTTATTGTTCCTATACCATCACAAATCCTCAAGAAATATATAATCCAAATGATCAAATTTCAGGTATTTTTTATATTGAAAGCAAGGAAAAAGAAGGTAAAAAGGATAAAATATTAAAAAAAGTGGAAATTCATCTATGTGAAATATATAAAGAAAAAGAAACGGATTTTGACATGGCAGTAGGATGGGGTACAAAAACTGAATGGTTTGAATATAAAAGGAAAATAAGAAAATATGAATTTAAAAGTAATATCAATATTAAATCAGGTGAAATAAAAAGCTATAAATTCGAAATCAAGCTGCCTTGGTGGACTCCAAGAGTTTCTGAAGATATTAGGGATTGGCACCTTGCTCTACTTTTTAAGCAGAAAACTGGTATGAAGTTAAATTTAGGTAAATCACCACTCAATGCTTATTATGTGATCCCCGTATTATATTCTGCTCGCCCAAGCTCCCCAATTAGTACTGCTGGAAGAAAAGAGGAAATTCCTAATTTTTAGGAGCTCCTAAAAAAACTTTAATGACTATCGAAAGTAGTTTGATGTTTTTTCTTAGGAATCCAAGGTATTAATCTTGAAACTTGTTTTTTATAATTTATATAACTAGGTTTCCTTTCTAAATTTCTCCTTTCCATTAGAGGAATACTTACTGCATTGAAAAGTATAGTTATAGAAATTGGACCAACAATCGTCCAATAATAGGATACATTCGCTGCTAAGGCAAAAAGAAATAATCCCCACCAAAATAATATTTCTCCAAAATAATTTGGGTGTCTCGAAAAAGCCCATAATCCCTTTGTAATAATCTCTTGATTGCTTTTTCGTTTTTTAATAAATTTATAAAGCTGTTGATCAGCTAGTGCTTCTATAAGTATTGCAATAATCATAACTAAAAATGCAAAAATATCGATAATCCCGATTCTGTTTGCAGCTAAAGAAAATATTGGATATAGTGAAGTTGCCCCTAAATACACCAAGATTGTAGGCATTAATTGTAAGCCAATAAGATTGATAATCCAAAACTCTTTCCCCATTTTTAATCTGTAATTTTTATACCTCCAATCTTCATGCTTTAACCCTTGCCATTGACGTAACCAGTTATAAGTTAATCGAATTGACCAAATGGTAATGAGGATAGCAACAATTATACTCCGTTGATAACCATATTTACTTGATGAGGTAAAAAGTAAATAATATAATGTTATTATTAATGGTGCTACACTCCAATAAGGATCATAAAAACTTGTATTCTTGAAAATCGAGCTTATTATAAAAATAACAACTGTTCCCACTAAATCAGCGAATAAAATCATTAATAAAGGGTGTAAATGCCTGAATAAAATTCCAACCATAATTGATATTGTACTTGCAATAATATAGGAAATTGTACAATACGCATATGCTTTGAATATTGATTTATTGTGTCTAGTGATATCTTTCATATCTAACTCACATTTCCCATTTCTGGTTAAGATTAATTCAATAGATTTATTAAATCTATGGAATTCTTTGAAATTACAATATCTTAATGGATTAATTAGAGTGAAATTTCACACTTTTTTCAATTAATAGAGATTAGATTTTGAGTTTTGGAATATAATAATTAAAATAAAATCTAATATAACTCTAATTATAATCAAATATCAAAAAAACAAAAAAACAAAAAAATAAAAATTGATGTGAGAAACCTTTGGAAAAGAGAGGAGCCAAAGTAAAAATTGATGAATATAAAGGGCCTTTAGGTACAATTAAAGGATTTGAATTAACAACAGGTAAAGTTTCTTATGGCGATGAAACTGAATGGGAACCTATGGGACCACATCCAATGCCACATATTCCAACTCTACGTTCATGGTTTTTCAAAATGATGAAAAGATATAAGCCTTTCTATATGCCAATTTGTGATATGTGCTGTTTATGCACATATGGGAAATGTAATCTTTCCAAGGGGCGAACAGGTGCATGTGGGATCAATATGGAGACACAACAGAGCCGAATAGTAGAGATTGCTTGTTGTATAGGAGCAGCGTGCCATTCTGCACACGGAGATCATCTATTACATTGGTTAAAAGAAAAATATGGTAATGTTCCCATTAATTTCGGTAATAATATAGCCGTTGAGATGCCTCATACAAGATTAGTTGTTGGTATGAAACCTGAAACTTTAGAAGATTTAGAAACCGCTATGGAGTGGGTGCATTTTACAATAACACACTTATTAGCAGCTGGACATACAGGACAAGAAAGTTCTTATTTAGATTATGAATCGAAAAGCTTTTTAGCAGGCTTAGCAGATTCAGTTGGTATGGAGATTTCTGACGCTGTTCAAATTGCTGCATACGGATTTCCTATGGGAGACCCAGATGTTCCAATAGTAGAACTTGGTATGGGAACATTAGATACAAGTAAGGCTGTAATTTTAATGATTGGACATAATGTTGCCCCTGGAGTCGAATTAGTTGATTATATAAGAGAAAAAGGTATAGACGATAAGGTAGATGTTGGAGCAATTTGTTGCACTGCTCATGATTTAACTAGATATTATGATGGTGCTAAGATTGTAGGTTCAATGTCAAGACAGCTTCATGTTATTCGATCAGGGATTCCAGATGTTGTAATGGTTGATGAACAATGTGTAAATCTAAGATCATTTGAGCAAGCCCAATTGATTGGTGCTCCTTTTATCGCTACAAATGAAAAGAATATGAGTGGGTTACCTGATAGAACAAATGATCCAATCAATGAAATTGTTGATGATTTAGTAAGTGGAAAGGAACCAGGAGTCTTAATTTTAGATCCAATAAAAGCTGGTGCAGTGGCATCCGAAACGGCATTAAAAGTCAAACCTATTAGAAAAGCAAAAAGTGGAGTTCCTGATGAACAAGGTTGTATTGATATGGCGATGAATTGTAATGGTTGTGGTAATTGCCAGAGAAATTGTCCAAACGATTTACCCCTTGTAGAAGGAGTAAAATTGGCAAAGGATGGGGATTTTTCAGTATTGGCTGGAGTATTTGATGACTGTTTAGGATGTGGACGATGTGAGGGAGATTGCATGAAGGGTGTGTCTCCTTTGACTTTATTACAGTATGCTGCTAGAGAAAAGATTAGAAATGAGAAATTTAACTGTCGAGTAGGGCGCGGGCCTATTATGGATACAGAAATTAGGAATGTTGGTGCTCCCATTGTCTTGGGAGAAATTCCAGGAATTGTTGCAATTATTGGATGTGCAAGTTATGCTCATGAAATTCAAGAACTTTATAAAATGGCTGAAGAATTTCTAACTAGAAATTACATAGTTGTAGTCTCAGGCTGTGGAGCAATGGATATTGGTCTTGTAAAGGATGAAGAAGGGAAGACATTATATGATAGATTTCCAGGTGATTTTGATAGAGGCGGTTTAGTAAATGTAGGAAGTTGTGTAAGTAATCCTCATATTACTGGAGCTGCTATTAAAGTTGCTAATATCTTTGCTCGAAGACCATTACGTGGTAATTTTGAAGAAATTGCGGATTATGTTTTAAACAGAGTTGGTGCAGTTGGTGTTGCATGGGGAGCTATGTCTCAAAAGGCAGCTAGTATAGCTAGTATGGCAAATGGTTTAGGTGTGCCTGCTGTTTGTGGACCTCATGCCGCAGAATATAGAAGAATGTATATTGGACGCTCTGATGATGAAGATGTTTGGAAAGTGTTCAATGCTCGAGATGGAACAGCTGATCATCTAGTTGGACCTGGACCTGAACATCTATTAACAACCGCGGAAAGTATAGAACAAGCTATCTGTTTAGTCGCCAAACTAGCTTTAAGACCAGCAGATAATTCTAAAGGACGAATGATAAAATTATCTCATTGGATCGATTTAGAGAGAAAATATAAGGGTGTTAAATTCCCTAATGATTTAGAGAAATTTATCCGTCTAGAAGCTGATATTCCTATTAATATGAAAGATGAAATAATGGCATATCTGAAAGAAAAAGGATGGAAACCAAAAGAGATAGTAGATCCAACACTTTTAAAAAGACTATGTAGGACCTAAGATAATTTTTCTTATTTTTTTTTCTATTTTTTTAGTTTCGTTTATAAAATAATAGGTTTACTAGACTATATTAAAATTTATTAAATTAGATTAGACTACTATTTAACTAATTATTTTAATAACCATTCTTTAGCATCTTCCATTGAGGATACTGCTTTAGCATTTAATCCTGAGAATTTATTCACAACATTAAGAAGTATTTTTTTTACACCTGTTATCCCTACAACAGCAGTTTTTTTTAAAAGTGGTTTTGATTTCTTACCAGATTCAACAAATGCATCAACTGCTTCTTTATTCGCATATGATCCAGTTACATCAACTATTAATAAAATATCTTTTTTTCCTGATTGAAATGTAAGATCAGTAATTTTTTTGATTAAGGGTGCAAATTGTTCGGGATAAATATTAGTATAATCATCAAGAAGAATTTCTTGTCCCTTGTAGTTAATCCATTTCATTCGCTTTTTAGCTTCAGCATCAAAATCTTTAATTTCTTGCATAGTAATTCAATTCTGATTGAATTCAAATAATCTAACAATAGACTAAGATTATATAAATCTATTCAAATAGAAAAGCTAAAACTTAATGTGAAAAGAATCTTATCATTACAAAATAAGATCAAACTAAGAGATGTATGGTATTTTGGATAAACAAGACAAGGATATTTTAAAATTATCAAAACTATGTAAACATTGGGCTGAACATAATGATTCCCATAAGGAAAATTTTATGAAATGGAGAAATATAGCAAAAGAAAAAGGTTTAGTATCTATAGCTGAAAAATTAGATGATGCAATTAGAATGTTAGATAAGTGTAATGAGTATTTAATTTCAGCAAATCAAGAATTAGAATAAACTTTAAAAATTTCATAAAGATATTTAGAGAAAGAGATTAATTAGTGGGAGTAATTGTTCCCTAAAGTAATCGAGTCTTCCGTCTAATAATTCTGGGTTTTCTGAAAGCATCCATAAATATACAGGAATTTGTAATTCTGAATATTCAAATAGTTTTTCTCCACATATACTAAAACCATTAAGTGGCAAATCCAGTTTTATTGAATTTTCCCTTATTAAGCCAATTGAGTTGTAGAAGTTTGAGAGTGTTTGAAGTAATAATGCTGTGTTATTTACTAACATTTCATCTGTATCTGACCCAGTATAGCTTCCAAAAATCAAACCATCCATTGATACTAAACTTGAAGCTTTTGCTTCTACTTGATGGGCAAACTCTTCGAGTATATGTTCGATTATTTCAGAAGTATCAGATACTTTCTTTAGAGCTACACTGAACATTTGCATTATTGTTTCTCTCTGAAAAATCGTTGTATCACAATAATCGACTGAGAATCCTTCAAATTCCTTAGCTATACTGTTAAATTTGTTTTTTATACTTGTTACATTTTGCTGCCATTGAAGTGTTTTTCGTATGTCTTGATCACTCTTGCTTAAAACAACCAAAACTGAAGGCAATTCATGTAATTCTTGCAATACTTTTAAAACTTCTCGAAAATAATTAGCAGCTTCAGGAATTCTATCAGGATCTTGGCTATCTACTACATATAACATAATATCCGCTTCAGTGAAAAATAGTTCTGGTCTATTAAAATATAGCTTCTCTCTGTACTGCACCTGTCCACCAAGATCCCAACTTATAATTGGATATCCAAAAAAATCGAGCTTCTCTCTTTTTACACCTCTAGTTGGTAAAAGAGATTTAATAATAGAAAATTTATCTTGAACTACTGCAAGAATAGATGTTTTTCCTCCATTGTCAAGCCCTATCATCAATAGCTTTTTATGGCGTCTTAGTTGTTCCTTTATATTTTTCTGTATTACTTGAGCGATTTTTACCCATTTCAATAGCATACTAGGTAGAATCTCTTTTATCTCAGGAAGATTTGCTACAGATAAATTTGCGAGTTCTTCAATATTTTTGATGCCTTCATTAGCCAAATGCTCAGAACTGATTTTATCAACACCTATTAACGTATCTGGTTTAAATCTTAGCACTTCATCAATTTCATTAATCAGAACATTCCTTTTAAAGAAGTCTTTAATGGCTACACTCTTACTACTGTTTTCGGACATTAAACATCAAATTTAATTATTAATTTTCTTTTAACTAGTATTTTTATCTTTACTAGTAAAAAAAGGTATTATTAAATATATATTAATATTTGTAAAAAAAAACTTTATCTAATTGAAGTAGTATTAATTAATTAGTAATTAATAAAAGTATAAAAAATCAATTAATCAATATACCTATTTTCTATATTTAGGATAAGATAAACTTGAATTAGTTTAAATAAAATGTCTGAGAATCGAATTCCTGAAAATCTGGTTATTTGCATAGACACGTCTAGATCAATGTATAGAACAGATTTTTCTCCACACAGATTAACATGTTGTATTTCTGCAATTAAGATACTGATTAAAGAGAGATTCACAATAGATAATTTAAGTGCGTTTGCTTTAATAAAATATGCTGACATCCCTACAATGGTTGTAGATTTTAGTACTTCAGGTTTTGAACATCATCTCATTGAAGGTTTAAATTCTTTGAAATGTGGTGGTTATTCTGCTATGGGGAATGCACTAGCTTTATCAATTAAAACTTTAATTGGAGAATTACGTAAAATTGGAGCTAAATCACCTCGGATAATTCTGATTTCTGATGGAAATTTTATGAAAACAGCGGTTGATCCAATCAAGATGGCACGTGTGGCTCAAGGGTTAAATATTCGAATAGATTCTTTTGGTATAGGCATAACAAGACGAGAAAATGTACTTAAGAAAATAAGTGATATTACTGATGGTAGATTCTTTTATACTAATGATCCTGAATCATTAGTTAATTCAGCTAAGGAAATTGCTGATGATAACTATAAAACATACGGATCAGGTAAAGAAACACTTATAGAAAATCCTGCTTTTCTTAGAAAGATTGCAGCAGATTTATTGAGAGTTCAAGATTTAACAAAAGATCAAGAACAAAGGGCAAAACAAATTAGAGGAGAAGTTGATTTTAAAAAATGTTCTATTTGCTTTTCGGATCAAAATCCATATACAAAAGGTTCTTTTTATGTAACTGGAAGATATTGTCCAAATTGTACAACACCTTTTCATATACATTGTTTAGCAGCATGGGCAGACTCTCAAAAAAATCATCAAGTAAAGAAATCTGGTACTGCTAGATGTCCTCATTGTTTTTACCTCCTGAAAATACCAATGGAGGTTACTCAAATTCAAAAACTACAAGTTCTTACCAGAGGAACGAAAGAAGACACTTCGCAGAAACCTGAAATTATGCCAGCTAAATATATAGAAGATGTTGCTTTGCTAGGGGAAGAGGCTCTCTTTAATGCATGCCCTGTATGTCATTTAATTTTTGACAAAGGTCAATCAGCTGTTCAATGTGGAAATCTTCAGTGTAATACTCTTTATCATGAAGATTGTTTTAAAAAATTAAAAGAAGGACATTGTCGCAGTTGTGATATGAAGTTACATCTTTTCTGAATTTTTTAATCAGAACATTTAGAAGCTATAAAATTACTCATTTTTTCTTGATTTCATCTTAATATCTATCTCTGAGATCAAATAACATAAAATATCATATGTTGGACCAGAAAAGAATATTTCAGCAGCTTTTTCTCTTATCCTACTTTCAATATTATAATTTGGGTCTCGTTGAACAAATAGTTCTCTTTCTGCTAACATCCAACACAATTTATCATAAGTATATCCTTTCTGCGCGAGATAGTATGCTGCCACATTAACCTGTGAAATTTCATCACTATTCATCTTAATCAGATTTTTAATTTTTTTTTATTTAGTTTTTTTTGAACCTTACTTAATTAATAGTCTTCATACTTTTAATTCCAATTCTTAAATGAAATTTGATCAACAAGGATATTTGAATTTTATTTTTCTAGAATTAATTTTAGAGATAGCATCACAGATAATTTTCTTTACCTTGAAAAAGTAAGCAGATTAAATAATATGTAATTCCTTTTTTAAATAATACATTAATTAATTGAATTAAAAATGGATGATACTGAATTTTATACTTATAGAAAAGTAAAAGTGGAAAGAGGAAAATTTGAGCTACCCCCCCTACTAATTGGAACAATCTTCTATCAAAATGAAACTCTTGTTGATCGAAAAAATCCTGAAATTTTTGACCACCAAAAAGCGATTAAACGTATTAAAACACAACAAACCTTATCAGAAAGATTTAAGATACCCAATTTAGTGGAAATATCTGCTAATACCCCTAAATCAATGATAAAATATTTAGAGTTTTATTTAGACAATTTTGATCCTCCTTTCGTATTAGGAGGAGATTTTGAATCAAGGGTAGTTGGAATTGAATATCTTAATGAGCATGGTATAAAGCCAGATCAGTATATATATAACACAATTTCAAATTTGAAAAACAAGAGAGAAGTAGAATTATTGCAGAAAAATAAAATAAAGTCAGTTGTAATATTAATTCTAGGTTCGGGAAATATGACATCAACACAAAGATATGGATATATCACTCATAAAAATCAACCTAATAATGAGAGTTTAATTGATGGATTAAAAAAAATTGGAATTGAACAACTCTGGATAGATGGTGGTGTTGTGAATTTAGAAAGTTTGGCTCATATAATCGAAACACAGCAATTAATCAGTACGTCATTAAAATTTCCTGTTGGTACAGCACCAAATCTTTTTCTCTTTCCATATTCTTCCCCTCGATTAAATATAAAATATCTTACCAGATATCGAAGAGCTAGTATAATGTTTATTGTAGCATGGTATAGCAATTTTATATTTTATGGTGCGATTGAAGATGCTAAGGAATCCTTTGCATCGGTGTTTCAGTCAATAGAATTCAAAAACGTAATAAAAAGAGGAAATATTAAACTTTTTAATCAATCCTAAAAATAAAATGCTTTTTATTCTTATACAAAGATATCTAAATTCAAATTTATGATAAAAAGCTATTAATGCTAAGGTTTTAATATCATAATTAAGCTTATGTATTTGCATAATAATTTTAATTTATCAATTTGATTACCCGATTTTATGAATAAAAGGAGTATGAGATGATGGATAATCGTTATACTGATGAGAAAGAGCTGGAGGCTATAAAACTAATTGATCAAGCAGAAACCTTTGCCGATCGCGGAAAAGGAAAGGAATCTATTCATTTTTACGAGAAAGCAGCTTCTATTTATCTTGAGCTAGGGAGTTACATTAAATTAGATGAACTTTACATTAGAATTGCTCAAATTATATCACAATTTAAGGATAACATTCAAGCGGTTTATAGATTAAAATCTATTATTAGAAAAACTGAAGAACTTAAACTTTATGAAGTTTCTGCAAAATTATTGATTCAATTAGGAAATCTATCATTTAATATGCATGACTGGGAATCTGCTGGGGAAGCTTGGGAAAGTGCTTCAAATTATCTATTTCAAACTGATCCTGAAGAATATATCAATCTCTCTTCAATACTTCTCTTAAAAGCTGGGCAATCCTTTGAACGATCTAGAATTAAAAAGGATGAAGGTAAACGTCTGATTCTAAAAGCAGTAATGAAAATAAATAAATTTGATGAGCTCTATGAACAAGAAGAAAAAAACGCATTAAATTTGTTAATTAGGAAGGAGTTTGATGCTTCTGCTAAGAAATTCAATAATATTGCTTCATATTTTAAAAAAGCTCTAGCTGATTTAGATAATATAATAGATAAAGAAGAATCAGAAGAGACTTACCTCAATACAAAAGCTAGATTTATACATTTTGTAGCAGAATATCAAACAGTATCTGCTTTATGCTTAAGGGTATCTGAAAATCATATTTACAATGAGAGAATAAAACAACTTGGAAATGAATCTTTTGAATTATTTAAGGAATCTATTTCCATGCTTAAGACATATTTAGGCCCATTAAAATCAGATTTCGATCATGAAATAATATTAAGAATTACCTTTGATATAATGTTAATGGGAATAATTCAAGGAATGCTAGGAAAGCATTTTATCAGTCCGAATGATTATCTCTTCGAAGATATTGAGAAAAATAAACAATTGACAAAGGAATTAAAAAATTCACCATATTATAAAATAACTGAAAGGATTGAAAAATTAGGGATAAGGGAAGCTCTCGATGAACTTAAAAAAACTCATCTGGGTCATTTTGAGCTGATAAAAAATACTTTAATCGAATATTTTGAAACCCTCAAATGATTAACTATCAATAACAGTGTTAATTTATACTCTCAGAAAATAAGAATATAACCTGGTATAGCTATTTTCTTAATTATTACCTTATAATTTATTTAAGATGGAAATTAGATAGCTAGCTTGAATCCCAATAATGTCAATTAATCTTTTTACCTCTTCATCAGTTTTAGGAAAAACATCAATATTCCCAATTTGAATTTGCTTTAATCCAACTTCTTTAACAACTTTATATGTCTCCAAAATTTAAAAAATTTAGCTAAAACAAAGAAGATATAAATCTTGATGTAAAAGAGAGATTTTTAAGATTTTTTATAGAGCAATGAAAGAAAGAAAAAATAAAGATACATTAAAAAAATCATACTATTTCATATATTGAATTTTCAAGCCCTCTTTGTCTTTTTTGTAGCTATGTAGATATAACAAAAAAGTTTAAATAGATAAATTTATTATGTAACATTAAAGTGTTTATTTATCTAGAGAACTCTTTATAGATTTCTCGTACCACTATTTCTTTATTAATATTATTAAGTTTAATCCTAGATAGTGGTATTTAGACACTTATATAAAAAGAATCGAAAAAAAATTGGAGAATTAGGAAATTGAAGATTTTATATGTTAACCCTGCTCGATTAACTTCTGGACTTGATGCCATAATTAAAGGTCCTCCTTTAAGTTTAATTTCAATTGCTGCAATGGTTCCAGAACATGATGCGAAATTATTTGATTTCAAAGTTCATAAGTATAATGAAAAGAGATTTCTTTCATTATTAAATCAAAATGACATAGTAGCTCTCACAAGCATGACACCACAAATATCTCATGCATTTGAAGTTGCCCAAATGGCAAAAGAGCAAGGATGCACTACAATAATTGGAGGATATCAGCCAACTTTAGATCCAGAATCAGTAGCGAGACATCCAGCAGTAGATTATGCTGTACGTGGGGAAGGGGAATATACTTTCCGCGAACTTATAGAATATATTGATGGTAATAAAGGAAATATACCATTAAGTAAAATTGATGGTGTCTCATATAAAAATAAAGAAGGCATAGTAATTCATAATAAAGATCGTAGATTAGAACTTAATTTAGATAATTTTCCAATGCCTCGAAGAGATCTATTAGATGATAAAAAATATGTTTATTTAGGTGCTAGGGTTGCTCAACTTGAAACATCACGAGGATGTCCCCATAATTGCAAATTCTGTTGTATTATAAAAATGTGGAGAAATCCAGATCGTCCTGTTACCTATCGTACAAAATCAACAAAAAGGATCATGCAAGAAATATATAATATCGATTGGAAAAATGATTTCATTTTTTTCTGTGAAGACAACTTTACTATTAAAGTAAAAAGAACAAAAAAAATTCTTGAAACAATGATTCATTCGGGAATTCCAAATAAAATGTATTTTTCTTGTCAATCTAGAGTTGATACATTATATCGGAATCCATGGTTAATTGATTTAATGCATAAAGCAGGTATGAGGCAAGTTTTTCTCGGAATTGAATCAGTTCATCAACAAAGTCTTGATGCTATGAATAAGCAAAATACTACTCCAGCTATGGTCAGAAAAGTTGTTACTGAACTTCAAGATCGTGGAATTTCGATTTTTGGTGGTGTTATAATTGGATTTCCTGGAGAAACTAAAACAATGGTGAGGCAAAATATTCAATTTGCTAGATCATTAAATTTAACCTGTATTCAATTTACACCTATTACCGCATTTCCAGGAACAGATTTTCATAATGAAATGAAAGAAAAAAATATGATTACCAGTCACAATTACAAACACTATAACTTATTTCATCCGATGATGAGAACAGAGCAATTGTCTAATATAGAAATGTATAGACTAGTAGCTGAAGCCTATTCTGCTTATTATTTAAGCGGTAATTGGTTAAGAGTACTCGCAAAAAGATACTGTAATCCATTTGGTAAATTTAATTGGATGGGTAAAAATGTTCCTCGATTTGTTAAAACATGTATTGTGAGTGGTGTAGAAATGCTTCATACAATGGGGATGACAAGTAGTATAATTTCTGAAGAAATGAAACAAATTATGAAGAATGGAAAAAATATCAAATCTTTTGAAATTCAAAAACCAATAATTCAGGAAAAGAAATGTGATGTTGTACCTCTAGTTAAAAAAAAACAAGAATCAGTTAAAATTTCCTATTGAATTAAACTTAGTAATGAGCTTCAGATCTTTTCAAAAATTGTGGTATAAAAATAGAATTATGACCTTAATTAAAGCCCTATTTTTTAGAATACTACCGTTTAAAATTTTATTATAAGTCTATTAAATTTCAATTTTGAGATTTTTCGAACTCCATGGTCACCAGATGCATAATCACAAGAAATTAATCCAGCCTCTTCAAGTTTCTTAATTTGGGCCGATATGTTTGCTTCAGTCATTTTTAAATTAGAAGCGATATTAGAAACATCCATTGGTTCTTCTTGGATATGATTAAGTATTTTGCGTCTAGTTCGTGAAGATAAGGCTTTAACTATTTTTTCAATTTGTTCATCTGACTCTACAGATATAGATTCAGATTTATTTTGCAAACTAACTTCTAAAATACCTGATTGTGTGATTTCCATGAGTTTTTATCCAACCCTTAATAACTTTCTTATGGGGATCTACATTAAACCTATATTTTTGACGATATATATATTTTCCTTGTGTATCTTTTGTATGGTTTCAATACATATGATTACATTAATTACAAATGATATTGAAAATCATTGAATATATAAAACAAAATTTTATTTGGATAGATATTTGTTTAATAAAAAAAAACAAAGAATCTTAATGATAAACTTGCAATTTTCTAAGAATTCAGCGTAGTATATTTATGACCCTAAAGATTTTCAATGATAACTTATTCGAGAAAAATTAATTGATTTAATCATTATGAAATCATATCATTTTAATTTTCATAAAATAGCTTAAAAATTTATTAAATAAAAGTATCATTTTTTAATAATAATTAAATTTAAGAACCTTAAGCACTAGATAATGTGACCTACATTCTTTATTTTTTTGTAAAAATAATTTCTTAAAAAATAAAGTCAGAAATAAGATATCAATAAATTTCCATAGAATATTTCTCAATTAAGAATAGAAAGATAACTTTCTTAGTATTGAAATATAATAGATGAAAAAATAATGAATAATATATTATAAAAGCTTCAAAACCTTAAAATAAGTTAATTTTTCCTTATTTTTTATATCTTATCATTCTAAATTTACGTTCAACAGATGATTTGAGAACAATTGAAATTAGAATTTTCCTTGATATTAATCATTTATATACTAATATTACTTATGTTACATATATATATAATAATTACAAATAAAAAGATATGAGTAATTCACAAATGAGCCTAAATTTAGCTCAAAAATCTTAAATGAAAAGAATATTTATTCAGAAAGATGAAATCAATTGAAAGAATCAACTAATGTTATAACTGTTAGAATTGATGAAAATTTAAATGATAATTTAGAGAAGGTCCGAAGAAAACTGGGTATTTCTAAAGCTGACCTTATTAGAAACTATTTAGAAATATCAAAATATATAATTAAACAAAAAGGTTCACTTCAATCTTTAAATGATCGAGATTTTATGATAGTAAAAAGAAGTTTTTTAAGAAAACTTGTTGAGAAAGAAGAGGAAGAAGCACAAATTAAGTTAGGAGATAAATTAGCTCGCTTCATAAATGATTGCGCAAGAATAAATAGTAAAATTGATGATATCTTTTATAAATTAGATTTATGTGATAATTTAGGATTTTTTCGAAATTTTATTGATGATAATAAATATATTTTAATAGATAAGAAATTTGGACCTCAAAAATTTGTGGAAGCCTTTGCATGGAGAATTTTTAATCAAGAAGAATTCAATGCAAATTGGACTACGTCGAAAATTACTGACCAAAGCAAAATACGAACTGCTTACCAAAAACAGGTCCAACCAATTGATATATCCTCCTCCCATTATTCCTTTGAATTTGCTAAACTAACTGATGGAGAAGAAGAATATAATTTTTAGATATTTAACTTTTGTCAATTATCTCTTTTAGACCCAATATTGGAGTAATGATCATATTAGGTCTAAATAACATCTCATAGTTTAATTCATGCAATGTTCTTTCGATATAGAAATAAGTAATCAAAATATAGTCTGCTTTCAGATTTTTTAATATTTTTCCCATCAACTTATTTTCCCATATATTAAGAACATTAAGTACTATATCGAGAACTTTTTTTAAAGGTCTTGCTGCGCGTCTGAAGAAAAGATTATATAGAATTTCTTCAGGTACTTCATATTTGTCTTTCTGAATAATTCTATTTTCAATAAATTTAAGCAAAGTGTTGAATTTTATATAGCTGAGAGCCCTTAAAAAAGAGGCTAGATCTTTCTCAATTGGAAATTTACTTTTTTTCTCTTCTAAAGAAAGTTGTGGATCGCCTTCAAAATCTATGAAATAAAAATTGTATTGGTCATCGATTTTATTATAAAGAATTTGCTCCATGTGCAAATCTTGATGTACAGGTTGAATATTAATCTTTTGGGCTTTAAATTCTGATTGAAATCTTTCAATAATATCTTTAATATCTATAAGGATTGAGCTAACTTTTGGTAAATTAAAAAATGCGCTTTCTGGTTGATCCGTCATGTAAGTGAGTAATTCTGAGATCATCGAATTCAATCTTTCTGTGTAGACTTTAAGATAGGGCTTACTATCAACGGTTTCTAAATTATATTCTGCTTGAGAGGATAAAATTAATGATTTATGTAGATTGTTGATATATCTTCCTATCTCAGAAGATACTCTAATGGTTTCAAAGCAATGATCTTTAATTAATTGAGAAATATTTGATTTATTGTCAAATTTTGAATAATCATTATTCGCATCCTTGAATACAGTATTTATCATGTTATTAAGTTCAGTCCAGTATATGTCTCCCAAATTTCCTTTATTTGGAACACTTTCGATAATTCCAATCGTCTCTTTATCAAGTAGTTTAATTGTTCCATAAATCTTTGGAGCATTTGGAAATTTGTTTTTAACTAATACAAATAAAGCAGAAGGTTCTATAGTTGTTGAATAAACTTTGTAAGATTTTAGCACATATGAAATTGGGTCTTGTCCGGGAAATTTGTTATTAATTATATTTAATGAAAATAAGGTATTTGTAGTGTTTCCTTTCCCTAATTGATTTATTGAAAGGCTATAGCGATCAGGATATAAGCTTGCTTCTACTAAATTTTGTACTTTTTTCATATTAACTTCATCCTCAAATTGTTTATTATAGAGGATTAATTTTAACTGCAAGGATGGGAATCTCTCTGAGATATTTGTATCAAATAACATTTTTTTCCAGAAAAAAAGACAAAATTCAGCTTCTAATAAGTTGAGCGTAAATACTTTTTGGTTATTTTCTATATTCATAACCAACTTTTTGCTGAAAGTATTTTCAGTAAGATCCACTATATTTGAATGTGTTTTTTCACTTGAATCCAGAATTTCTTCAATCTTTTTATAATATATTAGTGGAAGAAAATATGTTTTAGAATAATTTGGAGTCTTAACTTCGATTATTGTGAGAAAAATATTTTCTGTGATATTTTCAAAATATTGGAGAGAAACATCAAAATCTAAATTTGATAGGCTTGATTTATCCCCAAACCATCTTCTTGATAATAGCCATCCTTTAAACTCGTTTGAATTACAAATTCCTTGAATCATATTTTTTTCTAAAAAATTTATCATAAAAATCATCAGTTCTTTTTTTACTAAATATGCTTGTTAATTTACAAAAACTATTATATTTTTCAATTCATTGAAACTTGGTTAAAACATTTTATTCACAAGGTCATTAGTAGATTGAAAAATTTGTGTATTAGTCATCTTATTAGTTAAGAGTTTTTCATAGAATCTTTCAAAATTTTTAAGAAATCTTTACATTTTTGAACAAAAAATTTCATAGTCTTGATTAAAAATAAAAGTTATATTCATTCATCCTCTATTTTCGATTAAAATATTGAAAAGTTCTTGCCTTAAATCATTGAAAGAATCTTTTATTTTTTTATACTTACAAATTGACTATTATAGATGTCGGCATAAAATCCATCCTTTGCTATTAATTCTTCATGAGTTCCTTGTTCAACTATATTTCCCCCATTCATTACGAGAATAATGTCTGCGTTGTGGATTGTTGATAATCTATGAGCTATAATAAAACTTGTACGGTTTACCATTAATTTATCCATAGCTTTTTGTATTAATATCTCAGTTCGGGTATCTACGGAACTGGTAGCCTCGTCAAGAATAAGTATTTTGGGATCCGCTAAAACAGCTCGAGCAATGGTTATAAGCTGCATTTGACCTTGAGATATATTAGTAATTTGTTCATTAATAATCATATTATAGCTATTAGGTAATGAATGGACAAAATCATCCACATGTGCAGCTTTAGCAGCTTCAATGACTTCTTTATCACTCGCATCATTATGTCCATATCGTATATTTTCCATTATAGTCCCATTAAAAAGCCATGTATCTTGCAGAACCATAGCATATAATGTACGCAGATCTTTTCTAGTGAAATTTCTAATATCTTTTCCATCTACTAAAATAGTACCATCAAGTACATCATAAAAACGCATGAGAAGTTTGACAATTGTGGTCTTTCCTGCCCCTGTTGGACCAACGATAGCTATTTTTTTACCAGATTCCGCTAAGGCAGAAAAATTATGGATCACAATTTTATTTGGATCATAACCAAAATGTACATTTTTAAATTCGACCTGATAGGTATTTTTATCTTCAATTTTAATAGGATTTATCGTCTCTTCAATTTCTTCTTCTTCCTCAAGGAATTTAAAGACTCTTTCTGCAGCTGCAATAGTTTGCTGAATAGTGTTAGAGATATTTGCAAGTTGAGTTAGGGGTTGTGTAAAAGTACGGATATATTGGATAAACGCTTGAATATCACCAATTGATATAGAATTTATTACAACAAGCCAACTACCTAATATGCAAATTCCAACATAACCTAAATTCCCTATAAAAAACATCAATGGCATCATTAAACCAGAAAAAAAACTCGCTTTCCATGCAGATTTGTAAAGTGTATTATTGTACTCAGTAAATTTTTTAATGCTTTTTTCCTCTCCGTTAAAAGCTTTCATTACAACATGACCACTAAACATCTCTTCAACATGTCCATTTACATTTCCTAAATATTGTTGTTGTTTTATAAAATACTTCATAGACCTTTTCATAATTGTGCGCATTAAAGTTAGTGAAATTGGGATAATAATCAACGCAATGAGAGTTAGAAACCAACTGATAGATAACATCATTATGAGAACACCAACTACAGTAACAATTGAAGTAATTATCTGGGTAAGGGTTTGACTTAAAGTCTGGTTGATTACATCCACATCATTAGTTACATGTGCAAGCACTTGACCATGTGTTCTTTTATCGAAATATTTGAGAGGTAATTTGTTAATCTTTGTGGAAATATCTTGTCTTAAGCGATAAGATGTATCTGTGGAAACTTTGGCCATTATCCAACCTTGTACAAATCTAAATATCGCAGAAAGTACATACAACCCAATTGTTAAAAGAATTATAAATCCAATATATTCAAAATCAATTGAACCTGTACCTCTTATTTGTTCAATTAAACCTTCAAATAATTTTGTAGTTGCCAAACCTAAAATCTTCGGACCAAAAATGACAGCGGTTGTAGAAGCTATCGCAAAAATGAAAGCAACTATTACTGCCTTTTTATACCTAGCCATATAAGCAAGTAATTTTCGGATTGTTCCTTTAAAGTCTTTTGATTTACCCCCCATCATCATAGGGAATGCTCCTCTACCCATTGGACCTCTACTCATTGGACCTCCTGGGGGGCCTCTTCGCATCATAATAATTCCTCCATTGTATGTTGAGATAAAGCAATTTCCTTATATGTTTCACATGTCTTCAACAGCTCAATATGTTTACCCTTACCTACAATTTTACCATTGTCAAGTACAATTATTTGTTCTGCATCCATAATAGTGGAAACCCTTTGAGTCACAATTATTAATGTGATATTTTCAAAATTTTCTTTGAATGCCTTACGTAATGCTCTATCAGTTTTAAAGTCTAACGCGGAAAAACTATCATCCAAGATATAAATTGGAGATTGCTTTACAAGTGCTCGAGCTATGGATAATCTCTGTTTTTGTCCACCAGATACATTTCTTCCACCTTGTGCAATTCTTGTCTCCAAACCACTGGTTTTAGTATTTACAAATTCGGAAGCTTGCGAAATTTCAATTGCTGATTTTAAGGTTGTACTTTCAGCGTTTTCATTCGCATAATATAAATTACTTGAAATAGTTCCTGAGAATAAGGAACTTTTCTGAGGCACATATCCTATTTTTTCTCGTAAATCATATTGTGAAACTTCTCGAATATCCAAGCCATCGATTAAAATTGATCCAGACGAGACGTCATAAAATCTGAGTATCAAATTCATAAGTGTGGATTTACCGGATCCGGTTGCTCCTATAAACGCTGTCGTCTCTCCTGGACGTGCTATGAAGTTAATTTCACGTAAAACATTCTCTTCAGCACCAGGATATTTAAATGATACATTACGAAATTCAATTGTAGCATCAAATGGTTCTTTAAACACGCGTAAATCTAGGGAATCTTTAATGGATGGTTCAGTATCCAATACCTCACCTATTCTTTTTATAGATACACTAGCTCGTGGAAGCATAATAAACATCATAGAAATCATCAAAAATGACATTACAATTTGCATTGTGTATTGCATGAATGCCATCATATTTCCAATCTGCAATAATCCCTCCGCGACTTCATGAGATCCAATCCATATAATTAAAACCATAGTCCCATTCATTATAAACATCATTAGCGGCATTAGTATGAACATTAGCCTATTTATAAACAAACTCTTTTTCGTTAAATCAAGATTAACCTTATCAAAACGATTTTCTTCAAATTCTTGCTTGTTAAAACTTCTAACAACCATCATACCTGTAAGATTTTCACGTGTAATAAGGTTAAGTTCATCAATTAAATCTTGAATTGACTTAAATTTGGGTAAAGCAATTATAAAAACGATGATTATTATAAATATAAGTGATGCAACAGGTATAGCTATTATCCACCACATCGATGATGCTGAAGACATTGCATGAAAAATAGCGCCTATACCCAATATTGGAGCATAAAACACAATACTAATCAACATAATAATGATCATCTGAATTTGAGTAATATCATTAGTTGAACGGGTCACTAAGGATGCTGTAGAAAACTTATCAAACTCAATATTTGTAAAACTTTCAACTTTTATGAACAAATCCTCTCGAATATCACGAGCCATTCCAGTTGCCGTTTTAGCAGATAAATAACTTACTCCGATAATACATAACACTGATATTAATGTCATTAATAGCATTAAAATACCAACTCGCCATATATAATTCATTTGAATCTCTTTCATATCCATACCAAGAAGTTCGTATTCTGCTCTTATTCCCTGTATTACAGCTTGTCTCAACATTGTATCATCAAATGAATCAAATTCAGAATAGAACTCATTAATAATTTGAATTCTTATAACCTCGGGCAAATTTTCTAAATAACTGAATAAATCAGTATCTGTAGGAAAACCCAATGTTGTTGCTAGATCTGGATCTTCCATAATTTGTTTAACAAAAAATACAATGACAATCGGTTTTGTCATTATTAAACTTAATTGAATGATATTCGATTTAGAATGATTACTGAGAACATATATTGGTTCGCTGCTAATAACAGGATATGTTTTAACATAATAATCATATTTATCAGAGTTATTATCATAAAGTATGTATTGATTTAGTATCATCGCTTTATCACTTGTACTATTTATGAAAAATAATGTTCTATTCATTTCTTTTTGAGTAATTGCATCTGGTACTTTATCCTCAATACCACCTTGTTGAATTCCAACGTTGACAATGTCAGATAGATAATTTGGTAATGCTAAATTTACATTAGCTTGCACAAATAGTAGCATGATTGCTCCTATTATCATCGGAAGGTAGGGTTTTGTATATTTAAATGTCCTATTCATAAGTTCATTTGCTCTAATTTATTTGA
This sequence comes from Promethearchaeota archaeon, assembly GCA_048937405.1. Lineage (GTDB taxonomy): Archaea > Asgardarchaeota > Lokiarchaeia > Sigyniarchaeales > SOKP01 > Loki-b32. The sequence goes on from JBHLNF010000009.1 coordinate 118,516, forward strand.
TTAAGTATTTAAACAGATAATATTAATTCTCTAAATCAGGTATATCATCATTTATATTAATTTTATTTATCAATTTGTCTAATATGGTGATGATCTCTCTCTTCTCATCATTATTATATGTAAAAATTAAATCTTCAAACCATTTATAACTAGTTCGAAAACATTCATTAAGAAATTCAAGTCCTTTTTGTGTTAAATTAAGATTTTTAATCCTTCGATCATTAGGATCTTCTGATCTATCAATCAATCCTAATTGAACCATTCGATGCAGCAACTGACTTGCTGCTGCACTTGAAATTCCCAATTCTATGCCAATAACTGATACATTACAACTGCCTTTACGATAAATTCGTATGAGAGCACCTATCTGAGGCATAGATATATCATTTTCTTTTGAGAATTTAAAAATACTATTAAGTGATTTATACAAAGTTAACTGAACCCATTTTTTTACAGTTTCAGAAATATCTGAGCCCATTTTTGAATTCTATTGATTTTTTAAGACTGTTAAATTAGTTAATGCAATTTAATAATTAAAATTTATTAATATTTAAATTAACTTAGACAAAAAAATCAAATTTAGATGAATACTCTAATTTAGAAGATTTAAATGAAAAAGATCTGAAAGAATAACGGATAGATTTAGATCATTTTTTAAATGGTTAATTCTTATTATTTCTAAATTTCAAACGTATTCTTGATAAAATTTATCATATCTTATAGTAATTCGTTCAATTTTCCAAAAAGTTAAAAATAATTGGTGATTTAAGAAAAATGGATAATGATAATACTATTTGCCTATTATTTTGCCTTCATTTTCATCAACCTGTTGATAACTTCAATTTTGTTATAGAAGATTGTTATAAAAAATCATATGAACCTCTAATTGAGAATATTTTTAAATATGAAGATGTGAAATTTACACTTCACTTTTCAGGCAATTTATTAGAATGGTTTATTAAAAATAAGCCAGATCTTATAAAAAAGATAAAGGTTATGGCAAAAAGGGGTCAGATTGAGATTATTGGAGGCGGGTATTATGAGCCAATATTTGCAATCATTCCATATCGCGATAAAATTGCTCAAATGAAAAAGTTATCGAGGCTAATAAAAGAAGAATTCGGATTAGAAGTAAAAGGTGCTTGGTTATCAGAAAGAGTTTGGGAACCAAATTATCCCTCTTTCTTAAATGATGTTGGATTAAAGTATGTAATCGTTGATGACAATCATTTTCGTTCTACTGGGATAACCGAGGAAGGAACCTTTTATTCATATATTACCGAAGATGAAGGAAAAACTTTACGGATATTTCCTATTAACGAAGAATTGAGATATTTAACACCTTGGAAACCTACTTATATGTCTGTTGATTATTTAAAAGAAGCTGCTGATGAAAAGGGTGATAGATGTGCTTTATTAATATCAGATGCAGAAAAAATGGGTGTCTGGGGAACAACACATCAAATTTGCTATGTGGATGGGTGTGGACATGAAGAAGGAGATAATGGCAAGCCTTTTATTCCCGCATTTTTTGAACAAATTAGAAAAAATTCATGGATTAAATCAGTAACACTTTCAGAATATATGAATCAATATCCTGCGAAAAGTTTAGTATATCTACCAACTGCTAGTTATGATAAAATGGAAGAATGGGTTTTACCCACTAATATTCGTAAAAAATTCAAAATAATAAGGAAATCATTAAGAGAAGATGAAGAAAAGAAGGTGATCTATCAATTTCTTCGTGGTGGTTTTTGGAGATATTTTTTAGTAAAATATCCTGAATCCAATAATATGCACAAGAAGATGATTCATATAAGAAATAAACTTATTAATGTTGAAGAAACTCTGTTAAAGGTCGAAAATGAACAACTTATTTCTGTTATATTAAAAAAAATTGAAGAAGCATGGGATGAGATTTATAAAACTCAATGCAATGATTGTTATTGGCATGGATTATTTGGTGGAGTTTATTTACAATTTCTTAGATTTTCAGTTTACACTCATTTAATTAATGCTGAGAGAATAATTGATGATATTAATTCTTTAATTAATCCTAAGATGAAATCATACATTTATATAACTCCTATCGATTTTATCAAAGATAGCAAGACAGAATACTTAATTGAATCTGATGTCTTTAATATTTATGTTAACCCTAACGATGGTGGAACTATTTTTGAGTTAGATTATAAACCAAAATCTTATAATTTATTGAATACATTAACAAGATGGTCTGAAGCATATCATGAAAGTAAGAAACTAGAAGAAAAAGAAGTTATGGTTGATAGATTTAAAAGAAATTTATTACGTCTTAGGATATTACATAATGATGTTACTCTTGAACAATTACAAGCAGATCTATATTATGAGTTTGGAGATTTTATTGATGATTCTTTCAAGGTCACGAGTAGTGAAAAGGAAGGAAAAACTGCAATTGTTGAGATGGAAAAAATAGGAAGTATAAAAGATCCAGATACTGATGAAAGAAATACAGTACGAATCATAAAAGATATATATGTAAAAGAAAGTGAAATTGAAATTAAACTAAGAATGAACTTTAACGATGGTCATAAACAAGAAAAAATAATTGGGCGGATTCTTAAAAACTTAAATGTCGCGATTGATATTCCTTTTTTCTTTAACGGAGACACAAAAAGTTTCCGATGGGAAAGTAAGCATATAAATATTAAAGATACTGAAAATAATGATTTGTTAGAGCCTTTTGAATTTGTTGGTTCACACTTTAAAGCATATGATGTTACCTATGACCTAAGTTTTGAACTTGAGATTTCGAGTAAAGCAGATTCAATAAAAATTCGTAAATTTCCTATAATCGCATATGCTTATACAGATGAGGGTTATAAAGAGATATATGAGGGTATAAATATTACACCTATTATTAAGCTTGAGAAGAATTTAGAAGTTCAATTAAAGCTAAGAGTCTTTTAATATTTAAATCTTGGGATTTTTTCTTTGATTATTGACATAAGCTCTAATATTGTCGGATTTAACTATCTTTAAATATATCATTAAACTAATAAATACTAATAAGTATTAAATTTGCATCGTTTTTGACACTTATGGGAACCAACGGTAATGGTAAACGGAATGGCTGGACTTACAATGAAAAAACAGTAAAGAGAAATATTGAAAATAATCATTTTGTTAAAAATATTCGAAAAAAGTTAGTAGAAGAAAAATTAAAGAAAAAATATCGATAACTTGTTTTAATTATGTATGTTTAATTTTTATAATTATAATTCTTACTCCTTTTATAAATCAAAAAGTATCTATTAAAATCTCTTCCAATTTATTGAAGGTACTTTCTTATATGCAGTTTCTTCTTTTATTAGTAGATAATATAGAATTAAAAAAAATCGATCTGAATTATGAAAGCTTATAAAAATACAGACTGTTCAAGTTGGAACTGTTGTGATGAGAATTTATACGAGTGTATTGATAGATCACAATTCGTGAAAAAAATCAGAAAACAACTTAAAGAAAAGAATTTTAAGAAGAATTCAGATAGATTATCTATAAAATAGAATTTTTTCAGAATTTAACTTTCAAAACCATATTTTCCAATTAATGGAACAAAACGAACGCCAGTTATTTTCTTAGAGTCAAATTGATCTCCTTGTTTTTTAATAATATATAAATTTTGAGCATAACTTTTTGATCCTGCCGGAATACAGAGAATTCCTCCCTCTTTTAACTGTTTACGCAAAGGAACAGGAACTCTGGTTGGTGAAGCTGCTGTAACTAATATCTTATCATAAGGAGCTTCTTTAGGATATCCTAATGTTCCATCTCCATGAATTACCGAAACATTCTGATCATACCCTGTTTTTTTAAGGCTTTCCTGAGCATTTTTTACTAACTCCTCATGGCGTTCAATTGTAAAGACATGACCGGGATTTTCTGAATTTTTTGGTGCAACCAATTCTGCACATAATGCAGCATGATACCCAGAACCTGTCCCAATTTCTAAAACTTTTTCACCTTCAGATAATTCTAAATACTCACACATCATAGCATTCATATGAGGGGCACTGATAGTCTGTCCTAAGCCAATAGATAAAGGAGTATCCAAATAAGCACTTGATTCTGCCTCCTTTGGCACAAATTTATGTCTAGGCACGAGAAACATTGCTTTAATCACTTCTGGTTTAGTTAGAATTCCTCTATCCTTGAGACTTTCAACCAGTCGTTTTCTCTTTTCTTCAAAATTCATTTTTGTTATTGAAACCATAATGCCTAGTATCGCGTGTTCTTTCACATAAAAATCATTTTTTTATGATATAAATCTTTGCGTTTGCTTCGACTTCCTTATTAATGCGTAAATTAATTCTAACAGGATCAGTATATCTTTTTCTAGATATGTTTTTTATCTTTTCACCTTTATAAATCATCTTTTTTATTGTTTCAATGGTATAAGTATTGGAACCTATGATTATAATTTCATCTCCTATGTTTAAGGGAAATTCTAGGCTTTCTAATAAAACATTAGCCGACTTACTGTTTTGATCATATGAAAGGATTTTTCCTATGTAATGTTTTTTAAATTGAGAGATATTTCCTCTCCTATTTAACTCAATATCTTCAATAGTTGGTCTATGAAAATAAAATCCCGTATGAAATCCTCGATTATATACCATTGAAAGTCTTTTTAACCAGTTAGTAATTTTTTCTTTTCCATAGGTTCTATCAAAAAAACTATCTATTGCTTCTCTATAACATTCTGAAACTGTTTTTATATAAAGAGGATCTTTCATTCTACCTTCAATCTTAAAGCTATCGATATTAGCATCAATAAGTTCAGGAATATATTCAATCATACATAGATCTTTTGCATTTAAAAACATTTCTCCATTGTAAATAAATTCATTATTCTCATCATCGATTACTCTCCATTCTCTTCTACATGGTTGTACGCAATTTCCTCGATTCGCAGAATATTCTTCAGATTCACAGATAGTAGCGGATAAATAACATCTTCCTGAAACTGATGTACACATGGAACCATGGACAAAACATTCGATTTCTGCTTTTGAAAGTAAATGCTTAATAAGTTTTATTTGTTTCAATGACAACTCTCTTGCTAAAATAATTCTTTCTGCGCCCAATTCTTCATAGAATTTAGCAGCTTCTATATTTGAAATATTAGCTTGGGTAGATATATGAAATTTCATATTATTACGTTTAGCTATTTGAATCACTGCAAGATCATGGGCAATAATCGCATCAATTTCATTATCTTTTGCTTCTGAAATTAAAGATTCTAAGTCCTGTAATTCTGAATCATAAATTAGAATATTAGTTGTAAGATATGCTTTTATTGGTGGATTTTGGTTATGACAAAAATCAGCTACTTTCTTTAAATCTTTTCTCTCAAAATTTTTAGCCGTTTTCCTCATATTATATTTCTCAATACCAAAATAAATAGCATCTGCTAAACCCCCTATGACTTTTAGTGAATTCCAATCTTGAATTGGTACAAGTAATTCTGGTTGATTTTCCATACTATATTATTAAGATATTTATTGACAATCTATAATATTACAATATAAAATAAAGAATTTTAAAATTGTTATAAAAAAAGGAGTATAAAATGGAATTAAGAATGCCAAAGTGCAAAATAACTATATTGAAGAAGTCATTGAATAAAGAATTGATTGAAGAATTTATCAGTGATGAATATACTGGTATGAAACCATGTGAGATTTTTGACGAAGGTCAAGAAATATTAATCGATCCAAATCTAGCTCAGGTACCTGATGGATTCTGCCATTGGGCATGGGCAGATATAAGAAAAGATATAATGCTTGTAGCATCAGGAGGAGATGTCCTAGGGATGAAATATAAAGGTACTGTTATTACCGGATGCTCTGATTGGTTTCGACCTGTAATATTCAAAGTAGAAAGGATTGAGTGAAATATTTTCATTTGCATTTGAAGGTGAGTTCCCAGAAGATAAAAGAAAAAAAGGTACTGACTTACTTTTAAAGATCAAACCCAATGAACTAAAAGCCATTGAACATCTAAAAGAAGCAGTAAAAGTTTGGAAATAAGATTATTAATTAATATTTCTTTTTTTATTCTCGTTCTAAAAGAGGTAAAATTTAATTATAAAGAAAGCGATTTTATAAAAATTAAAAGTATCGTATTAATTATTGAAAAATAATTTGAAAATTGTAATATTTGAGGTTTATAATAATGAAAGTGGTATTATTTAATGGAAGTCCCAGAAAAGAAGGAAATACATATCATTGCTTAAATGTTGTTATGGATGAATTAAAAGCAGCTGGAATAGAATGTGATTATAATTGGATTGGGATGGAAAAAATGCAAGGGTGTACTGCTTGCATGAAATGTAGAGAAAATGGTGATCAAAAATGCGTACTAACTGGAGATAAAATGAATGACTATATTGAAAAGATGATAAATTCTGATGGTATAATAATTGGTTCTCCTACATATTATTCTAATTTAACAACAAACACAAAAGCATTAATTGAACGTTGCGGATTTGCTGCTGGAAGAAAATTAAAACACAAAGTAGGAGCAGCAGTTATAGCAGTTAGGAGGGCTGGAGCAAACCATGCTTTTTCAAGTATAAACTATTTCTTTCTTATAAACCAGATGTTTGTTGTTGGTTCTAGTTATTGGAATGTAGGAATTGGAAGACAAGCGGGAGAAGTTTTAGATGATGAAGAAGGTATAGAAACATTTGAAAATTTAGGCAAGAACTTTGCTTTTTTGCTAGAAAAACTGAAAAAATAACCTTTTTCATTCTTTTAAATAAGATTTTTTCAATATTTATCGAAATTGATAAATATACTATCTATCATTTAGCAATCAAAATAAATAAAAATGCGAGTTTTGGATTTAGGTCAAGTAAATAAGCTAATTTTGAACAAACAACATTTAACTGAAAATGCAAAAATTGATGATATATTACAAATAACTGATGATTTATGTGGACTTCATTCCACGGAACTTACTACATCATATTTTTCTCTTTTTGCAAGAACAAAAAATTTTATTAAAAATGATTTGGAAAATGAACTTTACCTAAATAAAAATCTCGCAAGAATACGAGGAATGAGAAGAACTATCTTTATTGAAACCAAAAATTTTATTCCAATAGTATATGCAGCAACTTCTAATATAATTAGTAAATCTTTCGAAAAATATATGGAATTTCATAAGATTACATTGAAAGAATATCAGGAAATATCGAAAAAAATATTGGAACTATTAATAGGAAAAGAATTGTCCGCATCAGAAATAAGAAAAGAAGTGAACTCCAAATCAAATATTCCAGCAATTATCCAATTTATGTGTAACTATGGTTTACTCATTAGAGGAAAACCAATCAAAAATTGGAAAGATCGAAGAAATAACTATGCAGTATTTAAAAACTATTTCCCTAACCTAAATTTAACAAAATTTAATGAAAATAAGGCGATTCAACTCCTTATAGAAAAATATATTAAAGCATATGGACCAGTTTCAGAAAATGATATATCATGGTGGACAGGTTTAACCAAAACCAAAATAAGAAATGCTTTAAGTGCTATAAATAGTAAATTAAGAGAAATCAAAATTACTAATATGAAACAACCATTTCTAATATGTGAAGAAGATATAGACCAGCTAAATAATTTACCTAATTCGCAAAAACAAACATTAAATATATTACCCAGACTCGATTCGTATCCAATGGGATATAAGGATCGTGAAAGGTATATAGATGCCAAAAATTATAATCTGATATTTGATCGTTCTGGAAATATAACATCAACTATTTTTTTAGATGGGATTGCAGTTGGTGTTTGGGATCTAGAAGATAAACCTGAACCGATGCTTAAAATATTTTTATTTGGTTCAATTAATGAAGAATATATCGATGAATTGTATTTAAAAGCTCAAAATGTAGGAGAATTCTTCTTTGATGAGATTGTAAAAATAAAAGAATGTGAAAAAATGATTCCACTAACAGAAAGAAATGCTGGGGGCTTTATGTCTCCACTTAAAAATTCTTGAAAAGTAGGAATAATTGATTGAAAAGAAATAAGTTTTATTAAAATAATGGAAATTTATTTGGACTTAGGTTAAATTGTGGAAATATTAAGTTTTTGAAGATATTTGCTAAAATTTCTTTAAAATAGTGAAAAATTTAAACTAAATAAAAAATAATAAAAATAAATATCTATTTTTTTTTCCAATAAGTAAAGTATACTATTATAAGTATAATCAACGCAGGAATTCCGAGTAAAATTAATATCCACATTAAGGTTAAAAACCATGAATAAACCCAATATCCCCATGGCTTATTCCCAATTGGTGTATTATAATTTCCATCTGCAGCAATATAAATACAATAAGCTATAAACATAAAGAAACCAAAACCACCACCCCCACCCCAATTTTGCTTTCTATGCTTTTCCTTTTTGTTTCTTGCTTTAAACCACTCTTGATCTTCTGTGGGTAACTTACTCCACCATATGTATCCTCCTAAGCCAAAAAATAATGCTGCCGGAGCGCCCACAAATAGTAATTCCGCTAATATTAATTGTATAAAGAATCCAACGATATAATTTAGTGTCCAATTTCCAATAAAGCCTGTTTGTGGGTCAACGAAAGGATTTACCTCTATTATCCAAAACAATGTCAAGATAGCTCCTATAATTAAAAAAACAGCTGCTACAATCATCACTATAAAAGCATTAGTATGTTTCTTTATTGTTTCTTTCCAGAATTGTTCTTCACTTATATCATTACTATTTTCCATATAAATTCCCCATTAATTTCATTAAAATTTTTATGTATTGACAGGAAAAATGAGTATTTAAACTTATCTACTCATAATCATTATATCCCAAAAATTTTTATACTCTAAGGCTTATTTGGAACTATTATACGATTTGATAATTGAAAAATTAATAAAGACTGAGAACTATAAACATTATAAGGATATAAATTATAATGATCCTAACAATTTAGTGTAAATATGAATGAAGAAGAAACTTCTGGATTATGCGATAATTCATGTAAACCTGAATCTATTGTTGATGTGTTTTCTTTAATTAATACTTTAAGTAAGAAATATGAAAAATTAAAGCGAAATAATATTCAGGAATTAGAACTAACACCAGCACAGTATTTTATATTAAGTCAACTATGGGAATCAGATGGACAACAATTTAAAGAATTAGCAGAAAAATGTGGATGTTCAAGATCCACCATTACTGGGGTGGTAGATACAATGGAAAAAAAGATGATAGTTACTCGTGAATTACATCCTTCTGATAGGAGAAGCCTACTTGTCAAACTTACAAAAAAGGGTAAAAACTTAAAAAATGAAACACCACCTCTAGAATCGATCCTTGATGGATGCTGCCCAGAAATTAATGAAGAAGAGATGAAAAAGTTAGGGGAATTACTTCAGAAATTATTAAACTCACTAAAATATTAACGCTTTAACTTGTCCTCCTCTTAAGTTTTACTTTTGATTATTTTGTTAGGTACTTAATTATACGAAACGAAACATTTATATAGTTAGGATCCCAACTATCAATTATCTAACAATTAAATATTAATGAGGTCCTAATTACTTATGGAAGATAAAGATAAAGAATGTTGTTCTGAAAAACCAAAAAATGATGAAGAGGAATCCCATTCAAAGGAAGGATGTTGTTAAATTAACAGAATTCAATCAAAAGTAATATTGAAAAAATATAATCTCAAGTTTTTTATTTTTTTTTTGATTTATTCGATTGAAATTATAAATTTAGTATGACTGATTGTGAATAAAAATTAAAAAGTAATTATCCAAAATATCAAAATACGATAAATAGGTGTGAATAAAATAGCAGTAGTCTACATGCGTAAATTGGAATTAGAACCTGAGACTTATGAATCAAAATTCACTGAACTTGCAAAAGGTACGAATATCAAAGTTCAGAATTGGATATTAGAACGAATCAAAGCACCACAAATTATACTCGAAGTAGGGTGCGGTACAGGGACTCTTGCTAAAAAAATGGCCCTAAATGGAAATCAAGTCTTAGCAATTGATAAAAACTTACAAATGATCGACACTGCTATGAAAAATTTTCCTTCTGAACCCAACACGAAACTTTTATACCAAATAGGATCTATCACTGATTTACCTGCTGAAGATAATTCTAAAGATTTGATTGTAAGTACTTTTATGCTTTCAGAACTTAGACCACTTGAACAACAAAATTTTCTGAGAAATGCTTGGAAGGTTTTAAAACCGAATGGTCGGATGATACTTGCTGCAGAATTTGTCCCTTCAGGGATTTGGAAAATTTTATTTAACATTAAACGTTGGAAATACAAAAAGAAATTAAGAAGACTCCGACTGCCGAGTACATTTGTAGTCAAATGGTTTTTCAATTATTTAGAGCCCATTGGTTTTAAATTAATGGCAGAAAAAAAATGGAATCATGGTTCTATTCGAGTTATTGAATTAAAGAAGATTCAGAATGATAATTTAAAAGAACCTGGTTATTATCGTCCTAAGCCTAAAAAGTTTAAAGGAATTCGGGCTCAAATGAATATTTATCGTTGTATTTTTACAGGACAGGTAGATCACATACCAATTGAGCCAGGGATTTACAAATCGGGGTCTCCTGATATGAATTCGCCTATTCTTGTTACTGCTAATTACATTTATACATATATTAAATTAATGCGTGCTCTTAAAGGGATTGATGCTTGGGTATTATGTGTTGACTCAAATGGGATAAATGTTTGGTGTGCAGCTCGAGGAAATAATTTTGGAAATAAGCAATTGATTGAAGTTGTAGAAGCAACTGACATCGCAGATGTCTCCAATAAGAAAACATTGATTCTTCCTCAACTTTCCGCGGGAGGAGTTGCATCACCACTGATAAAAAGTGAAGCCCCAAATTTCAAATATAATATTCTATTTGGACCTGTATGGGCGAAAGACATCCCTAAATTTCTAAATGAACGCCCTACCCGAAAACCGGATAAGATGAAATTAGCTAAATTTACGGCTTCTCATCGTTTGCGTGCAGCCATTACACATACTACATTTTTATTACGGAAAATTTTCTTTTGGCCAAGTATTGTTCTAATATTAATTTTTCTTGGACTAAATATGGCAAGTATTATAGATGTGAATAAACTATTGTTTATTGGTGAAATCTGGCTATGGGTTATTATAACAAATATATCCATTATGATTTTATTTCCTCTTACAAATTTTACACGAAAATTTATTACTAAGGGTATTATTTATGGAGTTATTAACGTCTTTCTCTTAAGTTATATTTCTTGGCTTTTTCATACTTCACTACTTTTGATATTCTGGCAATCATTTTTTTATTTTTGGCTAGCATTTTTTTCTACTATGTCATATAGTGGGTATACTATGGCAACAAGTCCTCGAGAGATTCAAGATGAATATCCTACTTTCAGTAAAATCAATATGATATTATTAATAATTGGCATTATTACTTTAGCTACAGGTTTCATCTTACCCTTGATATTTTAAAACAAATTAAAATAAATACAATAAAAAAATAATATTAATATGAGAAAAAAAGGTGGTTAAAATTACATTAAAATCAAAATCAGTTAAAATGGCAATACTCATTCCAAAAATCTCAATTAATCCTGATTTATGTACGGGTTGTGGTATTTGTGGAGAAGTTTGTCCTTTTGGGATTCCAACTCCAGATGCAGAAGGGAAATATAGAATCAGTGAACCAGAACGTTGTACGGAATGTTCTGCTTGTAAAAAAAATTGTCCTACAATGGCAATTCTCCTGCAAGAACAAAAAGGTTGTGGTTGTTTATGGAATGCACGTAGAGTTTCTAAAAATCCTCCAAATAACAGTTGTTGTGGATAAGATCCACTTAAAATTCTTATTTTCTTACTAATTAATATATAAATGTCTTCTTTTCCTTTTCTAGGAAGCTTTTCTTGATCAATAAATCCATTTCAGCATTTAACCAACAGAGTTCATCATAAGTACAGCTTGAATTAAACACTTCTCCTGCTTTTTGTTTTATATCTTCAATAGAGGGCATATCAAGATTCATTTTCTGAATTTTTTCCGCTAACATCCAACATAAATCATTATAAGAGTATTTATCTAAGGAGAGAAAATAAGCTGCTTCTCTTATTTGCGTTTGTAGGTCAGGTTCTTCTGATGTTATCTCAATAAATTTTGGTTTAATTTTTCTATGTTCTTTAATTTGTTGTAACCAAGCTTCTACATCTGAAATTTCCTCAGTTTGAATTTGATCAGATGATTCTTCAAACTTAATGAATTTAACAGCACTATAGCTTTCATTTTCTCCTTTTTTTGCTTCCAAGATTCTATGATTTTTGATCTGTTGGAACCATTGTACTATTCTCTCTTCTGAAATTCCTTCGAACGTAGCAGAATTCACACTCTCAAGTGGTGTCTCAAAAACGAATTCAGGTCTCCGCTCTATTGTTTTGCCAGGAATATGTCCTTTTCTAAGATCATGTATCATCGCTAAAAAGGCACCATATTCTCTCTTTTGTTTCATGATAAGTATTTTTGCAGATCCTCCTCTCTTTTTGTCAATATTCCTTGCAATCTCTGCAGTAATATCTTTTTTATTTTTTTTTACTTCTAATCCAACCCAAATATAAATTGTATTTTTTTCCTCATCATCAACAAGATAAACATCATTTTCATTGAAAGGTAAACTGTCTATCTTTATCAATTCCCCATTATCGGCAATACTGAATAGTTGCATTATTTTCACTCTCAAGTACTTTCTAATAATATAAAAATAAATGAATTTAAGATTTAAAAATCTTTTTTGCCTTCATGATTTTTAGATTTCCTTAAGTTTTTTAATATGATCTCTATTATGTTCTTAAGAAATATTTATTTTATAAATTTCAATCACTTTTAAAAAATGAGAAAAGATATGGCAGATAATAAAGATTTCACTCCACAAGAATATGAAGACCTCATTAAAGAATTAATAAAGGAGAATGAACAACTTAAAAAGAAAATAGCTGAATTAGAACATCGACATCAAGAATATAGAGTTCAAAGAGAGACAATAGATGCTCCTAAACCCGTTATCGAAACCCATGACTCTATAGTTGACATGTCACCACCTAAAATTACAGAAGAAAAATTTCAATCTGAAAAATTAGTTGAAAAACCTCCAATAGAAGAGGAGATCAAGCCTATTGAACAAACACATAAAAGAATCCATTCAGAATCGATTTTTTCTGAAAATGTAGCCCCTCTTGAAATGCATAAAGGAGACATTATGATAGGAGATTCAAGAAGAGAATGTCCTAAATGTGGAAATAAAAATAAGGCACTTATTCGAGAAACAGTAGATAAAACTCATATAATATGTAACTATCCCCGAATGTATGGAAAAAAATATCATTGTGGGGATTGTGGCGTAGAATGGCGAGTTCCAATAGAAATGTAGATAAATTTTTTTACCTTTATATTACTTTTATTATTCCCATCTGAATCTTAAGATAACTGTAAAATTTTAAATAAAACATGTTCGGTTTTAACTTTAAATTATATTCTTCTTTATTATTTTTATATTATACACTAAAGATGAGATTATTAAAACTATGAGTAATAAAAATATCAAGAAAGTAATCATGAATTTAGACTCGCTACTCGATTATCAAAAAGATTCTGTTGTAAGTAGAGCTTTAATAAATAAAGATGTTGGTACGGTTACACTATTCTCGTTTGATAAAGGGGAAGGATTAAGCGAGCATACTGCACCATTTGATGCCTTGGTTTTCATTTTCGAGGGAAAAGCTGAAATAACAATCTCTAATGAGAAATTTGATCTTAAAAGCGGTCAACTTATTATAATGCCTGCAAATGAACCACATGCTTTATATGCTCCAGAAAAATTTAAAATGATGTTAATTATGATAAAATCTTAAATAATAAGATCCCTTTTATTATTTCATATTCTTTATATTATATATGTCAGAAAGAGAGATCTCTGAAGAGGAATTAGAGGAAAAATTAAAAAAAGCTCTTAATGCCAGTGAGAAAAAAAGAGATGTATTTAAGATTTTGAGAAGCGAAAAAGAGGCTTTAGAGATAAAAGAGAAGCGAATGAAAGAAAAATTCAAATATTAATTATGGCTTAATTCTTTTTTCTTTATAAATTTAAATTAAGCAGAATTTTTTTTTATATCTGTAATGATATGCTTGGAAAAAGTATATAAAAGCATTGTTACTACAATAAAAAATACTGACGCTATCAATATAGCAAAATAAAGTGTTGTATTGTTATAATAATTTAAAAAAGGTGCAAGTGTTATTGGGACTAATGCTATCCCTGTAAAATATGATGCTGTTAAAGAACCTGCTAAAGCACCTCGTCTTTGGGAAGATAAAACTTGACTATAATAAGTTATTGATGTAAAGAGCATTCCTCCTGCTATTCCAGATAGAAACCAACCAAATGATAAAATTATAAATCTCTTTTGATTAGTTATATCTCCTATGGCTAAAAAAATAACAATTGAAGTAATTAGTATTGTAGAACCCAAAAGTAAAGGTAGTTTTGGATCCTCTCTTTTTATTAAATTTCCTGTTAGAATCCCTGCTATAGCAGCTCCAATTCCCGCTAAACTTAAGATTAAACCTACAAGTAATAACGAGACATTTGCTTCTATAAGATTTTTCGAGGTCCAGATATTAATTGCTATATATGTATGAGATATTAAGAAAGCAGAAAGTATCATAAGAATAACTGGAATGCGACGCCATTCTTTTGATAATTGACTTAAAAAAGTACGAATTCCTAAATCCTTCACTTTCTTTTGAGGAGGTCTTTTAACCAAAATGAAATAAACTAAGCAAAAACCTGAAATCGTAATAAATATAATATAAATCCACTGCCAGGTTATATTCAGGATTATAAGAGTAGCGATTAATGGACCTAATCCCACTCCTAAATTTGCACTAGCACTTAATAAACCCATTTTCTTAGCTACATTCTGCGAAGGGGTAATATCGATCATTAGAGCTATTAGAACAGGGTTAATAAAACCAAATCCTATTCCCCCTACTATATTAGCAATTATATACATCTCTAAATTAATTGAAAATCCTGCTGTCAACATCGCAATAGTAAATAAGATTAAACCCAATATTAATACTGGGATTCTACCTTTAATATCAGAAATCGCCCCAGAAAAGAGTTGCGTTATTGCAAATGGTATCATAAAAGAAGGAATAGCAATTAATAAATTATCAAGATTGACTTGAAAATACGAAGAAAGAACTCCAAATAAAACATTAATAATATTTCCTGTCATAGGACCTAACAGAAATAACAAAAATATAACGAATTCAAGTAATTTTGAGTAGTAAGTAGATTGTTCTAGGGTACTCTGATACATGTTTTCAATTATTGGTAATTCTTATTTAAATTATTGTCTTTTAATTTAAAGTAAACCTATATGTATTATTAATTGATAAATGAATGGTTTAAATAGTTAAATAAAAATAGTAAAAGGATGTTAGTTATTAAATAAGCTGTTTCTGAAGACTTAATATAGAAAACTCGAGACCTGTTCATTGAATATACTAATTATTTAAATATAGATTTGGATTTTCAAAATTTCGAAGAAGAATGATAACTAAGGGGATATTTCAATGGGAATATTACGAATAGGTAAAATTACTTCAGTTTTTTCATTTTTAAAAAATTTTTTAAAAAATTCAGGATGTTCAGTATGGATTGGAATTAGTTTTTTGGGAACAATTTCATTTATAAATCTAATTAAATCATGAGGTTTAACATGACCTGACGCATGAATCCGGTATGAAGGCACACCAATATCTAACAAATCTGTTGATATAAATCTCTTATCCATTCGATATTCCTCTGAGTAGGGATCTACACTGGATGAAATAAAAGCACCTCGTAAGTTTTTAGGTATAAATTTCTTTATTGTGGCAAAATCTTGAATAGAGGTGATATATAAAAAAAACTTTTTATTCATATATTTTAAATCTTCTAGACTAATAATCCGCTCATCATTTTCAATAGAATTTAACAACCGATCAAGATCCTTTTTCCATTGAAAATTACGTTTTTCATATGAGAGAATAATGATATTTTCAGTTGTAGTTAAATTTGGATCTTTCATTGAACGGTATATTGCCTTTTTATTCAAACGATTATAAAAATATGCGTCTTTATCAGAGATTATGTATTTCCAATTATACTTTTTCGCAATATCTACATAAGTTCTAAACCGATCCCAATCTACTCTTTCATACTGAACAATGATATAATCAAATGGTATAATATTGAATAACTTTCTTAAATGCCTCTTTACTATCCTCTCAGATTCAATTGAGCCTTTATGTACGCTTGTTCCTTCACAAATCAATGCGATTATTTTTCCCCCTCTTTTAGTAAAATCATTTAATTGTTTAGCTTTAGTTTTACTTATTTCTTTAACCTTTTTTATTAAATCTGCGGTCAAAAATTGAAGGTGACCATGCATTCTAAAATCTCCTGTATAAACAATTATTCCCGCTGATGTGCATATAATAAACCCATAAGCAGCAGGAATAGAATGATCAACATGAATAGGATAAATTTCCATTTTTTTAAGTTTGATAATATCACCTGTCCTAAATTTTATCCATTTTAATCCATATAAGAAATTTTCAAACCTTTGAGCTGAACTTCTTGAGCAGGCTTTAATAATTCTTTTTGTAACTACTCCTGTGTAAATTGGGATATTACGATTTAGAAATGATATTCCTCGATAATGATCTCTATGAGGGTGAGAAATTAAAACGCCATCAAGATTTGAAGGAGGATCAATCTTTTCTTTACATTCTCTTACTTTTTGAGGATATTTAAGTTTTTTATGATCAAAAATAAAATTGGAGGAATAAAGGTTCTTCACTGGAAGATCAATTTCTCTAGGTAATATATTATGATCTTTTAAAGCTTTAATTTCATTAATATCTGGAAAATTTGCTCGAAACATGGAAAAATCAGTAGTGTTGATCCCAAAATCTAAAAGTAATTTTACATTATATCCGAAATCTTCCAAAAGAACAATATTACCTCCAACCTTGCATAAACCACCGAGGAAAGTTAATTTTACTTTATTCTCCAAAAATTTCATCTTATTGGAATCTATAATTAAGCTGATCATAATCATTGACAAAGCATTAAATAAATTTCTAGAAGAAATTAAATAAAGTAATCACTAAAGAATTTATTGCAATATTTTAGGGAAAGATATTTATTTATAAACATAAATTTGATTTATCAAGAAGATGACATCTATACAAGTTTTTGATGGAAATGATACAATTGGTGGAAATAAAATATATATTGAAGAAAATGGTCATGGACTTTTCCTAGATTTTGGAA
The DNA here is from genome assembly GCA_048937405.1 of Promethearchaeota archaeon. Lineage (GTDB taxonomy): Archaea > Asgardarchaeota > Lokiarchaeia > Sigyniarchaeales > SOKP01 > Loki-b32. The sequence continues at coordinate 135,973 of JBHLNF010000009.1, forward strand.
TGAATTTTAATAAATATGGAAATTTTTTCCAAGAGTATATTTCACCACGATCTAAGCGAGGACTTCATGATCTCATAAATTTAGATTTAATCCCTAAACTTGATATCTATAGGAAAGATTTAATTCCCAAAGATTTAGATATTTCATCATACCCTTCATTGAATATAGAGGCTGTACTTCTTAGTCATGCCCATATGGATCATTGGGGAAATATTGGGTTACTCAGACCAGACTATCCTATTATTGCCTCTCCTTCTACTATAATGCTTCTTAAAACAATATCGGATAGTTCTTCTTCTAAGCTTGGCTCTAATGTTGTATATTATTCTCTAAAAACACCAAAAGAAGATGGAAGGATTTTGGATTCCGATCGAAATAAGGTTATCGGTCGTGATTTTGTTTGTACAGATAATTTCTCAGAATCTTTTCATGATTTCTTTACATCAAATACTAAAAATCGGAAAAAGTTTGAAAAAGGTAATTTATCATCTCTAAAAAACTTCTCTTCTAATTTTGAAATTAATGCTTATGAAGTAGATCATTCAATATATGGAGCAACAGCCTATATATTAACTGGTGATAATACTATTGTATATACAGGCGATTTTCGACTTCATGGAAAAAAACGAAAAAAAAGTGAAGAATTCATTAAAAAAGCTAGAGATGCATCTGTTTTGATAATCGAAGGTACTAGAGTTGCTGGTGATGATATTAATGAATCTGAAGAGATTGTATATAATAATTGTTTAGAAAAGGCTGAGAAAGCTAATGGTCTAATTGTTGCAGATTTCACAGCACGTAATTTTGAAAGACTGGAAATGTTTAGTTTAATTGCTAAAAAATTAGGAAGAATTTTGATAATTACAGCTAAAGATGCTTATTTACTTTATGGTCTCAGAAAAGTAGATAATATTGATAGGATAAAAGATTTAAGAGTCTATAATGATATGAAAATTTCAAGTAAAAATTGGGAAAAAATTCTTTTAAACATAGAACCTAAAATAAATTTTATAGATCCTTCCGAAATCTTTAAAGATCAAGAGAGATATATTATTTGTTTTTCGTTGTATGATATTAAAAATCTATTAGATATTAAGCCAAATAATGGATTGTATATTTATTCTTCCAGTGAAGCTTTTGAGGAAGAGTCAGAATTCGATTTCATTCGCTTAAGCAATTGGGTAAAATATTTTAATTTTGAAATTGTTGGATTTAACATTAATATGGATAAACGCAAACTCAGACCTCAATTTACAAAAGGATATCATGCTTCTGGTCATGTTTCAAAATCAGACTTAATCAGAGTAATTGATAAAATAGATCCTGATATTATAATTCCTGTACATACAGATTATCCTCAATGGTTTAGTAAAAATTTTGAGAATGCTGTTCTTTTAAAGAATAATAAACTCTTTAAAATCTGATAAAAAACTATTAAAAATTGAAATTTAGTCCACTTATTTTTTTTAAAAATTAAAAAAAAGGGAATAAGTAAGATTTAAAATAATACTAAAAAAAGTTCATTAACTTATTTTTATATATTTCATATCTTCCAAAATTCCTAATACTTAAATCCTTTGCTCTTTTATCTAATTAATAATTACACTTATTAATAAAAAGACTTTCGGCCTTGAGAACTCGTTCGAGGTCCTTTTTCAATTACATTCACATTACTTGCTTGTGGTCCTTTTTGACCTTCTGTAACTTCATATTCTACAATATCTCCTTCATAAACAATCTTGAATTCGCCTTCTTCACCTTTTATAGCAGAATAGTGAACAAAAATATCAGGAGAACCATCGTCGGGAGTAATGAAACCATAGCCCTTTTTTTTGTTAAACCATTTAACTGTTCCTTTTCCCATTTAAAAAACCTGTATAAATTGGGATTATTAAAATTAAGTATTTCTTTGTAATAAGTTTATGCTAGACTCTTAAAAAAAGTAAAATTATACTCATTTTATTTCCAATAATAATATCAAATGAATATAAAAGATATAGTTTTTATAAAAAATACTTACAATATGAATTTCAAAATTTTCAGATCAAATAGATTTTATACCACATTAAAATTAAAGCCTCGAGGTATTATAAAATAACATTTTTCGATTATTTGAAAAACTATATGAGGAAATTATAATTTTACACATTATCATTTTACTGATAATTTAAAATACAGAAATGTTAAAAAGAATTCAAGACAAAAATATCCATGTCAATAACTCAAAAGTAATTAATCGGACATGGCCTTTATTTACAATTGCATTTGTAAGATTATTATATGTATCCATTTTTGAAAGAGCTTTAGCAAATTACCTTTATTTTGTTGTTGATATAAGCGCAAGTACTCTAGGATTTATAAGTTCCGTGGGTGCTCTTATATATATCGTTGGTCCACTTTTTGGGCAATTTATTACCAAGAAATATTTAGGGATTCGTAATGCACTCATTCTAAACTGTTTTTTAACAGTCGGATTAACAGGAGCACAAATTTTTTATCCTGAAGTGTGGTTCTTAATAATATGTCGAATTTTATTAGGATTAGCAATGGGATTATTTTGGCCAAATTGCCTTACATTACTGAGTCAATGGCAAGGAATAGATAGTAAGGAGAAATCGAAGAAGAATTTTTCATTATTCAATCTTTCTTGGAATTCTGGTTATATTGGTGGACTTTTTCTTGGGTTTATATGGGCTTTAACTTGGAATGATTATTTTGCAATGATAATGTCCTGGTTAATATCATTTATATTAATTCCTGTTGGATTTTTTTTAGAAAAAGATACAGAAATTGAGACTTCTGAAAAACTTATAATTTATCAATCAGAGGATCCCCTTTCTCATTTAGATATAAAAGAAGATTTATCTGTTAATTCTCACACACCTATGATTATATTTCCTATATTATTTTCATGGATAAGCATTATCTTTTTATCGATATCAAAACCCATTTTCATATTTGGCTATCCTGTGATTTTAAAAGCTTTTGGAGGTTCTTCGGCCCTAACTTATATTGTACAAGGCGGAAATCAATTTTTCCAACTTTTAGGATTAACTTGGGTAAATTATATGAAGATACATACAAGAAAAATAGCGACATTGATAAGTATTTCTTTAGTGTCTTTGGTAGCTTTGACAATTTTCCTTGTAGATGATATCTTATATATAACAATAATTATACCATTTGTTGGATTGTTTTTAGGATTAGTCCACGGATGTGGGATGAAGATCATGCTTGAGTACGGTACAGCAGAAAATACTTCAAAATATGCTACTATTAATGAGGTCTTAATAGGGATCGGTTTTGGATTAACTCCAATTGTTGCAGGATATGTTGTGGAAGTGTTTATATATGGAATTCACGTTTTTGAAGTATTTTTTGGACTTATTGTTTTATTACCTCTTATATTTCTTTCTAGAAATGTTAAACGGGGAAACCCAAAGAATGAAGAATAAGTTATATCTCTATTTTATTGTTTAATCGGGATTTTTACAAATCAATTTGTCTAGATGGGTTGACAGTTCTGATTCCAAACTTTGATTAACTGGATATCCTTTTTCTATATGTTCTGAAACGTGATTTCTTAAAAATAGTTCAAGATCAATCGATGTTTCTAATTTCTGTAAAAAAATATCATCTTCATAATTTGTATCTGTAATCCTAGAAAGGTACATATAAATTATTATACTTATAGCTTCCTCCAAATTCCTAGATCCGACTATTAGAGCATAGTCTCCATCAAATAGTGATCCATGATAACTAAAGATATTTGTATTTCCCCATTTCTTAATCTTGTCCTGTAAAAAATTTAATACTCCAAGAATCTCTAAAGGTGATTTATCTGGGTTAAGTTTAAAGAATATACCACATTCAGCTTTTTGTTCATAAATAGTTAGTAAATTATTTATTTGAATTTTGAGTTTAACTTTAAATTCAGAAGAATTAATTTTTGACATACAATATTATAAACAAATTAACAATTTCTATTATGATTTTCTAGCTTGAGTTATAAAAATGCAAAAATTTAAATATTTACTAACAAAAATGTAAAATGCTTTAAAATTAAAACTTAATTATAAATAATTAGAGAGGTGATACCTATATGATTTTTATAACTACTCAATGGATCCCATATCATAAAACTGAAGAATGGTTCAAATTATTTCAAGAAGTTCAAGGTAAATTTCCACCTTATATAAAGAAATGGCAAACTTTCGCTGCTCCTGATAAAAATCGGGGAATAAAGGGTTATAATATTATCTTTGTAGAAAAAGGGAAAGCAGATGAAGCAGTAATCGAGGTTTCAAAATTGTTCACGCCATTCTGGAAAATTGAAGGTTTTTCAATGAAAACTGAGATGGTAATGGCAATGAGAGATGCGGTTAAGGTATTAGGTAAAAGTTTGTAATCAAGTAATAATCTACTAATTCTTTCATTATTTTTTTTATTTTTCAAAATATTTTTCTATTTTAATAATCCAAGGATGATTATTAATATTTTCTACTTCATTATTTATATCCTCATCACTTCGTAAGTTTTTAATAAAAAGATCTAATCTTTCAAATGATAACTGCTTTAGATTTTTAAGATATAAGGATACTCTATTAATTAATTCTGTATTTAAACCATCTGATTTAAGCTTACGGGAAAATATAATCTCGCTTATTAAAAGATTTATTAATTTGTTAAAATATTCAATAATATTTTTGTTTTCATCTCTTATAATCTCATTTTCATTTATATGGATCATTATATCTGCCAATTTATTAAAAACATCATATTCCTCAAGGAATTTGAGTGGTAATCTATTAATATTATTAACAGAAATTTCTGTGGTTAAATGTGCTCCCAAATTAAATACAGAATCATAATAAAAGTTCATTACCTTTGAATTCATTAATAAGAGAAGATATTTAATACTAAATTTATCATCTAAATTCTCCTTTGGGATTATAGCGATACAAGTACTTAAAGGATAATATTTCATATTGTCATAAGCTACAGTGAGATTTGAACTAATTGTTTGCATGATTAATTTTTCAGGTTTTTGAAATATCGATTCATCCCGAGCCCTATGGAGGGCTTTAGGGTCATAATTCACATACAAACCATTAAAATCTATAAAATAACGTCCAATATTTTTACCCCTAAGAGTTTTTTTAAACTTTTCACTAACTTTATGATCTTTTAAGAATTTTGTGTCGTTTCCAGTAGCTATACACGTTTTTGCTTCAAAATAGTCATTTAAAATAAAATCTTTATTATTTCTAATATAATTTATGATTTCAAGTTCATCATGTAAAAGTTCCAAATTAAAGTTATAATTTTCTTGCTTTAAGTAGATGTTTTGGGGTAATTCCTTGATTAAAATATCTTTAGATGTTATTATGTTTTGTTTATTAAAATTAGTTTTTATTTTGATTTTATGAGTTTTTATTGGAAGGGTATTTTTTATAAGAATAATAACGGCTTCGGCTGTTATAGAAGGAAAAGCTCCAGCTCCAACATCAATGATTTCTTCAATAGTAGTATGCTCAAGAAGAAATTTCCTTAGTAAATCATAATTATTAGATCTAATTATATTTTTATGAATAACAAAACAATTTATTGAAAATAAGTTGCATATATTAATAGAGCGCTCAATAAAGATTCCAAATGTATTCATTAGACCTTTAGTGGTTTTATATCTTTCCTGGAATATTGCCTTCTCGAGAGGAGAGAGGTTTTTATTTGAAATATACGGGGGATTTTCAATTATTATATCAAAACCTCCTCTCTCCATTATTTTTGGGAATTCATAGAACCAATGAAAAGGTTTTAATGTATATAGCATTGTCTTTTCCTCTCTTTCTGTTAGATCCAATTTTTTTAAATCTTTATGGGTATGAAATAAATACTTAATTTCATCATAAAAACAGGCATTCAAATCTTTATGATTTAAAGAAGTTATTTCTGATTTGTTAATGTAGCCAATTACGGCATTACCTAATTTTAAATTAAAATGTATATTTTGCTTATCATTATCCTTTTCATTATGAACCAAGTGTTTTATCGTAGCCAATAATCTTTTTTTTGTATTTTCAATTGCATCTTTTTCAATATCTACACCAAATAAATTACGCGAAATAATTTCTTTTTTTATCTTTAAATTTGTCCAATTTATTATTCCTAGGCTTCTCAAATTAACCATATATTTTTCTATGACTTTTAAAGCAGCAATTAAAAGGTGTCCACTTCCAACAGCAGGATCTAATACTTTCAAATCCCTTAATACTTCAAAAACATATTCAAATTGTTCTCTATCAATTTTATCAATAGTATAAACTAAGGAACCTCTATTATCATTCTCTTTTCGAATGTATTTTTCAAATAATTCATCTATAGATATTTTATTTGTTGAAAATCTCTTATTAATTTTAGTCACAAGAAATTTATCTATTGTAATTTGAGCAATGTAATTAGTTAAATTTTCAGGTGTGTATACTCTTCCTATCTTCTGTGAATTCATTTTTTATATATTAATATTTTATAGAGATGAAATGATAATAATTTTGATTCTCTTTTTAATAAATATAATTGAGTTAATATGAATTATTAATAACAATATTACGATCCTAATCTAGCAAATATGGAAGAATTTAGCAAACTAGATAAAAAAATTCGAAATGTCTCTTTATTAGTAATATTAATTGCAATAATAATCATTATTTTTTGGATGATAAGTTATATAGATTCTCCAGAAAATAATTCTCCATTATTAATGGCTATTGGTATTGCGCTTCTCCTCGGAGGAATATTATTATTTACAAAAGTTCAATATATTATTTTGATGAGGAAACGTTATTAAAAATAATCTGATATAACCAGACTGAAGCTTATTATTATATTATTAACGTAATTACTAACGGAAAAACTATACTGATCAATAATATAATCCAAAACCAAAATGTCCCAAACATTTTAGTTTGTTTTTTATAATTATAATATTCCTCTTTAAAGCGTATTCCAACATCATATATTTCCTCTAATTTTGCTTGAAAAAAATTCGCTATTAGAATTAAAGGAAAAATAAGAAATCCATCAATATTTATTCCTCTTAAACCAAAACCTAGCGATATGATGATTATTCCAAAATATATTGGATGCCTACAGAATGAGTGAACTACACACAGCCGAAAGGCTGTCGCTTCCTACGAGTGCGCAACCGCTTCTACTACGGGTTGGTCTGTATGTCGTAGAAAACCATTCCATCGTGTTAGGAATGATTCCTCGTTCACGGAGGATTCATGCGATAAGAAATCGAATTTATGTTTCTCTGATAAAAACCGGATCATGATATTAATTGCTGAGTTGAGATCTCGGTCAATACGATTTCCACAATCACAAATAATAAATCTCTCAAAAATTACCCTATTTTTGAGCTTTCCACATTTGCAGCAGGCTTTTGTAGTCTTGAATTCGTCAATTCTTATTACTTTTTTACCCATTTTTTCTGCTTTGTAGGTTAAGAATTCGACAAATCGAGACAAATAGCCTGTGTTGTGAACCGAATGGTTGAGTGTGTGATTTAACCTATTCTTTTTAGCATTACCCGTTCCTTTCTTCTTTTGAGCCATCTGTTTTACTTTTAAATCTCCAACAATAATCGTGTTCGCTTTGGTATTAGTTACAATTTGGTTTGAGAGCCAATGCTGGAAATCTTTCAGTTGATAAGCGCATTTTTTAATCATCCGAAGCAGTTTTGAATGATACCAATGCCATTTATTACTGTATCTCTTACAATGATCTCGTTTTGAGTGGACTTCTTCTATTTTTTTTTTCCAATAGAGGTCTGCTCTTCTGTGAGTGAATTGTACTGAGTTTCCAGAAAGGTTTATCCCTACAGTTTGATTTATTCCTAAATCAATTGCTTGATAAGAGCGATTATCATAATATTCAGGGACGTTGAGATCGTATGTGAGGGAAATATACCATCTCTCATCAGACTGAAAAAGTTCTATTTGCTTAATAGTCCCTTGAGGAATGAGATGAGAGGGAACTTCAAATTCAAGTATGATATTCGAAGGATGTTTATGAGAGAAGATGATTGAACTCTCTTGTAATTTAAAACCAGATTGATTATAACAAAGGGTGGTGAAATACTTCTTCCCTTTAAATCGGGGGGATCTTGCATCTTTATCTCCCTTTTTCCATAACACAAAGAAGGATTTATAGTTTGCATCGAGTTTTTTCAGTACTGTCTGGAGAACTTTTGAATATACCCATTTATATTCTGGATATTTCTCTTTTAATTCCGGTAATGCTCTTGATTGGATAAGATAATTAAGATAGCGACGTTTTTCTCGTGGAAGATCCTTATTTTTGTACCAATTTTCCATTCGTTCAGCTAACGCAAAATTATATAAGAGGCGACATTTGTCTGATAAGATCCAAAGAAGGAGTTCTTGCTTTTCAGAAGGGAATATCCTAATTCTTTGCGTTAGCTTCATTTCTATAATGAGAGTACACCGCAAATTAAAAAAGAGGAGTGGATAAAGATTTAGTGATTTTTTCTTCATGCTCAATTCATCATCTCCCTAAAAGGAGGTGTATTCTTGAGCTTTTGTAATAAATTCCATTTGTTAATAATTTGCTAACAGTATCTTTGGCTCCAACCACTCTACGCATTAAAATAGTCCTTAATAATATTAATATTCCTAAAATCATTAATATTAACCCTAGAATATCAAACCATCTTACATTAAAAGGATCTTTAAAAATTGAAGGTTTTTGAATTATTTCCTCTTCAGAAGGAATTATCATTGGCGCATAGCAAAAGAAATTAAAAAGAATGACTGAAATAATGTTAATAGTGGTGTTTTCTAATATTTCCGTATATTTATCACGATTTTTAAGAAAATAAGCAAATATCATTATAAGAACAAATAAACTTCCTATTAGGCTTAATCTAAATATCCATAATATCGACATTTTGTTCACCAAATTAATTTTTTATCATGTAATTTATTCTTTTATTATTTTGAAAGGTAAATATCTTCCTACTCTATTTTTGTAGTTTTTATAATCATCGCCAAATCTTTGAAGTAGAAATTTTTCCTCATCGATGGCTTTTGAATTAAAAGTAATTATATTAAAAATAGCGATTAATAAGACAATTATAGTTGGAATTATTAGAAAAGAACCGAAAACAAGTAAAAATACCCCAAAAACGATAGGGTTTCTCATAATTCTATAAATTCCTGTAGTAATAAGCTCAGTTTCGTCTATAGGGAGTTCAATCCTAAAGTTAATCCCAAGTGCTACAATTCCCAATATTTCCAATAAAAATCCAAATGAGATAAGAATCATCCCAGTTATAATAATCATGTCATTCGATAAGAAATTTAAATGCCAGAAAGTCTCAATTAAATTATTGAAAAATATATATAAGATAATCAGAACTAACCATAAGAATATCGATACCGAACTAAACTGTGTCAATATAGCAGATCCCTCATGAGTACCATGAGGATTACTACCGCTTTTTTTTACTACTATAAGAGGCCAAATAAAGCCAATAATAAATAACAATATAGAAATAATAAAAAATGTTTTAATATAGATTGTATCGATAATTTCTTCTCACCACGTTTTATCCTATTACCTATTTTCTGTATAATTTAGAAATTTAACCATCCTATTGATAAGGGAAGAAATAACTCTATCCCGATCCGCTTCTATCTTATTAATAAATCTATCAGAATGCATTATATTTAAGTCTTTTAGTCACACCTAATTTATCTAAAAAAATATTTGTGAAGGGATAATGTTAAAGGATAATCTATGAGATTTATGAATGAATAAATAAATATTTGTGTTCTCCAATTCACTTTCCATACACTAATCTTTCTATTATATCTTAAAAGTATCAATCCAAAAGAAATTAATATTTCATAAAAAGAGAAATTGATAAAATATCTTTTTCTTCTGACTCAACAATTCAATAGATTGTTTTTATTTGAGTACTAATTTCGAGTATTTAAAATTATTATTAATTTTAAAAATGAAGATTTTAAAATATGTAATTATCCCCAACACAGACTCGCTTAAATTGATACGGATATTTTTCCTTTATAAGATTGTAATATTGTGAACAATGACAGGCCCCAATAAAATCAATATCTTCTAAATAAAATAAATCTTTAAAACCATGAAATCCCCCTATTATTGCTTTAATTCTGGAAATATTCTGAGTTTTTATGATAAATTTTTCTAGACCCGGATGTGCACAACCAACTAATACAACAAATTCATTATCCTCAGTTTTTAGAAAAACTGATTGCTCTGGGATAAAACTTCCTTTGATTTGTCCTGAAATAAAGAGATTTTTTTCAATTTCGATCATTTCTGAACTCCCATAGATTTGATTATTTGGAAATGCATCTGAAAACCCTTTTTCCTCATCATTTGGAACATAAACCTTGATATTCGAATTAATTTGTAATATATTTACTAAACCACCTGTATGATCAAAATGGGCGTGGGAAATAACTATGTTGCTTATAGCTGAAATTTCAACATTGAATTTTTTAATATTATGGATTAGAATATCTCCATTTCCTCCAGTATCAAATAAGGTAAAATTTTCTGTGAAATAATTATATATTAACACTGAAAATCCAAAACCAGGTAAAAATTCCGGTTTGTGGCATTTATTATCAAAAACAATATAGATTTTAAATGATTGGTTCATTTTTATTCAAATTTAATTTTTACTAACAATAATTCTATAGTTACTATTAGTCTAACTATAATGGAAATTTATTATATACAATGTAATCTTTCCTGTTGTACTAATCCAGCTTTCTTTAAAATTATTTAAACTATCTCAAAAGATCATAAAACTATTAAATTTAAATCCCCCTAGTTTATATATAATTTCAATTTATTTCAGGTTGAGAACAAAAATTCCTTTCTATAAAATATGCATATGCGGAGACTTTAGTGTAGGCAAGACTACATTACTTCACCAATATTTGCAAAGGAGATTTACCCCAAATGTTGGTTCGACAATCGGATCCAATTTTTTCGCAAAATATATTAGAATTCCCAATATTAAAGATACTTTTACTTTGCAGATATGGGATTTAGCAGGACAAGATCGCTATAAGTGGGTAAGACATGAATTTTACAAAGGAGCAAAGGGAATTGTATATGTTTTTGATTTAACAAGAAGGAACACCTTCGAAAATATTAAAAAATGGAAAGATGAAACTGAGAAAGTTCTTGGAAATTTATCAAGTGTACTTGTTGGAAATAAACTTGATTTAATAAATTCTGGAAATAGAATAGTTGAAAAACGAGAAGCAGAGAGTTTAAAAAAGAACATTTCTGCCTGTGAATATTTTGAAGCTAGTGCGAAAATAGGTACTAGTGTAGAAGAATTCTTTTTGAAATTAGTATCACATATATATAAAACATCCTAAATACTCTTAAAATTAAGTTATGAGAGAATTAATAGGTGAATACTTAATTTATTCATTGTTTGAACCTTAAAAAAAACTATAAAAGTAATTAGTTCTTCGAATAAGATTAAAAGAAAATAAACGATTCTAAATTAAGTAATCCAAATCCACTTTCTAATAATTCACCCAAGCGAGAAATAAAACGGGTTGCAGGAGCTCCATCTACAACGTCATGATTAATTAAAACTGTAACTGCTAAATAGTCTCTAATTTCAATTTTTTCCTCAATTACACCTGGTTTTTTAGTTATTGCTCCAATACCAAAAGCTAGAGGGTGAGTTGTTGTTGGTATTGGCCATCCGTGAAGTTTTCCAAACATACCTACCGAAGTAACTATGATGGTTCCCATAAGTTGCTTGATTTTTCTTGGATCTCTAAATTTATTCTTTAGAAGGAATGTTCTAATGAATTTCGGTAAAGCCACATATGTCTTTACATTTTTCTTCATACTGTGATTTCCTAATACTGTTGCTTCGCTAATTTTTTCAGATTGAGCTCTCCTAATTTCTTCATTGATTTGTTTAATTGTTTTTTTATTGGTTTGTCTAATGATAAGTGGTATAGGAGTCTTTACTCCTTCAATTGTCCTCTCAATACTTACAGAAATATCAACATCCTCGAATTGGATGATCTTATTCTTTCCCATCATCATAGAATGAACTTCCTTATATTCACTAGCCGCTTGTCCAACACATTTAAGAAACCATGCAGTAAATGATATTTTTTCTCCAGTGTTCTTTTCATGTTCCTGAATTTTCTTCCTACCTTCTGTTACATCAAATTCAATTAAACCTTTTACATAATGCTTTTTTGCGCCTAATGATAGGAAGTCTAGAGTAGGGATTCTAACTTTTGGGAATTCGATAATCTTATAGTGACCGATATTGCTTAATTCTTTCATCATTAATGGTTTTTTTAAATTGAAATTAATTCTATGATAGTCTAGATCCTACAATTTATAAACTTGATCTAGCAAATAAATACCAATTTTTCTTATTTTATTAGTTCAATATTCTTTTCTTTCTCTATTATCAAGCATTTAAATAAATTGCCTATATAGTCGTGTTGTATCAATATAGAAAAGAAAATATTATTAGCAATTATGTTCTAAACTTTATTAGAGTTAATCAAAAAATACCTTTTTGAATAACAAAGCGATAAGATCATGGATTCTGAAACAGAAGAATTACTTATAAATATAGCAAATAAAGCACATTTAGATGAGGGTATCGAGGGAATTAGATCAATACTTCTAACTATGTATCGCTTTCCTTTTCTTAAAAATAAAAAAGTATCTCAAAAAACGGGAATTGCGATTCCCGCTCTTGCGGCTGTTAGAGGTGAATTAGTAAAAGCGGGTATAATTGCAGATAAAGTTTTTCTCGGAGAGAAGGGAAAGATATGGGTTACAAAGAATTTAAATTTAACTTTCGATTATGATCCTTTTCCTAATGGAATTAATTTTGATCTAGATGATATTCCAGAAGAATTTTTATATTTAAAAGAGATAGAAAGCCATCTAAAGGAACGACCAAGAGCAGAATATGCTCTTGATCAATCACATGCAAACTTAATGACGATTTTAAAAAGAACTTTCTATTTGATTAAAAAAGGTGATATTGAAGGAAGAAAAATAATTTTTCTCGGTGATGACGACGCAACTTCGATTGCAGTCGCGTTAACTGGATTAGCAAAAGAGATCACTGTTTTAGACATCGATGAGCGAATTTTAGATTTTCTTTCCAATGTAATTTTACAAAAATCATTGAAAAATTTTAATATTGTTCACCATGATTTAAGAAATCCAAGTCCTAAAGATATTCAAAATAATTATGATGTTGTTATAATGGATCCTCCTTATACAAATGAGGGATTACGTTTATTTTTAAAGAGGGCTAAAGAAGTGCTTAAATCATACATCAATATTAACGGAAAATTATATCCTATAAATGGAAAGAAATGTTTTCTATGTTTTGGAAATAAACCCCCGAATGATACATTAAAAGTACAATTATCAATATTAGATCACGGATTTATTCTCAAGGAAATGATTCCTAATTTTAATCACTATATAGGTGCAAGTATTATAGGACAATTTAGCCATCTTTATTACTTACAAACATTAACAACTTCAAGTACTCCATTTAATTATAATTATGATTCACAACCACTCTACACTTCTGAATTAAAAAATGGAAGAAATATTTCTTTTCGACCCATTGGATATCATTTCACAGGAGAAATGCGATTTAATTCTATTGATCTACTTATGGACAATAAAGCAATATTTCAAGCATTTCTAGAATCACTTACCTCAGCATATTTAGCAATTGTTGATATTTATAATCATAATTACTATCCTTTTGGATATAGTGTGGTTGCAATATTAGAAACAAGTCATGCTGCTGTTCATACTTGGCCAGAACATGGATATGTCAGTATAGATTATTTTATATGTGATGAATTTCAGAAGGGAATAAAAGCTCTTAAGATATTAAAACAAATACTTAACCCAAAAAACGCCAAATTCTTTTATATTGAACGTGGTAAAGAATTAACCGAAAGTTATAATCCTATTGAAATTTAAGGTTAAAGAAATAAAATTTATATTTAAGAATTAAAAATTTTATTAGAACTCTTCAAATTTGATTTTAAATTAAAGATCCTCTAATCCTTTTATATTAAGTGGTGATCGTGGAGTCGTTCTGAGATATTTTACAGCAGGATAGCCTAAGATGAATGCTCCAAGAACATGCCCTTCTATTCCTAAAATATCCAGAATTCCCGGATTTCCCGCAATTGAGCCTTGAAGTCCTCCCATCCAGCAAGTTCCTAATCCGAGACTTTCAGCCGCTAGCATACCATAAGTTATTGCTATTCCTGTATCATTTCCCCTTAAAGTCAGTAAAGTCATGTTTTTTTGAACTGTTTCGTAATATAGTACTATTAAATGTGGTGCTCCGAAAAAAACAGGATCTCTGTTTATTGATTTATAATATTCTATCGCTTTTTCAGCGGATTCAAATCCCCCATATAAATAAGTAGTTTTTAATACTTCAGTACTCAACTTACTTAATTTTTCTTGGTCAGAAATAATAAGATAGCGCCACATTCGATTATTAGCTCCACTGGGAGCATATCTCATTGCTTCAAAGACTTTATTTATTAATTCTTTAGGAACCTTTTTCTTCTTATAACGTCTGACTGAACGTTTTGCTCGTAATAATTGAAAAAGTTTATCATATTCTAGAAGTGTTTCAGGCGTATCAATTCCAGGATAAACGTCAATATCATCCATATCCTTGGTTAGAATAGCATTTTCAGGACAAATCGCTATACAATGTCCACACATAATACACGGTAACATCTTCTCATTAAATCCAATATCCCCATTTTCCATGACGTAAAAAGGAGGACGTCTACATTCTTGTAAGCAAAGTTTACACTTTGTACACTTTTCTTGATTTATACCTATTATTGACATTTTGTTAACCTTTTTTTTTAGTTATTAAATTAATAATTTATTAAAAGGTTGTACTCTGATGATGTTAGTTATTAAGAATTAATTATCATTATCAAAAATATTACTCCAAAAAAGATTCTCCTGTTTAAAATTTCTTTTATTATTTTTTATAGTCTAATTCACTATCTTTTTTTCTATTTCGATAAAAAAATTTACAAACATTTATATATGAAAATGAATATTTTTTTTACAGTAAAAATTTTTACAGTAAAAGAAATTTTTACTAATAAAATAAGTGAGTTTTATGGCAAAAAAAGAAGAGAAGAAAAAGAAAAAACCAATGTTTGATAAAGTGGGACTTGTTTTTAGGAGTCCTGTAAGGGCAGATATTTTAAGGGAATTAGCTGAAAATCCTCAACGACCTACAGAAATTGCCGAAAATATAGGGCTTCAAAAACAAAATATTAATTATCATTTAAATGCTTTAAAACGGGGAGGTATAGTAAAAGTTCGGAAAGAGGAATATCCCGAAGCAGAAATCCCAAAAGGAAAAGGTAAAAGGATTAATGGAGTAAGTAAAAACGGAAAGGTAAAAGTAGTTCAAGGAGTAGAACTTACTAAAAATGGTAAAGATATTGTAAATAAGTTTATAAGTCCACTTTATGAGGATAATTTGCCAAAAAAAAACGAACGTATAAAAGAAAAAAAGGAGGATGAATAAGTTTGAAAAATGAAGTTATAAAAATTGTTAAAACCATATTTGAAAATCCACTAAGCTATCTTAAATTTGATATACCTCAAGTTTATAAAAATATGACAGTTATCCCCATCATTGTTCAAGATGATAAATTTATTGAATTTATTAATATCAAAGAAGCAGAAGAACTAGAATTAATCGAAATTGTTGAAACAGAATCGGTTGGTCAATTGGAAGTTAAAAATAAAAGTGATACACAAGTATTAATTCCATTTGGAATGACGGTTCATGGGGGAAAACAAGATAGAACCATATGGGAGCCTATTTTATTACCTGTAGGAGGAAAACAAAAGATAGTTAGTAAGAATCCAGGAACTGTTAAAGAAAAATACACAATCCCTGCTAAATGTGTGGAACAATCAAGATGGAATTATAAAAAAAATCCAGGTTTTAAATCATCAAATACAAGACTACATCCTAATGTTGCTTATGAAGCTATTTCAGCGGCTGGGCAAAATGCAGTATGGAATGAGATTCAATCACATAGATATGAAATGAATTACCTCCCATCTATTGCTCCTACTCAAAGTTACCTTGAAATGACAAAAGAATCTGAAAAACAAACAGGAGATCTTATTAAGCATTTTATTAATATAGAAAATCAATGTGGAATTGCAGTGTTTATTAATGGAGAATTTATTGGCATAGAGTTTTATGCAAATCCTAATGCATGGAAAACAATGAGTAAAGATATTCTCACAGCTTTTTCCATTGAAGCATTAAGATTTATGGATAAACCTAAAAAAAGGGTTACTGAGTTTCATGATGAACTTCTAAAATTTTTACCAAAATTAAGTTTCGAATACACTACTAGAGAAGGAATAGCTCTTGGAAATGTAGTAGAATTTAGTTCTACGGATAATAAATGGCGCGGAATTACACTAGTACATGATAAAAATATGGCACAATTTTACTTGGTTTCAAAACGAGGTGGTTATCAAGAGAAACCTCGTTCCAATATTCAATTCCAAACCGTAATTGATCAAAGATATCAAGTTTAAGCAAAAATCTAAATTATATTACTTTTTTTTTATATCTTGTTTTTCGTTATGTTGATACAGAATCAAAAAACTTTAAGAATTAATAAAAAAGCTGTGTTGTATACAATATTTGTATACTTTAAAAATGGTATAGAATAAATTAAAATTAAACTTATCAAACACTATAAATTAAAGTAGAAATATTCTATTAAAAAATTGAATTTATATGGTATATTTTCAGATTAGTCCTGTAGGATTTGATTGTGGAATAAATAAAGACGAATGTCAAAGATATCCAGATTTCTGTAAAGAGTGTGTAGAAGAACAGCTTCATAAAATTGGTTTATACCTAGATCAAAATTTAAAGATTACAATGATTGATTCAGAAGAAAAACGTATCAAGGTATTTAAGGATTTAATCTGGCAAACCTTTTTAGATGTTCTAAACATTAAACACATTATATTAATGACAAAAGATTCAGGATTACCAATAATAGATTATCCACTTTCAGGTGCTGGTATAAATATTGAATTATTATTAGGATTTATACAAGCAAATATAACTTTTTCTGAAACAGGGACGACAATTAATGATAATTCCAAAAGTGGAAAAGATAATCCCTTTTATGAGTTTCATTATGAGACTTTCAATATTTTACTAAAAAACAGAGAACAAATTAGGATTTGTTTAGTTTTAGATCATAAGGCTTCTGATAGTCTGAAAAATCTTGTTATTGAGTTTTTAAATGAATATGAGTCAAGATATTTTGATAAATTAGAGAGATTTATTAATACCAAGAAGCTTGAATTCGAAGATACAATTGATTTCATAATTGACACTTTCAATATTAAATTGGTCTTTCCTATGACTCTAACCCATACATTTTTACCAAATACATTAGAAGCAATCAAAAAAAATCCTATACAAAAAGCTATAATCGATTTTGCTAAACAATTATTAGCTTCAAAGCACTTCTTTTTTATTATCAATTTAATTGATGAAGTTCAAAAAATTGTACATATTGAGGCTAAAAATATACTTTACGAGATATATCAACTTTTAGAACAAAATAGTATATATCCAACGACAATTGAGATAGCTGAAGATAAGGTTCTGAAATTTCATGAATCAAATGCAACACGATTAGCCAGTAATGAGCTTATTTCTCCAATTATTGCTAATGATGATGCTATTAATGAACTGAAAAAAAAAGCTCAATCAATGAGTGAGGAAGAAGTTAGAAAGGCAATATCTGCTTATATTAAAAAAGCTCAAACTGCTGAAAAATCTTTAATATACAAGGAAGCTCTACGAGAATATGAGAGAGCTTTATATTTAGCAACTGGTTTTGATTTTAAGGAAGAAATTGGGCGAATATCATTTTCCGTCTTAGAACTTGATAAAAAGATTAAAGAAATGGATCTTGAATATGCCTTGATTGCTGCTGAAAAAGCTGAAAAAAAGAAAGACTATATAAATGCTATTAATTACTATAAACAAGGATTAAAGATTCTTAGAGATGTCCAAGATTTCAATGGAAATGAAAATCGAATTAAAAAATTAGAAAAAAAGATTTTAAACCTCCAAAAGCATTTGTGATGTGAAATTACTTAATATAACTTATTAAAACTTTCTTGCTGGTTTATAGGATAATTATTTTCTCCGGATAGACGTGAGTTTAAGTCGAAGGCACTATCATTTTTTTTTCTAGAATTGATTCAAGAGCGTCTATTACTAAATCTTTATTCTTTTCATCAACCAGTTCTACTACGTCTGGTAAATAAAATTTTTGTTTGCCTTTAGATATTGAATAAATGACATTTAAAAGACGATTTTGCATTTTACTTAATTCAGCTTCTTCTTTAACTTTTGCAATATGTTGGGGGCTGTTTAATTGGTATAATTCTTTATAAGGTAAGTCAAAATATTCCTCAATAATTGAAGGCATTATTTTTTCAAATTTCGCAATATTTCCAGTCCAATTCGCTAAATCTTCTGAAAACTTTAAATCAGTTGCTAATAAAAGATTTTCTAATTGACTTACAAATCTTTCAGAAGCTTTATCTTTTAGAATGAAAATTGCTCGTAATTCTTTATAATCACCTATAAGAAATTGGAATTGGTTGAAATCAAGTTCAATTAGATTTTCAATATTTTTCGCTGTTCTTAATTTAGTATCTTCTTTTATTATTACATCTTTTCTTACAATTTCTTTACTGATAGTTGTGATTGCATGAATGAATCCAGAAAGTAATTCTTTTCTGTACTTTTCTAAGGCATAATAACTCTTTAAATATAAGTATAGACCACTTTCCCTTTGAGCAACTAAAATTGCTTCAATATTCATGAGATCTTTATATTTCTGAGTTCTTTCTAATAATTTTGATTGAAATTCTCTTTTTTTTGGTAAAATTATATAATGTCTTATACCTATAATGCTTAATATACCAACAAGAACAAATATGCCAGCAAATAATATCCAAGTTAAATAATTTGGACCTGGTTCTTTAGAGACAATGATAATAAATGAAGTTTTAGTAGTCTTATATATATCTCCCTCAATAAATATATTAAGTGTCAATGTGTAAGTTCCTTCTTTAGTATTTTCTGGTATACTTATTTTTGCTTCATATGTTCCATTACCAGTATATTGAAATTCATTCAAATTATATTGCAAATCATAATAAGAAACATTTGCATTTTCAATAATATTTCTAGTATTATATTCAGTAAGTTTAATAATAAGATCAGTAGATTTACCTGCAAATATTTCAAGTGAATTGTTAAAGCTAATTGTTTTAATATTAATCTCTATTTGCTGAACTGTTATTGTAACATCACTAGAAAATTTGAAATAGTTTTCCTTTTCAGCAGTAACTATGAAATGGTGAATTCCAATAGATAATTCGCCCGGATTGAAAATTCTAGAGTATTGCGGAATATTGTGATATAACGATTCAGAAGTATTTGAGTCATTTACCAGAACTGTAGCACCATCAATATAACTTTTTGTCATAAAATCTATATAGCGAACTGTAATGTTTAAAGATTCATTCCAGACTATTGATATGGATCTGTCAGATGTTTTTTCAATCTGATTCAAAAAAATTTCCAAAGATGTAGATTTTGGTAATATATTTACATTAACATTTTTAAAAGCAGTTTCATATCCAGGATGATCTACTTGAATTAGTAAAGTGTAAACATCTAACGATAAGCCTTCTGTTGAACATTCTACAATAAAACCGCTAGGCGTTAGTTCAACATCATAAAATGAAGACCATGTTATATTTAATATAGCTTCTGTAATTATTTCACTTGAACTTTCAACCATATAATTCACTTCTAAAGAAAAATTCTCAGTAGAATGAACATCAATAAAAGATTTATTCACATTTACTATTGTAGGAATTGGATGGACTGTTAATGAAATATAAGCAGATGTCGAGCCATAATTAGTTTTATTTGCAAATACTTGAATTGTGAAAGTTTCAAGAGTACCTTGAGTAGGTACATCATAAGTTGAAAAATTGAGAATATATGTACCTTCGATAGTATCATTTAATATTTCGTATGGTTTATGCCAATCAGTTGAAATATTGGTTTTTCCAGGTATTAAAGTATGTGTAAGTGCTCCAGTTACATTTACATTACAGATTGCATAATCGTTTGAATTAGCATTTATTACTGTACTAGGGACTTCTAATGCAAGTGGTTGTTCAATTATTACTAAGACAATTAAGTTATTAACAGATTGATTCTCAAAATAGATTTTTGAAGCATTAAAAGAGAAAAAGTAAGACCCTATCGCTAAACTACTTGTATCCACTTCTGCTGCGTAAATACCCGATCCAAGATAAGCCATTGTTCCAGAAATTCCACCATGTAATGTTCCATTATAAGTTACTGTTGCATAGTCAATATATGTATTACAATCATAATCAGTGAAATTAACTTTTATTAAAAGTGGATCTCCGGATATACGCTCTATATATGAATCTACAGCTACCAGATTAGTATGATGCCATACAATGAAATTAAAATTTGAGTATCCTACTTTATCCCTATCGATATATGATTGATTATTTGTCCATAATAGATTCACTTCATAACTGCCAATGGTCATGTTTTTTCCAACCGTAAAATCACCAAATAGAACTTCATATGAGGTTAACTCTTTGTTAGTACTCCAATATATAGTTCCATTAGGAAATTTGATGGTACAGTTTACATAGGTATTTTCATAAGGTATTGTATCGTTTAATGTCATATTAATTTGAAAAATATCCCCTAAAGTAATGTTTGATTGTTGGATATAATGAGTTTCATTCCAAACATTAATTCCACCTTGAGTAATATAATTTCTGCTAACCGCTCTGATTTCCCATAATCCTGACGCTAATACCCCCACCGGTATTTTTAAAGTTTCAGATCCAATCCCAATACCTATACAACTATCGTTTTTTTCCACATCATATCCATCTAATATAGAAGTAATATCCCAATCACTGGGTTTTTTGATTTCAACCCAATTATTTAAATAGCCATACGGAATAGAAAAAGAGCAATCAGTTTTCCAATTAATCTGATTATCAATTTCATAAAAAGATCCATCTAATCCTCCGATAGTTGAATTAAAAGTTTTAACAGCCACCGAGCTAATTGTTATATTATAAATTTTCAATTCTTCGGTGATTGTGTCATTTTTCGAGATTGTGAATATAACATCACTAGTTTGAGTTCGACTTCTTTCAACATCAATAAAGGCTACACCCTTACCAGAAGTAATATTTTGATAGGAATAATTCATATTAAATTCAACATCTTTAGCTATGATTAAGTTCGGTATGTTAGATTCAGTCCATACATTAAATTCGATATCATCAAAATATATTTTTTGATCTTTACTTGGCGGAGTAGCACCAATATCACTTTCTACATTAAGACCTACCCTTATTGTCACATTTTCAGGCAATTGTTGATCATAATTAGAAAGATCATAAGTAACTTTCATTTCAGTCCAAAAACCTGGTGCTAAATTATATAGAATTTCAGATTTGTTTATCTCATTTTCTCCTATCATAATTGAAATAAACGTACTTATATCATCGGAAGGGTTGAATAATTGGGATTCCATATAATAATACATGGAAAGACTTGCTAAGGTATTTGTGACAGAATTTTCTGAAATAGTTAAATTTTCTTCAAAATAACTAATATCTCCTTTAGAAAAACTTTGACCTTTTTTAATTGTGATTCCTACACATTGTTCCTCATCAATTGTTTGCCAAGGTTCTTCAACAAAATTAGAATTGTTTGTGTAATATTCCCATGGGTTTTTACTTGAAGGGAAAGTACCATTGATGACCCTCTGCTTATAATGTGATACTCCATCATAATTTATTGTTACATTTTTAGAAATCCAGTCTTCCAATAAGGTGAAACTAATATTTTCTGGTAAAGACGTAGGGAAAATTGTATTAGAGATTGTGGCATGTTGAGAAATTAATAATGGTTTAGAATTAGGTCCGTTTGAAGAGAGTTTGGGATTGTCAAAATCATTCAAATTGGTAAATAAATTTTCATTTGAATCTGGATTGAAATTAAAAATATAAATAAAAATAGAAATACACAACAAACACGATAACACAATTCCAACTTTTCTTGCTTTTTTATAAATAATAATCAACTCTTAAGCTTAATTCTTTAATAATCTTAACCTGCTTAATTTATTAACTTTAAATCAATTATACCTATACAAATAATTAAATTTTCAAATTATAAATTATATGTTTCTTTGATATCCTATTATTCTACTGAAAAAAATTACTTTTTTCTTTGTAACTAAAAACCCTAAAATACCTCAGATACTAACTATACAAATTAGTTAACAGTTAAAAATTTTTTGATATTAATTTTTGACCTTCACTAAGAGCTTTTAGATTCAGTTCTAATCCTTTTCCTAAGAAATATTCCTTTAATGAATTTTCAACTATTTCTCTTTTTATTGGTAAGAATTTTAAAATATAACCCAAAATAACAATATTCATCGTTTGTAAGTTTCCAAGAGAGTCTACAGCAATTTCATGAGCAGGAATAAAATAAATATTATTTGAATTTTCATACAAAGTATCTAATAAATACTCTAATGAGGGATAGTCTTTATCAACCTCATGCTTCTCATAAGTACAGATTATTAAATTAGTACTTTTATCTGTTTTAGCAAAATTCAAAACGTCCAATATAGTACATTCTTCTAAAGCTAATATCATATCTGCTGTTCCTATCATTGGTATTGGAGCAAGAAGTTTATTTCCAAAACTAAGAAAACAAGTTACTTTTCCCCCTCTCTGACTAAGACCATGAGTTTCAGACGTAATGACTTTATATCCCTCAATTCTTAAAGCATTCCCTAAAATTTGTAATAAACTGACTAATCCTTGACCCCCTAAACCAGTAAGCACTATCCTATAACTGTGAATCTTCATTTTTACTCCTCCTTCTCGATTGCTTTATTTGGGCAAATTTCTTCACATATCCCACATCCTAGACATAAATTTGGATCAATAAATGCAAATTCTTCTTTTGAATCAATGGCAGGACATATTAATTTATTATAACATAGCCCACAATTATTACATAATTCAGGATTAACATATCTTATCGTTGGAGCCTCTCTTTTAATTGTTTTTTGTTTACACTCATCCCTAATAAGAATAACATGCAATCTTTTATTTTCTATCACATCAACTCCTTTTTCATAAATAAGTTTTGTTAGATTTGATAAATATTTTTCATCAGCATTTTCATAATGATTAATTGTAGTAATACTCGCACCTGTACCATGTAAGAAATCTTCCAAATTTATTGCTTCTTTTGATGGTCCCTCCTTATAGTAACGGGTATCACTCCCTGGATTTGGTTGTTGTCCTGTCATTCCAATCCATCCATTATCTAGTATTAAAACTAAAATTGGAGTTTTATTATATATTCCATTTATTAGCGCAGGTATTCCAGAATGAAAAAAAGTTCCATCACCAATAATAGCTATATTAAGACTTTCGCTTGTTCGAGCAACTCCTTGAGCTAAGGCAATACTAGAACCCATACAATATTTAACATTAGCAAAAGAAAAAGGAGGTAAAGCTAAAAGTGTATAACATCCAATATCTTGATAAAAATAAATATCTTTTCCTTTTTTTAATTTGATTTTTTTAACAGCTTTTTGTAGAGCATATCCTGTTGTTCTGTGGGGGCATCCCGCACATAATACGGCTTGTCTTGCCATTAAATTATACTTTTTCTTATTAATTTGCCCTAAATCTATTTTTGGTTTTAAATTTATTATTTTCACTAACGCTAGAGCAACTTTGGTAGGATTTAACTCTCCTACCATAGATAATAAAGTACTTTCTTTAGAGTATGAAAATGGGTCTTTCCCATGAATTTTTACATTAATTCTATTTTTTTGGGCAATTGCAAGTATTTGTGTTTCAATAAAGCTGTCATTTTCTTCAATTACAAATATCTGTTTAAATTTCCTTAAAAATTCAACCACTTTTCTTTCTGGAAGTGGATTTATAAAGCCAATCTTGAGTATTGGAGCTTCAAGTTCTAAAAAATCTAAGGCTTCATTTGTATAACTATATGATACACCACAGGTGATAATTCCTAAATCATATTGATTTTTTGAGTTTTCATTTACAATTTTGTTCAATGAACTATTTTCTGACATCTCTAATGCTCTTTTAAGCCTATTATATATTTGGTCCTCTTTTAACTCTAAAAAATAAACTCTTGAAGCAACGTTAACTTCCTTAGATAAATCAAAGTTCTCTTCCATCCCTGAAGGTTTTATCTCTCCAATTACCACATTACTTCTGGCATGAGAAATCATTGTAACAGTTCTTAGAATAACTGGAAGTTTCAACTCTTTTGAAATATTGAATGCTTCTTTGGTAAATTCCAAGCATTCCTGAGGATTACTCGGTTCTAACGCCGGGATTTTAAAGATTTTTAAGAAATAACGTGAGTCCATTTCTACAGCACTCGAATACTGCTGAGGATCATCTGCAACTAAGATGACCATAGCAGAATTCTCATTCTTCGGACGTGTAGTAGCAAGAGCAAATAATGGATCAGAGGCAACATTCAATCCTGCATTTTTCATTCCTACCATAGCTTTTGCTCCTCGAGCATAAGCAGCACCTGCAACCTCTAATGCAACCTTTTCATTGATACTACACTCTACCCATCTCATTCCCACTTCTCTAAAAAATTCTATAAAATTCTCTCCCACTTCTGAGCTTGGTGTACCTGGATAAAAAGTATAAATATCAATCCCGCTTTCTATAGCACCACGTACTATCGCTTCGTTCCCAAGAAAGAATTTTTCTGTCCCCGGTTTACCCTTTACAATTTTATTATAACTCATAGGTATTAAAAAAAAAAAATCGTAATTTATGATTAACAAAGACCATTATTGCTTATAATTTATCACGTTAAGAATTATATCTTACCTGACTAAATTTTTATGGATTAGTCAATCTAAATATCTTGATTAATCAATACTATTTATAAGAATTATTTAATTTTAAAGAAGCATGGAATTTTTAATTATTTTCATAACATATGGGCTTTTATTTCTTGGTGAACTTGGAGACAAGACACAGTTAATTGTATTTAATCTAGCTTTAGAATATAAGAAGTTTTATAAAGTTGGAATAGGAGTTACTCTTGGATTTGCAGTTTTGGTAACAATCGGTGTTTTTTTCGGAGTAGTTATTACTCAATTTGTCCCAATTTTCATAATTTCAATAATTTCTGGAATCGTATTTATCACAATAGGGATTTTAGAAGCAACAAATATCAAGAAACTCTATCTAGAGAGAAATTCTAAAGATCCTAACATTGCAAATAGTGAAAATAACCAAGATAGTATTGAAGATAAGAAAGAAATACCATCAATATTATCAAAATTTAAAAATAATCCATATATTGCGGGTTTTATATATATATTTTTAATGGAGTTAGGAGATAAAACCCAAATTTTAACAATTACTCTTGCTTCCCAATATGGACTCCCTCTTGAAGTATGGTTAGGATCTTTTTTCGCTCTAATTTCTGTGGCATGGATAGGAATTCTTTTTGGAGCTTTTATTTCTCAAAAGGTGTCAAAATTTTATTTAAAATTAATTTCTACGTCAATTTTTATTTTTGTTGGGATCTTAATCTTAATAATTTCTTTATGAATTCTTTTTAATCTTTATTCTAGTATCATTGTTTGGGGTCGAAGAAATAAATAAAATTAATTTTAAAATATTTATATAAATCAAAATAATTTTTCTTATCACTTGATTATTCTTATTTTACTAAAATGTAAAAAATTAAGTTAAATATTTATATCCGTACTTTTTAAGATTCCTTACGTAATGAAATCTTATTAATAAATGAAATAAAATTTTTGAACTAAGGTAATTAAAAATGAGATTTAGAAAAGACAAAACAACTACTATCTTTCTTCTAGTATCGTTAATATCAATTAGCATCATAAATAGTAGTTTTATCTTATATAAACCTACTAGAGTTTCCAAAAATCAAGAAACTGATGAACTAATGTATGAAAATCTTAAACTTTCATTAATTCAAGATTGGAATACATCTTGGGATATCGGAGATAACGAGTATGGATATGGTATTGCTGTAGAGGAATCAACTGGAGCAATTTATGTTACAGGATATAATGAATCAACTGAAAGTGACGTGGTTTTAATAAAATATGATAACAATGGAGAAGAGCTTTGGAATGTTACATTCGATAACGGAGATAATGAATTTGGATATGATGTAGCAATAGATTCTTTGGGAAATGTTTATGTTGCGGGTGCAAATGGAACTTTTTATCCTTATTGGGATGTTCTTCTATTAAAATATAATAGTTCCGGTCATTTCGAATGGGCACGATCCTGGAGTAGACAATTTGATGATGCTGCTTGGAGTATAGATATTGATACTGATAATAATATTTATTTGACAGGAACCACATATACAACTTCATCTGATTTATTAATATTAAAATACGATAGTTCAGGGAACTATAAATGGAATTCAACTATTTATGCTCCAGAATCACAAGTAGGCTATGATCTTGTTTTAGATTCAATGAACAATATTTATATAGCAGGGATTAATGGATCAATAACGACAGAATACGATGTATATACAGCAAAATTCGATAGTTCTGGAAATCAAATATGGAATCAAACATGGGGACAATATGGATTAACGGATCAAGGATTTGGCGTAGCACTTGATTCAAATAATAACGTTTATGTAACAGGCAAAACTGAGAGTTATGGTGCAATTGTTTATGATTATATCACCATTAAGTACGATAATGATGGCAACTGGAAATGGAATCAAACGTGGGGAACAAATTGGGAGGATATGGCACAAAGCATTGCAGTAGACTCTGATAATAACATATATACATGTGGATATACGACAATGTGTAATGTAAGTATAGTAAAGTATAGTAATTCTGGAGATTTGATATGGGAGAAAACTTGGGCTAATAATTCTATTTATGAATATTGGTGGAACGATATGGTTATTGATTCTTTAGACAGGATTTATATTACAGGCTATAATCGTACAGATTCATTTGGAATTTATGATATTTTTACAACTAAATTTTCAATTGAATCTCCCGCAAGCTTTAATTTAACTGCGGATTGTGGAGCTATAGATGATGACGGTATTTTCAATCTAAACTGGACTTTAGCTCCAAGAGCAGTCAATTATTCGATTTACCAATATAATACTTATATCTCTGAAATCAATGATACTTTAACATCAATAGTGAATCAGACCCAAGCATTATCTCTTCCATTAAGTGGGTATTCTAATGGTACTTATTACTTTAAGGGTGTAGCATTCAATATTTTTGGAAATAGTTCTTCAAATTGTATTAGTGTAGCTGTCGAGATTCCTCCTGAAGATGAAGAAACTGAACCTTTTATACCAGGCTATAATTTGATGTTTGTGATAATTGGATTTGCTGCTATAGTTTCGATTTTAATATATCGACGATTAAAATTAAAATAATTTATTTATACCTTTTTTTTATTTTTGGTTATTGTCAACTTTTTTTTAGTGTAGTTATTACTCAAATTATTATAATTTTTAGGGATTTCATGTTTCTATCTCTTTTAGGACATAGTTTATAACTATAATGTTAAAATTCTGCAAGATACTTTAATGTTAAAAGAAAATTTTATGTAAAAGATTATATCACAAATTTCTTGAAAAGTCAATATAAAATAAAATAAGTTTAATGTTAAATTATATCTATTAATATGTGTGAAAAAGGATTTAGATAAAATCAAAATCAAGTTGATTTTATTTTCTTAAGTTTATTGTTCAAAAGCTTTCTGTTTTTCAATCTTTTCTTGAGTAATAGCTTTTAACTCTTTTTGTAGAATTTTGAGTTTTTTCTGATTCAATTTTTTAAGTTCTTTCTTTAAAGGTTGTGCCGCAATAATCAAATCTCTCTTCCTTTGTTTGAACACTTTCTCTCTCGATTCCCATTCTTTAAATACCTCTTCAATCTTATAAAATTCATCACGAATTACATTTAATTTTGACTCAATCTCATTGATCTTAGGGTCATATTCCTGATTTATCCGGGTAATAATATATTGTTCCTTTTTCTTTGCTCCTTCTTCGATTTTTTTAATTTGGTCTTTTAAGGTATTATCAATTTCCATTGATTTTTATTTCACCAATTATTTTTTCTTTAATCCTTTTATAATAATATTATTATAAAAAAATTCTTAATTTTTTATGCATTAGAACAAGTTTAAAAAAATAAAAGAATTATTGATTTGAATTATGTGCTTTTTCTTCTGATTTAATATTTTTTTGGGAGAGTTCTTCAAATCTGGGTATTAATATTATCATAATTCCACTTCCAATTGCTCCACCTAAAGCTCCAAATAAAAAACCAAAGAGTATTATCAAGATAAGAATTATTAAACCATAACCTAAACCTCCAAAGATTAATCCTGCAAATTGATCCAAATTTGTATAAAAATTCTTTGCTATCATTAAATAAATTAGATAGAAAATCCATACTAAAGAAACACCAAGAGCTCCACAATATATCCCCCGTCGCATAGTTTTATTGAATAATCCTCCTATTATACCAGGAATTATAATTAATTGCCAAATTTCAGCATAAGTCAGAGCAAATGTTAGAAGTCCTGTAATTATAAATGCAATTAGGAAATTTCTAGTATCTGGATTTACAACTAATTTGGTCATTTTTATTTTAATTCTTAGCACCTCCTCTTTTCTCCTTAAAATCCCGAAATTTAGAACGAATTAAGTCCCTTTTATAGTATCCAACTACAATAATTACGATACCTACTGTAAATCCTACAATTAAGGATGTTGTCAAAATAATTATAAATTCTGGATCTTCTTTATTAAGAAATCTAATTCGTGATTCAACATGGTTTTGTGGATAATCTTCCCAGGAATCATAGAAATATTGTTGATGATATTTACCTTTCAAAAATAATTCTTCAAGTTGATCAGAATAATGCTTAGAGTTTGATATAGCTCTTTGTCCAGAAGGGATTGCACTCCAACAATTTTGTAAATCACTAAAATCAACTATGAATCTTTCAGATGCTCCCCATCTGGCATAACCAATTCCATCTCTGA
Organism: Promethearchaeota archaeon; assembly: GCA_048937405.1. GTDB lineage: Archaea > Asgardarchaeota > Lokiarchaeia > Sigyniarchaeales > SOKP01 > Loki-b32. The sequence continues at coordinate 165,407 of JBHLNF010000009.1, forward strand.
TACTCACTCCTGATGGATTAACTGTATATCCTTCTCCATCTCCTTCATATGGACCTCTGTTAAGACTATCAAATCCAGGAAGTAAATGAGGAAAAAGAAGCTGATGCATATCCCCCCATCTCCAAGAATTGACATCACTAGTACCATAGAATTCTAAAAGAGATTCTATTGTGGAATCCATAGCTTTTATAATTATTTGGGATCTATTTTCTATCTCGGGTGTGTTTATATCATCAAACCATTTAGAAGTTGGTTCATCTCGAGTTAATCCCTCTAGTACATTTAATGGTGGATTCATGGGAGCATCAGCAGCATCAAATTCATCATTAAAAGTGTAATTTTCATAAAAATCTCGCCATTTACGATAAATAGTGGGGGCTGATAAATCTTTATCCATATCATAATTCCAATTCTTTAATTGAGTTAAAACTTCTTGAATTATTTTTATTTTTTCAGAAGAAGGTAAATTTTCAATTTCATCAATAAGATAGGGAATAAAGGCTCTTGCTGGAGTTGATTTGACGTCTAATTGAATTTCTTTCATTCTTTCAATCCCAACTGTTCCATCTGCAGAATTATTAAGTAATTCATTGATTCTTCTCCCCCTATAACCTGAACTATAACTAGATTGAAGAGCATATTTTTTATATTCTGGACCAGCTACTATTTGATTCGCTGATTGTATATAATGTTGTGATGAATTTTCAGTGTGTGGTAATTCTTCAAATGGAATATAGTCTATCCATTCTCCTTCACCATTAGATCCATTATATGGTAATGTACCATTACCTAAATATCCTAAAGCTATTAAGCTGTCATCTCTAATTGGCACTAATCCAGTAGGTCTCATAGCAATAGTACCATGTACATCTGCATATACGTGATTCTGTGCAGGACAATGAAAATCTCTCGAATATTGATTGAATTGAGTTCTATCTGTCGCATGATTATAACCATACAATGCTAAAAACTCTCTAGTGATGTTATTTCCTGTCCATTTGGGTGCTAATACAATTTTTTGTGAATCTAATGAATCAGGAACTGCATCATCAAGAAAATCATTAAGAACAGGTCCATGTACAGTATCTTTAACCGTAAAAATCTGAGATCCTTTATCTTTAACATTAATAGTATAATTCCTAGTAGTATAAGGGATTTCTGTATTATTATAAATATAATGATTATCGTCGGTTTCTTCATAGTAATACCAATCCATAACATCATAGCCAGTGTTTGTAAATCCCCATGCTACGTATTCATTATGGCCAACTATAACTATATTGGCACCTGCAAGAGTAAATCCATAGACATTTAAACCTGTATCTTCAGTAATTAAATGAGCCTCATACCATATTCCAGGCATGTTCCATGCTAAATGCATATCATTACATAAAATTGGTTTACCTGTACTACTTTTCACACCATCAACAACCCAATTATTTGAGCCAATCGTATTCTCTTCTTGAAGTTCTAGTAACGTTTTTTCTGAAGGGATCTTCTCGATATCATTTAAAAATTTAGAAATAGTATGCATAACACTTGAACTTATCTTTAATGGACCACCATCATAGATGAGTTCCGAACTATCATTATAGCTACCATAATTAGGGCATATAGGCACCTGACCATATGTTGCATATCCAAGTAATTCAGTGTAATTAGCACTTCCAATTCCCTCAAAAGTTTGTAATCTATACAAATCATCATAACCCCATGTAAGCATTTTAGCCATATATTTATCAAAACATAGTGTATCTATTGGTTCCCATTTTGTAGGTTTGAATCCTAATATTGCGTATTCTATTGGGAATTCACCTTGATGAGACTTGATATAATGATTTACTCCATCGGAATAACTCTCAAGTAAATTATAAAAATTATTTTCCCCTGCTTCTTGACTTAATTTCATATCATCAAGAGTTTTTTCTGCCCAATATTCCATTCCCATAGCAAGATTATACTTATCCTCTTCAAGAGCCAATTCACCAACAATTTCAGAAAGTTTTCCTCTTACATTCCTACGTGCTATATCCATTTGAAATAATCGATCTTGTGCATGAACATATCCTAAGGCGAAGCTAAGATCTTCTTCAGTAGACGCATAAATATGAGGTATACCCCATTCGTCGCGATAAACGGTAACAGAACTATTCAATCCTGGAAAGTATACAGTTTCATGTTCTGGAACTTCTCCTGGAACATTCCAAAGACCTCTTCCAGGAAAAAGGATATTTCCAAGTGGTGCTATTATACTTATAAGTGGAATTGAGAGAATTGTCATAATAATGACAGTTATAAAAATAGTAGTAACTAACTTTCCTATATTTTTTTTATTTTGAATTCTCATTAGTGAAATTCTCTTTTTTTTTACTTTTTTTTGATAAATAAGATTAATTACATTACAATTTCTATGAACTAATATAAAAAAGTTTAATTCTTTTCTGAAATATTTGACTTTTTAAGTGAAAAAAATAAGATGAGACATTTTCTTCTTTCTTTATTTTCAATTTTTTAAGTTCATATTTATACGTTAGATTCATTTTATAGAATAAATATCAAATATAATAATAATATGTTTTAGCTATGTTAGAAAATACTAAAATAATTGTGGATCTTGAATCTTGTACTAAATGTAAGGCATGCGTGAATGTATGTCGGCATTTCATTTTTGAGTCAGATAATTTAAGTTTTGATAAAGAGGCAGATGAATTTTGTATTGAGTGTGGAAAATGTGTTGCTGTTTGCCCTGTTAATGCTATTAAACTCAAAATTCATAAAGACGAAATTCTTGAGGATGTTCCTACTGATGAATATATACCCTCTTTTAAGACTTTATCTAATCTTTTCAAAATACGAAGGTCGAGAAGACAATTTAAAGATAAAAGTGTTCCAAAAGAATTAATTGAGAAGATATTGAATGTAGCAGGGAGATATTCTGCAACAGGGCATAATGAAGAAAATGTATATTTTACTATTGTTCAAGATTGTGAAACATTAGAGAATCTTACTAATGAGATAAATAATCAGATTAAGGGACTGGTAGAATCATTTGAAGATCCTCAAAGAAAAAAATTCTTAGAAAAATCCTTTCCCTCTAATATCATTGACAGATTTAAAGATATTCTCCCTACATTTAAAAGAATATTAAAAAGAATAGAACTTGGTAAAGAAATTTGGCGTTGGGGTGCAGAAATTATAATAATCCATTCTCCTAAGACTTCAATGACATTAAAAGATAATTGTGCCTTAGCAGCGTGCCAGATTATGCTCGCTGCTGAAACATTAGGACTAGGTACTTGCTCCTTGGGTTTTATGACTAATTTCTTTTCAACATTAAGATCAACAAGAAAAATTGTAAATCTCCCAAGAAACCATGTTGTTGGTTATACATTGGCAATTGGATACCCAAAAGCTCAATATCATAGAATTCCTGCTCGAAAACCTCTTAAAGCTACATGGCTTTAAAAAATTAATGCGTTGCTTAATAATCCAAATATTTATTCCATTTTTGTTTTATATTGCTATTAGAGATTATTTCCAAGAAAAAAAAGATCCTCAAATAGAAAAAAGAGGATCAAAATTGGATTTCAGTCCATAAAGCAGGATGATCTGATTCAGGCACATTTATATACCGGGTCTCTAATACGGTAAAACTAGACGAAACGAAGATATAATCTATACGATCTGATAAATCATAACTGCTACCATCTACACCTCGAGAAGATGCAGTTACCCAAGCATCCTGTAATACTGCGACCGACATATTATAATAAATCGTATTATTTCTAAAATTAAAGTCACCCATCGAAATTACATTTGTCTTGCCACTAATACGATTCATTAATGCATCCATATGAGCTTGTTTTACGTCAGCACTACCAGATGGGTGATTTACATACACATTAAAGATTAAAGTACCTACTTTAATTTGTACCTCAGTTGTTCCTACTTCATCTTCATCGCTATATGTAAAGAAAGTCACTGGGTTAATAATTGGATACCGAGAAAGAATTGCAGCTCCAAATGTCCCTGTGACTGTTCTTGGTCCATAAAAAGAATAATAGTTTAACCGATTAGCAAAGTAACGTACAACGTCAGAACTACCATGCGACATTCTTGCGGTATCACATTCTTGCAGACCTAAAATATCTGGATTAACATCTTCAATAATAGCTAATTGGTTATCATAGTTTTTCTCTCCTTCTATATCTACGCCTTGCTGAAGATTATACGTCATTACGGTAAGATTTGTTATACTGCTTGTATCTTGTGCTTTGGATCGTAATTCCCAGCTTAATACTGACACAGTAGTTCCAATCAGTAGAACCACTAATAATGAAGCCAATATTCTTTTATCACGTGGATTAGTAAATATTTGCTTGAATTTTAGCAGATCTTTCTTGAAGATAGCTTTTCCCATAATTGGTATTGCGATTCCGACTAATAGGAATGGAAGCCAAAATAAGTTACGAAATAATTGACTTACAGGATCTATATAACCCCATACATTTGTAAATATCAACATAAACATGACTAAAATGAAAAAAAGGCTCCCAACAACGAATCCTGCTCCAATTTTTGAAGGTTTTGGTTGTTTTCTTACAATTTCTCGACTTAAAAGCGTAAAATCGATAAATACTATTGGTATCAATGCAATCATTATAATCAATGGAATATAGTACTGTATACCTAGTGGATGATTTATTACTACTGGAGCAGAATCTGGGCTAACTGGAAAAGGAAAAGTGTGAACTGCTATTGTAAGAACAAGCGATGTTATAAATAGACCATTCCATATCCATAATATTTTTGAATTTAATTTTCCAAGAATCCCTGGTTTAAATGATAAAATGGTTATAGTTAGAGAGATCATAATAGCAACAGCAATAGAAATTGTTATGTAATCTCCTTCCGTCCATCTTGAAATAACGGTGGGACTAATAAATGCAAAATAAGTCAGAGTTAATATACTCATCAGTCCAAGCGATAGTAGTTTAACACCTTTAAATCTACTTTTTCTACTTGAATCTACTTCCTCTGGAGAATTTGATTTTCCCTCATTTGCAGGATTCGACGTTTTATCTTTCTGATTTTCCATTAAACGATTTACTATCAATAGAATACCTATAATCCCTAAAATCCATCCAATAAATTGAAAGTAACTATAGATAGAAATATCATAGGTTGAATTTAGAGCCCTTAAAGTTATTGAAAGCAAAATTGCTGAAGCAAGCCCTATACTAAGTTTCAAACTAATCCTCCCTTCATTATCGTCATTTTGAGATTTCATCGATTGAAGGTAATATAGAGGGAAAAACAACATAATACATCCTACTCCCAATCCTGATGTTATGATTTTACTAGCAGAATCCAATAGTGGTGAAATTAAACGCATAATTATAGCTATTATAGCAACAACTTCTAGAAAATAATCTGGAATACTACGTCGAAATCCTAATAAGATTAAAGGTGATAATAAGAATAAAATTCCTGCAGCTTTCTCATCAAGACTCAAATTTAATAAATCTAACATGTAAACTGATTCAATTAAATCCCCTAGTAACTGAAAGAAGAATAAGAATAGCACCGTTAATAAAGCAATATCAGAATTAAAATTTCTAATAAAATTTTTTATAGATTCCATAATTAGTGAATTCATTTTTAGACTTTATAAATATTCTCAACATTATCTACTCATTCCCTTAATTCGACTTTTATAAGAATTCACTAATTTTTGGTTTACAAATACACTTATAATGGACAAAGATCATTGATAAAGAAGTTATACATCCATTAAAAAAGAGTTTTTCAATATATTTGAATTTCTTTTAAGTGAAGGCTAATTCTACATTATAATAAATTATCTAATATTCTATCTACTTTTTCTTTAATATTCAATTTAGCAGTACTAGTATCTTTTAAAACTTGTTTTGTTTCAATAAAAATGTTTGTACTTAAATTTTTCATTAGTTTTAGATCCTTTTCACCTTCAATAATATACACAAAATAAATTACTTTTTTATGATTTCCTAACAACTCTTTCGTAATTATGGTTATTTCATAATTGTCACCATATGTAATTGTAGCAATATCTTCTCTGAATAATTCTTTTCCTATTGCACCTATAGCTGAAATCAAACCACTGAAAATAGTAGGCTCAATCTGACCAATTTTCGGATCTATTTTTTGAGAATAGAATGGATATCCTGTAGAATCGCAAATTAATACTGATTTTATCATTTGTTATTAAAAACCTTGATTTATATTCTTGGTACTTTTTTATATTTATACCTAGAATATATTTTTCATTTTTAACTTTCAGCTTTTATATAATTGTTAGAGTTATTTAGTAGTATAAAACAAATATGTTCAAATTTGATAAATTAGCATGAAAACAAAATTTTAAGGAGATATATATTAATTTTCAGTTAAACTTTTTCGATAGAAATGAGAGTATGAAGAAAATATATTTAATCAAGAGCAGTAAAATGAGTAAAATGAGTTAAGATTAGTTTAACCATTATAAAATCTTAATAAATACTTATTAATTATTTTTAAATAAAAAGAAATTACTTTTAGCAGCTCAGTGAGAAATTATAAATAGGTGTACTATTAGATAAATGAATAGACAATCAATTAAAACAAATATAATTAAATAAAAATCAAAAAAGTCTGAATTTAGTATGGGTGATTAGAGTTGAGTCAATTATTTATTTTTTTTATTTTAGGAGGTGTGATTTTTGTTATTTTTTTCATCTTCATTGCTTGGCTTATCTTAAAAATAAGAAAAACAATAAAAAAGAAGTATCTTCCAAAGATAGCTACTAGCTTTAAATGCCTTGATGGACATATTGTAAAATCAAGAGGAGAATTAATTATAGACAATCATCTTTATCGCCTTGGACTTGAGCATAAATATGAGGATACAATTAAAATACGAGGTAATCTTCTAAAATATGATTGGTATCTACCAGAATATGAGATTTATATAGAATATTGGGGATATTTTGGAAAAGATTATATGAAAAGAAAAGAAGAAAAACTTGAATTATATCGAAAAGGAAAAATCCATCTAATTTCAATAGAAGATATAATGCTTGAAGATGTTTATTCAAATCTAGAAAGAGAATTAACCCAAATTATAAAAATAAATAAGTATAATCCAGAGAAAAAATATTGCCCAAATTGTGGAACTGAATTAGATAAAAGATTTTAGATGAAATTAACGTCTTTTTATCCTTTCTGATTTATAATATCTTCGATCGTAATATCAGGATGATGATATCTTTGAGTTTTTAAAGATTTTTCACTGAATTGAATAGATTTTTCAGGACAAAAATTAATGCATGCTAGACATAGTTGACATCTGTGTTGCCATTTTGGTTTCCCATCGACTAATAAAATATTATTTACAGGACAGATTTTCTCACAAATCCCACAACTAGTGCATGTATCGTCTGAATAGAATGATTTATCTTTCTCATTTACGGTCTCAAAAAATTTCATGTTAAATCTTTCACTGTTAGTTACATCTCTTTGTAAGATCTCTGGAGTTACATTTTCTTTTCCAAGATTTACAGTTTTAGAGATAAGTTCAATTTTTTCGATTGCTTTTTTGAAAAACTCTTTTTGTTGTTTTTCTGAGTGGATATCAAATCCAATAATATAATTGTTTGGCATGGTAATATAAAATCCCGCATGAAGCTTTTTTGATTTTTTTTTTAATATTCTATCCAATTGTTGTAAAGGTTGCTCATTAATACCTCCTGCATTCGTTACTACAGTAAAGAAATAGTTAGAATTATCAAGATCTATTCTATTTATGAAATCAGCAACTATTTTTGGTAATCCAGAATAATAAAGTGGAAAAATAAAGCCGACTTTTTTATTTTTCGATTTAAAATTCTCTAATTCCCATACCTTTGCAATAGGGATAAGTAATGAATCTTCAATTTTATTAGAAAGCTCTTTAGCAATTTTTAAAGAATTTCCTGTGCCAGTGAAATAATAAATTTCTGTTCCCATATCTTTCTTTACACTCTTTAAGGTTATTTAGTATTTTAAAATTTCAAATCGTTTGTCATATATTTTTTTATATTGTTTATTTCAAATAGATTTTGTGTATTAGTCTTACCAAGATACAGATTAGTATTATTATATTTGAGATTTTTTACTATTTATTCTTTATAATATCGTTTATAAATATTAATTGATTAATTCTCAAATGGAAATTAGAATCAGCAAAGTTTGTAAAAGTAATCAAAAAAAAGAGATATTCTAAAATTTGAAAATATTAGAATAAAGACTTTATTTATTTTATTTTTTAGCTGGTGCTTTCTTTTTAGCTGGTGCTTTCTTTTTAGCTGGTGCCTTTTTTTTAGCTGGTGCTTTCTTTTTAGCTGGAGCTTTCTTTTTTGCCATATTTCAATTCGTCTCCTCAATTCTGCCTAAATTAGTTGAATAAATTAATTTTTGTTAACTATTGATAGATTTGTATTTAAACATTTCTAATTTATCTTATTCCAAAGTTATTAACTTAATTATATTTTCTAATAAAAAGCATTTTTATAATAATTCGGTTTTATTTTAATTATTTAAATGAGCAATGAATTAAAATAAGAAAAATAAAACAATCTGAAATTGATTTAACATGTGTAATCGAGAAGTTGGTTTAAGAAAATATTTGTTATAATTAAATATGAAATAAATTGATAAGATTACTCGCGATTACGTATATCTATAATTTCAATAATTTTAAACTCCTCATCAAAAATAAATTTATCATGATAATGCTCAGTATAATACTCATCCATTTCTGGAGTATGCAGAAATTCTGTTTCTGTATAAATATCATATTTGCATGTGACTTCAAAAATTAATTTGTCTTGGAAGATCAATTCTTTTGGTTTACCTAATTCAAATTTGATTAATGATCTATAAGAAAGATGATCACTTCCCTTTCTACTATGCTCTCCTAAATTACGCAACTTATGAATCTCTTTTTTTATAAGATTTTCTAATTTATCGAAATTTGACATAAAAAATAAAATAAGAAAAATAGTAAATAATATAGGTTTGTATCAAGTTAGTTTTTGTTCACATAGTCCAGAAAAGCCTTTACAACCATGTGAAATTTTGGATCAGAGACAGCAGTAATGTGATCTTTTCCTTGAATTTGAAAATAGCAAGCACCAGGTACTAATTGAGCTATTAAAGTTCTATCTCCCATTATTAAGTCTTCAGATCCTAAAACACCCATAACTGGCACATTGATTTTTTTAATAGCTTCTCTCTTTTTGTCATTTGGTAGGGATGAGACTCCCGGACCTAGACCACCACCCTTTAAAACGGCAGCTAAAGCATCAAAATCTTGTAAATGGGAATCCTTATAAGCCCCAATTATTTGTCGGAATCTCAAAATAGCGGGATTTTTTATATCATCAATATTTTCTGTTTTTAAGCCCTCTATCCAATTATCGATCAGTTGTTTAGTAGCGGCTCTTTCTTTATCTCCTGGAAACGATAGTGCAAATCCTCCAAAAATAGCACTTATAAAGAGTTCTTGATTTCGAAGTAAAAGCTCCATCATTAGCATCGATCCCATAGAATAACCGAAAAAATTAGCTTTCTTAATGGATAAGTGATCAAGTAATTTAAGGATATCATCAATCAAATGGTCTCCATATTGTGTAGGATCTTTAGGTTTATCACTTTTCCCATGCCCACGACAATCTATAAGTATTAATTTATAATCATCCTTTAAAACATCCACCCATTTAGTTTCTCTCCAATTACCATCTATATTTGCCGCAAACCCATGAATCAGAATCACTGGTGGCCCTTCTCCTTCAACTTCATAATAAATTTTAATTCCATCATTATTAAAAAATGGCACTTTTTTTGTTCCTCATAAATTTTTAGGTTTTAATATTTATGTTATTTATATTTCCATTTAATATAGTATTTCTTAAATCTGTTCTTCAATTCAAGAATTAATTTAATTTTCTTAATGGAATCTCTTTTTTTATAAGATCTCCTAATTTATTGAAATTTGACATAATAAATAAAACGAGAAAAAAAAGTAAATATTATAGAGGTTGGTATCTCTTTAGTTTTTGTTTACATAAGCTAAAAAAGCTTTTACAACCATGTGAAATTTTGGATCTGAGACAACAGTAATATGATCTTTTCCTTGAATTTGAAAATAACAAGCATCTGGAACTATTTGAGCTACCAAGGTTTTATCCCCAGGAATGAAATCATCAGATCCTAAAACTGCCATGACCGGCACATTGATTTTTTTAATAGCCTCTTTCCTTTCATCATTTGATTGGGTTGAATCGCCCTGAACTAAAGAACCACCCTTTAAAACGGCAGCTAAAGCATCAAAATCTTGTAAATGAGAATCTCTATAAGCCCCAATTACTTGTCGGAATCTCAAAATAGCGGGATTTTTTATATCATCAATATTTTCTGTTTTTAAACCCTCAATCCAATTATCTATCATTTGTTCAGAGGTGGCTCTTTGTTGATCTCCTGGAAACGATAGTGCAAATCCTCCGAGAATAGCACTTATAAATAGTTCTTGATTTCGAAGTAAAAGTTCCATAGTTAGTCTCGATCCCATCGAATAACCGAAAAAATTAGCCTTTTTAATGGATAGATTATCAAGCAATTTAACGATATCATCAACCATATGTGCTCCATACTGTGCAGGATCTTTAGGCTTATCACTTCTTCCATGCCCACGACAATCTATAAGTATTAATTTATAATCATCCTTTAGAACATTTACCCAATTAGTATCTTTCCAATTACCATCGATATTTGCTGCAAATCCATGAATCATTACCACAGGTGGTCCTTCGCCTTCAACTTCATAATGTATTTTAACTCCTTCATTATCAAAAAATGGCATTCTAATTTTACCTCACAGATTTTTTAGATTAAACTTTAATGTTATTTTATTATTTTTATCTTTATTTTTTGTCATATTTAATGTTATACTATTTACATCACTTAATTTCTGATTCAAGGTTTAATTGGATCAATTTATTCCTTAGATATAATAAACTAATTCCAATTGATAAAAGTATACTTCCACTTATCAGTAATGACCAGCCATCATAAATATAATACCAATCTATCTCTCTAATGACAATATAGAATGTAAAAATACCCAATATCGAAAACACTACTCCCAAAAATAGAAGGACATTTTCAATTGGATTTTTCAATTTTTGAGTGTATTCTGACATAATTTCATCTTTAGATTATATTTAAATTTAATTGAATTTACCGAAAAATATAATTAAAGAGAATTAAAAAAGATTATTATAAAATTGATGGTTAATAGGAAAAATTGTAGGAAATGAAGCTTTATAAGGAATATCTCATCTAGAAATAAAAAAAAAGGAAGGAATAATTTCTTAATTATCCTTTTTAACTATATATGGATATTCATCTATGTATTCAAACATATTTGGAAATTTAAGTTTCCATCCACGAGTCTTTAGAATTTTTTTTTTAAGTTTTTGTTTATGAATTACTTTTCTACTTACTCTATTGCGTGGATATTTTTTTTTCTTTTTCTTTTGTTTTTGATATATTACTGACATGTTAATCCGTCATTTCGGATTAACCACCTCATCTTCTACTTTTAATGTTCTATTTATATGAATAAGATATGGAAATTTAATAAAATATGTTTTAATTCATATAAAATAATTATATCTAAAAACTCATAAAAATTTATCATTATATAATAAGATAATAATGAGAATTATATTTAAGCTTTATTATATTGGAGGAAGTTAATGTAGGCCCAAAAATAATTAATCTATCAGTCAATAATTAGGTAAATCACGATTATTGTAAGAGATTAACCTTACTATGTCATTATATAACATATCAGATTTGTGTATTGTTGATATATTGAGATGCATTTTTACTATGCTATATAATAACCTAAGTAGATTGTTAACCTGCCTAATTATTAAAAAACCTAGTGAATGCCTTTTCCGGAGTAGCCTTCAGGGGCTACGTGTGCGTTATTGACATTGATAATGAAAGGCAATATTTTCTATTCTAGAGATAAAATTAGGGCTATATAAACTGGATAGACTATATAAAAAATAACAAACTCTTCCAATATAATGATTGTCTATAATCATAGGTATCCAATCTTAAATAATCTGGTTAAATTATTTAGAGTATATCGTAATAAAAGATTTTTTCGGTTTTTTAATTTTCTTATAGATATTTTCAAATAATCTAAAATTCAAATTTATTATTCTACATTAAAAAATTTAGGAACTATAAAAAATGTCAAGAATAATTTAGGAGTGCAATTATTTACGAATTAATTTACAGTTATTCTTTAAGCCTTCCTAATTCTTTTTCCAAACGTTTAATCTTTCGATCAATACCCTTCGATTTAAGTTTCTTTTCTTTAAAAATTGCTTTTAATTGCTTATTAATTTCTCTTTCTTTATTATTTTTCAGAGTATTATATTTTTTTTCCAAGTCTTTTACAATGGGCATCATTCCTTTTTTATTTTCCTCTAAATCATTTATACTTTCAATAATTTCATTAAGTATTGCTTGTTCTTTCCTTAATTGATCCTCCACCTCACTGATTTTTAGATCAAATTCTTTATTTATTCTATCTCTAACATAGACTTCTTTTTGTTTTGCAGTTTGTTCAATTTGTTCAATTTCTACAGCAATCTTATTTATTTGATCTCGAAGTTCTTCATCTGACATTTTGATTTTCTTTATTATTATTTTTTTTCTGCTCTAGTAATTTTATAGATTTTTGATCTTATATAATTTTAATTTTGATGAATTACATCTTAACAGAGGAAAAGCATGAGGGCATTTTTGCAATATATTTTAAGTAGAAATTATTACTATAAGAATTTAGATTATATAAATAAGAGAAATTAATGACTGTTTTGTCAATTTTTCCATATTCTTTATCTTCATGCTTTACGTGCGTAAAATTTTAATAAGTTTTATAAATTATAACGAGTTCATAATAATTTAAGGCTATTATTTACTAATATAGAAGAGTATTTACGTACGTAAAAAAATACAATAGTTTAATAAATAAAGAACTTTTTAAGTAAAAAAGCAAAGAACAAAACAAAAAACGATAGAATAAGGTAAAAATTAAATATGGCACAGAAAGCAATTCCTGAAGTTGATAGAGAATGGTCTAAAATCTCTTTCAAATGGAGAAGATTGTTACCGATAAAAAAAGACAGACCACCCTCACCAATAAGGTTTGAGGCTGATGAAGAAGTTCTTGAGGAACTTGTAGATCGATCCAATAAGATCATAGATGAATTAATTAAAAAATCAAAAATGAATGCTTCTGGTCACGCAAAACTAATAACAACAGATAAAATTGTAATAGATCCACGCGTACGGTGGAAGTGTCAGATTCCCATCTGTTTTGGTTTCGGAACGAGTATTAACTGTCCTCCACATTCTCCAACAACAGAGCAAATGAGAGAAATTATTAGTTGCTATAAACATGCAATTTTAGTTACATTTTATCCCCCAAAAAAGAACCATGTATTCCCTAGTATTCTTCTAGGGGTTCAAGGAGATGTTAACCTATTAAATCAGATGGTCGGAATGATAGAAGGGGAGGCAACATATATGGGATATTATCTCGCTATGGGATTTAAAGGAGGTCCTTGCGTTGGTTGTGGATTTTTTTCACCTGAATATTTTAAAGATATAATGCAACAAAAAAAAATACCAACATGTCCTACACTAAACGGTGAAATGTGTCGACAATATTTAAGAGCTCGACCAGCCTTAGAGGCATGTGGAGTGGATAGTTTTGCTACAGCGGTAAAGTGTGGTGAAAAGGCACCATATGTAATCAATCCGGAACATCCAGATGAGTCAATTCCATTTGTTGTTTGGCATGGCATTATTTTTGTAGTATAATAACATTAATTAGTAAGAAAGTAAGGAGGAAATAAGAATTATGGAAAATGCAATTACAATTGAAGAAAAAAAAAAATCTAAAGATAATTTCCTTTATATCGATAGGATTGTTGAAGCTGTTACTTCACTTGACTTTTTTTCAATGAAAGAAACGATAAAGCAAGCAATAGATGCTGATGTTCCAATAATCGAAATTGTTAAAAATGGTATCTTAAAAGCATTGGATGAATCAGGTGAGATGGGGCTAATTTTAGCAGCTGAAGCTCTAGAGGGCGAAGTTCAAAGTGTTGAAGAGGAAGATAGGCTAGACTTGTCGGAGAGTAGGAACTACAATGGAAAAGTTGTTGTAGGAACAATTGAAGGTGATATTCATAATTTGGGTAAAAGTATACTGATTGCTTTAATGAAATCTTATGGTATGGATATTATTGACCTTGGAATAGATGTAACGCCTGACAAATTTGCAGAAGCAGCTCGACAACCAGATGTAAAGGTTGTTGGTATTTCCTTCCTGCTTTCTTCAGCAGAACCTGCTATAAGGAGAGCTATGACAGTATTAAAAAATGGAGAGTTTTCATCAAAAATAAAGGTGATTTTGGGAGGTGCTGCAGTATCACCTGAAATCGCCGAAGAGACAAAAGCAGATGCATATGCTACCGATGCTTTACAAGGTGTTAATATTATTGATAATTGGTTAAGGAAAGAATAATTCCTTAATACCCCATCAAACTTTTTTTTATTTTAACGAATTTATTAATGAAGTAAAATTCTGTTTTACTAAGAGAATTAATCGATATATGATGTTTTTATATGACTAATGCGAGAATTACACTTATATTAGAACCAATATCTAAACGAACAAATGTTAAAGAAGGTTCTACAGTATATGAATCACTTTTAGCGTTGAATTTCCCCATGAGTGCTTTATGCGCAGGTAAGGGAACATGTGGAAAATGTCTAATTCGTGTTCTAGATCCTAATCCAAAAATTTCTAACCCTACAGAACAAGAGAAAAAAATATTAGGTAGTCAAAAATTATCAGAAGGATTTAGGTTAGCATGCCAAACAAAAATTCTTGGAGATTTAAGAGTCTTTTTAACCGATTCATTAATTTCGAGAGAAACAAGAATTATGGTTGATGCTGGTTTAGAGGCTCTTGGAATAAAAGAGAAAGATAAAATCCAACCAGCAATTGCTTCTCAAGTACTTATGATAACCCCAGCAGATTTAACAAATCCTAGAAATGATTTATCTGGTTTAATTGAAAGTATTATTAAAAATAATAGTACTTATAGTATAAAGGAAGATCAGCCAACATTTCACGTAAATGATATCTTACATTCTATTACTCAAAAATTACCACATATTATGAGAAAAGATAATGGTGAGGTTACATCCCACTTTAGAAAGTTTTCGATGGAAGATACATGGACTCTCTATGATATTGACGCTGGAGATAAAAGTAAAGAAATTTTTGGACTAGCAGTCGATATTGGAACTACTACTATTGTTGGATATTTAATTTATTTAAAAACAGGAGAAATTGTTGCTATTTCTGCAATGTTAAATCCTCAAGTAGCTATCGGTGAAGACGTAGTATCACGAATTACATATATTGTGAAAAATGATGCAATTCAAAAGGCTAAAGACTTGGTTATTAGTGCCATCAATCAAATTATTGAGGATTGTTGTAATAAAGCGAATATTAATGTATCATGTGTAAAAGATATTTCGATTGTAGGAAATACAGGAATGCATCATATTTTTTTTGGAGTTTCACCAGAATTTTTAGCAACTTCACCTTTTCCTCCAGTATTTAAAGCCCCAATTAATGTAACTGCTAATAAACTAGGAATAAGATGCAATCCAAATGTAAATGTATATTCTCCACCTGTTATAGCCGGTTATGTAGGAACGGATACAATTGGCTGTATAATCTCATCAAAAATTTACTCATATGATAAATACACTCTCTTAATTGATATTGGAACTAATGGGGAACTTGTTATAGGAAATAACAAAGGATTAATCACAGGTTCTTGTGCTGCAGGTTCAGCACTCGAAGGTGCGCATATTTTACATGGAATACGAGGTTCCGAGGGTGCAATTGAATCAGTGACTATAGATCGAGATACTTTAGAACCCTCAATTGGTGTAATAGGAAATATTATCCCCCTTGGAATATGTGGTTCAGGACTAATTGATTCAATAGCCGAAATGCTAAAATCAAATATCATCACAAGAGCAGGGAAATTTAATAATAAATCAGATAAAATAATAAATCATCGTCGTGTCGTAAAAAAAGAAGATGGATATCATTATATCTTATATAAAGAAGAGTGGGATATTGAACAATTTCAAATAAATAGTAGTGATACCAATATAAAAGAAATATCAATCTGTCAGAAAGATATTAACCAGGTTCAATTAGCAAAAGGTGCCTTTTTAAGTGCAGCTAATTTATTACTTGAGATGGAAGGTAAAAGCAATGAATCTCTAGATCAGATTATTCTGGCAGGAGGTTTTGGAACATATATCAATAAAGAGAATGCTGCTTTTATAGGACTATTTCCTGAAGTTGATAAAAGCAAAATATTCCAGATTGGAAATGCCGCTGGAATTGGTGCACAAATGTTTATAAAAGATATTGAGCAGAGAAATATTGCAAATAGGATTGCTCATGAAGTAAAATATAGAGAAATTGCATCATCACCATTATTTCAAAAGGAATATACTTTCTCTCTTTACTTTCCTCATTATAATCTAGACAAATTCCCCTTATTAAAACCAGAATATGACAAAATACCTTTAAAACAGTAATATTAAAAAAGAATAAGATTTATTTTTACGTTAGGAATTATAAATTTACAGGAGTAAAATATTTTTTAAGAATTATAAAATGAAAATTGCTAAGGGTAAGATTTCAGAGAAAAAATCGGGCAATCCCAAATATTCTACCTATTGGGTTTATATACCAAATAAAATAGTTAAAGATAGTTCTTTTCCTTTCAGAGATAAAGAAGAAGTAATGATAGAATTAAAAGGTGAAAGCTTAGAAATTCGAAAGGTATATAATCTAAGTGATCTCACAAAAATGTATGATATTGAGGCTGCTACTATAGCAAATCTCGTAGAAAGTAAAGCACTCGTTAATAAAGACAGACCATTTCTATATTTTAAAGATAAAGTTTTTACATATGACGATGTTAATACAATTTCTAATCAAATAGCTAATGGACTTATAACACAAATTAAAAAATTAAAACTAAAGAATCCTAATATTTCTATGCTATTTCCAAATTGTCCAGAAGCACTCCTTTGTTGGTTCGGTGTTGCAAAAACTGGTATTAAGTTTGTACCATTAAGTTACTTATTTAGAGGAGATTTGTTAGAATATGTGTTGAAAAATAGTAATTCTGAAATATTAATTATAGATTATAAATATTTTAAAAATATTGAAGAAATCTATAAAAAATTGCAAAAAATACGCAAAATATATATTTTCAATGCACCAAATGATTTTAAATACGTAGGGAAATATGCAAATTTTTCAGAAATCTTATCTGACAATTCAAATAGTCCTAATATCCATATTTATAGTTATGATCCTCTTGAAATAATGTATACATCAGGAACTACAGGAAAACCTAAAGGGGTAATTTATAGAAATTATTTTGCTCTCTCAGGAATCAGTATTGGAAATCAATTAGAACATTTAGGATTTGGTAGTGACTCCAACAAATTTTACTGTCCTTTACCATTATTTCAAGGATTAGAAAGGTATTTCTTGATAATTCCAATAATGTACTACAATGGTTCAATTATTATAGCTGAAAATTTCAATCGTTCAACATTTTGGAATGATGTCGAAAAGTACAAACCTGATGGTTTTTGCTATTATGCTGCACATTTGATAAGCTTAGTAAATCAGCCACCCTCGAAAAATGATAGAAATCATTCAATTAAATATGCCATAGGTGCTGGAGCTTTACAAGAAATATGGGAACCTTTTGAGAGGAGATTTGGGATTCAAATAATTGAAATGTGGGGTTTAGTTGAAGGTATTGGTTTTACAATTAATATTGTTGGATCTAAAGGTGGTAAAGTAGGTTCTGTTGGAAAACCTGCTCGAGGTGTTGAAATTAAAATTGTTGATTTAGAAGAAAATGAACTGCCTCCCGGACGAGATAATGTTGGTGAAATTTGTGCTAGAACTAAACTTCCATTTGAACTTGAATATTATAACTTACAAGAGGAGACTGTTACAAGAATAGGAGAAGATAGATGGGTTTTCACAGGTGATTTCGGATATATTGATCTTCAAGGTTTCTTATACTATTTGGGAAGGAGATCTGATATGATTCTCAGAGAAAATGAGATGTTTTTTGCAGTAAACATCGAAATAGTTGCAAATTCACATCCAGTAATAGTTGAAAGTGCTGTTTTTGAGGTTCCTGATAAAGACTCCTCAGAAAAAAACATAAAAATATGTGCGGTTATTCAAAAAGGAGCTTCAATAACTCATAAGGAGTTTTACAAGTTTTTACAGCAAAATTTGGCTTATTTTATGGTTCCAAGATACATAGAATTTAAAGAAGAATTACCAAAAAATGCAAATGAACTAATTCAAAAATTTATTCTAATAAATGAATGGGTTTCAGGTAAATCAGTAAAAAACACTTATGATATGATGAGCACCAATTAAAATGGATTAAAAGTTTATCAGTTATTTAGGGTCTGATATGGTTAAAATAAAGAAAGAATTATTATCTCCATGTGGCTTATATTGTGGAGTTTGTGCGGTTTATCTAGCACATATTTCAAACGATAATGATTTTAAAAGAAAATTATTTCCTACTTTTAAGAAATGGGGTGCTAAAACCATTGAAGATATTGCTTGCACTGGATGTCTATCTGATGATATCATATTTCCGTTCTGTCAAACGTGTTCTATAAAAAATTGCATAAAAGATAAGAATATAGAAAGCTGCAGTCAATGTAATGGATTTCCTTGTGATATTATAAAAAATTGGCCCAGTCCAGAAGG
Organism: Promethearchaeota archaeon; assembly: GCA_048937405.1. Taxonomy (GTDB): domain Archaea; phylum Asgardarchaeota; class Lokiarchaeia; order Sigyniarchaeales; family SOKP01; genus Loki-b32. Next base: position 184,419 of record JBHLNF010000009.1, read on the forward strand.
CAAGCAGATCATGATGAGAGAAATACCTATTTGGCGAGAGATTGGAACAGAAAAATGGATTGAAAAGATTGAAAATAGAAATATGTGCCCAGAGTGTGGTGCTATTAATTATCGCGGAGTTAAACAATGTTTCAAATGTCAAGCGTCCATTAATTTTACAGAAATATGAAAAAATCTTAAAAAAAAATTGATAAAAAATTCTAAACTAAACAGAAAAAGTTATCACCATTAGTTATGCTAAATAAAATAAAATTCCAACCTATATCTGAATTTAATCCTGGAACTATTTGTAATATATTAAATCAAAGTTATGTTGGTTCTCCATACGAAAATGAAAAACATATATGGGCAGATTTCGATAATGAATCATATAATAATCCACAAACTGTTGGCAGGTGTGTTTTTATAAGTATAATGAGTAACAAAATTATTGGTTTAACTTCATATGATCCAAGACAGAAACCATTAGGGATAATTGGTCATAACTGCATCTTACCAAAATACCGAAGAAACGGTTATGGTAAAGAGCAAATATTAGAAATAATACGAATATTAAAAATGAAAGGTTTTATTGAATTAAAAGTTACTACTGATGAGCATCCTTTCTTTATTCCTGCTCAGAAAATGTATTTATCTTGTGGATTTAAAGAAGTCAGTAGACGACAAAATAATGAACTATCTGAATATAAATATATTGAATATAGACAGGAAATATAGTACTATGAAAAAGTTCTCTAATCATTTATCGTGGAACCAAACACTGTTATAAAAGTCAAGGTCCTACAATTAATTTTATAACAAAATTTCAAGGTGTTATTTATATTGAAATGTATATTCTGTGGTAAGGAAGCTAAAATTCGAGGATCTATGGGAGATTTCTGCATGGAATGTTATAAAGAAAGATTTCAGGAAAACTATATATTAACTGAGGGACCAAGTTTTGATGATTCGGGATTAAAATTTATGGCAAAAAAAAGAAAATCTTCTTAAATAAGTTAGAATTGCATAAAACCTAATGTAGTCTGTATAGATTAGGAGGTATCGAAATCGCACTATAAATAAAAAGTAATTTAAACGACAATATATTAGCAAAATATAGTAATTTGAAAATCACTAGAATTGTTTTAGTGATAATTATTTTTATTAGGAGGAAATATTATGAAAGAAATACCTGATTATGAAAAGTATCCAGTTAGCGAGGAAGAAATGGGAAAGCGTTATAAGAATTGGACTAAAGCCTTGGCTCGGATGGCAGTGTTGCTTTATACAGTAGGTAAGGAAGTCGGAGGCGAAAAATTCGTCGAAAGACTTAAGGAAGAAAATCGAGAAAGGGGTAAGAGAGATGCGGCAACAATAATGAAAATAGTAGGTTGCAAACCAGAGGATTTCAAGGATTGCATGAAGATTCCCAAGATGGTTGATTTCATAGATGATAGATATGCGAATTTCTGGGATGGGTATGTTGAGAACACACCTAAAGCTTTTGAAAAAGAACTCTTTACGTGTCCAGTTACGGAACCATGGTCGATGGCCCCTGAACTTTGCGAAGTATTAATTGGTGAATCTCTTAGAAGCTTTGCTAAAGCGCTAAACCCGAAGTTTAAAACGGAAGGGTTCACAAAATTACTTACCAAAGGTGATAAATGCTGTCGATACAGGATTGAGTTGGAGGAAGATTAAATTTTTAGCAAGAATGCTTATATTTGTTATTCAGAAATAAGTATGAAAAAGATGATTTACTTAGATTGAAACTTTACTTCTAATTTTGGAAATTTTTATGAATTTCCAAAAAATATTAATTTTTTTTATAAATAAACAGGTAAAAGAAAGTATTACTTTCAATTTATTATTATGATTTGATCTTATTGCTATTAGCACTTATTGCGTCTACTATCTGTCCTAAGACTTCACGAGGAAGGCTATGACCCATTCCATCTATAATTAATAGTTCTGCGCCAAGTATTGTCGATGCAATTTCTTTCCCTGCTTCAACAGAGTTAAATGGATCTTCCTTACCATGAATAACTAAGGTTGGTGCTTTAATTGCGGAGATTTTCGGTTGAATATTACCAGGCACTGACATTGCTGCCAATTGGCGAGCTATTCCTTCAGGGTAATAACTTCTGTCATATTCACTTGTTCTATATTCCTTTCCTTCGATTTCGTCATAATTATAATTACCGTAAATTAAACTATCGCGTTTTACCATTTCTTCTATATATGCTTCTCGCTCAGAAGGAACAGGTGCAAAAAATTGAGCCATGATCTCTGGTTTTGCTTGAGGTAAAGAAGGATTACCTGTGGTACTCATAATCACAGTTAATGACAACACTCGAGTTGGATGTCTATAAGCTATAATTTGTGCAATCATACCCCCCATGGAAGCACCGCAAATGTGTGCTTTATCAATATTCAAAGCAGTTAATAATCCAACAGCATCATCAGCCATATCTTCTAAAGTATATGGGATATTTGGTATTTCTCCACGATTATAAGCAGCAGCAATCTCCATCATGTCTGGGATACCTGCATTATCAAATTTTGTTGATAGACCAACATCTCGATTGTCATATTTAATGATAAAAAAGCCTTTATCTACAAATTTTTTACATATATCATCTGACCAAGCTATTAACTGACTACCCAAACCCGCAATCAATAAAATTGGCTTTGACTGTGGATTACCTAGAGTTTCATATTCAATCTCTATCTGGTTTACATTTGCTTTTGGCATTAAAACTCTTTCTTTATTTTAAAATATTCATAATTTATATATTTCTAATAATAGAAAATTGAAATAATATTATTTTGCCTTTTTTTTTAAAAACAAATAATTTTAAAAGTTATCAATTTTCCTCTTTAAATTCTTTTTAAAAAAAAAAATAAAAATCTGACTACTCTATTTTCTTTGAGAACTTAAAAATTCAGAAATAAAAGATCTATTAGAATAAGGTAGTGATCAATACTTTAAAACGAAAAAGAAAGTATGAAAAGAGCTTGGGAGTTAATGTAAAAAATTTGATATATAACTTATTATATTGCTCCACATATACATTTTCACCTATTTGGAGGAAAATGAAAATTTAAGTCTACAAAAAAAAAGAAAGGAAAAAGAAATACTGAAAATAGAAACTATTCAGTTTCTTTTAAAGTTTCACCTAAAATTAGGTTACTACGACCCTCACACGACCAAGATTATGAATTCGTGCCCATTTAGTTTCAGGATCACCTTGTCTATTCAACGATGCTCGAAGCACAGGGAAGTAAGTGCCAGGTTTGGAGAAAGTATAAGTAGTTTTCACCTCTACACGAGTACTCTTAGTATCGTTAAGCTGCTCTTTGACCGGAAAGTCACCAACGCCTTCGAAATCCCATTCTGCACCGACTATAAAACCTGCATCTGGTGGTGCTTCGATAATCCCAGAGAATTCAACCGTTTCCCCAACTGCGAGATCTACACGTTCACCCCCATTTACAGTAAGGTTGACCACTGGTTGCACTCCCTTGCGTTCCTCAGCGGTTGGTGGCACTATCACTTGCCCATCTACTACTTTATATGTGGTGCTCGTTGGAGGTACTATACCTTTTTCAGCCCACGCACTCACATCGCGCAGCGCTTGTTGCAACACACCCCCATAATTAATAATTCGCGTCATTATTGATGGACGGGAGTCAAGCGGAGTGACTCTTGGTGGTGTATGCATTGCATGGTCAACATACCAGAGTCGGTAATTATTTTCGAATTTATCTCCTAATACCTCTTTTACTTTCGAACGATACCAATCAGCCTGCCAAGGATAGGCGGCTTCGTCCATTAAGCAATTTACCGCAATCATCTTACCCTTAAACTTGCCACTTTGGACCGAACCAGAACCCATATAGGCATGACGCGGACCTAGGATTTCGGGTCGTTGTGGGTACAATGGTTTACCATCGCCGTCTCGAAACTGGTCCCAAACCTTATATTCAGGTAATGGTATCTGATGGCGATGATAAGTTTGAGCAGCAAGATAATTAGAATTATCAATCAGCACTTTATCACCCACCTTGATACCTCCTAAATATGGATAGTTATCTTCACCATAGGCCAACATTACCGTATTACCGAACGCTGCAATAGCATAAGCCACTCTACCCTCTGCTTCACCACTTTTTAAAAATAATGATGCTCCCTGTAGATCAGCCGCAGTTACGCTTTCTAATACTAATCCTGCTGGGACTTCAATGTTACCTGCTTGTCCTGCAGATATTGACAATGATTGACCCATTTTTCTAATATCCTCAGGCATAATAAGTTTGGTGATTGTTGTTTCATGTTGGATCCGAGCGCGCAGGAGTGATTCGGGCGGATCTGCGCCGAGATAGCCTGGCACTTTCCAAAAATCCTCAAAGTATGTGGGATCCCAGTTAATCACTATATCAAGGAGTGTGGTTAAGACTCCGGTATAGCCAAACGCTATCATCTTGTAATTGAACCAAGCTCTTGGTGGGAATCCCATCTTAGTCACTTCGGTAAGTGCTTCTCGTTCCTCTTCATTTAAACCAGCGTACATGTCTCCACTGCCACCAGGTTCTACCGCATCGATTATGGAGGGAATTTTATCTTTCAATATACGCATCGCATGGGCCTGCACAGAGAAAACATTGATCATGGCCATTGGTGATGCATGAATAAATGGAACTACACCATCCCAAACGCCTTCTGTGCTTTCAATACAGCTGATAGTCTTATATCCTCCACCGCTACCACCCCATGCATAACCATAGGCACGATGGGGACCATACATTTTAGAGGCTACAACACGCGAGTATTTTGCTACTGCCGCACTGGTTCGATATCCTGCGATAGTAGGATCTTCGCCAGGAAACATGTCCTTCCTTCCTAAATTTGATTCCACAAAATACGCACCACTCTCGAAGACAAAACCTAACGAGTAACTGGGCTCGGATACTTCTGGTGATTGAGCAACCTTCTCGTTCCCCGATATCGCCATAATATATTGGAAGAATCGACCCTTATATTGTTCTTTTGGTGGGAAGTAGAATGAGAATAGGGCATCACTACCTTTAAATCCACCATGGACATATCTATAACGTACTGGCTCATCCCGCCACTCATCGATATCTATAAAAGGTTCGGTAAAAAGAGGATCGCTTGCATCAAAAGTCTCAACACTTTCTATAATAATACACCTCTTTTTTTTTCTAATTTAATTTATAATTTTTGATTCTATTTTTCATTATTTAAAGTATTTGATTTTATTATCAAATCAGTTTAAATATAATTTATGGCAATATACCATAAAATTAATAAAAAAAGAATATATTTTTATTTAATAAACTTAAGCTTGAATATTCAAGTCATAAAAATTTTTTAAAAATATTACTTAAGAATGAAAAAATTAAAAAAAATCGTTCTAAAAATACCTTTAGATCCAAAATATGAGGCATTCTTTGATCTATGGGAAAAATATGAATTGTTCCAGATACACCGTCAAGATGATAATCAAATCTCTGTCACACAGAAAGTAAAATTCAAGGATCATAAAATGCATCCAAAAATGTTGGAAGGTAAAAATTATGGGATTTCGGATGTAGAAGTAATAGAAGAGAATACGCCAAAAAATGAATTTATTTTCTTTTGTAAGTATAGTTGGGTTAAGGAAACAAAAGTACTCCTCGAAAAACTAGATCTGATTATCGAACCTCCAATGATGATATTTCAAGATCGTCTTTTAGTAAGTGCTATAACAGATAGTAAAAATATCGACAAACTAATTGATACCCTGGATTCCTATTATGAAGGAGAATTGGACATTCTAAGCATATCTCATATACATCTTAATGATAAAAATCTTTTTTTAAAACTAACAGACCGTCAGAAAGAAATTATTTATTATGCTGTTCAACATGGATATTTTGAAATACCTCGTAAAATCGATTCAAAGAAAATCGCTAATCATTTTAAAATTTCTCAGAGTGCACTATATGAACATTTGCGAAAAGTAGAGAGAACAATTTTTCACTCAATATTTAGTTAAAAATTATTATAATTTTACAATAATTATTAAATATAAATTATTAGAAAAAGAAATATCATGCAGATATTGAGTTTAACACCTGAAGAGCTTCGGAAAAAAGTCATTAGCCGTGGCATCCGTAATATCAAACGTGGAACTGCTGATGATGATTCCAAGCGGGGTATGTTTCGACCAGAGATTCGTTTGGATTTACAGAGATCTAGGTTGATGACAGAATCTTATAAAGAAACCGAAGGACAACCAATGGTTCTACGTCGTGCTAAGGCATTGGCCAACATTTTGAACAATATGGGCATCTTTATTCGAGATTATGAAAGGATTGTTGGTTATCAGACAGCAGATCCTAACGGTATTTTTCATCCAATTGATCAGAACTGGAAATCACCACAGCGTTTAGTTAATAGCGAAGCCGGTAAAACTCTACTTGATGAAGCAGGGAGAAAGGAACTTGATGAACTTTGCGCTTATTGGAAGGATAAATCAATAAGCGATCGTCATAAGGCGATGCTTCCTGAGCATTTAAAAAAATATTGGACGTATGAGGGAACATTTCTCTGGACTCAGCTTTCTGAGTTGGGTATTCCGAATTATGAAAAAATATTCAAACTTGGATTAAACGGATTAATTTCAGAAATTAAATGCAAAATGATTGAATTGGATCAAGAAATTCCAGTAGATTACGTAGAGCAAAAAAACTTTCTAAGGGCTGCAATAATAACGCTAGAATCAGTGATCAAATTTGCAAATCGCTATGCTGTTTTAGCTAAGAAATCCGCCAACAAACAAGAAAACAACCAACGCAAAAAGATTCTAGAAGAGATTGCCAAGACTTGTCAATGGATTCCAGCTAATCCTCCGAGAACATTTATCGAAGCAATCCAGTTCTTCTATTTTATCCATCTGGTGCGTTATCTGGAATATTCCACACTGGGGATTGGTGTTCGAATTGACAAGGTATTTGGGCCTTATTATGAAAGAGATTTAAAGGAAGGACGAATTAGCAAAGAAGAAGCGCTTGGAATTTTACAGCTACTTTGGGTCAAACTAAACGAACTCGGGCTGGTGTATTCCCCCACTGTAAGTTCTGTATATGGTGGTGTGGCATCTCTGCAGGCAGTAACCATTGGCGGAACAGATGACATGGGTAAGGATGTGACAAACGACCTAACCTATTTAACCATGGAAGCAGCAAAATCATTAAAAATAATCGAACCCAGTATAGCTTTAAGAATTCATGAGGGAACACCGGACGAAGTCTATTCCAAGGCAATTAACGTCATAAAAACCGGTATTGGGTATCCCTCCTTGTTTAATGATGAAGCTTTAATTCCACTTTTCGAACATTGGGGTGTTCCATCTCATGATGCTAAGCAATATGCTGTCAGCGGCTGCGTTTACATTGAGATTCCAGGAAAGAACATTGTTCGTCGATCGGTAGGCTATTTTGTATTACCAAAATGTTTATGGTGGGCGCTACATCAAGGTGTAAACCCGAAAACAGGTGAACAGCATGGAGCCCGAACTCCCGATCCTGCTACCTTTAAAAGTTGGGAAGATGTTCTTGATGCATATGCCGAACAAGTGAAATTCTTTACTGAAAAGATTGAACATCTCGAAAGAATCAACAATCAACTTTTAGCAGAATACTGTCCCCGCCCATTTTACTCATCACTTCTAGACGGTTGCATTGAACAAGGCAAAGATTGTCGTAAATGGGTCTACAATTCTATGATCCATCATTTTGCCCAGGTAATCGGTGGTACGAATGTTGCAGATGCCATCACAGCAATTAGAAAAGTAGTTTTTGAGGATAAAAAAGTCACACTTCCAGAATTGATCAAAATTATGGATGAAAATTGGAAAAATCATGAATATATCCGTCAAATCTGTCTTAACGCACCAAAATTCGGCAATGATGATGATTATGCTGATTTAATTGCTCGTGAAGTTCAAGCTCGAGGCGAAACTGCCATGGAATTAGTAAAAGACCCATTTGGATATTCGCATAGAGGCGATGGTAGTGCGGTATCTGCCACCTATGGATTAGCCAATGATACACCAGCTACTCCCGATGGTCGTTTGGATGGAGAGCCTTTTGCAGATTCTACTCTGGCACCCGCTCCAGGAAGGGACAAGAAAGGTCCTACTGCTGTTTTAAGATCCGTTTCCAAGATCAGTACTATAGATACATTTAATCATCTCCTCAATCAGAAATTTCTTCCCAAGTTTTTACGAGAGGATTTGAAGCCATTGTTTCTCGCCTATCTAAAAACATGGAAAGCGTTAAATATTCCTCATATTCAATTCAATATTGTCGATAAGGAGACGTTGTTGCAAGCAAAAGCCCACCCAGTGGAATACACCGATCTGATTGTTAGAGTTGCTGGATTTAGTGCTTATTTTGTAGATTTATCATCGGGTCTACAAGATCACATTATCGCTAGAACAGAGCAGAGTTTAACATAAAAATTGAGAAATAAGATCCAGTAAAATTTTTCGACTTCATATAGATTTAAAGCAATAATAGAGAATTAAATAGATTAATATTATACCCATAATTTTTTAAGAGATTTATACAACTTTTTAAACTGATGTAAATTGCGAGATAAACGATTTGTTCGAGATCATCGGGGAGGAACGCTGAAACTAAAACAACACCAACAATTAATAAATTGGGCTTGTGCATGTGCTAATCATTTATTGTCTCTTTTGGGTAATAATATAGATGAGCGTTTGAATAATGCCTTAGCAGTAGCTAAAGAATGGGGAAAAGGAAATGCTTCGGTTGGAGATGCAAGAAAAGCATCAGTAGATGCACATACTGTAGCAAGAGATTCTTCTGATCCAATTTCAATTGCAATAGCCCGTTCAATTGGTCATGCTGTTGCTACTGCTCATATGGCAGATCATTCATTAGGGGCTGCTCTATATGCTCTGAAAGCAGTGAAGAATGCTGGAAAATCAATCCATTCGGAAAGAAAATGGCAAAATGAACAATTGTCATTAGAAATCAAGGAGCTTATCATAACTGCTAGGAAAGAGAAAGAGAAACATTTCAAAATCTAGCTTAATATTGCTTTATTCCAAACTAAAATTAATTCTATCCTAAGTTTTTTATGAAATACTCCCTCTATTTTCTAAATAATTGTTAAACTTATTTTATTTTTAGAAAATTTATCATTTATTTTGAAGACTCACCCTTTCTGTGATCTTTCAGAAAAAATCATAGATAATATTTTGTAAGGATTAAGACTAGCAAAACCGCTAATTTATATCCCCGCATCTTTACGAGCTTTATCTGCTTCTCCTCGACCAATATGACCTTTTACGCCATTTTGTAGCAAAATTTTTAGACCCTCCAAATATTTTATCCCACAATCTTGATGCCAATAATAATTGTAACCTTTTGATGGGGCAAATCTAAGCCTAAGAGTGCTTTTTTCAATAAGGTCTCCACACCAATCACATTTAGTGGTGCCTGTGGGTGCTTCTTCTATTTGAAACATTGCATAAAATTCCTCATTCTATCAAACAATATTCTACGTTAAAGTCTCATTGAAATTAAACCTTTCTTAAAAGATTATAATGATTTTTTCATTTTATTAAGTTTTTTATAGGTCATCCCTAAATTATGCCATATTTCAATGATATTAGATTGAACTTGACTGAGAATTTCATATATATCAATTGCTTGAGAATATTTTTTTATTATAATATATATTTACAACAGAAATGCAATTATAGAAATTATGTTCAAAAATAATTTCTTTGACGATAGGATTTAAATTTTTATACTAAAATTATCAAGAACTATATATAGAACTAGACTTGATAAGATTTAATAATCTTGATGTTGATTTTTATAGTAATCAAAAACCATCGCATTTTTTACTAAAAATGAAGAAATTAAAAAAAATTGTTTTCAAAATACCAATAAAAACATCAATTGATCCAAGACATGAATTTTTTACTCAATTTGAAAAATATGAATTACTTCAAATACATCGTCAGGATGACGATCAAATCTACGTCACCCAAAAAGTCAAGTTCAAGGATGATAAAATGCATCCAAAAATGCTGAAAGGCAAAAAGTATGGTATATCGTTTATCGAAGTTATAGAAGAAAATAATCCAAAAAAGGAGTTTATTTTCTTTTCCAAACATAAATTGCGCAACGATTTGAAAAATTTCCTCGAAAGATTAGATTTGATCATTGAACCTCCTATTATTCTCGATCAAGATTCTCTTTTGATTAACATTATTTCAGATAGTAAAAATATTGATAGTTTCTGTAATTCCTTAGAGTCTTTTTTTGGTGATGACATAAATATTCTAAGTATATCTTCCATGCATCCAAACTATAAAAATATTTTTTTAGAATTAACAGATCGTCAGAAAGAAATTATTTATTACGCTGTTCAGCACGGATTTTTTGAAATACCTCATAGGATCAATTCAGAGGAAATTGCTGATCATTTTAAAATCTCTCAGAGTTCATTATATGAACATTTGCGCAAGATCGACAGAACGATTTATCACTCGATATTCAAGTGAATTGTTATAATATCACTCAAAGGTTTAAATCATATATTGATCTTAAAAATGGAAAAAGGATTTCACATTTTCTATGATCTTTCAGAAATAATCCAAATTTCTTTTTCAGATTTTTCAAAGTTAGTCTTTGTCCACAAAAATATATTACATTATGTCTATAAAAACAAAAAGTAATCAATATTTTCAAATTAATGAAAAAATTAGCCTTTTTCTTTTCCTTCTTTAAATCTGAAAAATTAAAATGTAATTATCGGATAGTTTATTAGAAATTAAACCTTTAATCCTTTTCCAATCCAACTATTTTATTACTTAGGTCAACTAATTTCTTGGCAGTATCCATATTTCTGGCATTTGGATTTGGAGATTTCATGGGCCAACCACCATCTCTACGTTCTTTGTCTCGATAAAGTCCACAGCTCTGACTGAAATATGCTCCTGAATGCTTTGGTGCATCATCAGAGAGTAAACAATGAAGCGATGTTTGGGCTGAATCTTTGTTACTGTCGGTGAGCCAATGTTTAAACGGAAATATTAACACATTCATGAATTTCATTCCCAAACCCCCGAAGTTCGATCTTGCCCAACCAGGGTGAACTGAGGCTGTTGTAACGCCCGTGCCTTCCAGTCTTTTCGCAAGCTCCATTGCATATAATACATCGGCAATTTTAGCCTCAGTATAAGCAGTAAGCCTTTTGAATTTTCTTGTATTAAAATTTAAGTCTTCTAAATGAATATCAGGTCGATTTTTTTTGCTTCCTGCGTGAATAAGGGATGAAACAATAACCATTCTTGATGGAGCACTTTTCTTCAATAAATCAAGTAATAGTTCAGTAAGAAGAAAATGACCGAAATAGTTAACAGCCATTGTCATCTCTAATCCATCTTTCGTATGTTTGATTCTCCCAGTGGTAACGAGTCCTGCATTGCACGTCAAACCATCCAGTTTATCATGCTTCTCTAAGAATTCAGCAACAAAATCTCTCACTGACTGTAGTTCAGCAAGGTCTAATCTCATGACCTCATAACTACCTTTTAATCCGGTAAAACTTTTAGCCACTTTCTCTGCTGCATCGGTTCTTCTACATGCCATTATTACATGACCCCCTTGCTTAACTAATTGTCTTGTTGTTTCAAGACCAATACCAGAATTGGCACCGGTAACAATATACACTTTTCCACTTAGATCTTTTGAAAGGGTTTTTTCATCAACCCGTATAAGATTCTTTCTACTCAATTTAATCTTCTTTTTGATTAATTAATAGTCTATTAATTTACTACAATTCCTTTTAGAAATTTAACTAATACCTAAATTTTTGATTAAATTATCATATCTCTGAAAGTATTTTCAAATTTAAAAAAATTTGGTCGAATTTGACTTAAATCTAAACCACAATAATAAGTAAGCTATTTCTTAAGTAAATAAAAAAAATAGATATTCATAAAAAGGTAGACATCAATTTTATTGCAAAAATTAAAAATTTACATCATTATTTTGGCTTATTTATGAAAAATTCTGGGTTATTTTTGAAAAATCATACTTTCTCAAAATCTAATGAAATTGAGTTAATACAATACCGACATCCTGTAGTTTTTGGACCATCATTGAATACATGCCCTAAATGCCCTCCACATTTGCTACAGAGGACTTCAGTACGTTTCATTCCATGGCTAGTATCTAATTTTTCTTCAACATTTGCATCATCAATAGGTTGATCAAAACTTGGCCAACCTGTGCCAGAATCAAACTTTTTATCGGAAAAAAATAAAGGTTGACCACAACCCGCGCATTTATAAACACCTTTTTCATGATTATTTAATAATTTCCCTGTAAATGGAGGTTCAGTTCCTTTTTCTCGAAGAATATGATATTGTTCTTTTGTTAATTTTTTTTTCCATTTATCTTCAGACATTTTTGACACCTTATATTTAACAAGAATTTGCGCCTATTATAATCCTCGCCTTATAATCTCTAAAATTATTAATTCCAATTACTTATAAAAAAAATCTTGGATTCACTTATCATTTATATTAAATTAGGCACATCTTTAACTTTCTATATCTTTTGATTAAAAATATGGAGTCTCAAAAAGCTATTTTTGCTGCAGGTTGTTTTTGGGGTGTAGAAGCTAAATTTAGAAAACTAGATGGTGTTGTTTCTACTCGTGTAGGATATACAGGTGGTCATTTTTTTGAGCCTACTTATAATGATGTGTGTTCTCATAAGACTGGTCATGCTGAAGCTATAGAAGTTACATTTGATCCCTCTAAAATATCATATAATGAGCTTTTAGATGTATTTTGGTCAATTCACGACCCAACAACATTAAACAGACAAGGTCCTGATGTTGGTTCCCAGTATCGTTCAGCAATTTTTTATATTAATAATGAACAAAAGGAAATAGCCGAGAATTCTAAGGCTAAACTTGAAGTATCTAAACGCTTTAAAAGACCAATTGTTACACAAATAGTCCCAGCATCAGATTTTTGGCAAGCAGAGGAATATCATCAACAATATCATGAAAAACAAACAAAAAAAAGATATACTCTTTAGGAAAAATTAATAGGAAATTGCCAAAAAAAAATTTATTCTCTATTTTTCCTTAAATGGTATGCCTTTTCTCTTGCTATTTTTGCTTCATCATTATCTCCAATTTTTTCAAGAGCATCACTGAGATCATCCCAAGCTTCATCATCCTTAGGATCTATTGTAACTACTTTTCTATATGCTTCTATAGCTCCATTTAAATCATCTTTTTTTTCAAGAGCTATAGCAAGATTATACCATGCTAATCCTATTTCCGAATCAACTTCAATTGCTTTTCTATAGGACACAATTTCACCCTCAAGATCACCTTTTTGTCCGAGAGCTAATCCAAGATTATACCATGCTTTTTCATCATCTGGATTAATCTCTAGTGCCTTTTCAAATGAACTCATTGCTTCATCAAAATTATCGGTCAGAATTTGTACAACTCCAAGATTGAGCCAAGCTTGAGAATCATTGGGATTAAGTATTATAACTTTCTTGTAGGCTCTAATTGCACCATTAAATTCTTCCATTCTTCCAAGAGCTACTCCCAAATCAAACCAAATATCTGCATCTTCAGAATGGATCCCCAATGCCTGATTATATGCATTAATCGCATCTTTAAAATTGCCAATTTCTTCATAGACTACTCCAAGATTGACTAACACTTCCATATTGTTAGGATCAAGATGAAGAGCTTTCTTATACGCATCGATTTCGGCCTGAGAATCTCCATTCTGACCGTATGCAACCCCTAAATTTATCCAGGCGGTTACATTTTCAGGATTGAGTTTTAATCCTTTATTAAAAGAATCAATAGCTCCTTTAAAATCCCCCTTTTCTCCAAGTTTAACTCCTAAATCAAACCATCCTTCTGGATCCTCAGGTTCTTCCACTTTCATGATATTATGATTTTTCATTGCTCATTCATCTAAGTAATAAAAAAAAAAATTTATTTGCATAAATTGAATTCTGTATTAATATTATTAAGTTTTATAGTTTTTCACTAAAATTAATGAAATAAATATGATTCTATAAACTTTTTTGAAAAAGTTAAGTTATTTATTAAAAGGACTCTTATTCGATATTACAATACATGAAATTCGATTTACAAAACAATAATAGGTGCTAGGAAGTATGGAAAAAAGATATGTCCCTCTCTTAATAATGCTAGGATTATTGATAATTTTGATTATTACTCCAATTATTGCTGCGCTATTTAAGATTCCTGTAGTAGCATTGGATACACCAGATATATCAATTGCTTCGTTTGATTATTGGACTATCGGGCATTTTTTGTGGGGTGTTTCTCTATTTGTTATAGCATTCACATTTGGCTGGATAATTAAAAATTTAACTGGTGTTCCTAAAGATCCGATTAACGAGCCAGAATTTAAAAGCTTTGTTCTTTACTGGATAATTATAGTTATTATCGCAGGTCTTTGGGAAATTGTTGAAAACACACTCCTTTATATGGTAGACATTAAAGTTGAGTTTGATAGTCCAGCAAATATAATTACGGATATAACTATTTGGGCTATTGGTGGATGCGTAAGTTGGTATATGACGGATCTAATGTTTTTAAGTGATAAATATCTCAGAGCTTATTATATTTACGGGATGATGTGCCTTATTATGGGTATAATGATATTTGCAGTTTTTGGTTTTCTTACTACCAGTTAATTCTCTTTTTTTTTTAATTTTATTTTAAATTTGATTATTTAGCAATTTATGGCATTGAACCAATTGGAAAATATTCAAAAAATGATGAATATTATTTTATTTAGCTATATTATTAAGCTTCACCTGAAATCTATTTAAATGGCGAAAACTTAATTTTTTTCATTAAAATTCAATATTCAAAAAGTAATTCAGGTAATTATGTTCCAAAAAGGATGTTGGAAATGTGGAAAAATATTAGATATTGATAAATCAATATGTCCTAGTTGCGGATATAATTTCAATATGAAATCTCATATATATCCAAGATGCCCATTTTGTAAAAAAGAACTTCATATATATGATTTTTATGCTAAGGAAGTAGATAAAAAAGGACGGAAAAAATATCAAGGATTTAAAGGAGAATTTACTAAAAGAAAAAAAATGTGGTACTGTCCCTTTTGTGGTAGCATTCTTGGATTTTCAGAATGGAATACCACTTAGAAAATTTTTAAATACAGACATAATCTATTTTCAGCTCTTTCAATGATTAAAGGCTTTAGACTAGCACTAGTATACATTTTTGTAATAAAAATAATCCAAAATCTACAATAAAAAAATTTTTATCAAAACACTCATCTATTTTAGGATTTTATTGGTTGTTTTTAATAATTCTTATTATAAAATGTAATATTTAATATTATTCAAGATTAAATTTTTAATATTTAATAAATATATTACATGAATTTGAAAATCTTATAAAATAGGTGAAAATAGTGGTTAAATATAAAAGAGGGCATCTCTATTATCCTGAAATCCCAATTCATCAAGTCTTAGATGATACAGCTGAACGATTACCGGATAATCCTGCTTTCCTTTATCCTAAAAAATTAACCTTTAAAGAATTTAAAGAGCAAGTTGATAAATTTGCCACAGTCTTAAAAAATTTAGGTGTAAAGAAAGGAGATAGAGTAGCGATATTTGCTCCAAATTCAATTCAATGGGAAATTTCATTTTTTGGATTAGAAAAAGCAGGTGGTATTTTAGTGCCTATGAATCCACAATTTAAAGAATCAGAAGTAGAATATGAAGCAAAAGATTCTGGAGCAAAATTAATCATTGTTGCCCATAATAGATACGAATTTGTAGCAGCAGTTAAAGACAAAACTAATCTTAAGAATATAATTGTAATAGAATCAGAAGAGAACCCAGAAATACCTAATGGAACTATTGGATGGTTAAAGATCATGGCAGAAACAAAACCAGATCCTCCAGAATATAAATTCAACGTCAAAGAAGATCTTGCAGCATTAGTATATACTAGTGGAACAACAGGTCTACCAAAAGGAACTATGCTTACACATTATAATATGGTGTCAAATATTATCCAAGTATCTCCAACATATGAATTAAGTGATTTTGATGTTGCGATAACAGTCCTTCCTCTTTATCATATCTATGGACTTAATGTGTGTATGAACCAAGCGGTTTTATTAGGTGCAGGGCAAGTGGTGACCCCTCGATTTCATATAGAAGAATTTTGTGAACTTATTGATAGATATCAAGTAACATATAGTTTGTGTGTCCCTCCTATATTTCTTGAGGTTGTTAGACATTTAGAAGATACAAATGTAAAAGGCTATAATTGGAGTAGCTTAAAAATATTTAATAATGGAGCGGCACCAATTCCTCTTGAATTACTTGAAAAGTTTGATAAATTAGCAAAAGAAAAATGTAACGCTCACGATATTGCAATACAACACGGATGGGGTTTAACTGAAGCTTCTCCTGTTGTAGCTGTAAATCCTACCTTTCGACGCAAAATGGAATCTCAAGGTACATTACTTGCAGACACTTTTCATAAGATTATTGATTTGGAAACAGGAGAAGAACTTCCAGAACGTGGTAGTGTAGGTGAGCTGGTAATTAAAGGACCTCAAGTTATGAAAGGATACTGGAATCGTCCAGAGGCTACAGAAGAAGCTTTTTGGACTGATCCTAAAACTGGAGAGAAATGGTTAAGAACCGGTGATATGGCCTATATTGATGAAGAAGAGTATGAACATCTTATGGATCGTATTAAAGAGATGATTAAATATAAAGGATGGAGCATTGCTCCCGCCGAGCTCGAGGACTTATTATTCAAAAATCCACATGTATCTGATGCTGCGGTGATTGGTAAACCATCTTTGGAACCAGATATTGGTCAAATACCAAAAGCATTTATTATTTTAAAGCCCGAGTCTAAAGGTAATGTAAGCGAACAAACTATTATGGATTGGGTAGCTGAAAAGATCTCTGCTTATAAGAAAATACGTGAGATTGAATTTGTTGATGAAATTCCAAAATCAGGCTCAGGTAAAATATTAAGACGAGAATTAGTCCAATTAGAAAAAGATAGACTTGGTATTAAATAATAGAATTTCTTTTTATTTTTTTATCTTATTGTATTTTTCTTTTAAAAATTCTTCAGAGTTCAAAAATATCTCACAATCACAAAAACCTCCAGAATCTCGACAATCTTTTAAAAATTCCTCTTGGTCTTCTTTTGATATATTCATTTCTTTCAGAATTATTTCAGCATTACTTAAATCGTACCCATTACAACCGTTAATTTCCAATAATTCTTCTAATCGTTTTAAAAATTTTTTCAAATCAAGTTTATTCATTTCAATTACTCTTTTTTTCTATTTATTTCCCTCTCTAATAACTGAATTAATTCTTTCTTGGTTTTTTGAGTGTCTAGTTTAACATCTTCATCAGTAGAAAAAAATCCATTTTCATCCTCAATGTCAACTACGGACATCTTTTCAATATATCCACCATATAAATCTTCAATGATTTTATTCAAGTTCTGGAGCGAATTTTTGATTTTTTTATATGATTTCAAAATTTTTTTATTTGTATTAAGTTCGATCTCTCTGCTGATATTTTTTATCTCGTTAGACATTTTTTCTAAGGATTCAAATATATAACGATCATTTAACAACAGAGTAATTTTCTCTTCTTCTGATTTTTTTCTTGATTCTTCCAAAGTTTCCCAATACAGATCCTTTATCCATTCTTTGATTAATATGTTACTTTCTGTTATTTTTTGTTTATCATCATCATCATATTTGGATATTTCTTTAAAATAAAAACCAGTAAAAATACTCTGAGTTGATCTCATTCTACTTACAAATTCCTTACATAATGATTTTATACTTTCTTCAATTTCAGGAGAAACTAATTGATTTATCATTATTGAGAGCATTAACATCTCCCTATGACCCCGAGCCCAATCGGATTGAATCTGGAAATAATAATTTAATAACTTTAAGTTTCCAAAAGTATGTGTGAAAAATTCTTCATCGCGTTGCTGAGTCATAACATCATATATTCTATTAGAGATTTCATTATCAAGTGGAGTTTCTGGAAAAGTATAGAAAATATCTGTACCAATTCTGGTATGAAAATATGATAATACAATAATCATTTTAATCTAAATCCTCCTTAATTCTTATCTATTTGTTTTTATGAAATTCTCTACTTACATTTTATACATCTAGTATAATATCGTTTTAAATAATAATTATTATGCTAGACATATTTTTTTCAAAAAAAATAAATCAACTCCTTATAATTTATCTAAAATGATATTGAAAAGACAATTTGAAATTCTGTATAATCTCCAAAGTTTTAAATATTTAAAGTTCTATATTTGTTCTAAACTAAAATATTAAGTAGTTGAGTTTTAATGGGAAAGGAAAAAGAAAAAGACAAGGATAAAAAAGATAAAGATAAAAAGGATAAGGAGAAAGAGAAAGAGAAAAAGGAAAAAAAGGAAAAAGAAAAAGAGAAGGAAAAAGAAAAAAAGGATAAAGACAAAAAAGACAAAGATAAAAAAGATAAAGATA
>JBHLNF010000009.1:203195-223093 GCA_048937405.1 Promethearchaeota archaeon
AAAGGAAAAAGAAAAAGAGAAGGAAAAAGAAAAAAAGGATAAAGACAAAAAAGACAAAGATAAAAAAGATAAAGATAAGGAAAAAGATAAAAAAGATAAAGATAAAAAAGCTGTAGATCAAGAATGGAAATTATCTATAAGTAAGGATCTTGATACATTAACTCATGCCTATGAAAAAATCACAAATAAATTTAGAGATATTGATAATTACGTTCTGAAGGATGCTAATTCAAAGGAAGAATTTATTGAAAAAGTCAAAAAGTATGTTGAAGATTTACCAGATGCATCCAAACAAATATTCCTCGCATTTTTACAATCTATTCAATAATTTAAATAATTTTATTTTAACCTTTATTTTATTCGAATTTCTTACCGATAACTCCAACATATATTGCAGTTTCATTAATTCCATCAATTTCTAATAACTGGTTAAGTTCATCATCGTATATTGCCCCTATTGTACATGCTCCTAACCCTAGCGCCTCAGCTATAAGATAAAAATTTTGCCCTATATGTCCCGCGTCTAAATAAATATAACGATAGCATCTTTGAAGATATTTCCACTTAGATCTTTCAATTACTGCTGTCCACACGAAATTCACAGCTGAATTGAATGCCATTTGTTGATCTAAACACCCTTTAACAATCTCTGTTCGAAAATCACCCTCTTTTAGTAATTCAAGCATATGTTGAGCTATGTTATAGTGATATATTCCTTTTTCTAATTGTTCTACATCATTAATTATTGGATATATTTCAATAGGAAATAAACCTCCCGCTGAAGGAATGGTCCGAAATGCAACCTGGCGTGAAATTCGTGTTAATCCTGTCATTCCATATAATAATAAACTTACCTGTAACTGCGTCAATGGCTCTTGTTTAAATTTACGAGTTGATTTTCTATTTAAAACTACATTCCAAAACTTTATTTGATTATCAAAAACAGGTTCCACCAATTTTATAGTTTTAATAGCATTTTGATATGTCTTAAACGTTTCTGGTTTACTTTCCCAATCCAATCGATGATTTGGTAGATTATTTCTAATGTATTTAGATTTTTGTTGAAAATTATCTCCATAATTCTCTGGTTGAATATTCATATTGAAAAGAGAGTAAGACATGCTTAAAAGTTTTGATTTAATAATTTAAAAGATTAGATTTATAATTCTTAGCAAAAAATCAAATCGCTCTTTTGATTTTAAATTATTTCTTAGAAATAGTTTCTAAATTAAAATCAATATATATTTCTATTAACTCTTCTAACTAGAATCAATAATACATTCATTTTTATGGTGTTTTTCTTGGAAAAGAAATCGATTTTATCAATTGCAATTATATTTGGTACAATTTTAGGACTTGGAATTAGTTTTGGAACGATTATTCTTTTAGATACTCGAAAAAATCCCCCAATTAATTATGAATATGATATTCAAAATGCATTTCCAAATATTACATTTACTAGACCTCTAGGAATTTATGATTCAGAAGATGGAACTAATCGTTTATTCGTTGTTGAGCAAGGAGGCAGAATTTTACTGATTGAAAACAATAAAAATATAACTAAATATGAAATTTTCCTTGATATTGGAGATAAGATTTATTTTGGAGGAGAGAGGGGTTTATTAGGTTTTGCTCTCCATCCTAATGATACAATAAATGGCTATTTTTTTGTATATTATTCTGAAAAAGGGACAGGTGATTCAGTTCTCTCACGGTTCAAAGTTAATTCTACAAATCCGAATATAGCAAATAAAACCAGTGAAAAAGTTTTATTAAAAATCACACAACCCTATTCCAATCATAATGGAGGGCAAATTGGTTTTGGACCAGATAATTTTTTATATATTGGTTTAGGAGATGGAGGTTCAGGTGGTGATCCCTTGAATAATGGACAAAATCGCCAAACTTTATTAGGAACGATACTTAGAATTGATATTGATGCTGGAGATCCTTATGCTATTCCCAATGATAATCCCTTTTATGGAAATTTAAATGGATGGGCTGAAGAAATATATGCGTTTGGTTTTCGAAATCCATGGCGTTTTAGTTTTGATCCAGTTACGGGTTTTCTTTGGGTTGCGGATGTAGGACAAGATCACTGGGAAGAGATTGATATTGTTGAAAATGGCAACAATTATGGATGGAATACAAGAGAAGGATCTCATGATTATAAACCAGGTACAAATGTAACCATTATTCAAGATCCGATATTTGAATATAGCCATAGTGTTGGGGATTCAATCACTGGTGGATATGTTTATAGAGGTTCGATTCTGACTGATCTAATTGGAAAATATGTGTATGGTGATTATGTTTCTGGTCGAATTTGGGCGTTGGAATATGCGGGGGATGTAGTTCTTAATAACACATTACTAATAGATACTAATTTGAAAATCTCTTCTTTTGGAATAGATTCTAATAATGAACTGCTAATTTGCGCTTTTGATGGAAATATATATAAATTAATATAGAATCAAAAAACTACTATTTTCACTCGTTAATTATTAATAGTGCCATCCTTTTTATTTTTCCAAAAATATATTCGATATTAAATATTAAATTAAACTTCAATTAAAAAAAGCAAGAAAAGGTTTTTGAATACAGATGAATTCAATTTTTGGCTTTCTAATGATTTTTATTATAGGGTGTATCAGTTTAGTTGGTGTATTCATGATTTCAATAAAAGAAAAAACTTTAGACAAAGTATTATTTATACTTGTAGCTTTTGCTACTGGAACGATTCTTGCTACAGCTTTTTTTGATTTAATTCCAGAAGCGCTTCACCATCTTGAAGAGTTGAATACAAAAGGGGCAAGCATAAATGAAAACCTTCTCTTTACTTTTATTATAATGGGTTTTGTAATATTTTTTATACTAGAACGATTCATCTATTGGTTTCATGGGCATGCTCACGAAAAAGAAAATGAATTAGTTTGTTATGATTCTCGAATAGAGAGTAAAAACGTAATTATAAAAAAGGGAACTGTCATAGAAAATTTCGCAATTCTAAATCTAATTGGTGATGGATTGCATAATTTTTTAGATGGTATCGTTATAATGGTGGGATTTTTAAGTGGATTTAGTAATGGGATAATTATCACTCTTGCTGTTGCATTCCATGAATTACCGCAGGAAATTGGTGATTTCGGAATTCTTTTATATGGTGGTTTTACAAAGAAAAAAGCTCTCTTTTATAACTTTTTAAGCGCAATGGTAGCTCTACTAGGGGGTGTTTTGGCATTATTTTTATCAATGACGGTAGACATATTTAACTTATTCTTTTTAGCCTTTTCTGGTGGTGGTTTTTTATATATTGCTGCTGTTGAACTCATGCCTGAACTTATAAAGGAGAAACATCTAAAAAAATCTATTCTTCAGGCATTAATTTTTATAGGTGGTATATTGCTTATTATATTATTAGTGGGGCTCTTACCACATGAATGATTTCTTTGACCCTTAAGTTTTTTAGCCGGAATAAAAGATATAATGAATAAATTAATATAATATAATCAAATTTATTATAATTCATACGTATTTTTTGTTCTTATGAAAAAAATATCTAAAGAAGAGCTTTTAAGAAAATCAAAGATTCCTGGAATTAATGCTATTAAAATGCATAAATTCTATAAAGGTAAAATTCAGATACTTCCTAGGTGTCAAATTCGAGATTATAAAGACTTTGCAATATGGTACTCTCCTGGAGTATCTGTTCCTTCTTCTGAAATTTTCAAGGATAAACAAAAAATATATGAATATACGAATAAATCGAACTCTATAGCAGTTGTAAGTGATGGAACAAGAGTCTTAGGCCTTGGAGCTATTGGACCTGAAGCAGCATTACCAGTAATGGAAGGAAAAGCTCTATTATTCAAATATTTAGGTGGAATTGATGCGTTTCCCTTATGTATAGGTAAAAAAGCATGTTGTGACGCAGAGCATATAATAGAATTTGTAAAAATGATACAACCTTCATTTGGAGGCATTAATTTAGAAGATATTGAGAAACCTAAATGTTTTACTGTTTTAGACGGATTACGTGCTGACCCAGAAGTGGAAATACCTGTATGGCATGACGATCAACAAGGAACGGCATGTGTTACTCTAGCGGGATTAATAAATTCATTAAAAATAATAGGAAAGAAAAAAAATGAAGTAAAAGTAGTTTTTAATGGAATTGGTGCAGCAAATTTCGGTATTTATCGATTATTAAAAGCAGATAGATTTGATATAAAAAAATTTATTTTTGTTGATTCAAGAGGAATTTTATATCAAGGTAGGTCAGATTTAAAAGATCCTAACGATTATAAACATGAATTGCTTAATACTAGTAATCCTGAGCATCTTCAAGGTGATTGTGGAGTAGCGATGGAAGGTGCCGATATCCTTATATCTTCTAGCATTCCGGGTCCTGATATCATTAAGAAAGAATGGATTTCAAAAATGGCGGATGATGCTATAGTTTTTGTATTAGCTAATCCTATTCCTGAAATATTTCCTTGGGATGCAAAAGATGCTGGTGCGAGAATTATAGGAACAGGAAGATCCGATTTTCCAAATCAAGTAAATAATTCTCTATGTTTTCCGGGAGTTTTTAGAGGAACCTTAGATGTACATGCAAAAACTATTACAGATGAGATGTGTATTGCAGCTTCGTATGCTCTAGCAAATTTAGTTGAGGAGATTAAAGGATGTTTAATAGAATCATGTATCCTTCCGACTATGGAATATGAAGAACTTTTTATTAGAGAAGCTGTTGCTACAGGGTTGAAAGCAATTGAACAAGGATTGGCTCGTCTTAAACTTACTGAAGAAGAGTTATATTCTAATGCTAAAAAAGTAATTGAAGAATCTCATTCAATATCGAGATTACTCATGAAAAAAGGTTTGATACCCGAATTTAATGATTATATAAAATAATCCTAGATATTATGAATTCTTAAAAAGTAAAATATTACCTCTAATTCTTTATTTTTTTTGCTTAAAATTATTTATCCGTGTTAAAATTCTAAGAGCTGAAACGGCTTGCACTGCTTCTTCAATGCTATGAAACACAGGGATATTTGAAAGTTCTAAAGCTTCGATAATCATTCCATATTTCTGAACATATGGTATAAAACAAATTAATGGTTTTTTTTCTACTGACACTGTATTCGCTATTCTCCTCCCAATCTGAAAAGAAATTGAAGGCGTATAAGGTAAAATAAGTACTATAATACATTCAATCCGTTCAATTTTGGAAAGATATTGGATTAAGTTTTCAATATCTTCATCTTTAGCAGAACCAGTAAGATCTATTGGATTATCAAATGAAGCAATATTACGAGCGACAGGGTTTACTAATTCTTTCATTTCTTCTTTTTCTTTTTCATTAAATTCAACACCAAATAATTCATACTTCTTGAGTAGATCTGCACATAATACACCATGTCCTCCAGAAATTGATAAAATGGCAATTTTCCCATATATTATTGTATTTGAATCAAATAACTTTCTTTTATGAGATAATATATCAAATAATTTCAAGTACGTAAGCAACTCAAGTTCTGTTCGAGGTTGAACTATTAAATTTTGTTTTAATACTGCTGAAATAATTTTATCACTTCCTGATAAACTTGCGGTATGAGATTTAGTAGCTCTCCTTCCTTGCTCAGATAAACCTCCGAAATATGTAACTACAGTATCTTCAGATTCCCTTGCCAATTCAAGAAATTTTTGACTCTTGTTTGATTTAAATCCTTCCAAATAAAAAGCAATATTACAGGTTTCTTTATCATATTTACTAAAGTATTCTAATAACATAGTTTCATCTACTACTGCGCGATTTCCAATCGAAACAGCAGTAGATACTCCTATTTTTATTTCATTAAATTTATGGAAGAATTGATCTACTAAAACTCCTCCTGATTGACTAATTAATGCCACTGTGCCTTTAGGTGGACGTGTTAATCTCTCTGTAGGCATAAAGATTGTATCAAGTAGGGGTGGGGAATATACCCCTATACAATTAGGCCCCAATACAGCGATGTTATTATCAAAAGCAATTCTCTCTAATTTTTTTTGTCTGACAATTCCTTCATTACCTATTTCTGCGAATCCCCCTCCAATAATTATACAAGCGGGAATATTTAAGTCTGCGCAAGATTGCACATAATCTAAAGTCTGATCCGCTGAGATCGCAATTACTAATAGATCAGGTATTTCAGGTAATTCATCTAATCGAGTATGTAAGGGTGCACCTTCAATATTGCCGCCCTCTGGATGAATTCCATACGTTTCTACTTGCATTTCAAAAACATTCTTTACGAAAATTATTCTCCCAGGGCTTAATGGATTTTTTTTACTAACCCCTACTACTGCCATTGATTTTGGTTTAAATAATTTTTCTAATTGCATAATAATTAGTCCTTTCCATACTTTTTTTTATTATATGTTTAATTTAATTTATCTTTTACATATTTTTTTTATTTCTACTTGAGAATTTGTTATCATTTTTAACTTTTTTATAGATAAATTAAAAAAAAATAAAGTTAAAAATCAACAGATTTGAGCTTAATTTTATATAAAAGAATTACACAATTCAGACTCTATAATCTTTATAAGGAAGTTTTTCAATATCATATGGTAGTGTGGAATCATCTGGTATTGGTTCAATATAAAGCCTTCTAAAGTTTGGATGTTGCATTCTACATGAAGTATCTCTATGTCTATAGGCAGGATGGTGCACCATTTTATTCCAGATCTCCTTTAGAGATTTACTTCTTACATTTCCAAATGATAAAGGTGTAAAATCACAAGGGGATACTTCCCCATAAGCTGAAACGTAATATTGAAGATTAACAGCTAAACACCCAATACCCCCAAGATATCCTTCTATAGAGTTCTGCCATGATTGAGAATTGAATTGGGGTACTTTACGTTGTCTAAAAACATTAGAAGAAAATTTGCGTATTTCTTCGTGCTGTTCTGGAGTAAGCATCTCATTGGTATCTTTCAACATATTTCCTGTTGGCACTCCATCAAAAGAAATCAAATTCTGTACACCAAGTTTTCTTGCTAATAAATATAACTTTTTATACATTCCCTTTTCAGTTGTTGAACGAGTTGCATACGAAGATATTCCAACAAATCCTCCTTTAGATTGCATTCTTTTTATTCCTTGAATGGCAGACTCAAATAAACCGGTAAAACCTCGTAATTTATCATGTTCCTCACGAATAGGGCTGTCAATACTTACAAAAAGTGAATATAATCCAGCATTAACTAATTTATCAATATTTTCTTCAGTAAGCAAAAGACCATTTGTAAAAAGAATAGGCAGTGCTTTCCTTTTATCCACATATGAAATTAATTCATAAATATCATCACGTAATAAGGGTTCTCCTCCAGTGAACGCAATAAGGGAAACACCAAGATTTTGACTTTGATCTATCAAAGCTTTCGCCTCTTTTGTTGAAAGTTCTTTCATATCTTCTCTCAAGTGTCTTCCCGCACTACAATGTTTACAATTGCATTGACATTTATATGTAACTGCGAATGTCATGGCAACAGGGAATGTATGGCGAAAAATCCTACTCATTATACTGGCTCTTAGTACCCGTAACATCGGACTACTTCCAACTGGGGGTGCAAATGTGTTTGCAACTCTCTTGCCTCTCCATCTTCCTAAATTCTTATATTGTCTATAGAAATTAGCTTGGAAGACTATCATAATAAGAAAACGCAATTTATCAAAAATTGGATTTAAGAGCCCTGTTCCAATAACTTCTCCTGTATCTAATTTCTTAAAACTTACTAATTTTTTACCAAAGAGACTCAGCAATATTCTTTCTCGTACCATCTTCAATTCAAAGGAAAAATATGTATTAATTTAATTTCTAATAAATTAATTTGTGGAATATTACTTTTTATATTTCTTATAAATATTATATCCAACGATGCCTATAGTTAGACCCGATAAAGTTGATAAAAGTGGAATAGGATTATAATTTACAAAAAATAGTATTAAATCAACTGTGATAAGAATATCCAGACAAAAGAATGAAAAGATTAACCATTTAAGTTTCTCTAAAATCTCTTTTTTGGTAAAATATTCTTCTTCTTTTATTTCCATTTTATTTTCTTACTCTTTTTATCTTGAACTTTTTTAAGAAACATTTGAATATAGATTTTTTCCTCTAATAGTTGACTTGAATCTTATCAAATCTCATAATATCAATATATCTAATTTTTTAAAAAATTAATGAATTAATAAAAAATAGACTAAAAGTATAAAGGAAAAGAAATTTTTATTATAACAATAATAAAAATTTAGGTTGAAGAATATACATCCAATGACAGATATTAATTTACTTGAGTGTCCTTTCTCTCACACTTGTACTCTTCCAGTTAAATTGGATTCATGTAATTTTCCTAAATTCAAAGTGTGTGCAGAATATCAAATAAGATTAAATAAACTTAAGTCTCCTTCAAAGATTATTCCTTAAAAGAAATGAATGTAATTTTAGTATAATTTTTCTATATTACTTTCTCTGCTTTTTATATTCTTTTATTTTTATTAAGAAATGTAGATCTTTGAATTATTCAAGTTATAAATAATAATGAAAATATAATTAAATTCCATTGAATCTATTTTTATAAAGAAAAGGAGTATTTAAAATGATGATTGACATACTTGAAAACATCCCTGATTCCACTATAATGAGAGACAATTTAGATTTTAAATATTTTTCAGCAGGAAAATGGAAAAAATCATCTTCTGAAAAAAAAATTGAATTAAAAAATCCCTATAACCAAGAATTAATAGGAACTGTATCTGCGTGTTCTATTGAAGAAGCTGATCAGGTTATAACCGTAGCAAGAGAAAATTTAGAATGTTGGATTGAAAAAACGCAGAGAAAAAGAGCGGATATATTAAGAAAAGCAGCTAAATTGATGAAAGAATGGGCAGATCCCTTAGGTTATATTTTAATGAAAGAAATAGGCAAACCTCTAAAAAGTGCTAAATCAGAAATAATCAGAACATCCGAATTATTTGAAGCTACCGCTGAAGCAGGATTGCAACAAGAAGGAGAGGCAATATATGGAGACGCCTTTAAGGGTTTTGGTAAAGATAAGCTTTCAATGACCTATAGAGTTCCATTAGGTGTGATTCTCTGTATTGGTCCTTTTAATTATCCATTTAATCTTACAGGGTCTAAAATCGCACCAGCATTAATGGCAGGAAACACAGTTGTTGTAAAACCTCCATCTCAAGGAGCAATTACTCCATTATTTTTTGGATTAATTTTAGAAAAAGCAGGTCTTCCTCCTGGTGTCATGAATATAATAACGGGAAGAGGATCTGAAATTGGAGATTATTTGGTTCAACATCCTCTAGTTAATATGGTGAGTTTCACCGGATCCTCAGAAACAGGAAAACATCTCGCTAGTGTTGCTGGAATGAAACCATTATTACTGGAATTAGGTGGAAAAGATGCTGCTATCGTACTAGATGATGCTGATTTAGAATTAACTGCTGATGCTATTGTTTCAGGGGCTTTTTCATATAGTGGACAAAGATGTACCGCTGTAAAAAGAGTTCTTCCAATGCCAGGAATTGCTGATCAATTAATAGAATTGGTTAAAAAGAAAATATTAGCTTTAAAGGTGGGGAATCCCGAAGAAAATGCAACTATCGGACCCCTTATAAATTCAAATCAATGTGATTATGTTCAAGGTCTGATAAATGATGCTTTAGAGAAAGGTGGCACCTTAATTTGTGGCAATAAAAGGGAAAATAGCATTATGTGGCCAACATTACTGGATAATGTTACTACTGAAATGAGAATAGCATGGGAGGAACCATTTGGTCCTGTTTTACCTTTCATACGAGTCCATAGTGCCGAAGAAGCCATAGAAATTTCAAATAAATCGGAATATGGTCTTCAAGGAATGATTTTCACAGAAAATATCGATTTAGCTTTTAATATTGCACAAGAATTAGAAGTGGGAACTGTTCAGATAAATGGAAAAAGCGAAAGAGGTCCTGATCATTTTCCATTTTTAGGAACCAAATCTTCAGGCTTAGGAACTCAAGGAATAAAATATTCGATTGAAGCAATGAGCAGACCGAAAGTCATTGTTATGAATTTATCTGAAAAAGGAAAATTAGTAAAACAATGTAAATATGACTGATTTTTCTTTAAATCTTCAATTCATCCCATTCCTAAAGGGAGGGGATTTTTTAGAGCTATTATGATAAACTTTTTCTTAAAATCACGATTTTTAAATCTATTATATGCCAGCAAAAAATTCTGAATTATTTATATTTTTTGACGATGGTAATGTTCTCAATGATAATAAAATTCGAGGAAGACAATGGCATCAGTTAATTGGTGAATATTTTTCACCGAGATATGGTGGAGAACCAAAAAAATGGGGTATTGCGAATGATAGGATAGTCGAGAATTTCAGGAGTAAAGAAGTTCCAAAATTGATATTTGAAAATAGAGATAGATCTTTCAATACTTTTATAGAATTATTTATTGAAAAATGGATAAATGATTTGTTTGATTTTGTTGGAATTAAACGTCCTGAAAAAAAATTATATAAGGAAATCTATTATAATGCCTCTAAGTCTATTGATCTCAAAGTTAAAGCAGCATTTCCAGGAGTTATTAAAAGTATTATAAATCTCTATAATAATGGATTCAATCTATATACTGCTTCAGGAACAGAGTCCATCGAATTGGGGTACTATTTAGAAGGTATGGCTATTAAAAAATACTTTAAAAGGTTATATGGTCCAGATCTAATTAATATTCTGAAAGTTAATGATACTTTCTATAAAGCTATTTTTAAAGATATTGGAATTTTACCAGAACAAGCAATTATTATTGATGATAAACCATATTACTTGAATATTGCTGAAAAATTAGGTGCTAATGTTATTCAAGCTTGTTTGACTCGAGAATTTGATCCCCAATTCCCATATATTATTACTGATATGAAAAAAATTTCTCTCATTATTGAGGAAGTAAAAGAGAATGAGACAAATATTGATTAAAACAAAATCTAAAAAGAACACCATAACAAACGCTATCTTTTCAAGATTACCAAAATAAAATATTTTAGATCGGCTGAACTCAATTTTAATTTGTTAGTTGAATTTCAAGAATTTTTCTAATTAATTCACGAAGAGCCTCATTTACAGTGCCAACACTCTTCGGAGATGTTTCAATGTAGATTCCCCCTTCATCTCTGACAAATTCACGGGCTTTCTCTCGAACATCTCTTTTTTCTTTTTTTTTTAACAATTGAACATTGTTTCCAATTAAGATAAAAGGAATAAATCCAATATATTTTGTAATATCAATTAACCACTTTATTGCTTCAGTATACATCCCCTCTTTGGTTAAATCAAAATTTATTATTGCTCCAGAAGCTCCTTTGTAGAATAAATGGCGATAGAAATTAAATCTAGGTTGGTCAGCAATATCCCATATGCTTAAAGTTGCGGTTTCTCCATGTATATACTCTATATTTTTTGTGAGAATATCAACGCCTACAGTTAATTTGTAGTTTTTTTCAAACCTATCTTCAACTACCCTTTCAATTAAACTTCTTTTCCTTAAATTATAATTCCCCCGTAGTATTACCTTTAGTTTAAAACCCGTCATATTTACCTAAATATAAAGTTGGTTTTATCCCATTATTAAATATGAAAACCTTAGTATATAAATCTAATTTTCTAATTTGTTTCTTATTTTTAAAAATAACTTTGAATTCAATTCTCAGAAATCTAAATTAGTTTTTTAGAAGTAATAAAGTTCAATTAATATAAAGATCAAAGCATATAAACCATATATCCCAAATATAATTATAAGCTATAGAAAAATAAAATCTAAGTTAAGGATACCAACATATCCGATTACCATCAAGTCAATTTTTTTCATACTTAAATTTATTTAGATCTAGATCATATTATATTAGAGTTTCACAAATATGTTTAATCTTTTTTCTTTGTTTAAACCATTATTTAGTCGTGTGCATAAATTATTCTAAAAGTTATTTAAATAGAGAAGGAGTGAATGAAGTTGGTTAAATTATCTTCAACAAAATATAAAAGAAACAAAATAAAGGGCATTATTCTTGTTGGAATAATTGAATTTATTGCTATAGAATTATTTAGATATATGTTCCAGATCCCCCCTTCTTTTTTTTATTACTTGATATTAGTAGCTCTTTATATTCCACAAATTGGTTTTTTTACTTTTTTTGATTATTTATCGAAAAGAAAACCACGTCCTAAAAAAGAATATCAAGTCAATGAATATCTTACATTAAAACTTGAAGGCAAGGCAACCAATATATATGTTAAAGGAAAAGAGTTCATTCAATGTAAATTCTTGCTATTGAATATTCCTATTGATAAGGTTAGAGATTTTGATGATATTAAGTCAATTGATGAAGCCGCTGAAAAATTAAATCGTGAATTAGAATTTCAAAATAAGTATAAACCTAAAATTTCACCTGAAACAGAATTTTGGGCTCATTGCTCTAATTTGCAGGTATGGGTTGAACATAATTATAATCCTCGACTGCTACATAGTAATTTAGCTTTTCCTTTATTAAATGTCTTAACCGATGCTGGAGATCCTATTGCAAAAGAAGTATTTAAACAGGAGATTAAATTACGATTTGAAAGTTTCAATCCTTCTACGCAACAATGCTTAATAGAAATTGGATATTTAGATTATTTCAATCACGAGGAAAGAGAAGAATTATTCAAATTAATTTTAGATGAAAATATATGGATTAAATTTGGTTATAACTATTTGAATGCTGATAGATTAGTGAAAGCTCTCGACTCATTTCACCGCGCAATAAATATTAATCCAATAAATTTAGAATCACTACTAGGTATTGCCCAAGTGTATATTAGAAAATGTGAAAATGATAGAGCTTTGCAAATTTATAAAGAAATATTGGGATATTATCCAGAAAACCCAAAAGCTCTGAGAGGTAAATATTTTTTGAAAAAAAAAATAGAGATAGATCTGAATAAAGAATTCTAAAATAAGATAAAATTAGATTTTTATTAATCCTCCATTCATTCTATATAGAAATAATCTTATAAATAAAATTATTTAATATTTCTTTTTTTTTTAAAAAGTATCTTTAAATCACTTCGAGATGAAAAAATCATAAATTATATGCAGGAAAATATATAAAATAACGATATTTTTTTTAGGAATAAAAAAGTTATTAAGGTTAATATTATGGGAATGGAAAATATAGATCCGGAACAATTAGAAAAGGAAAGGTTAGAAAAAGAAAGAATTGAAAGAGAACAGTTTGAAAGAGAAAGAATTGAAAAACAGAAAATGGAGAATAAGCTGTTTCCTAATAATTCACTATTTATGATCCCTAGTTGGAGTGATTTACTAGGGTATCCTACGTTAGGAACTTATGTTCATCACCCAGTATCAAAAATAATCTCAGATCCAGTTATATTTTTAAGTGGTTACGATTATTCAATTGAGACCGCAAAAGGAACACTTCATTACCTTTTTGGTTTAGGATATTATTTCCTCAAATTTGAATTAGAATCTGGTAAGTATATTACTGATAATAGAATACTAACTGGACTAGTGCTAACAGACTTTGTTTATGACCACATGGCTACTTCAGGAAATATTACTTTAGAAGAAGATCGAGATGTTATCATAGCAGAAAAAGTGATTAAAGTTCCAGTCGATTTGTCTTATAAATCAGAAGAACATTTGACTTTCATAAAGGGTGCAGTAATGAGAAATGTTTTCATACCTAATAAAGATATATTTTTGGAGTTGATGGAAACAGTCCGTAAAGATGATTCTTATCAAATAGCTGAACTTGGACATATGATTTTGAGTACACATTGGGATTTTTTCAATCAAATATTAGTTTCTGATAAAATGGGAGAAAAACCTGGATCTTCATATCTTAACTCAACAGCGGGATTAGATGGGATTATCTTAGGAGCAGATCAACATTTACAAGAAACCATCTCTGAGGAAAATCTTAGTATTATTGAATATAATATCAACTCATTGAAAAATATTTATTCTAATCTTGAGTTTGATCCAATGGACCTATTCTCCATATTTGAAAAAGCAGCAATAATGTTGAATTCCAGCATCCCAGAACGCTCTCTGAAACAGGGAGACTCAACTACTGGAAAGACATCTAAACATTCAATTTTTGGTTCTGCTGAAGATCGCCTATATGGATTTATCAGTTGGTCGGTACAATTCCAGAGAAAAGCAAAAAAAGAACCATCAGTTGTACCTAAAATAGTAGAACAACCCACATACCTTCACAAAAATAATATTCAAATTTCCGATATTGGATCCACGGAATTACCGGACTACAAACCAGAAAAATTTGAATTAGATACATTAAAATCTGAAAAGGTTCAATTTAAATCGTTACCCACTCCACCTAAAGCTGATACTAAAGAAATTCTATTATATTTAAAAAAATTGATCGAAGAAAATTACGAAATGAGATTGATCGGACAAGCGTTTGAAATTGCTAGGGAAACTATGAGGCAAATTGGTGTTAACTCTACTAAAACGCATCAAGCAAAAATATGGGAAATGAGCAAATATGCTAATATTTACCTAAAAAAAGAACCTACCTTTGGATTGCCAATAAAAGAAAAACAAGAATTAATTAAAAAAATAGATAGTTGGCTTTTTGAAATCGAAGAAATTGAAAGAAATGAAAAAGAAAGATTAGAAAGAATTCTTTTGGAAAGAAAGAGATTAGCAAGGTTAGAGGAGGAACGAAAAGAAAGAGAAAGACAAGAAAAGGAGAGGCAAGAAAAAGAACGTCTGGAACGAATTCGAAAAGAAGAGGAAAGAATAAAGCAAGAACAATTAGAAAAACAACGCCTAGAGAAAATAGAAAGAAAAAAGCAGGAGAAGGATAGAAAAGAAAAGGAACGATTAAAAAAAATCGAAAAAGAAAAGCAGGAGAAAATCAAAAAAGAGATGGAACGTCTAGAAAAAGAGAAAGAAGTTATTAAGGCTATTGAAAAACAAAAACAAGAACTTGAAAAGCTAAAACAAGAAAGAAAACAAAAAGAAAAGAAGTCAAAACGGGAAGCTAAAAAGCGAAAAAAACTTGAAAAACAAAAAAGAAAAATAGAAAAAAAGATACAGGAAGAACAACAAAAGTTAGAGGATCTATAAATTATTCCATAAAAATCCCTACCTTTCACTTAATTTTAATGCTAAGATCAAAAAAAGACTCCCCCTTGTTATCAGAGATATAAATTTGATCAATTTTACATAAAACTTCTCTATTTAATGCTTTTTCTAATATTCCTTCAGAAATTCCGCACATTATATGAAGATGATATACAAAATCATGAGAATTTTCTAGAAAAACTGAATTTTTAAATCTATATGTAGCATTTTGACCTTCATGATCTATATTTAAAATTGTTATATTGATATTTGGCTGAAAAATATCATAAGAAGAGTATAAATTTTTAAAACTATCTAAAATTATTCTGGAGAGAGGATGAGATTTTAGAGTCCTCAATTGTTTTTGAACATTCGGGCCAAAAGGAAATTTAATATAATTGGCGGCTTCTTTTCCCATTAAATGTATCAATTCCTCGCTATTTGGAAAGTATTTTTTAAATTTCGATAAAAGAGCTTTATAATAGGTAATCGCAGTCTCAAAGGGTATATATTTTTCATTCTTAGCAAAAAATAGTTTATATGCTCCGACCTTCTTACTAAAGATTTGGTTTGTGCGATCAAGAGTAAGAACATATTTGGAAACCGTGTTTCTTGAAAAATTTGTAAGATTGGCGATGTCTGAAGATGTAACTCCTCCAGGGTTATCTCTTATACATTCCAAAATCACATATTCATGGTTAATTGCGTTTTTTCTGTCAGACGTAATTCTTATCACCAAAAAATTAAGTTTAGATCTCTTTCGGTAATTAGCAAAGGAAATATTTATATATTAATTTATCAAAAATTTAATATATAAATATGATCACTATTCATGATCATTAATTATCAAGGTGCATAAAATGTCAAAAAAATTATTAATTGTTTCTGTTATATTACTTGGGTTAGGTTCAGGTTTGATACCTGGAGGTATCATAATAGAGAATTATATTAATCAGAGAGTAGCAAATTCTGTTGATGAAGGACTATTAGGAATTGAAGAAGAAGCGATTCCATTAATCGTGCCAATGATTAAAGATAAAGGAATTCCAAGAACACTCAGAAAAATTAGAGATGGAACAATTCCTATAATTGAACAGACGATTAAAGAGAAGGGTATCCCACAGACACTAAGAGGCATAAGAGATGCAGCTATTCCAATCATTGAACCGATGATTAAAGAAAAGGGCATCCCACAGGTGTTAAGGGGCATTAGAGATACAGGAATTTTGTTTGTAGAAGATATGGTTGAAGCTACATTTGTAGCCGTGTTATTTGAAGTAATTGCTATAACTGGTGGTAATGTTTCAGGAACCCCTTTTGGACCTATAGGTATGGAGGCCTTCTTTAATGATCCTAATGCAGCTTGGGTCCTTGTATTTTCCAGTATTTCAAAATTTCATGGCGAAAATCTTAGTTATACAGTAGATGCTCAAAATAGGATCTTATATGGAAACAGCACTACAGTCCCTGGTTATATTCCTGGTATTCAAGGATTTCTTAATGATACATCAACAGGTGCAGGTGTGACAAAATTTTTAGAACAATATTACGCTGCTAATTCAAGTAGTACTCCTGATTTAAATATGACAATGCAAGAAAAGTATAATTGTACTTGGTATCAACTTACTAAACTTGAAGAGTATGTAATGGATTTTATGATCAATTATGCAATCCCCCTTGTTATTGAGAATAATCTTCATGTTGAGTATATGCCCGAATTAGCAGGACTTCTTTCAGTTAATGCTATTGCAAGAGCTATGTTCATGGAACAATGGGCTAATGGTACAATATTAGGTGATGTATTATATCCAGGAGGAATTGATTTTAGTGAAATGCTCGAAAGTGTAAATGAAAGTCTTGTTGGATTTGAGGTAGGACACCCATTCCCATCTAACATTACTCGAAAAGTAGCTTATGCGCTCTTCAATGATTCTTTATACTCAAATGCATTAACCAACGACACGGGAATTGAAATTTGGATTGAAGCTTATACAAATAATATAGTTAAAGAAATATTAAGAAATGAATTTAATCTGACCCAGACTCAAATGGAAATGATCCTCTCTTGGTTATTCGAAGAGTCATTTAAGGATAATGTTGTTCCTGAACTCATGAAACTACCTCCTCCAGATGGAGTAGGTATGGGTGTAACTGAATATGCGAGAGTTCTTCTTTTAGAACAATGGACTAATGGCACAATATTAGGTGAAGTTATGTACCCGGGTGGAATTGATTTTAGTGAAATGCTTAAAGGAGTAACTCAAACTCTCGTTGGATTTGAAATAGGTCGTGAATCACCCTCAAACATAACACTGGATTCCGCTTTGGCACTCTTTGATGAAATCAACTACCCACATGCCTTAACTAATGATGATGGGATTGAAACATGGATCTCTGCTTATACAAACGATACTACTAAAGATACATTGATAAATGAATTTAATCTGACCCTAACTCAGATGGATTTAATTCTCTATTGGCTATTCGATGAATCTTTTAAAGAGAATATCGTTCCTGAACTCATGAAATTACCCCCTCCGGATGGAGTTGGTAAAAATATAACAGAATACGCATTAGAACTTTTAATGGAACAATGGGCTAATGGCACAATATTAGGTGAAGTTATGTACCCGGGTGGAATTGATTTTAGTGAGATGCGTGAAGAAATAACTCAAACTCTCGTTGGATTTGAAGTAGGGCGAACTTTTCCTTCTAATATTACACTTAAAATAGCTTTAGCACTCTTTGATGAAATTAATTACCCACATGCCTTAACTAATAAGACAGGGATTATATCTTGGATCTCTGCTTATACAAACGATACTACTAAAGATACATTGATAAGTGAATTCAATCTGACTCAAGCTCAGATGGATTTAATCCTTTATTGGCTATTCGATGAATCTTTTAAAGAGAATATGGTTCCTGAGCTCATGAAATTACCTCCTCCCGATGGAGTTAGTATGAACATCACAGAATATGCAAGAGTTCTATTTTTAGAACAGTGGGCAAATGGTACGTCAGAAGGAGAAATTCTCTATCCTTATGGATATCCACTTTCATTAAAAGCTGGTATAATTTATGGCCTTGAAGTAGGATATCAGGGTAAGGACATGGCAGTATTGCCTACTAATATGTCATTAAAATCAGCTGAAAAACTATGGAATAATTCAAACGAATATTCAATAGTGAATAAAGTAGGTCTTAAAAAATGGTTTACAGCAGTAAATAGTCCTAATTCATCAATAGCTAATGATTTGCAATCTACCAATTACTTAGAAAAAGATGAAATGAATATGATTTTAAATTGGTTACCAAAGTTCAGAAATAATGTTATGCCATATCTCGCTCAAGAAGAAATGAATTTACCTTCAGATTCAAATACATATGCTAATTCAATCAAACTTGGAATGGGAATTCCCGGAGGGATTTCTATTGGCCTTGGTTTAGCAGGTATTACTAGTTTTGTAATTGTAAGAAAAAAATCTAAAATAGTTCAATAAATCTCTAATTTTTTTATTTAATATACAAAAAATAGATATCCCTTCATTTTTTGTAGATATTGAATATATTAACATTATCGAATTACCTATATTAAAGATAACCGACTAAGTATAATTTCATTCAAATTGGATTAAATAAATATAAAAATCTTCAATTAAACTTGAGAGTTAAATCGAAAGTAACATATAAATTCTTAATGAATAGTCTTTTAAAAGTGGTATTTTTAAAAAATGTCTTATGTTTATATGAAAGCATTGGAAACTAAAGCAGAAAAATATGATAAAGGAATAAAGAATATAACATTAGGACGTTTACCAAAAATTAAAAAATATATTGCAGATAATTTAGTTTATGAGAATGAGAATCTTTTAGATATTGGTATGGGAACGGGAACGTTCGCTATTTTATGTGCTAAAAAAGGAATAAATATTACTGGCATTGACTATTCAGAAAAAATGCTTGAAGTTGCAAAGAAAAATATTGAACAAGAAGGCTTAACTGAAAGTATTCAAATTATTGAAATGCCAGTTATTGAATTAGATGAGAAATTTGCTGAAAAATCTTTTGATAAAATAACAGCTATACTATCATTCAGTGAGTTATACCAAAAAGAACAAGATTATACTTTAAGTCAAATATATCGGATTCTAAAAGAAAATGGCGAATTTATACTTGTAGATGAAGTAAAACCCAAAAAACTTTGGAAAAAAATTATTTATTTTATTATTAGAATACCACTTGTGCTAATTACATTTTTAAAATCTCAGTTAACAACAAAGAGATTAAAGGACATTGAAAAAAGATTAGAAGCACATAATTTTAAAATTATTGAAGAAAAATTATACCTATTAGATACATTAAAATTATTTAGAACTAAAAAAATGGATTGAAACTAAAATTGATAATAAAAAAAGCATTAAATTTATTTGGAGGATATTTCTTTCGATGGGTAGGGTTTTCTACCGAACCAGATCTTATTAAGATTGGAAATCCAGATAAGAAAAGCCCTGTATTTTTGACATGTAACTTCAGTATTACTGTAAAAAGAGTTCTAAAAGCATTAAAGGGTCTTGACTGTTATTTACTCATTGCTCCTTCAAAGGGAATAAATGTTTGGTGTGGAGCTTGCGGGGATGATTTTACGACAGATTCTGTCATTTCTATAATTAAAATCAGTGG
>JBHLNF010000002.1:0-565461 GCA_048937405.1 Promethearchaeota archaeon
AAGTATTTCAAAAGAATTAAAGGAGAAAATAATATTAGCACTAAAGCTAAATCATTCAAATCTACAAGAGATTATTATTAAAATCAATGAATTACATGATAGCTTCTTTGCAATTCTTATTGATAACAGTGAAGGGCATGGAAATAAGTTAGAGATTAGTATAATAAAGGAATTAATGGAAAATATTTCTGAAACCAAAATCATTCTGGCGGGAGGAATTAGTATCGATAACATAGAAGATATAATTAAAAAATTAAAACCATATGGAATTGATGTAAGTAGTTCTTTAGAATCAAAAAAGGGTGTTAAAAATCCTATAAAAATTAAAAAATTTTTAGATAAAATTAAAGAAATTAAGAAAAAGATATGAGAATGAAAAAAATGGATTATATTGACAAATATCCAGATGAATTAGGAAAATTCGGAGAATTTGGCGGTATGTTTGCACCTGAAATATTAATGCCTGCCCTCAATGAACTTACTGAAGCATTTAACCGATATATTCATGATAAAAGTTTCATTGAGGAATTTGAACGAATATTAAGATTTTATAGTGGCAGACCGACACCATTATATTATGCTGAGAGATATAGCGAATTTGTTGGCTGCAAAGTTTATTTAAAAAGAGAAGATCTTAACCATGGAGGTGCTCATAAAATAAATAATGTTATGGGGCAAGCTCTTCTCGCTAAAAAAATGGGAAAAAAGAAATTAGTAGCCGAAACAGGAGCAGGACAACATGGATTTGCAACTGCTATAGCAGGTGCATATTTTGGTATGCCAACAAAAGTATTTATGGGTGAAATTGATATTGAAAGACAAGCCTATAATGTCTATAGAATGCAAATTCTAGGTGCCGAAGTGGTTCCAGTTACGTCTGGTTCAAGAACTTTAAAAGATGCTGTTAATGAAGGTCTTAGATTTTGGATTGCTAACTTAAAAGATTATCATTATTTAATGGGGAGTGTAGTAGGGCCCCATCCTTATCCATTAATTGTTCGAGAGTTTCAAAGAATTATAGGGAGAGAATTGAAAACACAAATTTTAGAACTTGAAGGTAAGCTTCCTGATGCTATCATTGCTTGTATAGGAGGAGGAAGTAATGCGATAGGTGCATTTTATGATTTTATTGATGATAGAGAGGTGAAATTAATAGGAGTAGAAGCAGGTGGAGAAGGTAAGGATACTGATAAACATTCGATTGCCTTAGGATTAGGACGTAGAGGTGTCCTACATGGTGCTATGCAATACCTTTTACAAAATGAATATGGAAATATATTAGAAACCCATTCGATAAGTGCGGGATTAGATTATCCTGGTGTAGGTCCAGAACATTGTTATTTACATAAACTCAATCGTTTAATTGTTGCAGATGCAACTGATAATGAAACATTAGAGGCTTTCAAAAATCTATCTAAACTTGAAGGAATAATCCCTGCTTTGGAAAGCTCTCATGCGTTAGCTTATCTAGAGAAAAATAAGGAGAAATTCAATAAAGATGATATTATCGTTATCAATCTATCAGGATCTGGCTCAAAAGATCTTGATATTATTAAAAAACATATGGAGTTCACCATAAAATGACAATTTCAAATAGAATTTTAGAATTATTCAAAAATAATAATAAAGAAAAAAGATTTATGCCCTTCTTAGTAGCAGGAGATCCCAATATAGATCAATTTATAAAACTTGCCAAGATCATAGAACCATATTCTGATATTCTTGAAATTGGAATTCCTTTTTCTGACCCAATTGCAGATGGCCCTACTATTCAAGAGGCAAACGTCAGGGCTTTCAATGCAGGAATAAATACAAGAACAGCTTTAAAAGCTATAAAAGCTATAAGAGCTGAAACAGAGAAACCGATAGTCGTATTAACCTATTATAACATTCTAATCCAAGGTGCTGACACCATAGAAGCATCTCTTGATATAACTTTTAAAAATTTTAAAGAGAGCGGTGTGGATGGAATCGTGGTTGGAGATTTGCCTATAGAAGAGGCAGATTTAGCCTTAAAAGCCTGTGAAAAATATGATATCTGCTTGATTTTTCTTATTGCTCCATCCACGACAGAGGAGAGGTTAAAAAAAATTTTGAAAGTAGGAAAGGGATTTATTTATTTAATTGCGATTATGGGCGTTACAGGTGCGAGAGATACTGTCGCTCAAATTACTAAGGATACCATTAAAAGGATCAAGCAAAAGACAGAGGAAATTCTCCCAGTATTAGTTGGATTCGGAATTTCTAAACCAGAACATGCTAATGCAATTATTGATGCTGGTGCTAATGGAATCATTATAGGTTCTGCTATTGTAAATATAGTTAAAAAAAATCTTAATGATCATAGGAAGATGGAATTAGAAATGAAGGATTTTGTTTTAAGTATTAAGAATGCAATAAGGAGGGTGAATTAAATAGTGAGAAATACTGAAAATGAGTTACTCAATGATATTAATTCTAACTATATTAAGAATAGAATAAATAATTTAGGAGCTGATCTATGTGGTATTGCATCAGTTGATAGATTTAAAGATGCTCCTAAAGGATTCCATCCTATTGATATTTTTCCAGAATGTAAATCAATAATTGTATTCTTAAAAAGAACCCCTAAAAGTTCAAATTATGCTGTCAATTGTGTTCCATATACTTTTGTAAACAGCATGATTATGAGGATTATTGATAAATTAACCATTGATATTTTATATAGCTTAGAGGAATTGGGTATAAGATGTGTCCCTATACCCTCAGATGACCCATACGAGTATTGGGAACCAGATAGGACTTATGGGAGTGCAATTTTGTCATTAAGACATGCTGGTTATCTTAGTGGTCTTGGAGTTATTGGAAAAAATACTCTTTTAATTAATAATATTTATGGTAATATGATTCAACTTGGAGCCGTTCTAGTAGATATCGAACTAGAAGCGGATCCAATTGCTACCTATGAAGGATGTTTGGATTCATGTAATATATGTATTGAATCTTGTCCTCAACAAGCATTAAACGGAGAAACGGTAAATCAAGCACTTTGCAGACCAATATCGAATTTTCAACATCAAAAAGGATATACACTCCAAAAATGTAATCTATGCAGAGTTAAATGTCCAAGCGCTTTTGGAATTAAAAATAAATAATTATAAAAAAAAAAAAATAAAAAGGACAGATAAAAAATGGAATTTGATATTCATATTGAAAAAATTGGAGAATTGGAAAACATCTTTGATTTTTATAAATACTTAGTTGAGATTTATAACTTAAATAAGCATGTTTTATTGGAATCATCTTCAACAAATGCAAATGAAACTCTTTATAGTTTTATCGCTTTAGAACCCGATTTTATGCTAAAAATTAATGGGGAGAATTTTAAAATTTATGATGTCACTACTGCCCGTGGAGAGAGTATTAAGACTTATTTAGAATCAAAAGATCCCGCGGAAGAAAGGCCACATAATCCCTTACCCTTTAAGGATAATGTGGATTATAACATGATTGCGTTGGATACTTTGAGTCATCTTACTCCATATTCAAATTTACCATTTACAGAACTATTCCCAAGAAATATTTTTTATGGAGGGATGTTAGGTTATATAGGTTATGATGTCGTAGCCCCTTACGTAGGATATACTTCTACTAGTGAATTTCCAGATATTCTAATGGGATTATATACTAAGGTAATTGTCTATTCTCATCAATCAAAAGCTTTATTTTTGATTGATAACAGTATAGATGACTACTCAAAAGACAAGGATATTAGATATCAACTAAGTCTTTTTAATAGAAATAACACATTGAATGAAAACAACAAGGTTTCAATTAATCTTGATGAAATAGATGAGTCTAGTTTTCGATCCAATACTTCAAAGTCCGCTCATGAACGAATGATTGAAAAAACAAAAGAATATATTTATGATGGTGATATAATACAAGCAGTCATTTCTCGAAGATTATACACTGAAAGTAAAATAGACCCAATGGAGATTTACGAGGTGCTAAGGGTGCTTAATCCCTCCCAGTATATGTATAATATTAATTTTAATGATGTCAAAATCATAGGAAGTAGTCCTGAGGCATTGATTTCAAAGAATAAAGACATTCTGAGTACAGTACCAATAGCAGGAACAATAAAGCGAGGAAAAACACCTGAAGAAGACCTGAAATTAGAAAGAGAATTGCTTGCTGATCCTAAGGAGCAGGCAGAACATATTATGCTGGTGGATCTAGCTAGAAACGATTTAGCAAAAGTATCTTATCCTGGCACAGTAGATACTTATGAACTTATGTCAATTCAAAAATATCGTAAAGTTCAGCATATTGTGAGTAAAGTAAGAAGTAAGACGCCTCTTGATGGATATCAAGTATTAAAAAGTGTTTTTCCTGCTGGAACTCTTTCTGGAGCCCCCAAGAAACGTGCTATGGAAATCATTCAAGAACTAGAAACAGAAAGTCGGGGACCATATGGTGGGGGAGTAGGATATTTCAGTTTTAATGGGGATATGACATTTGCTATTGCAATCAGAACGATGTTTGGGAGGAATGGGACCTATTTTGCTCAAGCAGGTGGGGGTATCGTAGCAGATAGTCAACCAGATGATGAATTCCAAGAGACTTACAACAAATTATATAGTGTATTAAAATCAATTAAAATAGCGGAGGCTAAAGAAAAATGAACATTTTATTTATTAACAACTATGACAGTTTCGTATACAATTTGGTTAATTATATTTGTCAACTTATGCCTAATGCAAATATATTAGTTGAAGATAATAATCTCTCTATTCAAAAAGCTAAAGATTATTTCCCTAATAAAATTATCATATCACCGGGACCTGGTCATCCTAAATATGATACTGGTACTGTAATTCCTATCATAAAGGAATTCTACAAAAAAGTGCCAATTTTAGGAATATGTTTAGGCCATCAAACTATTATTGAAGCTTTTGGAGAAAACCAAGAAATAGAATATGTGGTTCGTGCTAAGGTTGGTCCGATGCATGGAAAACAATCGAAAATCTTTCATGATCAAGAAACCATTTTCAAAGATATTCCTAATCCGCTAAAAGTAATAAGGTATCATTCATTAGCTGCGAAAGGAGATATCATACCTAAAGAACTTAAAATTACTGCAACTGCGGATGATGGAACAATTATGGCAGTTCGTCATAAAAAGTATCCCATAGAAGGTGTTCAATTTCATCCAGAATCAATAAAAATGAAGCCATATGGTATGACAATACTTAAAAACTTTCTTGGAATTAATAAAATATAAATATCAAATAATCCTTACAATTGTTTAATTAACAAAACCTTTTGAATGAAAAATGACAACAATTAGAAAAAACTTAGACTTAAGAAAATCTTTCATTAATTGGTTTTGGGTATTACATTGGCACGTATAGAACGTGCGCAATGGTTTAATCATTAGAATTTCTAATTTTTTTTCAAAGATTAAAGGGATTCTTTTATCATTCCAAATATCTTTCACTTCTTTAAGAAATTCTAATCCAATTAATAAAATATATTGAATATGAGTGAAAAAAAAAAATCAAAAAAAAATCAAAAAAAATAATCGAAATGGTAGATCGGAAAAAATCAATGAGGAGAAAAAATAATGAGTGAAATTAAATCTATTGAAATTAAATCAGTTAAAGAAAATGATTTAGAAGAAATTCTTCAACTTCAAAAAATAGCATATCAAAGCGAAGCAGAAATCTACAATGATTTCAATATCCCTCCATTACATCAGACAATTGAAGAGCTTAAAGAGGAGTATAGAAGAAGTATATTTCTAAAAGCTTTAAAAAATGATAAAATAATTGGATCTGTAAGAGCATATCGAGATAAAGAATCATGCTTCATAGGAAAATTAATAGTCCATCCAGAATATCAAAATCAAGGGTTAGGTACTTTAATTCTTAGAAAGATTGAAAATAATTTTAGCTATACTGACAGATTTGAATTATTTACTGGATTTAAGAGCGAAAAAAATCTATATCTTTATCAGAAACTGGGATATAAGATATTTAAAACTGAAGAGTTAAATGAAAATGTTAAACTTTTGTATTTAGAGAAGTATAATACAAAAAGTATAAATGAAAAAATTAGAGTTCGATTTGAAGAAATATCATTTGCATATGATGATTTTATCCCCAAAGTGATTCCCTATTATAATGAAATGCTGATAGCATTGATAAATTCTATACCATTTGATACA
Source organism: Promethearchaeota archaeon (assembly GCA_048937405.1). Classification (GTDB taxonomy): domain Archaea; phylum Asgardarchaeota; class Lokiarchaeia; order Sigyniarchaeales; family SOKP01; genus Loki-b32. The sequence continues at coordinate 6,212 of JBHLNF010000002.1, forward strand.
CATCAACAAATAAAAATAGTTGATTTAGGCTCTGGAACAGGAAATCTCTCAAAATTGATAAAAATGCACTTTCCGAATTCTAAAGTAACAATGATTGATGTATCTGAGAATATGGTCGAGTTAGCCAAAAAAAAGCTTTCAAACTTTAACAATGTTGAATTTCTCATAGACGATTTTAATACACTATCTTTTACATCTCAGTATGATGTAATATTATCATCATTAGCCTTACATCATCTTAGATCTGATGAAGATAAAGTTAAGTTTTATACAAAAATTTATGATGCTCTTAATCAAGGAGGAGTATTTTATAATTTGGATAATATTCTAGGTTCAAATAATTATTTACAAGATATGTATGTAAAGCAATGGACGGATTTTTTAAGAAGTAATTACTCAGTGGATGATATTGAGAGAATTCTCATAGATCACCGTCAAGAAGACTGTCCTGCCATACTTTTCAATCAGTTAAAGTGGCTTGATAATATTGGTTTTAAATACGTTGATGTAATTTGGAAATGCTACTATTTTGCTGTTTATGGGGGTGTAAAATGATGGAAAATCATTTGAAAAACCAAGTAGCGGCACAGATAAAAGAAAAGATTAATTTGGATAAAGTTGCTCTAATCGGGAGGACATTCGATGAATATGAGAGAATATTTAGACTTAGTGATTTTAGGTTGAAAAATATTACAATATTAGATGTAGGTTCAGGAGTCAGTTCTTTTTGCGCAGAAGCTTCGAATAGGGGGATTAAGGTAATAGCAATGGATCCAATTTATGATTATAATTCAAGTTCTCTTGAAGCAAAATGTTCAAAGGATTTAGATTTAGTGATTAAAGAACTTAATGGTGTAGAACATTTATATATATGGGAGATATTTCGTAGTAAAGAGGATCTGAAAAATTATAGGGAAAAAGCATATAAACAATTTATTAAGCATTTTAGAGATAATAAGAGTAATCTCTATACCTCCGAAAAAATGCCGAAAACGACATTTAAAAATAATCAATTTGATCTTATAATTTCATCTCATTTATTATTTCTCTATGATCATATTTTTGATTATACTTTTCATAAAGAAACAATAAAGGAAATGCTTAGGATTTGTTCGAAAGAAATTCGCATTTTTCCTCTTGTAAACTTATATGGAAGGAGATCTACCTTTCTTCAAGATTTTTTAAAGGATCCTAATTTTAAAAATTATAAAAAAACAATTGAACGAGTAGATTACGAATTTATTAGAGGTGGGAATGAATTTATAAAAATAATTAAAACAATCACTTAAATTTGAGTGGGTTATTTTGCTATCCCGAATGAATTAAAATGAAACTCCTTAGAATGTCATTATTATAGACTTTTTCTTATTGCTTCAAGATTCTTCCTAGCAAAATCTTCCCATTTTAGAAACCCTTTAAGACGGTTATCTAGTTTCTCACACGAGTAATCAATACAGTGTCCACATGTTTCAACTTCCATTTCCAGACCACAATTTCTAACATCACAATTTCTGCAATTAACCCAAAGTCTTCCTTTTTTTGAATGACATCCATCACAGTTAATATCTTCCTTCTCATATTCACTATTTAACAATTTACTCCAATTTTTAGCGACTTTTTGCCTTTCCTTATCATCATTTTTCTTTGTTGCTATAAAGATTGGACATTCACTACAATTTAATCCACAATAAGCAATAATTTTTTCCAATTTTTTTCTCCATCATTAGATTAATTTATAAATTTTTATATCGTCTATCAATTAAAAAATTCTGTTACTTTTTAATAACAAAAGTATTATAGAATTCTCCTTTAATTTGCTCTACTAATGACTTATCAACAAAATCTCGCGGATCAACAATATCTGGATGGGTAGGAACCTCTTTTCTTATGAATTGAAGCGTTTTTTGTGATGGTTCTATAATACAAATTACACCATCTGATTTGATTACTCGCAGTGATTCTTTTATTGCCGCTTTTTTATTTTCAATGTGGTGGAGAGAGCCCATAATAAATACGGCATCAAATTCTCCTTCATTAAATGGCATTTTTTCAGCATCAAATGACTTAAAGGTAATTAAATGATCTACATTAACTTTTTTTGCCTTTTTTAACCAATCTTGCTTAGCATACCTAGACATATCAGTATCAGGTTCTCCGGTAAAAATATGAAAACCATTTAAAGCTAAAGTTATTGCCATTTGACCATCTCCTGTCCCTATATCTAAAATTTTTGAATCTTTGTCTAAATTTAGGTTTTTAATTATTGGATTAACAGCATCATATATTAAACTAAATGGAATTCCTAATAGTTCTTTTATTTCTTTTATATCCATACGTTATAACCTTATTTATTCTACTCCCATTATTGCATTATTTAAGAACCCTAACCCTCTTGGTGTAGATTTCCATCCTTCAGAAGATTCAATAATATAAAGACTTTGTTCCAGCATTGATAAATGATATTTAAGTTGATTTTCCTCTAAATTAAACTTTTTTTTGATTTCTGATATACTCCTTATTTCATAACCAATGAACTTCAAAAGTTCTCTTCGAATTTCATTCATTAAGGTTCTATAAGCCCTGCTATGATCTAGCTTTTTATCACTAGCTTCTGTTTTTGCTAAAAAATCTTTCATTTCTTCCTTAGTTAATTTTGATTTTTTCATCATATTGGAAATTTCATTTTTCATATAACAAATCTTCACCAGAATTGGTTTAATTTTAAAAAATTTTAATAATAATTAGAGAATAATACGGTACCGTATTAAAATCTTCTCAAATCCAAACTATGTTAAATTAAGTTGTACTATTTTTGTTAACAAATATCATTAAATCGCATAATGTTTTCAATAATTTTCTAAAGAATTTGAGAATTTTTTTAGTAGTAAAGTTAACATTTGAAGCTCTTCTTTACTAATATTCTTACAGTGAGTCATCATATATTCATCTAAAGGAAGTGTATAACGTCTTAGGTTTTTCCCTAAAGCAGTGAGTTTAACTAATGTACTACGACCATCTTTAGGATTTGGAACTCGTGTAACTAATCCATTCTTTTCCATCGTATCTACCACTCCTGTCATGGTGGAACGTGAGCATTTTGCCGCAGTTGCTAGAAATTTCAATGCAAAACCATCTTCTATCCATAATAAGCGTAAAACGAATAATTGAGGGGGTGTGATTATGCTTTTATCGATCTTTGGTTGATCTTGGAGTAGTTCTCGTTCAATATGATTAAATTGTTTTTCGATATTTTTTATTAAATGAAAAACACTCATAAATATGTCTTGTTTGGTTGTTTTTTCATTATTTTCATTAAGCATTCTTTTGATAGTAAATTAATTAGGAACCTTATTAAATAATACGATTACTTAATTATAAAATTTCTGACTCTTTACGATACTATTAAAAAATGTTTTAAAAATTCGGTTTTTTGTTATTGTTGTATTATGCCTATTAGATTTTTAGTTAATTTTTATACAAGAATAGAGATATTAAATATTTAATAATGAAAATTTGAAATTTAATACAATTTACTGTTCTTTTACAGATGTTTTTCTAACCACACATACATATCTTGATATACTTGTGCTCTTCCTTTTTCATTCCATAATTCATGTAGAAAACCATCATATTCTCGATATGTTTTATCCTTGATGTTAACTAAATCAAAGAATTGTTTTGTTTTATTCTTATCAACTATTTTATCATCTCCAGATTGCATAAGAAATATTGGACAAAGTAATTTTGAGGCATTATCCATTGCCCACTTTGAATATTTATCAATTTCAATAGCAGATTTGGCAGAAATAACTTCTGTTTTATGTTTATCAGCGATATGTTCCCGTAAAATTTTTAAATCGCTTGTTAATTGATTTTGATCTATTAAATGATCTAACATCTTGTTTGGTGATAATCTATCAAGAGTTTTAGATATCGATTTTATAACTTTTTTACCCATTGACAACTTTAAAAACATTCCTAACAATGGAGATGATATTAACACTCCTGCTAAGTTTGGGTGATTAATGGCAAAAACTAGCGCTATTAAACCTCCAAAAGAATGCCCCATCAAAAAGATTTTTTTATTACCAGCCATATCACGGAGCATATCCATAAAGAGAAGGGTATCCTTTTGGATATGATCCATACTATCTATATGTCCTGGTGTATCTCCAGCATTTCTCCAATGCCCCCGCAAATCAAACGCATAAACAGCATATCCATTTTCTGTAAGAAAATTAACAACATGTTTCAATCTATCTGAATGAGTCCCCCATTCATGAATTGCTATAATATATGCTTTTATTTCTTCCGAATCTGGTAACCAACATTGATAGAATAATTTTTTCAATTCTCTGCCTTCATAAAATCCTGTTTCATTTTTCATGCTTAAATCACATAGGTTTTAAAATACAAGTTATAAGGTTAATGATAATTTATAATAGCTTTATCTGCTTAATATTATTTTCTTTGAAGTTTTAGTATTTTTTTTTAGAACAATTTAAAAAAGAGAGTAAAAATCTATTAATCTCTCTCTTTCGAAATTATAAAACCAACAATAACCATTGGAATTGCTAAAAATATAAACATGGTAGAATGTAACAATGAATTTTTTGTTATATTACCAATTATACTCATCGTAGGACTTAATATTGCAAGGAGCTGAGCAATTAATAAAAGATTTATCTTGTTCTTTAAGGTTTTATCTGGATCTTCTATATTTTGCAGAGTTTTATATAACTGAATTGAATTATAAATCATCAAAATGAAAACCCAAATTCCCGTTGTTAAAAGAGAAATAATGTTTTTATCTGCTTCTATTTCTGGTTGAATCTGCAATACTTTATATGGAAAAAAGAAGGTTAAAACACATACAACTACAGATATTATAATTATCACTTTAGTGATTGGTTTTTTTAAAAATATTGAACTCTGGACAAATACCTGCATCGAGAGTACAAAGAAAAGTATCCCCATTACTATTATTATTAATGAGGAGCCTATAAGTATTTCATTAAATATAATCGAAATCGGGAATTCATATAAGAACAAAACAAGAGCGTAAAATCCAAATAGTACAAATGATATAACAAATAATTTATTTCCAAGATATTTTACATTTTTTCTGATAATTACAAATACAATATAAAAAGCAGCAATAAAAGCAGTAGATTGAAAAATTAGAGATATAAGATCCATTTATCCAACACATTTTTGTTTTAACTAATAATATAACTTCATATTTATATAGATTCATAATAGTCCAATTAATTTTGCATTCTTGTAGTATTTTTATAATTAAATTTTTAAAGGTAGAGAGGATTTATGAATAGGAATATAAACAGAATCAGAAAGATAAATTGAAATTTACTATCTAAGCAAAAAGACGATAATATGAAAAAGAGAAAATATAGGACTTGATAAAATTAGTTAAAATTAAATTCTAAAATCTAAAGGATATTACTCAAAATCTTCTGTAGAGTAAATTTAAAAATTGGCTATTCTTAATCAATTTAATAAAAACAGTAAAATGTGAAAAATCTTCGTAATCAAAATAATCTTTTTATTAATGCTAATTCTACATAATAGGTTTTTTTCATGAGTAAAGAAAATGATAACGACTCCAAAATTATTAATATAACAATTCACGGTAGAGGGGGAATGGGTTGTGTTACTGCTTGTGAAATTATTGCAGAAGCAGCTTATTTGAGTGGAAATTTTATTGATGTCCATGCATATCCTTCTTTTGGAGCAGAAAGAAGAGGCGCTCCTGTTCAAGCATATGCTAAACTCTCTCGAACAGAGATAATATGGGATAGAGCTCAAATAGAAAAGCCAAATATTTTAATTATATTTGATGAAACTGTATTGTCAGAAAATATTGCATCTTCTCTTAGAAAAAAAGGATATTTTATTATTAATTCTGAAAAGAATCCTGATTTTTTTTTAAATAAATATAATTTACATAAAGATATAAAAATAATTGTAGCAGATATCAGCAAAATAGCATTAGAGAATAACTTAACGATTGAAGGAAATCCTGTAATCAATACTCCGATCCTGGGATTATTATCAAAAGCATTACCAGATTTAGCATTAGAAAATTTAAAGACAGTTGTGTATAAACGGATGGGTGAAGAAATAGGAAGACTTAATTATGATTTAATTGAACTGGCATATAATTATTCGAAAATAGTATAATCTCTGCAATTAAATTATAATTGATTAATCGGTAATTTAAATATAAAAGAACAACCCTTATTTCTACCTTCTGATTCAACCCATATTTGGCCTTCATGCAAATCTATTATTTCTTTAGAAATATACAATCCAAGACCAGTTCCTTGAATGTCCATATATTCCAATCCCTCTCCATGTCTCTCTATTTTCCCAAACCTAATAAAGAGTCTCTCCATTTCTTCCTTGGTCAATCCAATTCCGGTATCTTTAATTATTATTTCAACTTTACAATCTTTTCTCGAAGAATATATTGAAATCACTCCTTTAGGTGGTGTGTTTTTTATAGCATTTGATAACAAATTTAATATAACCTGTTCAATTCTTACTTTATCGATTTCTAAAAATAGTTCATCTATAAGATTAAGTTCTAATTTTAATTCACGTTGTTTGATAAGATACTTCATTTCTTTAACACAATCTATAATTAATTGGTTGATATCTGTTCTATCTTTCTTTAATTTGAATTTTCCATATTCTATTCGAGTAATATCAACTAAATTGTCTACAAGGTATTTTAATCTCTTTCCGCCTTTTTCAATCATTTTAATTAATTCTGTTGCTTCATCCTTAAATTGCTCTAGATATAAATCTAAAAGTAATTCAGTAGCACCACAAACAGAAACTAATGGAGTTTTTAATTCGTGTGAAACTCTTGAAATTAAGTCCTTCCTAATTTGGTCTAATTCTTTTAATTTTACAATCTCTTCTTTAATAAGAAGATCTGCTTTTCTTTTCTCTGTTATATCACTTATTACAGTTTGTAGTAAAGTTACATCGCTCACTTTAACTAATGTACTTTGATAACTTATCCAGGATGTATGACCATCCTTTTTATACAATTCAATCTCTAAAGGAGGTAAAAATTCACCTTTTAAAACTTTCTGAAATCGATTAACCATTTCAGGTAAATATTTTGGATGAACTGCTGGAAGTTCCTTAAAATTGGTTCCAACTAATTCTTCTTGTTTATATCCAAATAATTTTTCGACTGCTGGATTACAATAAATTATTGAACCTTCTTGATTTATTAGTACTATTGAGAATGGAACAGATTCGATTAAATTCCTATATCTTTCTTCAGACACTTTCAATTTTTTTTCCGTTAAAATACGTTCTGTAATATTACGAATATTACCTTGAATTACTTGCTTCTCTCCCATATAAAACATACTTGATGATACTTCAGCAATGAAAATTTCGCCATTCTTTTTCAAAAAATTAATTTCAAATTTAATAACACCTTTTTTTTGAATCTCTTCAAATGCTTTTTTAGAAACTTCAAGCGCATTCACTGGATGAAGATCCGCTATTTTTAATTTTAATATTTCTGATCTTGTATAACCAAATTGTTCTAATGCTCTTTGATTAACATCTATAATGTTGCCTTCTATATCATGAAGTAGAATTCCATCATTTGAATGATGGAATAGAATGCTGTATTTCTCTTCAGATTCTCTTAATTCTTTTGTCTTTTTATTTACTAATTGTTCAAACTCATCTTTAAATTTTTCTTCTTCTTTTTTTCTTTTAGTAATATCGCGAAATATTCCATAAAAACCAATTTTATTGCCATTAGAATCATATTTTAAATATACAGAAGTTTCTCCAGTGATAATTTCTTTAGATTTATTAAAAAATTGATATTCCAGATCTATTTTCGGGATTCCTGTTTTAAAAACCGTATTAAATCCTTCAAACACTATTTTTTGATTTTCCTTATCTGTAACTTGTTTATAGTTTAACTTCAAAAATTCTTCTCTCGAGAAACCTGTCATCTCACATAATGCTTTATTACAATAAATATAATTACCCTTTAAATCAACCTCATAATAACCTTCTTTAATATTATCAATAATCATTAAAAATTTATTTTGAGGTAAATTCACTGCTTTCCATACCTTATTAGTTTTTTGAGAGGTTTAGATAAAGAAAATTTTGTTCAAAATTATTTCTTTGAAATCTCAAGAAATTTAACTATTTCCATATGGTTAATAAAATAATTAGTATTTATTTTTTACATTTAGAAAAAATCAAAATTTTTTTTTTGATATACCCAAGTTTAGGCAATTTAACTAATGTAATTCTTATTGAAATAATTGAAATCTGACAAAAGCTCTTATTTTAATAAATGATAAGAATTAAAAACTTAAGTATGTTGTATTTCATACAGAAATAAATATGAAGCTATTTTTGGTGTTATTATGAAAAACTCAAAAAAATCTTATCAAAGGATTTTAGGCTCAGTTCAAAAACCAGTAATAGGAGAAGCAGGTAAAACTGGAACATGGAGCGCAAAAAAACCGATTATTGATAAAAATAAATGTATTCCTGCAAAATCTGGAAAACCAAGTTGCTTTAACTGCTGGCTTTATTGTCCTGAAGCGGTTATTACAAGAACTATCCCTCCTGAAATAGATCTAATTCATTGCAAAGGTTGTGGTATTTGTATGGAAGAATGTCCTGTAAACGCAATTAGTATGGAGGAAAAGAAATTAAGATGACTGTGACTGAAAAGCAAAAGATGAGTATAGATAACGACATGAGACTATTAACAGGAAATCATGCAGCTGCACATGCTTTTAGACAGGCTCGAGTTGGAGTTATTTCGGCTTATCCAATTACACCTCAGAGTCCTGTAGTCGAAAAAATTGCTGAGTTTATAGCAGATGGAAAATTAAATGCAAGGTTTGTAAAAGTTGAATCTGAACATTCAGCATTAGCAGTGTGTTGTGCAGCTTCTGCAACAGGTTCACGGGTTGGCACAGCAACTTCTGCTCATGGGTTGGAATTGATGTATGAAATGTTACCTTGGGCAGCGGGGAATAGATTACCTATTATAATTAATCTAGCAACAAGATCCTTGGGAGCACCCTGGTCCGTCTGGACAGATCACTCTGATTTTGTTACAATAAGAGATGTTGGGTGGATTCAGTATATGTGTGAAAATAACCAAGAGATCTATGATACTAATCTTCAAGCATTCAAAATTGCTGAAGATCCTCGTGTTTTTCTTCCTTCTGTAGTGGCTTATGATGGGTATATACTTAGTCATACAATGATGCCTGTCAAATTGGAAAATCAAGCCAAAATTGATGAATTTTTACCACCGTTAAATCATCACATTAATCTTTCTGATATCTCAACAGTAAAAGGTATAGATCCAGTAACCACTCCTAATATTGTTAAGCGAGTAGAAGGAACAGCTCCAGGTTATTATGAATATAGATATGCACTTCAGAAATCATTAGAAAATTCAATTGATATTATTAAGGAGGTACATAACGATTTTGCTAAAAGATTTGGGAGATCATACGGAAATGGGATATACAAAACAGTTCAAACTGAGGATGCTGATACTATAATTTATGCTATGGGTTCTGTTGCTTCTCAGGCTAGAGTTGCTATAAAGAAACTTAGAGCAGAAGGATTAAAGATTGGAATAGTAAGTCTTAAACTTTTTAGACCTTTTCCACATGAAGAGTTAAGAGATTTCTTTAAAGACAAAGAAAATATCATTGTGTTTGATAGAGATATTGGATATGGATATGAAGGTGTTTTATCCTATGAATTAAAAGCTGCACTTTATAGTTTAAAAAAAAGACCTAATATTAAAGGTTTTATTATAGGTTTAGGAGGTAGAGATATTAAAACTAAGCATATAATAACTGGTGTCCATAAAGCTTTAGAGGAATTTCAAGAAGGAATACTTACAAATAAGACTGATTTTTTGGGTTTAAGATTAGGTGAACTAAGTGATTATGATGAATCAACATACTTTAAAAATAGGTGAAAAATAATGGTAAATGTTATGGATCTTCCTGAAGAGGAATATATATATCCGGGTACTCGTGCTTGTGCTGGATGTGCTATGGCTTTAATATATAGAATAGCGTTAAAGGCTCTGGGAGCGAAAACATTAATAACCGTACCAGCATCATGTTTAACAGTTTTACATGGTATGCAGGGATTCTGCTCTACGAAAATAAGTGTATATCATACGCCTTTTGCAACTACAGGTGCTTCAGCATCGGGTATTTTAGCCTCTTTGGAAGATAAAGGATTAGCGGATGAAATCACAGTTTTAGCTTTTGCAGGTGATGGAGGTACATCTGATATCGGAGTGCAAGCTCTAAGTGGTGCAGTTGAAAGAGGGACAAACTTTATATATGCGTGCTATGATAATGAAGCCTATATGAATACAGGTGTTCAACGAAGTAGTTCTACACCCTTAGGAGTAAAAACGACTACCACTCCAGAAGGTAAACTAGGGCATAAAAAAAATATGCCTAAAATTTTAGAGGCCCATGGTATTCCATATGTTGCAACGGGAATTGCCTCATATCCTTTAGATTTATATGAAAAATTTAAGAAAGCAAAAAATATATATGGATCAAAGTATTTTCATATTCTATCGCCTTGTCCACCTGGATGGGGCTATGATCCTAAAGACACCATATTAATCGGGCGTTTAGCTATACAAACAGGTTTCTGGATTTTGTACGAAATTGAAAATGGTAAATTCAAATTATCAAGACCAAGTACCAGATATTTGGATCCATCAAAACGTAAACCTATTGAAGAGTATCTCAAGACTCAAAAAAGATTCAGTAAAATGACTCCGCAAGAAATTGAAGTGTATAAAACATATATTAATGATATGTGGGCAGATATTAAAAGAAGAATTGAATACCAAGACTAAATTCTAATCTAAAATATCTTCTCTATACAATTTTTTACTATTTTCTTAATATTTTATGGTAAAAATTAAAAGTTAATCCTATTTAAATTAAGTAGAGATTTGACGATAAGAACCTTTATTTTTGATGAGGATAAATCCCATTGGTTAGAAGAAGAACGTAGTTTATTGCCTCATGATATTTGTACAATCTTAGATGAAGAAAACGAAATTCTTTATTTTTGGAGAGGTCCAAAAAGTAATAAGGAGAGCTTTAGAATGGGGTATAAACAGATAACAAAATTAATTTCAGAATTTTCTGATTTAAACCTTCAACTTGTTATGGATCAGAAGAATATACCTCTTAACATCCTACATAAGGTTGATACGATGTTAGAATCTATGAAATTGGGAAATAAAAAATTATTAAAATTTAGTAGTTTTACCACAATAAGAATTTATTCCATTTTAATAACAATTTCTGTTTTATTACCAATTTTATTATTTATACTTTTAAGTTCATCTCTAACATGGAATATATCTAATGGAAATTATGAAGTCAATAGTTCACTCTATGATTTTTGGATCGATACTTCAAAGTTACTCACATTTCTTACCTTGATTGTTTTTTCAATAAATATTATAATTGGAATTATTGAATCCGAATATCAGGTAATTATAACTTCATTAAACGGATTGATTCTCTCAATTGGTCTAGTAATATACCTTAACCAGGGAATTTTCCTATTTTTATTTCAAGAAGGATCAACCCTCAACACATACTTAATATCACAAAAAGACCTATTTATCTTTTTATTACTTACTTTAATTACAATACTGATTTTTGAAATACCAAATATATATAAACTAATATCTTTTTTCAACACTTATCGAAAATTCATTTTTTAGTTGAGAAAAGTGTGGAAGCCGCTAACATTCTTAAGAATCTTGAAAAAGAGGATTTTCGAGTCCTCATGGCAATTGAAATTGGAATGAAAAGATCAGAATACGTCACGGTAGCTAATATCAAATTCTATGCGAGGTACAAGATGGAAGAAACACTTTTTCGTTTAAAAAAAGTCCATAAACTTGCTTTAATAATTAGAGATGCTTCTAAACATGAAATTGCATATACTCTTAATTCAAAAGCATATGATATCCTTGCTTTACATACATTGGTTGAACAAAATGTAATAAGTCAGTTAGGACCTTTAATAGGTAAAGGTAAAGAATCAGATGTATATAGTTGTATGAATGATGATGGAGATATTTATGCAGCTAAATTTTATCGAATGGGGAGAACAAGTTTTAAAAATATAAAACAGATGAGAGATCTTGTTGGGGAGAGAGGACATTTATCATGGCTGTATGTTAACAGACTTGCTGCTAAAAAAGAATTTGAGGCTCTTGAAAAAATTTTTACCCTTAAATTAAATACACCAAAACCAATTGCTTATAATAGACATGTAATTATAATGTCTTACTTGAGAGGTAAAGAATTAGTTTATTATAAAAGTATTAAAAATCCTGTCAAAATTTTTAATAAAATTATCAAACAATTAAAAATAATCTATAAGAAAGCTAAAATGATACATGGTGATTTGGGGGAATTTAACATCGTTCTAGATCATAAGGGCAATCTCCTCTTAATTGATTGGCTCCAGTGGGTTCCAGATGATCATCCTAATGCTGCTTCTTTATTGGAAAGAGATATTAGAAATATATGCTCATATTTCGAAAAGAAATATAAAATTGAATGCAATATAGATGAAATTCTTAAATCATTTTATAAAAATTAAAATCAGAATGGTTTATTTTTCAAAATCTTTCCCTGAATCACTAAATCTTCTAAATTATCTCTTTTTGTTAGCCTCAAATCTTCAATTTTAGATTTCAATATGTTTATTAAATTTTCTTCCTGAATATTTTTCTTTAATATTGAAAATTTAAAATCAGCATTATTCTTCCCTACCATATACAATTCCTCAATTCCATTTTTAATATTAGGTAAATTTTGAAATGCTGTAAGTGAAAAAATAGAATTAAAGATATTTTCCCTAAAAGGCAAAAATTCAATATCAGATAGAACTAAATTTAATGAAATTTTTTTTATATCCCTCTTTATAACTTTTGATTTGAATTCTAATAACATATTCCTAGAGATGTCTAATGCAACATAATTATATCTTATTACTCTCTTATCTAATATCAACTTTAATAGGTGTTCAAAAATTAGTCCTGTACCACACCCCATATCTAAAATGAGTTTACTGTTTATTTTGAAATTACTGAAGATAATTTCAAATTTTTCTGTTTGTATTGATTTATACCTTTTATCATAAAAATATGATGTTGAATTGTATTTCTCTATTATTCTTTTCTTTTTATCTTGATTTTTAAGGGAATCTTCCAATATATTTACCAATGGATTTTATTTGTATTTTTGTGTCGTAAGGTTTTAATTTAAAAAATGCTATCTTTAAATTATCTTTTCAATAAATGTTATAATAATTTCAGTAATTTAAGAATTTAAAATGTCAAACCGAAATGATCAGCAACAAAGGTCAAAAAATCCTTTATCTATCCTTCAATCAGCCCAAAACTCAATAATCTTACTAAGATTAAAAGATGGGACTGAATATAGGGGATTATTAAAAGAAATAGATGCATATATGAATATGATTTTAGAAGATGCTACTGAACTCCTAGAAGGGACTCCTGTAGCTAAATATAATGAGATTTTCATTCGAGGTAATAATCTCCTTTTTATAAAGCCAGATGCTTCTCAAATCACATAAGTAAAGATAAATTTTTGTACTAATGCATTTTCTTTAATACTTTAGAGTTCTTTACTAAAAAGGAATTTTGAAAAATATTAGTATATAATTATATGAGTTTCGGAATTACTTTATTATTTTTAATTATTGCATATGAAGCTGGATTGGGATGATAAGATCCTCTATAATTAGCAGAAGAAAATACTGATAACAATCTTTTGTTGAAAAACCATTTAAATCCTTCTGGAAAGCATTCATGTGCTCTAATAAGATATTCTAAATTATTTACTTCCATAAAATTTTCAAAAACTTCATATCCAAAAAAAAAAATGCCTGGACCTCTGAAACTCCTAGAGAACCCCATTATTTCTGATTTAGGGTCATTCCACATAATCTGATAAATACCTTGTGAAATGGAATTAAAAATTAATTTCAAATCCTTACACTTTTGACCTTTTAATTTCTTAATAATATCTGTATCTTGTGGAATTCCTCCATGTAAACACAAAATATTACCATTAATTAATGCACATATGGGAAGAACATCATATATACTCAACACTTCATTGAATCTATTACTATTTTTAAATCTTAAAATAAAATCTTGAAAAAAACCATAATATTCATTCATCTCCAGAGTTTCATGATTTCCCCTTAATATATAATATTTTAATGGGAAAAGAATCTTTAAAATGAGAATTATTAGTAAACAATCTAGTTGATTTGGCCCCCGATCAACGATATCTCCCAAAAAAATAACTAATTTTGGATTTTTTTTATTAATAATTTCAATCAATTTCATCAACGTGCTTAAATTTCCATGAATATCTCCTATTACATAAACTTCCTCAATTTCCTCCTTTATACTAAACTCTAGAAGTAAATATTCTTCCTCTAAAATATTCTTAACCGTTTTAAAAATCTGTAGTATAGCATCAAACTCTAGTTCAGAGATTTTTTGTGGATTATTTATTATATCATTTAGGAATGATTTATCAATTCCATTCAAACTTTTTTTGATCCCAATGTTTTGTTTTTTATATCACTTACATCATTTTTATTATTGTCTTTAATGTTTTTATAAATAAAGAATTTTAATTATTGGTTAAATTCTGATGGAAGAATCATTTACTCGAGAAATGTACCGTTTAATAGAGCAAAAGATTGAGAGTTTTGAAAATGAAAAATTTCTTGAGAAGGACGAGAATCATAATCTTGGAATAATCTATACTCCTAAACAGCTTGTAGATTTTATCGTATCTAATATATTCAGAATTCATTTTGAAAAGATTTTGAATTATCAAAATAAAACTAAAGGGAATCTAAATTTAGAAAAGATAAGTTATTTATTTAATAATAATCAGAAATTTAATAAAACCTTTACCAAAATAGTTAAAAATCTTAGGATATTAGACCCATCTTGCGGTTCTGGGAGATTTTTAATATCAATTGCAGAAACATTATATCAAATTTATCGAATTATCAATCCTGAATTGTCTGATTTCAACATAAAAAAAACTATAATTCAAAATAATCTTTATGGAATTGAAATTGATAATTCTGCTCTTTCCATTTCAAAATTAAGGTTATTTAAATGGTTGATTTCTTCTAATTTGAATAACTCCTTCCTCCGCAATGTCGACATCGAGAGTTTTAATGTTACATATATTAACCAAATTATTGAAAAATCTGGTTTAAAATTTAATATTTTCAATCAGGATTTTCTGTTAGAATTTAGATCTGAGAAATTCGATATAATAATTGGAAATCCACCTTATATTGAAAATAAAAAGATAAAAGATAAAGAATTTAAGAATAAGATTAAAAGTAAATTTAAAACTGCTTATCGTTTATATGACCTTTCTATAATTTTTATTGAGAAATCTTTACAATTATTGGAAGATAACGGCTCTCTCTCATTTATTCTACCTAATAAATTTTTATCTGCAGACTATGGTATTAAAATCAGAAAATTATTATTGAATGAATCTGAAATTAAAGAAATTATAAATATTTCATCTTTACCAATATTTCAAAACACTGCTACATATCCTATAATCTTATCTTTAAAAAAGAATGATCAAAATAAAAACCAAGAAATAAAATTTAAAATTTTAAATGATAAGAATGATATAATTGAAAATAACAGAATTAAGACTAAAAAGTTTCATCAAGATTTAATTCAGAAATTTCCCTCCAATGTAATTCCAATTTCAGGAAATATAAATTTAGTAACATACTTATATAATAACTTTAAAACCTTTTCGGATACCTATAAGGATTTAAAAATAATATATCGACCTTTTGGTTTTTTAAAATATAGGAAACATTTTGATAATATAAGTGATGAGCGTCAATCAGATAATGATTTACTATTAATTGGAACAGGCAATATAGAAAAATATTATATTAAATTCAATAAAAGAATAAAAATTGCTGGCAAGGATATCAAAATCTCATATTTTAATTATAATCATAATTTTGATCATATTTGGAATGAGATTGCCTGTGAAAAACTAATTTTTAGGGAAATCGCGAAAGATTTAACTTGTTATTATGATCCAGGGATATTCACCAATATAACGGGGCTCTATTTTATAAAAATTGCTTCATTCAACACTGATCAATTATTCGGTTTGTTAACAATTCTTAATTCAAACATATTAGATTTGGTGTTTAAAACACTATTTGGTACTTTACATATGGCAGGAGGATATTTACGATTTAACGGGAGTTTTATTAAGAGATTACCATTACCAAGAAAAATTCCTATGGTTTTATCACAATTAGGAAAAATTATACAACTCCTTTCTCAATTAAGATATGATTCTAACTCAATTGATCTCAAAATTATAATTAACTCTGAATTTGAAAGTTTTGATAACAAATACCATAATCAAATAAATGCACTCCTTAAATATTTTATAAAATTGAGCAATTCTTTAGTGAATTTATTGTTTTTAGATGAATTTTATTTGAAATCTAATTTAGATTACAACATTTTAAGAGAATTATTTAGTTTACATATTGAACCTCAAACAATTCCATTTAAATATTTAATTCCTCGATTTGAAGTACAAAATTATGAGGTATATTCCATAGATGATTTAGATTCTATTTTAACAAAAATAAAAAAATTGTATAACCAATTCTATATTAATACTGATTTATTAAGACAATTAGAGGATATTGAAAGAAAATTTTCTGATAAAACGAAAATATAGATTAGTAATTTTTTATATAAAAACGAATTAAAAATAAATTTTAACAAAGATTATATATTTAAAAAATTATAGATACATATCAATAACAATCGTGAGTAATAACTATGGCTAAAAAAAAGACCACTTCAAGTAAAGAGGAGGATTTTGAACTTCCAGATGGAAAAAAGGACGAAGATGGAGATGAAATCTTGGATCTGAATGATTGGAAAGATAATTTAGAAGAAGATGTCATCTATGAAATCCCAGATAATGATGAAATGTTGGCAGATGAATCTGAGGATGAAGAATTTGGGATGGAAGTCGATGAAGTTGTTAAGATGTTGCGAGATGTAAAATGTAAACCTTGTCCGGGGTTAAAGAGTAAACCAGATTGTAAAATCGCCCATGATTATGGGTGTCCAAAACCAAAAAAGCCATAAAATTTTATTTTTTTATTATTTAATCGGTTAAATCATATCTGATTATAACATTTAGTTGAAAAATTTGCTTTCAAATACCCTTAAACGTATCATCATAATAATTATTGATGCATTGTTTAGTTGGTATATTTGGGAAGTAAATATTTGGTTAGGAAATCCATGTTATACAACTGCTTTTTCAAGATGTTTTATTTTATCTATGACTACTTTTTTAATTGTTTATACCCCATTTGAGATTTATTTTTCTTTTAGAGATCTCTGGTATGATCGTTGGAAAAGACTTTATCAAAAGGAATTAGAGGTCTCAACCATAAAAATAAAGGTTTCTGATGGCTTTATATTTGGTATTCTTGTAAGAAATAAGAACCAAGCCAAAATTAATTCTAAAAATGCTTTAATTATAGTCTGTCATGGTTTTTCAGATACAAATGAAAAACTTGAGTATTATTATTTTCCACTAGCCCTTCAGGGTTATATGATTCTTGCTTTTGATGCAAGAGGTACAGGTAAATCCAAAAAAACAGGGAAAAGGGGTGAATTTTTAAAAAGAATTGATGATTTTCAAAAAATAACCGAATGGGTGCAAAATCATGAAGAATTTATAAATGTAAAAATTTTTTGTGTAGGATTTAGCATTGGGGGAATAACGGCTTTAGCTGGAGGGTTTTTAAATAAAAAAATTGAAAAAATTATTGTAATTTCTTCAATGTCTTATTATAAACAAAACATACCAAAATATAATCCTATAGTTATGTTGAGTTATTTAATGAAAGGAGTTAGCCTCTTTCCAAATGAGGAAGAGAATATTAAATTATCACCTTATTCTATGTTTGAAAGTATTAAAAAAGAATTATCTACAGAAGAATGGAATCAAATATCAAAAAAGGTTATGTTAATCCATTGTAAAAACGATAAAGTGATAAAATTTAAAAATTTTAGAGAAAATAAAATGATCTTAAATTCTCCAGCACAAAATTTACTAGTTTTGAAAAAAGGTGGGCACTCACAAAAAAAAAATGAGTGTGCTTTAGTAGGAGCTACAATTGGTTTCTTAGGCAATTAGATATATAGTATTTCGTATTTTTTTATTTCTTATTAGTTAAAATAATTCTATCATTTCTTTTAGAGTTTCAAGAGCTAATTCTATACTTACATTCATGCTTTTAAGTTTATTCTCAAGATAATTAGGAACTGACTTTGAATTTTTTATTTCTTCAAAAATGTTAAAAAAATGTTTCCTAGACTCTAATTCCATTGAATACACCTTAGGACGAGGTGTAGCATCACTCATTTTCACAAAACATCCGTGATTTATAAAATTATGACTAAATGCGGGAAAGCAAGTCTCCCATAATTTTTCTTTTAATTTATTATAAACAATATTAGCTAATTTTAAACAGTATTCTTTACTCTTATTGCTGTAGCAGAAGTAAAAAGGCAATTTATCCTTTTCTTTATTTTTTGATATATAATCAACGAGTTTCTCAATAACCAGCTCAAATTGATTTTGGGTCAATTTGAGTAGTCTATAGTCTACAGAAGGATTTTTTTTAACAAATAACGGTTTTTGAGAATAAGAGATTCCGTAAAGCTTAATTATATTAAAAATTATACCCTCTTTTAGCCAATGATCAAACTTGTAAAGTAAATTTAATTTTTCACTTAAATCAGCTAAAAATCTTTCCAATAAAGAAGTTTCATGAAAATCCAATATATAAATGTAGATATCTTCATTTTTCCAATATTTTTGGAGTAGTTTTTTTACAATATTGACTTGTGGCGGAGCTGAGTATCTGTTTAAATCTTTCATTCCATTATTATATTCTGGAGCAAACGCTCTACGCCAAAATCGGTTTAGATTCATTCCATTTTTTAAATAATAACCAGATTTGTTATTTCTTTTAGGATTTAAAAAACCATAAGGATTTAATAATGGTAAAAAAAATAAGATTTGATCTGGTCTCACCACTTCATCAATTTTAATTTCTTCTTTGTTAATTAACTGAAAAAACTTCAAGATGCTAAAAAGGCCATTATATTCATTATGCTGTGCGCCAATAAAAACCTTTACATGTTTTATATCTTCAATTTTTGAATTTTTTGCTATTTTAAGGAGAGGGATGATACCTTCAGTTGTTTCAAAAGTCTGAAAGCTTACGTAATCTATATTTCTAGTCCGTTCTAGTTCCTTTAGTATTTTATTAAATAGTTTATGCCGGTTTTGAATATCTAGTAATGCTATTAATGTTTCAATTTTCATTTCAATCGATTATTTTACTCCAATCTGAGAAATTAATGATTTTATTATAATTTTTAACGATACTCGTAAATAATACGCAACCTATGCAAAACATATTGACAAAATCTTCTTTAGTTAAATTCAATAACTTGCAATTATTTTCAGAAAACGCTATTCCTCTTTCAACTTCAATCTGACCATTATACCCAGATAAATTAACCACAAATTCTTTTTTATTTAGACCACCTCTGTATTCACCTCGAGCTATCCTAGCTAAACCTCCTACAGGAACGATTATACCATTTCTTTGTGTTAAATAAAATCTTAAATCAAATGTATGTTTGGTTTCTCTCCATTTAATGATTGAGAAATCCGCCATTTCCTGTATTGTATAAGGATAAGGATCACGGTTTTTCATAAATTTAGCAAAAAACTCTTTCTTACTCTCACTTACAATCTTTTTTATATTGGAGGTATCTTCAGTCTTAGAAATCGGCATAACTCCAGCACCTCCTGATCCTCCACTAGGTTTAATAATAAAGGATTTTTGATATTTTTTTGTAAGATATTTCAGTTTCTCTATTAATTCTTTTTCTGAAAATGCTTTAGTAAATAATAGGTACTGTAGATTATAACTCTTAAGAATATCCTTACTGAAATAGCTAGCTAAATATGTTAAAGATTTATCATCAGTTATTCTAAAAATAGGGTTGACAATCATAGATTTAATTTTACGAAAATCTTCCACAATGAGTTTTGAGAATTCCTTATTCTTAAAACGTCTAGCAATACCATCTCCTATTAACACATGAACCTTTTGGTCTTTAAATTTAATCCAATTATTTGAAAATGAAAGTGAATGGGATAATTGTGTATAATCTGCTATTAAAAACACAACTTCTGCTTTAAACTCTTTATCATAATTGTCAGTATTAAAAATCTTCACAGTGAAACCCTGGGATTTAAGTGTTTTTCGAAAATATTCAATCATTACAACTTTTTCATGGATTAACCCATCATTTACTGGTACTCCAACTAACACAAATATTTTATTAGTTCTTCTCCTACTTTTCTTTACTGCTTGAAAAATGGCTTCAAGATATCCATTATATAAAAGAGATTGCTGTTTTTTGGTGATAATTGAAAGACCTCTGTGAGATCCTCCGTTAGTCTCTAAAAGGAAAAATCTTTTCCCTTCAGGTTCATCCGATACCATGAAATCAATACTTCCTACATAAAATGAATCGATATTATCTAAAACATTATCTCTTCCTTTTTCCATCTTCTCCAGAGCTTTATCTCTTACCTTATCAGCAAAATTATCTTCTTGTGAAGCTCTCAAATCAGCAAAAGACACTAAATCTAGACCTAATGATTTTCCCAAATTGACTAATTCTAAGTCTGAATCAGAAATCTTAGAAGTCATTAGTTTTAGGAACTTTGTAAGAAGATTCTCATCCACCATAGATTATTATAATTAAACAAT
The DNA here is from genome assembly GCA_048937405.1 of Promethearchaeota archaeon. Lineage (GTDB taxonomy): Archaea > Asgardarchaeota > Lokiarchaeia > Sigyniarchaeales > SOKP01 > Loki-b32. The sequence continues at coordinate 27,272 of JBHLNF010000002.1, forward strand.
AATTTAAAAAAATTAGTTTTAATTTCGCCTATTTTGAATTACGACCCCCTAAAGAATAAGAAATCTTAAATACTAATCTTTTGAAAGAATAAGATAAACTAATACTTGCAATCTACTTTTTAAGAAAAATAACCAAAATATAATGGAAATTATTTGGTAATCATATTTCTCTTTATTTTTTTTTATCTAAAATAAATTTCAAAAATGGTTTAAGAGATATAACTATAATAATAGATCCTCTAATTTAACTAATTCAAAGTCATCATCATCAGAAATCTTTCTTGACATTAATTTCAGAGATCTATTGAGAATATCCTCATTCATAGATAATAAATATTATATGACAATTTAAAAAAAACGTCTTGACGTAACAAAATAATATTTGAAATCAAAAATAGAATTATAGAGAAATTACTTTTAAAGATATAGATAACCTTGATGATTTCCTTTAGTAGATAACCTGAGGGAACCTAATAAAATCTTTTTGACTTTAATTTGTTCTTTATAGGTTAAATTAGAATATAACAAAATATAATTTTTTTCTGGATTAATTGTAAAAAGAAGTCCTATTTCTATTAATTCTGAATATTCAGTCATTAAGCCAATTATTACATAGTGATAAGGAAGATTGAGAAGATCATTAACATTAATTTCCATTTCGATGATTTCATCTTTTTCTTTATCATAATCTGCTTTTATAAACTTCATATCATTTAAAGGTATAGAGATTTTTCTAAACTCCTCAAATTTCTTTGAAAATTGACTTTGGCGTAAGAATCTTCTTTCATCCTTATTCTTCTCATAGAAGTATTTATTTTCCTCTTTAATTAAAAATATTTTCCTGTCTTTTCTCAAACTCGAGGAGGTTTTTTCGATTGAATCTAATTCTTCAATAGTTTCATCATGAAATACAATTAAAATATCTGGATCAATTGTTTTAATAAAAAAATTCTTGTATAAAATCCCTGCTTCGGTCTTTATCCATCCATCTGTATCAATTAATACAAAATTGATATCTTTATTCTCTTTAACGTAATTAGCTATTAAATCTCTACATGAAAGGGATACAATAAACTTATTATTACCCTTAGGAAAGGTGGCTCCAATAAACACTGTTTTTTCAGAATTAATATTTTCACTTGAAATAATATAATCATTTACTGTCCCTATATTTATTGTTGTGGGTACGTATATAATTTGTTGTCCTAAATCAGAATCTAAATACCCTCCCTTCAGCCCTGCTTTAATGAAATTATTCGCGAGATATTTAATAAATGTAGTTTTTCCACTACTTATCCCCAAAACCATAATTTTTAGAGGAATATTTGGATTTTGCTTTATATCTTTTATAATTGTATCTTTAATTTCAATCCATTTAGGAGATATTGAATTTTCCTCAATTTCTATAAGATTTTCCTCGAAGTTAGTATATATTTCTAATTTTGATTTATCAATAATAAAGATAGGATAACTTTGAGCACTGGGTACTATTAAAGAATTAGCATCATTATTTTCTGGAGATAAGTTATCTTCTTCTGGGATAAATATCTTTCCGAAGACCTCAATTTTTCCTTCTAATAGTGTTATTCGCGCTGGGCCTTTTACTAATAAAGTATGCCCTTTTTTTATATCCTTAATCATCAGGGTTTCCTCATGTATTAAAATTAATTTATAAGTGTTGTTTAATCTACTCTTCGATATTGAAAGTAATTAAATTTAAAATAAATAATTTAAGGACAAATATCGCTAGTGAAATTATGAATTTCTGAAAAGATTTTTAAACGATCTGGGCTATCTATAATTGGATATGAATTGAGTTCTAGCCAAATTTCCTTTTTATGGTTTAAAGCAATTATACTAAAGATATAAGCGATATTTTTTTTTTTTTTAATATTATCCAACCATCCCTTAAAGAATATTATTGGGTAATTTGCTATATTTATTGATTGCTTCATTTCTCTGGTCAATTTCTTTGCTTTTAAAGCAACTTTCAAAAGAATTTTATTTTTAACCATTTTATATACTAATCTAATAAAAAAGTATGTTTTATGATATCGAAATTTAAAAAACTCAATCACTTTACTTTTTTTTCTTTACTTTCTCATTTTCTTATAGCAAGGAATACAAATTTCAGAATTATTATATAGCATGATACGAGAACTCATAGTGGATTCTCCACATATTTGACACGGTACAGAATCTTCAATCAAAGCTAAGTCTGGGGGATTAAAGTCAACTTCTTCTATATTGAATATCTTTTCTGGCTTGGAGCTTAATAAAGATTGAACTCTCTGGTCTCTTGTTAATTTTCTATCACCAAAACTGTTCTTTTTGAGAGATAGTCTTACACCTTTCTCTGTTCTTCTATCATAAAATGTATAATTAATTTTACCATAATCTTGATGAATAAGATTTCCTTTTCCATAGGTTGTTCCTAATATTGATTGAAGAGCATCAACACTACAATTATCATTTTCAACAACAGCTACTAATTCTTCATTAGGAGAATAATTATATCCATGCTCTAAGATATATTTAGCAATTAGCACACCGATTGCTAAACCTGGACAGATATGTCCATGGAATCTTACTGCTTTTTCCATTAACTCTTTAGCTTCCATTTTAATTTGAATTTTTTTTTTTTTGAATATTTTTCAATTATATTATAATCTTACTGTCGTTAAATATACTTTTATGAATGCTAAATTCTTTTTTAAAATAAAAAATTATATTTCAGAGATATAAAATATAAAAAAATCAAAAAAGTTTAAGTTATTCAATGTGAAATTCTTAGTTGATGCAATGTTAGGAAAATTAGTACGTTTCCTACGAATGTTTGGATTTGATACAGTATATGCAAATGATTTAATAGAATATTTTAATATAAATCCTGTTCCTGATGAAAAATTAGTAGATTACGCAAATAAAAACAACAGGATTATTATTACAAAAGATTATCCCTTATATAACCAAAATAAGGATAAAATTATTTTCTTAAGGGGAGAGGGAATATACAATTATCTTAATTTCCTTAATAAGAAAATTGGTTTGAAGTTCAAATTCGATATAAAAAAAGCACGCTGTTCAGTCTGTAATTCACAGTTAAATAGAGTTATGTCTAAATCTTCAATAAAAGATTACGTATTGCATGATACATATAAGAATTACAATGAATTCTATCAATGTTCTAATCTCCAATGCAAAAAAGTATATTGGCAAGGCTCCCATATTGAAGATATCGAAGAAAAACTGGACAAATTTTTAGAAAATGATTGAAATTTTCATTTCTGAAAATATTTTTCTTTAATTTCTAAGAATCTCTGCTTTGTTTTTTCGGCGAGGTCTGAATAATTCCCTTTCATATACATTCCATAAGCCTGATTTAATAATTCAAGACATTTTCGATATTCTACATTCTTAAAATGATTTTCTGAAAGGGAAACCAAATAATCTCCTTTTTTCTTATAAAATTCGATAAATTGGTCGGATGTATCAATTTTTTTATCCATTCTAATTAAACTATCTAAATTTTGGTTTTAATTATAAGATATTTTGTGTTAGTAATTATAATAAATTATCTATATAATTATTTTTGAACTACCATACTCTAAAGGGTATGGATTCGTAGTCCCTATGATTCAATGAGAATCGTAGACACTAAAGGATAGTTCTCTACCCTTACATCATCAATATGATGATCATGATAATATTTCTTAAGAATATTAATACCCCCTACTACATCTCTATCTTGCTCATACCCACAATGAGGACACTTAAACATTCTATCATTCGGACGGACCTTCTTATTACATATGGGGCAAATAGAAGATGTATAGGCTTCATCGATTTCCACAAGTTCAATTCCAAACTCCTCACATTTATTTTGTAGCTTTTCTTTAAAAAGATCAACTGACCAGAAGTTTTGAATCATCTCATTGATCTTTTTCTTATTTTTATAATAGGAGGGAATCTGAAAATCTCTAATACCCTTTAATTCTCCGATTACAATCACAGAGACCTGATATTGGTTCAATTTCCGAAATAAATGTGCTAAAATATTATTAAGATAGTTATGTAGCTTTCGTCTTCTTTTAAGATATAATCTCCTAATTCTATGAGTAGTGTATTTGTTATTCTCTTTTTTAGCTCTTGCTTGATAATAGGCTATTCTTCTTGAAAGAATGAGATATTCTTGAAATATATGCTCTGATTCATAGATAAAAGATAGATCTTCAGAATTTTTAATGTAGGTGGTAAGATATCGCTTAATTCCCAAATCAATAGAACAAATATTCTCTTCTTTAAAGTCTATGGGAGGAGAAGCTACCTCTTCAGTCTGATACGCATAAAATTTTTTAATATGGGGAATATATTTAATCTCCATAGCTTTTTGCACTCCCTTCCATTTTCTTATTCCTTTATATCTTATTTTCATAAGTCCTTTCCTTCCATATTCTTCCTTTAAGTCCTTAGAACAAGAAATATGAATATAGTCCTTATCAATATGGTAACAATCGTTTCTACAAATCAATAATTTAGGGATTGTTTGATTAGTCTTATAATTCTTAAAATAGCGAGGGATTGATAATTTATGTGCAATATTCTCAGATTTTAAAGAATTCCAAAATGACTGCCATGAGTTATCCAATTTCTTTAAGATTTGCTGGGAATATGCGGATCCTAACGATTTATAAAGATCATTGTTCTTTAGTTCCTTACATTGAATAGAATAAGATGAACTCTTTATATCTTTATTAAAGAATGCTTGTCGCCGTGCATAATTCCCTAAGTTCCAAACGGCACTAGATCTTACCAACATTTTGTTAAGAATCTTCCTCTGTTGTGTGGAAGGGTTCAGTTCTAATATGTTGGTACGAAGTATCATAAATAGTATATTATTTTACCTATTTTAAAAGATACACTAGAATGATTTAATGATGTTCGCAGCAAAATTCATCCCATCCCTAAAGGGAAAGATTTTCTTCTACATTTATTTGTAAAAAAATTTTCAGGAAAGTTCTAATCTTATATGAAAAACTTCCACTTTAATCACAATTCCTTATATTTGAGAATGTATATCAAAAAAATTCCTGTCAAAATAAACCTTTATAACTTCTAATCTCCTTCCCCCTTACAGAGACGCAATTGGAGAATATATGTAATTTTTAATATTAATATTAAAAAATTGAAATTGAAAACTAACTTAAACTAAAATATTATGAGTCTTATTAATTCTAATGAGTATTTAATTCATTTCATATTCATTTTAAATAGCCATAAGTTTTTCTCTATAATCAAAGACAATTTTGGAGATTTGTCCTAAATATTCTATTGGACTCATGGACTTCCCACATTTACTACATTTAAAATCAACCATCCCCTCAATTGAAATTAGTGTTCCATCCTCACAATATGCACATTGATCAAAAGACCATCTGTCTATAATTTTTATAATATCTTCGATAAATTTTTCTTGACTTATAGTAGTCATAATACTATTTTAGTTTGTTTAATTAGGTTTTTTTTTTAGTTTTAAAATGAATATGTTTTATAATTAAATACATGATTATTCTTACTTTTTAAATACTTTAGGGATAAAACTCTCTATTAACAAACGATCTAATAAGACATTTGCTGTCATTGCTTCTACAACCGGAACAATTCTTGGCACAATACAAGGATCATGACGACCAGAATATTCAATTTCTACGTTTTCCATAGACTTAATATTTACTGTTTTTTGAGAAAGACCTATAGAAGCAGTAGGTTTAATTGCTACTGTAAATTCGATTGGCATCCCCGTAGAAATTCCCCCTATTATCCCTCCTGCGTCATTTTTCGTTGTCTGGACTATTGAATTCTTCACAATCCAAGGATCATTATGTTCTGAACCTTTCATTTTGGATGAATTAAAACCAGCTCCAAATTCTATTCCTTTTATTGCAGGGATCGCAAACATAGCATGACTTATATTTGATTCGATACTATTAAAAATCGGTCCTCCTTTTCCCTCTGGAAAATTCGATACTATGCATTTTACCGTCCCTCCAATTGAATCTTTTTGATTTTTAACTCCTTTAATTAATTTCTCCATGGTTTGTGATTTATTAGAATTTATTGCCCTTACGGGAGATTTTTCTCTTAATTCTCTTAATTTATCTAATTCTTTAATTGAAGGGTTATCTTCATCAAAAACATTTCCAATACTTTTTGTATAAGCAAATATTTGAATATTATATTTTTTTAATATTTGCTTTGCTATTGCACCAGCCATAACAAATCCTGCTGTTATTCTCCCAGAAAACCTTCCTGATCCTCTATAATCAGAAAAACCGCCATATTTTTTTAAAGTCGGGTAATCTATATGGGAAGGTCGTAAGAAATTTTTATATTTTTCATACTTTGATGAATCAATATCTTTATTCTCAATGATTAAGCAAATCGGCGCACCTGTTGTTTTATTATTGAAGATACCAGATAACGCTTTAACTTGATCTTCTTCTGTACGAGGAGTTGTTATAGATGATTGACCTGGTTTTCTTCTGTTAAGTTCCTCTTGGATAAATTCTAGATCAAAATCTAATCCTGCAGGTACACCATCTAATATAATTCCAACTATACTTCCATGGCTTTCTCCAAATGAAGTTATCTTATAGATTGTACCAAATGAATTATCCATTTATATCAAGGTCATTGAGGTTATATATACTAATATTACAAAAGTATTTAATTAATATTATATCCATAAGTATCTTTTTATTATTTAATGAATCTTAAAATAAATCCACTAACAAATAGTTTAAATGGTGAAATCATAGCACAACCATCTAAAAGTTATTCCCATAGAGCTTTTATCGCAGCTAGTCTTGCAGAGGGTATTTCTATAATCAAAAATCCTTTAACAAGTGGAGATGTTAAAATTACAATGAATGTATTAAGATCTCTTGGTGTAAAAATCCTAGAAAAAAATGATAATATATATATTATTAAAGCTAGTAAAGATTCTTTCAAATCTTATAAAAAAGCTCTGGATTGCAAAAACTCGGGAACAACCATAAGAATATTAAGCGCATTAAGTTTATTATTTGAAGGTGGACTTACTCTAAAGGGAGAATTTTTCACACTTAATCGACCAATTCTTCCTTTCCTCGAAGCAATCAATAGTATTGGAGCTGTTTTTAAACTGTCAAATAATAAATTGAAAATTAAAAGAAAAAAAGCAATGTGTAATAAAATTAAAATTCCTGGTGATGTAAGTTCACAATTTATCAGTGCTTTGTTATTTTTGTGTCCTAAATTAAAATGCGTTAATACAGACTATATAGAAATCGAAATTACAACACCATTAGTCTCTAAGCCTTTTATTTATATAACTTTAGATGTTTTGGAAGCATTTGGAATTAATATCCAGTCTAATTTTGAAATTGGTAGATTCATTATAACAAATGATCAAACTTATCGCTCTCAATCATATTCGATACCAGGTGACTTTTCTTCCGCAGCATTTATTTTAGCATTAGGAGTGCTATCTAAAAAACCTTCTTCTATAATTATCAACAATTTAAGTATACACAATTCCCAAGGAGATAAAAAAATTATTGAAATTTTACAAAAGATGGGAGCTAATATAAAAATTGAAGAAGAGGGAGATCGAGTTTTAATATCTGGAGACATAAATAAATATTCTCTCGAAGGAATTGAAATTGATTGCAAAGATGTACCTGATTTATTTCCAATATTAGCAGTTATTGGAGCTTTTGCAGAAGGAAAAACTATACTTTTCAATGCTTCTCACTTACGCTTAAAAGAAAGTGACAGAATTTCTGTTATGACTCGAGAATTAAAAAAGATGGGCGTGAAAGTTATTGAAGAAGATGATAGACTGACTATATTTCATTGTGATAAGCTGAAAGGGATAAAAATAGATCATAATAATGATCATAGAATTGCTATGGCCTGTAGCGTAGCAGCTCTATTTGCAGAATCAGAGTCACAAATTTACAATAGTGAAATTGTTCAAGATTCATATCCCTCTTTTTTTGAGGATCTAATAAAGTTAGGTGTTCAGATAGAATCTTTTTAATATCTTAATTAACTATCTGAATGACTTTTGACGCCGAGATCTTGCTTTCTTCCCGCCAAATTTCTTAGGCTCTGTGCGTCTTGAATCACCACTTAGAAGAGAATCATCATATTCTCTAAAACTTCTTTCAATAGTCTTTGTTCCGATAAATTTATTTATGGATTTTGCAATAGCCATACGGACAGCATCAGTTCTACCCATTATACCACCACCTTTGACCCTTACATTGATATCACATTTCTCAATTTTTGGATGATTGATTATCTCAAGTACTTCTTGAATCCTTAATCGAGCAATTTCAGGTTCATATAATTTTAGAGGTATATTATTAATTTTTATTTGGCCTTTAGCTGGATGTCTCAATACAGCCCTCGCAATTGCGGTTTTTCTTTTTCCTGAAGCTTGAATTATTTTTATTGACATTACTATGCCTCAATCTCCGTTTTTTTCCAACCTATGCGTTGGCATAAATTTTCTAAGGTAATAAACTTGTTATAATATGAAAGTCGTTTTTTACCTACATTAATTATATCATTTGGGTTTAGAATTTGATACTTATTTTTAAATCGTTCTGGGATATTAGATATATAGATTTGCACTCTTTTAATTGCTTCCTTACCACGTAATTTCTTTCGTGGTAACATTTGTTTCACTACTCTTCTCATAAAAGTATCTGGTCTCCTTTCATGAAATGGCCCTCTTCGGGGATTAGTTGCAGTTGAAATTTTTAACCTTGCCAAGTACTTTTCATGAATATTTTTTTTCGATCCACTAATAATTGCATTTTTCGCATTAATTATTACAATGTTTTCACCTAATAATGCTTTCTTAGCAATTATAGAGCAAAATCTTCCTAAAATTTGATCAGTTGCATCATATAACTGATATTCAATAACCATATAAAGTTCACTACTCATAAGAATATAATAATTTTAATAAAAAACCTTTACCCCACTACCCTTAGGGTTCTGTTCTAATAATTCTTCAATTGTTAATAGTTTACTACCTGATGTTTCAATTTTCTTTTTAGCAGATTTTGAATAATCTAAGCATGCAATTGTTAGAGCATGATCCAATTCTCCCATTCCTAAAACCTTTCCGGGAATAACAATTACATCATGTTTTTTTGTCTTTTTGTTAATACGATATAAATTAGCCTTAACTCTATTTCTTCTTGGTCCACTTAATTTTTTTGAAACTTTTTTCCAAATTCTTATCTTTGTCTTCCATAAGTTTCTTATCAATTTTCTGATATAATAGTTATTTGGACCAGTAATTTTATGAGACATGACTTATAACCACCAGTGAACTGATATCTGAAATTTATAATATTTTAATAATTTTTTGATAATTCATGATTCTATCTCAATTTCTTCTAGATTTTCAATGAATTCCTCTATTTTCTCTAAGAAAATTTCAAATGTTTTCTTTATAATAACATCAAAAGGTAGAACTCCATCACTTTCAATTAAGAAGAGATAAGCATTTTCTTTCCATTCTACTTTTATAGCCTTCTCCAGACAACTATTCTCGCATGAATTACATAGTGTACATGTTTTCCAATAATCTTCTATTAAAACTGGAGTTTTTTTATTCGAAAAATCATATAATTGTTCAGGACACATTCGTGATACTAAACACTTATCTGGACATTTAGCACATTTAGTACTATCAAATTCAATTTGTGGATAAAATCTATAGAAAATATTTGAAACTGCTTGATGTTTTACGTGATCCTTTCCTAAACCTAATGCAGCGTAAGCTTCAATTATCACTTTATCATTCTTATCAATTTTAACTAATGGAATATTAGGATTAACAGGAACTATTTTTGGATCATTAGAATTCAAATTAGCAGAATAAATCTCCATCGGGGTATTTGATGTATTAGTTACTTCACATGTTAGAGAAACTTGGCAGAGTGGACATCCGTAACCTCCACATTCACAATCTCGGGGAAGCTTATAAACATCTAAATCAGTTTTTAAAGGGATTAAACCCAGACGATGAGCAATAATTTCATCATACAATGGGCTATCGTTTTTAAGAATAATAACCTCATCTACAGCCATAACAGGGATTTCAGAAATAATAATTCTACGAATTGCATTTGCCATTTCAATAGATATACCTTCTACCACAAAAACAAGTTTTCTATCGTTTTTTTCAAGAACTTCGAGACTCATAACTTTCAATAATTCAAATTATAATATGTTTAAAATGAATTGTATAAGATAAGTTTTATTATTGTTAATAAAAAATAGGAGGAAATGCTATTAATAAAACTTCAAATATTCATAAGCTTTATTTTCAGATTGAAAACAGAATTTAATTTCTTGAAAACCTTTTCTAAACTCTGCTACTTCATTTTTTACTTTTATTGGTTCTTTTCTGTCTATGATCAACTTTTTGAAGAACTCTGCAATATCTATCATTTCTTGTTTACCCATTCCCAATCGAGTAATTTCAGAGGTTCCTATTCTCAAACCTCCCGGATTTTGATAATGCCTGCCCTGCGCAATATCATAAGGCAAAAGATTACGATTTAAAATAATGTTTGCTTTTTCTAATAACTTCTCAATATCCCCACCTAAACCTATAGTTTTCTCAAAATCAGTAATATCGACTACTATTTGATGAGATTCTGTGAAACCTTTATGTTCCATTAAAACATTAAACCCTAGATCATGCAAAGCTTGTCCAAGTGCTTTTGCATTTTCAATCACTTTTTTATGGTATTCTCTTCCAAATTCTAACATTTCTGCTAAAGCTACTGCTAATCCCGCCACTGCTGCTAAGTGGTGGTTAGATAATAAGGCAGGAAAAGCACATGATCTCAACTTTTCAATTAAATCTTCTCTATTTGAGATTACAGTACCATGTTGAGGGCCTGGAAGAGTTTTATGGGTACTCATAGTCATAACATCCGCACCTTCTCTCAAAGGATCTTGGAAGTATCCGGATCCAATTAAACCAGCTACATGTGCTCCATCATACCCAACATTTGCACCAACTTCTTTTGCTACGTCACTAAGTTCCTTTACTGGGTGTGGAAATAAAAATACTGAACCACCAAATAGAACTAATTCTGGCTCAAATTCTCTAATAATTTTAGCAGATGCGTCAATATCAAGATTCATTTCATCATTATCAAATGCTAAATACTCCACATTTATTCCTCTTGTTGTTCCAGCTGTTCCAAAAATTTCATTTCCACTTTTAGCAAAACGAGGACCATGTGAAATATGACCTCCCCGAACAATAGCCATACAACACATCTTACCATTATTATCTGAAGTAAATGCATTATACATAACTAAATTCGCTACAACTCCCGATACTGGTCTAACATCAGCATGAATACACCTAAAATATTCTTTTGTGAGATCCATACAAATATCTTCAATTTGGTCTATATATTTGCATCCCGCATAAACTCTTTGTCCGCTCCATCCTTCTGCATATCGATGCGAAAAATCACTAGTACATGCTTCATCAACAGCAGGACTAGTGATGTTTTCAGAAGCAATTAGAGGTATGCATTTTTGGAATAAACCATGATGTTCCATTAGAAGATTTCTAATCTCTTCAAGTTTCTCTCTCAATTTTCATCATATCTTTTTATTCTAATTTAAAGAACAATAAAAAAATAAAAATAACAATTTTTTTAAATCTTATGTGAAAAAAATAAATCTCTAAAAGATAAATAGAATCTTCTTTTAGTATTTTTTATAGTACTAATATCTCTTTTAATATTTTAAAAATATATTTCAAAATCAATTTAAATTAATAAATATCACTATTAAAAAGGCTATTTTATATCGTTTAGAATGGATTTAATGAATTCTTTAGGCATTAGTGATTTTTGAGCAATTTCTTCAATAGTATTTCCTTCGACATGAAGTCTAACTACAACCTTTGACATAGATTCAGCAATTTCAATTATATGATCATCTGGGTCATAAATTCTAAACGCTCTCTGACCCCACGGATGTTCTATAATAGGATGTATAATTTGAATTTCCTGTTTTTTTAATTCTTCGAAAATTATCTCAATTTCAGCACATTCAAAGTATAACTCAGAGTGATTCACCCCAACTTTAATGTTTTTCGCATCCTCAGAAAATATTGTATTCAACGCATAGTTTTTTTCCCAAATAGCGAAACCACCCTCAAAACCTACATTTCGGCCAAAATCCATTGTAATTTTTTGACCAAGAATTTTATTATAAAAGTATTTTGAACTCTTAATATCATTCACAAAAAATACAGAACTTTCAAATTTTAAAATTGGTTTTTTATTTTTAACTTGTGTTGACATTTTCCCAATATGAATATAGTTTTAATACATACTATATTTTGTATGGATAAAAAATATTAATACAGTAACTAATTTCTAGATTTTTATTTATGCGAAAATTTATTCCTTGGATTTTTCTAGAATCAACCGTGCTTCAAATAGATTTAATTTTTTTCCTGCTTTTTGTTTTTCTAGGGCTGTAGCTAATTTATCTTGTTTAATTTTTTCAAGCATTTCATCTTTTTTATTTACTCGATAATATTTCATTGCTGGTTTTTTACTAGATTTGGGAGTTTTCTTCCCTTTATAGGTGTTTTTTCTTTGATTCATTAACTTTAGATATTGTTCATGGAATTTATCAGCCGTTTTTTTATTATTTATTAGTTCCTCTTCTAGTTTTCTCTTATCTTCTTTCAATTTATCTACATTCTGAAATTCTTGAAGCATTTTTGAATGATTATCTTGTGATTTTTCTGACCATTTATTCAATTGTTCATAGATTTTATTGAGATTAATTTTAACAATTTCAATTTTTCTTTCAATTATAAATAATTCATTGCTGTTTTGTTCTGATAGATATTCCTGTTTCATTGCTGCCAATTCTCTTATTTTATCAATTATAGTGTTTTCTTCGTTAATATCCAGTTTTTCAGTTTCTATTCTTCTCTCTAAATTCTCTATCTTATGTTCAATTTGTTTTATCGAAAGGATTTGTTTGTTTTTATTATCCTCTTTTTGGAGATTTTTTTTTTCTTCTATTAAATCCTCTAAAAGAGTTTTATATTCAATTTTTTTTTCTTTTAATTTTTTAACCTTATTATTCCAGAAATCTCTTTTCTTTTTATAATGATCTTTCGCGATTTTTAGAGATTTAGCAATTTCATTATCAATTTCTTGAAGACCGTTGATGTAATCTTTTGTTTTTTTATTTAGTCCATCCCTCTTTTGGCGCAAATCTTCAATTTTTGATTGAAGGCTTCCAAAGGTAGTTTGCGATGATCGAGTTTCTTGGGGTTTCTCTTTACTCATAAATTAATTCATAAAAGAGTATTTATAAAAAGCGTTTTTATAAGTTTAATATATTTGTGAGTTGTAGATTTTTTATATATTTTGTGTAAATAAATTAATAATAATAATAAGCTTTCTTAATAAAAATTAAAGATTTTATACTTTAGAAATTAAAAAAGATAATATTTAAAATGAGCTCTGATATTATTAAAGAGAATGACTTAATCTTTTTGGTTCTTGATGAAAAAAGAAGATGGTTAGTTCAAGCGAAATCTGGAAATGATTTTCATACACATAAAGGAATTATTGAATTTGATGATATAATTGGTAAAAATTATGGTTCAGTAATATTTTCAAAACCTCTTGAAACTCAAGGGTATAAATTTTATATACTAAAACCATTACCCTCTGATTATATTCTTCATATGACAAGGAAGACTCAAATTATATATCCAGAAGATGCAGGATTAATCTTACTTTATACTGGAATTGGACCAGGAAGTACGGTTATTGAAGCAGGATGTGGATCAGGGGCTCTAAGTTGTATTTTAGGAAATTTTATTCGTCCAAATGGACATGTATATTCATATGATGTTAGTGAAAAATCAATTAAAAGAGCAAAGTTAAATTTGAAGAGAGCCAACTTAGATAGTGTTGTTTCAATTCAATCTGGAGATATTATAAATGATGATTTTCACTTAAAAGATATTGATGCTGTAGTTTTAGACATGCCTACTCCTTGGAACGCTATTGAAAAAGCATTAAGTTATTTGAAATTAAGTGGTACGATTGCTTCTTTTTCACCTACTATTGAACAAATTAAAAAAACAGTTTCAATAATGAAGGAAAAAAAAATGGTTGAGATTAATACCTATGAACTCATAAAAAGAAGAATTCAAGTAAAAGAAAACGCCACTCGACCAGAAGTAAGAATGATTGGGCATACTGGCTATTTAACATTTGGAAGAAAAATCAATAATATTGAAAATCCTTATCGAGAAAGGAAACCTAAAGTAAATGAATATATTGATCTTACTGATATGCCTTTAAGAGAATAGAATTATTATGGAAGTGAATTATGAAGATTTTTTAAAGCTAGATATACGTGTTGGATTAGTAAAAAGTTGTCAAAAAATCCCTAAATCAAAAAATCTCTATAAGTTAATGGTAGATTGTGGACAGAAAAGCTTAAGGCAAATCGTGACAGGTATTGCGAAATTTTATTCTCCAGAGGATTTGATTAATGAGAAGATTATTGTACTTATAAATTTAAAATCAAGAAAATTCATGGGTATTGAAAGTCAAGGGATGCTTCTTGCAGCCGATCTCAATAATGAACCTTTTTTGTTAAAAATTGATGAACGAAAACCTGTTCCTCCAGGATCTAAAATAAGGTGATTAAAATCCTTTCAATTGAGCACCAGTTCTAAATTCCTTCTTTTTTTTAAATCGTTCAGTCTTAAAAAAATGTTTTTTCTTTTCAGGTAAAATCTCTACATATTTTCTTAGAATATCTTCAATATATTCTTTCGTATACTTATTACTTGTAATATTATTTGGTTCTGATAAATATTTTAATATTTCTTTATTTTTTGCATCATAAGAAAGACCGAGATTTTTTAACGGAATATGAACAGAATGTTGAAACCATCCTGAGGATTTCTCGTCATGAGCAATTATTTTCAATATATTAACTTCTTCTTTTTTAATTTTAAAATCAAGAAGTCTTTTACCAGGTCTAATGATTATACTTATGTATTCTGGGATTTTATTCTTAGGATCGTGTATTTTCTTGTAAAATTCCTCTAACCTTTTACTCATGATTTATTTAAATAGTCAATATATTTGAAAACTAGATAGTTAAATTAAAATTCATAAATAAATTTATTATTTAATAGTATTAGCTTTTTTTCTAAATCATTTAGAAGACAGCAAAATGAGCTCTTTAGAATCTCAACTTTATGAAAAAATTGTAATGAAAAAGAAAGTTTGCGTTTTAGGGGGGATGGAATATTATAAAGATGAATTTCAAAAAGAATTGAGTTCTAATACCTTACCCATAGAAAATAAGCAAAATATTGGAGTAAATATTAGTAAAATTGATTTTTTATTTGGAGAAAATGATAGATTTGAGATTCTTTTATGGAATATTGATTGTAGACAACAAAGAGCTTATTTACGCACAATTTTTTACAATGGTGCTGAAGCGATAATAATACTGATATCTGAATCAAAAGTGGATCAACTTTTAAGTTATCTTGAAGAAATCCAAACACGTATGCCCCCTATTACTTTAGTTTTCTGTATTATTCTTGAGAAATTCACCAAAAATGAAATTATTGATAGATATTTCAAAGAAAAAGATTTTAAATCAAAAATTAAATCATATAATATTAAAATTAGGGAAATATCTAAACCCTCAGACATTTTAGATCAAATTTGTTCTAATTTCATAAAAAAGGAGAAACAGAAAGAAATAGATAATACGTATTACATTGATTTTATTCCTTTAAATTTACTTTTCTTTCAATCTGAGGTTTCTGATGAATGTTATGATTATTTCGAACCTGAAATTCGCAATACCAAAATCAGTCATAAAATAAATATAGAAAAACTCACAAAATACATTTTAAGTCTAAATTTAAATGTAAAATATGAAGCCCCAAATTGGCTAATAATTGAAAATAAAGTTTTTGGTACTTTTTCCTTATATCTAAAAAATGGAAATATATACTATTATCCCAAAAAATGCAAAAATTGTAAGGAGAGCAAGTGTTTGAAAAGAAAAAAGGCGCCCTTTTTCATTTGCATTGAAGCAGGAGAATCAAATGGGTGGACGAATATTAAAGGATTTGAAAAAATTGAACTTCTTATCCTATCAAAAATATTTGCTTTAAAGGAAGGAAATGAGGATAATCTTCCAAAATCAGTATTGAACCAAATTATCAATATTAATAAATGTGATAAAGAAACTAATGAAAAATGACTGCTGTGGTAAAAACTTTTAATCTCTAGTTCCATTTATTTCTTATTTATTTTAAAAAAAACAAGCATTAGAATGTAATTACATAGAATTAATATAACAAAGCCAAATTATAAGCATCATGGCAGTCATATTACAAAAATTTGGAATTAAAACAAAAGCTTATTGTGACGTAATTAATATTACTCAAGATGTTCAAAATGCTATTAATAAAAGTGGAATTGAAAATGGATTAGTAAATGTTCATGTTGCAGGTTCTACTGGGGCAATATCAACCACAGAATATGAACCAGGATTGGTAAAACATGATATTAAAAATTTATTAGAAAAACTAATACCATATGATCACGATTATGCGCATCATAAAACTTGGCATGATTATAATGGAGCTGGACATTTAAGAAGTTTTCTCATAAAAACAAGCCAAACTTTTCCAATTCAAAAAGGAAATTTACTATTAGGCAGCTGGCAAAATATCATTTTCATTGAAAATGATGAAAAAGGAAGATCGCGTACTATATATTGTACTGTGATAGGGGAATGAAAAAAGATTATATATATTGTATTAATTTGTTAAAATTTTCAGCCACAATTAATCTTCTCATTAATAATCTAAGATTTATAATAATTTTACTTAATTTAAGACCTAGCTTATCCTAACCTCTCCTAAATTATCAAAAATAATTTGAAAAAATTATTTTGTTTTAGAATCTTTTATCAACTTATCTAATTCTGCAATTATTATCTGGTATTTGTCCCGTATACAAATTTCCTCAAATTTTTCAGCAAGATTCACAACAGTTTTATCGAATTGTTTAACCTGCTCAGTGAATACAGGAATTTTTTTAAATGTTTCATAGCTTTCTTCTTTGAGTCTAATTTGATATTCTAAATTTTGCAAAAATTTATTTTCTACCTCAGTCAAAACATCAACCTCTTTTATGAATTATATTATTGAGTAAAATCAACCTATCCACTTTTAAAAATATAAATATCATATAAATGTCATCAAATTTACAATACAATTGCTTTTCTTTTTGAAAAATCTCTCAGAAAATTAATATTGTGACCATAGGAATGATATCTAAATGAGATCTCAATATTATAGTGATCATTATATTTATCAGAGTCAATAAAAAAAATAAAAATCCTTATTTTTTATTCACAGAAATTTAAATTTATGTAGATCTATTATTTTATTACATTCAATAAATACTTTAAATAAGTATGAGTTATTCTCAATGGAGTCATTATTAAAAATTATTGTAAGTGGTCTCGATAATGCAGGGAAGACTTCAATCTTAACAGCATTAGATAAAAAATATGATTTTGAAAAGGATATAGTCCAACTTAAGCCTACTATTAGAGTGGAATATCATAAAATGAATTTTTTAAGGAATCGGACTGTATTTTGGGACATGGGGGGTCAAGAGACTTACCGTGAGATTTATGTAAATTATCAAGATGTTTATTTTGATGCTACAGATCTCCTTATTTACGTAATTGACGTTCAAGATCCAGATCGATTTGATACTTCACTTGAATATTTAAACTCAATTCTAACATTTTTTTCAGAAAATGAGATGGATGTTCCAATAATCATAACATTTCATAAATTAGATCCCGAGTTAAAAGCTGATGAGAAGATCCTCGCAAATATTGAAAAATTAAGAGAAAGGATTTTAGAAAAATATCCAAACTTCAATATTTTATTTCAACAATCCTCTATTTATGATATTATTTCAATAGTGCAATTAGTTTCATATGGTTTATCTGTGTTTGATAAGAAGTTCTTCGAACTAAGCGAACTTTTGGAATATTATCTGGAAATTTTTAAGAGTCAAGCTCTTATTGTGTTTGATCATAATGGTATTATTATTTCAGAATATTATAATAATATCGATCCTGATGTATATGTTGAGTTGATAGAATCAATTAAAGAACATCTTTTTTTACTTAAACGAATGGAGGAGGAAAAATATGAAGGGAATTTTGATTTTATCGCATCTGAAGGGAAACTATTTTCATATCTACTGAAATTCAAAATTAAATCTGATACGTTTTTTGTATCAGCACTCTTGAAAGAAGATTTGAAAACAAAATTTTTTGAGAAATTCCCTGAATTTCTTGATGATTTAACCAAGATTTTAGAGCAGTTAATGTAAATGAGTTACTAACAAAATAGCATTTAAATAAATGCTTATTTTAGAAGTGATTTGAAATTTGATTTTTTAAAATATGTAAACGCACGTTTACCTGCTGTAATTTGCAGCTCAGATATGATTTCATTCAATACTTTAAAAAACTGGTATTCCTGAAGATTGGAATCAACTTTCATTCTAATAATATAGGCAGATTTGTTAGTTTTGGGTACTTTTACTCTCATATAACCTCCAGGAGTGTATAAATCATCAGTTTTTATCTCTAATTTAGCATTTAACCCAAATTGTGCTAAAATGTTGAAGTATATCTGCCATGCTTCTTCATTACTCGGAAGTGATATTGGTTTTCGATTCTCATAAAGAGTAGCACTATCAATTATTAAGTCAGTCTCCTTAATTTTTCCAAATAATCCGAGAATCCAAATGAATCTCCACAGAAAATCTTTTCTTAACAAATAATTTTCATACCCTGCGACAGTATCGATACCTTTAACACCTAAATTAGAATTAGCAATTTCAACCAATTTATTGTATATTCGATTAAAATTACTATTCTTAAATTCCCCCTTTAATATTGTAATGTTAGTTTTTTTAGATATGAGCTTTGGATCTTTAATTTGATTATCCTTCAGTTCACTACGGATTTTCCCGAGATTTGTCATAAAATCAAACATCTTAATATAATGATCGTAAGTGTCATCATCGATATCACTTTCTATTTTTTCTGATATTTTTTCCCTTGTAAAATCATTTCTAGCTACGGTATTTGCACATGGGAATCTACTACAATAAGCACAATTCTTAATTTCATTATATTCTCCACACTTTCTTGTACGACATTTTTTTAGTAAATTAAAAAAAGGATGTTTTGGTAATTCTTCATTTGGAGTTAAACAACCAACACAACCTTCCCATTCGTAATTTACTGGTTTAAACCCAGTATATTTCTTCACTTTTTCAGAATATCCCTCCCAATCCTCTTTATTGATTTTCTTACGCATGTACATAGACCAAGGGCATTCAGAACATAAATAACCGCATCGTGAGATTATCTGATTCATAATTATTTCACTGTGATTATTTAATCTCCTTTACATTTTAAACAATAACAAACTTAAGATTTTTCAATTTATTTAAAAAATTCTGAAATTTATATTCAAATTTTTGTAAAGCGAAGTTTATGCTTATTTACTTAATCGATATATTAATCTAGGGTAAAGTAATAGAAACAAAATACTATTAATCAATATTTAAAAGAGATCGAGCAATATCAATCGACTTTTCTTTTTTCTTTTGATGTTCTTTTATAAATTTCAATACTTTTTCGACACATTCACGTTTATGATCACCGCACATTAATTCTCCTTTAACGCACATTTCGAAGTCTTTAGCTAACTTATCATCATCTTCTTCAAAATGATACATAAGCATTTTATAAATCATGCACTTCTGTGGCTCACCACCTAATTCTTTTTGTTCTTTTAGATTTTTTCTGCCCCCAGTAAGTGCTCCTTTCACTTTTTTTTCAATTGATTCCAACGATTCATTAAATGTAAAGTAACTATTAGGATGTCTTTTAGCCATTTTTTCAGATCCATCAATTCCCGCTAATAAATAATGATAAGTAGCACCAGGTAAGAAGAAATTCTTATAATTCCTGCGAGTTAAATCTCTAGTAAGACGTAAATGAGGATCCTGATCAATTCCTACTGGTACTAATGTTGGTTGTGGACCGTCTAGAACCTGTGGTAAAACGATATCTCCAACTTGAATTAATGATGAGAGATAAAGCCCAAATGTTCGTTCACCATAAATTGCATTTAACATATTTTGAGTTACTAGTCTACTCACCTTAAAACATACTTCTTGGACAATGGATTCTTTTGACTGTCTCCAAATGTAAGCTTTTTCTGGAGAAGGGTCTAAACCAAGAGCTATTATGTCTGCAAGATTATCTACTGCAGTTTCTTCTGCTTCATCCCATGGAATTCCATTATCTTCCCAGCTTTCAATATCTGCTATCCCATAATATGCTTTTGCTCCCATTTTTTGAAATTCCACGATCTCTAAAGCCGTAGTTGACGTTCCTAAATGAAAAGGTCCAGAAGGCTTAATTCCACTCATTACAGCCCAAGGTTGATTTTTTTCCATTGCTTTAAAAATGAGTCCCAAATCTCGATGTCCGAATATAATTTTCCGACGGATAAAACGATTCTCATTCAACTTTAACCTTAAAGTATCTGTAACTTCCTCGATCCCAAATTCTCGGATTAGTTTATCATAATCATCCTCTAACAACGATGTAGATCCCCAAGGATCTATTTTAAAATCGTCATCCATGCTTTTATTCACTCTTTTCTTAACATTTGATATAAAAAATATATAAAGGAAAATAAATTTGATACATTTTCAAAAGGATTAAAAAAACAAGCTATAACTTTGTTAAAAAATTTTCAATAAAAATAAGATTTTTCTAAACTTTTATATATTTCTCAAAATAAATTATATTGATCGCACTTTTATTTTAAAGTTGGTTCATAAAATGAAAAAAGAGAAGATCCTCGATGAAATTGATAGAAATATTCTTAGAATACTACAAGAGGATGCTCGAACGAGTTACCGCGAGATTCAGGATAAATTAGGAATCTCAATTGGTACTATACATAACCGCATCACTAAATTAAAGAAGAATGGAGTGATTGAGGGATATACTTTACGTTTAAGCAATGAAAAACTTGGCTATAAATTATCCTTCTTGATTAGAATCGACTGTGATGGTAAATTTACTGAAGAAATCTTAAGTGAAATTGCTAAAATCCCTGAAGTTTGTAGCATTTTCCATACAACTGGTGACCAATCTGCTGCTCTAATTTGTAGATTTAAAGAATCGGAAGACGTCCATAACTTTATTCGAAATTTAAATCAAAGAAAATATATTTCGAGAACTAATTCGAATATGATTTTAAAGGAATACAAAAACAGTTCATACGTAGAATTTCAATAGTATATTTTTAATATCTTATTTTTAGAAAATACAATTATAGAATTATCTCTTTATTAACGTTTTTAATGAAATAAAGAAAACTTTTTTAATTTTTATGATTTAGAGATCATTAAATAATCTGAATCATCAATCAATAATTTATTATAAAAATGTGAAAAAAAAATGAGTAATGTTCCAATAATCATATTAAAAGAAGGTACAGAAGAGGTTCGTGAAAAAGAAGCTCGAAAACAAAATATCACAGCTATGGTTGCAATAGCGGAAACTATCCGATCAACCCTTGGTCCAAAGGGTATGTCGAAAATGTTAGTTGACTCTATGGGAGACGTGACTATTACCAATGATGGAGCAGAAATTTTATCTAATTTGGATATCGAAAATATAGCAGCAAACATGATGGTCAATGTCGCAAAATCCATTGATGATGATATTGGTGATGGTACCACATCAGTAGTAATCTTTTCTGCTGCTTTATTAAATAATGCCTTAGAATTGATTGAACAAGATATTCATCCAAAACCTATTATACATGGATATAAAATCGCAGCTGATAAAGCCCTTAAGATAATCAGTGAAATTGCTGTGAAAATTTCGAGTGAAGATAATGAAGTTCTAAAAAATGCTGCTAAAACAGCTATGAATGCAAAGGATATTTCCCCATTAAAAGACTTTTTTGCAGATTTGGCCCTTAGAGCTGTTAAACATATTGCTGATGAAGATGAAAAAACGTTTTCAAAAGTAGGTAATGTTAAAATTGTAAAAGCTCCAGGGAAATCGCTTAGAGAGACAGAATTGATCAATGGGGTATATACACAAAAGGAAAAGGTTAATACTATGATGCCTGATCAAATAAAGAATGCAAAAATCGCGGTTATTAGGAGAAAATTAGATGTAAAGAAAACTGAATTTGATGCTCAAGTTAGAATTTCTAGTCCTTCAGAGATACAAAAATTCCTAGATCAAGAAGAGAAAATACTGTTAAATTACTTGAAAATTTTTAAAGATTTAGGAGTAAATATGATTGTAAATAGTAGTGATATCTCTGATAAATTTGGTGCTTTCTTAGCTAAGGAAGGAATAGCGGGAATTAAAAGTGTAGGTGAAAGTGATTATAAATCAATTATGAAGGCAGTTGGTG
The DNA here is from genome assembly GCA_048937405.1 of Promethearchaeota archaeon. Lineage (GTDB taxonomy): Archaea > Asgardarchaeota > Lokiarchaeia > Sigyniarchaeales > SOKP01 > Loki-b32. The sequence continues at coordinate 49,950 of JBHLNF010000002.1, forward strand.
CTAATCTTGTAGATGATTTAACATCACTATCAGAAAATGATTTGGGTTTTGCCGAAAAAATCTTATTTGAAAAAATAGGTGATGATGAGTATACTTTATTTTCTGGGTGTAAAAATCCAAAATCTGTATCTATTTTACTTAAAGGTGGGCTTGATAAGATACTAAGTACTGCTGAAGTTTCTTTACACGACGTATTATGCGTCATTGCCAAAATCCTTGACACTAAAATGGTTGTGGCAGGTGGAGGTGCAATTTTTATTGAACTTGCAAAAAGAATTAGAGATTACGCAAATGAAATTGGTGGTAAAGAACAACTTGCGGTAAACGCTTTTGCTTTAGCACTTGAAGAAATCCCAAAAACATTAATAAAAAATGCTGGACTAGAAGAAATTGAAAAATTAACCGAGTTAAGAGCAGCACATAAAACAACAGATGATAAATGGATTGGGATCGACACTATAACTAACACAATTGGAAATAATTTTAAAAAAGGAATAGTCGAACCCGCCGAATTAATTAACCATATTATTAAATCTGGTAGTGAATTAGCAAATCTTATCTTGAGAGTAGACAGAATCATAAGTGCTAAAGGTACTAAACCAGAAGGATTATAATAATTATAACGAAGTCATTTTTATTTCTTCTTTTTTATTCTCTTTTTATGTAATATTTTCGGAAATCCATATCTTTGTTATTTTAATTTTATTAAATCTAAAATAATCTCTTGGAAATCTGAAAGGATAAAAAAGGTAAAATTATAAAAAGCTAATACTTTTCTAATAAACATCATTAATCAGTATCAATTAATTCTATTATAAAAGGCTCTAAATAAGGTAAAATGGAAGTTATCGATAAAAAAAATCTTGATAAATTAAAAGATCTTAATAATAGTCGTGTCTTAAAAATCGTGAATGAGTTTATTACGTTATGTAAACCCTCTAAAGTCTCAGTTATAACAGATTCTAAAGAAGATATAGATTATGTGAGAAACAGAGCTATTGAACTTGGAGAAGAAGCAAAATTAAACTTGGAAGGACATACCATCCATTATGATGGATTTTTTTCAATGGTTAATCATGATCAAGCTAGAGATATTGAACATACTCAAGTGCTTGTGCCTAAAGATGAATTAGACTTATATCCATGGATAAATACCATGGAAAGAGAACAAGGTTTAAAAGAAATCTTGGAAATAATGGATGGTTGTATGGAAGGTCATGAATGTGTTGTTCGCTTTTTCTGTCTAGGACCAAAAAAATCCAAATTTTCAATCCTTGCACTTCAATTGACTGACTCATTTTATGTTGCACATAGTGAAGATCTATTATATAGAGCGGGTTATGAGGAATTCAAAAATTTGAGTAAATCTGATGATTTTTTCTATTTTATCCATTCTTCTGGGGAATTAACTGGTGATCCACCAGTTACCAAAAATCTCGAGAAAAGGAGAATTTATATAGATTTAAAAGAAGGAAGTGTACTTTCGGTAAATAATCAGTATGCTGGAAATTCACTAGGATTAAAAAAACTTGCTTTACGTTTAGGGATTTATAAAGCTAATAACGAAGATTGGCTAACTGAGCATTATTTTATAATGGGGGTCCATCCAAAAGGAAAGAACAGAATCTCATTTTTCTGTGGGGCATTTCCTTCTGCATGTGGCAAAACCAGCACTGCTATGTTACCAGGGCAAACTATAGTAGGTGATGATATTGCGTACCTTCGAGTTTGGGAAGATGGCTATGCTCATTCAGTAAACATTGAGAGAGGAATATTTGGAATAATTAAGGATGTTAATGCTAAAGATGATCCTGTTATATTTGATGCTCTGACAACACCCCGAGAAACTATCTTTTCTAATGTTCTAATTAAAGATGGAGCACCGTATTGGATAGGGGATGGGAGAACAATTCCAGATGAGGGATTTAATTTTTCAGGTAATTGGAAAAAGGGAAAAAAGGATGAAAATGGGACAGAAATTCCCCTTGCTCATCCAAATGCTCGGTATACAATCCGTATTGAAGAATTAGATAATGCTGATCCTAACCTCCATGATCCGGATGGAGTACCTGTCCATGGAATTTTATATGGAGGTCGCGACAGCGATACAATGCCCCCAGTAATTGAAAGCCTCAATTGGGAACATGGTGTTTTTTTAGGGGCTTCAATTGAATCAGAAACTACTTCTGCTACCCTTGGTGCCGAAGGAGTTAGAAAACAACAACCTATGGCCAATTTAGATTTTATGGTGGTTCCTTTAGGAAAATATATAGAAAACCATAAAAAATTTGGAATTAGGCTAGATTATTGTCCAAAAGTTTTTGCCACTAACTATTTTCTTAAAAATAAACAGGGCAAGTATTTAAATGGAATTTTAGATAAACTTTGTTGGGTAATATGGGCAGAAGGGCGGGTTAATGGTGATTTTCAGGCTATTAAAACAGTAATTGGTTATATTCCAGAATATTCAGATTTAAAAATACTTTTTAAAGAATATCTTGATAAAGAATATAAGGAAAAAGACTATATTAAGCAATTTTCTATTAGACCTAATAAGCTTCTCGATAAATTGGATCGTATTGAAATAATGTATAAGAAAGAAAAAGATATGCCTAAATTTTTCTGGAATATACTTAAAAATCTAAGATCAAATCTAAAAGATTTGAAAAAAGAGTATAATGGTGAGGAAATTTCTCCTTTATCATTTAAAAAATAATTTATTTTAAAAAAATAATCAGATTAGGTATTTCATCCCACTTCTTACCTTATAAACTTTATTTATTCTGTCCACTTCAATAAAACGTTTAATCTCTAAGTTATTTAATAAATCTCGCATTTGAACTTTATCTTTTTTTAATTCTCGAGCCAATCCCTCAATATCATTTTCATAAGTACGAAGTGTTTGTAGTAATGTTGAATATTCTTCATAAATATGATTTACCAAATAAGTGATTGATTCTCTTATATTCATTCCAGTTTTAGTACTTGTAGGAAAGATTTTACTATCTTCAGGTAAATAATTTTGAGCTTGAATAACTTCTGGAGATCTTGCACCTTCGACATCCTGCTTATTTGCTAAAAATACCACTGGAGTATTAGAAGGTAATAACTTTCGAATAGAATTTAAGATTACGATAGCACTATCATCTTTTTCTGGAGCAACGGCATCAAAAATAAATACTATACCATCCGAACCATTAGTAACTATATTTCTCATTATTGAGAATCGTAAAAGTCCTGGAGTACCAAATAAATAGCAATCAAATCCATTTAACTTTATACTTCCAAGATCCATCCCCACTGTATAAAATTTCTCGTCCTTTCCTTTTGCTTCTACATTCAAAGCATTTGGATCTAATGCTTTAATATAGCTTGATTTACCTGATTGTAATGGACCAGAAACTAGAATTTTTATAACCGTTTCACCAATTTTTAGTAATGCAAGTTTAACTTAGATTTTACTTTTTTATTTATATATTTAAAAGGATAATATATTTGGATAATATATTTGTTATTATCTTTTTAATATTTTAAATAGTTAATTTATGCTTTAATTATAATAAAATTAATATTTTCATTTCAAGTTTTTGCAAAAATTAAAAAATTCTTTTATAAAATTAACTAATTTTCACTTGATTTATTTATTCTTTTAGAAATTATTTTTCAAATTATTTATAATAAAAAATTTAGAAAAATTAGATATTGAGAAATCTGTAAGAATTTTAAAAATTATGAACTTTCTACTAATTAATTTTTTTTTTCCTTATATCTATTTTTAGCAATACCAGTATAATTAAAATTGGACTAATAATTAACCAAATTATCAATAAAAAAAAGCATTATATTTATCAAGTACAAAAATGGAATCAAAAGAAGATATCAAAAGTGGAACAATCAAAAATTAGACCCGAAATTCTTAAATTAGTAGAAACTAGGCAAAAAATTGAGAGCCTTGCAACTCAAGAATTTCTTAAACTTGAAGAAAACAAGGGAGTTAATCTAAAAGCATATTTACAGAAAGTAGCAAAAGGAAATGAATTATATCATCAGATTGCATGTAATAAGAGTGAAAATATAGAAGAACTCCATAAAATATTATCCTATGAAGATATGCTATTTTTGGCAAGATATTTTCGATTCATCTCCAATTATACAGCAAATATGACTTTAGAACGACATCCAGTACCAGAAAGTATAAACGTAGAAGAAATCGATGCTGGAGGTGTTGCGGCAGAATGGCAAATTATTCCTGAAGCAAAAAATGATAGAGTCCTCTTATATTTTCATGGTGGAGCCATGATTGTAATGTCTCCAAAAACCCACAGATTATTAACAATTGAAATAGCAAAACTTACTAAAATGCGTGTATTGAGTGTTGATTATCGTCTTGCACCTGAACATCCACATCCTGCACCTTTAGAAGACTGCGTTAAAGCATATCATTGGCTTCTTTCCAAGGGATATAAACCTGAAAACATAATTATTGCTGGAGATTCAGCAGGAGGTAGTTTAACACTAACTACTTTACTAAAAGTACGTGATGAAGGTTCACCATTACCTTTAGGAGCTGTTACAATGTCACCACATACAGATCATACCACTTTAAGTAGAACTATTTATGAAAATGTTAAATCAGATCCTTTACTATCAAATTCAGGTCATTTTTGGTTTTCTCAGGCTTTTTTAGCTGGAGCAGATCCAAAAGAACCATTAGCATCTCCTCTTTTTGCAGATTTAAAGGGGTTGCCTCCTCTTTTAGTACAGGTTAGTACAAGCGAAATGCTATATGATCATTCAACACGATTTGTAGAAAAAGCTAATGCTGCGGGCGTAAATGTTACATTACAAGAATGGGATGGTATGGTCCATGTATTTCAAGGTTATGGGTTAAATATTTTACCTGAAGCTAGAGAAGCATTGAATAAAATTGGTGAATTTATTCAATCTCTATTCAACAAAATTTAATTTTTATTACTTTTTTTTTGATGAAAAGTAGATTGTTTGTTTTAGAATTAATAAAAATATTATGTTTTTTTTAATCAAATTTAATATTAGTTGAAATTTGAATTTGTAATAGATAATCTTTTATATAGCGAGTGTTTTTTATAAAAACTATATCTTTTGGATTCATTTGATATTATTATTGGAAAGATTAGTTATTTTGAACTCTGTATTTTATTAAATAGGAGTGATTTTTAATAATAGTAACGTGAAATTAACTGAAGTTATCCAAATAAACTATTCATCAGAATTATCACACTTATGTCATTTAGCTAAGAATCTTTACAATTTAGCAAATTGGTATGTGAGACAACAGTTCTTTAATCTCAATACTCTCTTATCATATTATGATTTAGATTTCATTCTTAATCATAAACAAGCTTATCAGAGCCTTCCTTCTCAAACATCACAACAAATTCTCAAATACGTGAGCAGAAATTGGAAATCTTATTTCAGAGGATTAGAAGAATATAAAATAAATTTTAAGAAATTTAAAAAAAAGCCCAAAATTCCACGATATAAGAAGAAAAATGGAGAATTTGTAATAATTTTCACTAATCAGCAGTGTAAAATTAAGAATGGATATTTGTATTTTCCTAAAAAGGTGAATATAGAACCAGTTAAAACAAGAATCACCGAAAGGTTAAAAGAAGTGAGGATAGTCCCTTTAGGAATAAAATATAAAATTGAAATTATATATGAAAAAGAAGTGAAGGATTTAAAATTAGATAAAGATCATATATTAAGTATTGATTTAGGATTAAATAATCTCATAACTGCGGTAAATAATAATGGATGCAAACCATTTATTGTTAAAGGTGGGCTGATAAAATCCATAAATCAATATTATAATAAGCAATTGGCATATTTTAGGCGTATAGAAAATAAAAAAGGCAATTTCACTGATACAAAACGAATTCAAAAACTTCATTTAACTCGAAACAATAAACTTACCACCTTATTTCATCGAATCTCAAAGAATGTAATTGAGTATTGTGTTCAAAATAACATTGGGACAATAGTAATAGGATACAATCATGGCTGGAAGCAAAAAATCAACATAGGAAAACGAAATAATCAGAAATTTGTACAAATCCCTTTCCTGAAATTAGTAAAACAACTCGAATATAAAGCGAAATTGAAAGGTATCCATGTTTTAACTATTGATGAATGTCATACTTCTAAATGTTCTTTCTTAGATAATGAACCAATTGAAAAACATAAAAAATATGCAGGAAAAAGAATTTCTAGAGGGCTGTTCAAAACCTCTAAAGGTATTCTACTCAATGCTGATGTGAATGGAGCATATAATATTATGAAAAAAGCATTCCCAAATGCCATATCGGTGGATGGGATAGAGGCATTTGGACTAATGCCACAAATACTACAACTTAACATTGTTGATATTAGTATTTGAAATAAAATGAGTATAATTTTACTTTTTTTAATGGTCTTGCATTTCCAAGTATGATAGATTTTATCAAGAAAAGCATGCAAAAATACCCTTAATTATTAATCTTTTAAATAAAAATGGTGAAATTTTAATAATATTTTACTAGTTTTGTTCTTTTTTTAAATTACTATTTTTAAGGAAAAAACACCTTCTTTTATCATATTTTGAATAAGTATTTAAGATTGATAAATTAAAAAGTTGTAAAATTTTTAATTCAATACTTTTTCCGTTCTTTTTATATGAAATGATACATAAAAATGTCGGAAATTTTAAAAAAAGTTATTTAAATCCGACTTGGTAAAAAATATTTAAATACGAAGATCGATCTTAATTATAGTATTGGGAAAAATTATTGGAATGCTTAAAAATATAATAAATACATTATTAAAAATATCAATATTTATAAGTTTAGATAATTAGAATCTAAAACATATTAAATAAATTAATGTATAGTCTGAAAAATTATGCAAATGGTTGATTTTGAATTTCGAAATGAGCTTATAAAAGAAGATTTCTCATTAAATTATTGCTATCAATGTGGAACTTGTTCTAGCTCATGTCCAGTAGCACTCATTACAGAAGGGGAATATAACCCGCGAAAAATTATTGAACAATCACTTTTAGGCCTTAAAGAGTTGCTTATTAAAGAACAAAAACCTAATATATGGCTGTGCTGTACATGTCAGATGTGTGTAGAAGAGTGCCCCCAAGATGTTTTTTTGACAGAAATATTTGAAAGAATTAAGAATAAAATAGTATCAGTGGGAGAACCTTATCCGGAGACATTTAAAACGCAAGCTATAAGTGTACTTGAAAATGGTCTGGCAATTCCATTTACACAACCCATTATTCGTAGGAGAGATCAATTAGAACTTCCAAAAGTGGAGGTTGTTGACGTTAACGAGATAAAAAAATTACTAGATGCTACTGATTTTAGAAAAAAAATTAATATAATGGAGGCAAGTAAATAAGATGTCTTATAATTATTTTTTAGGGTGTGTTATTCCTGGAAGGCTTCCATTTTTAGAAGCATCAGCCCGAAAAACATTTGAGAAAATTGGTCTGAAAGTGGGAGATCAAAAAAATTGTTCTTGCTGTCCAGATCCTACTGGAGCAGCTCAATTGGATCATGAATCATTCTTAGCTTTGGGAGCAAGAAATATATGTATTTTTGAAGAAAGTAAAAAAGGTATATTAAGTCTTTGTTCTGGGTGTACTGAATCTCTCAAAACAGTAAAGCATATATTAGATAATGATAATGAGAAAAAAAAAGAGATTAATTTGAAATTAAAGGCAATTGGGAAGACTTATAAAGGTAATATCGATATTAAGCATTTTGCTGAAGTATTATATGAAAATATTGAAAAGATTGAGAAATTAGTTAAAAATCCATTAAAGGATTTAAAAGTTGCAGGTCATCCTGGTTGTCACTATTTACGCCCGTCGGAAATAATAAATTGGGATGATCCACTTAATCCTCAAACGTTAGATAAATTAATAAAAGTAATTGGAGCAGATCCTGTTGATTATAGTTTGAAGAATGAGTGTTGTGGGAACCCAGTAGAAAAATCTGATAAAGAGATTTCGTTAAATATGCTAGAAAGTAAACTCAAAAGTATGAAGGAAGCAGGTTCAGACTGTATTGCTGTTGTATGTCCCGCTTGTTATCAACAATTTGATTTCAATCAGAGAGAAATAAATAAAAGAAATAATACAGATTATAATTTTCCTGTTTTTTATATTACTGAACTGATTGCTGTAGCTTTAGGAATGAATATTGAAAAACTTGGATTAAATTTCCATAGGATTAAAGTTAATGATATTCTACAGAAAATTACTTAAAATGTAGGAGGTGATCGAATTTGAGTGAGAAATCAAAAAAGGTAATGGTTATTGGCGGAGGAATCTCCGGAATTCAAGCATCTTTAGATTTAGCTGAAAGAGGTATAGAGGTTGAATTGATTGAAAAAAATGCCTGTATTGGAGGGAGGATGGCTCAACTTGATAAAACCTTTCCTACAAATGATTGTTCAATCTGTATTTTAGCTCCAAAGTTGGCAGAATGTTTCCGGCATCCGAATATTACTTTACATACGCTTTCAGAAGTGAAGAATTTATCAGGCCAACCAGGAAATTTTAATGTAAAGATTTTTAAGAAAGCTAGATATGTGAAGGCAGAGAAGTGTATAAATTGCGGGCAATGTATAGAAAAATGTCCAATGAGGGTAGATGATGAATTTGATATGAAATTAAGAAAACGGAGAGCAATTTATATCGATTATGTTCAAGGAGTTCCCTCAATAATGACAATAGATCGAGAAAATTGTTTATTTTTCACTAAAAATGCTTGTAGAATTTGTGAAAAAGTATGTGAAAGAGAAGCGATTGATTTCGATCAAAAGGATAAAGAAATTGAATTAAATGTTGGTTCCATCATCGTAGCAACAGGGTATGATATATTTAACCCAACATCACTAGAATCTTTAGGGTATGGACGTTATCCCAATGTTGTTACAGCTTTAGAATTTGAAAGATTAATTTGTGCTTCTGGGCCTTTAGGTGGTCACTTGATGAGACCTTCGGATAAAAATGAACCAACAAAGTTAGCTTTTATTAATTGTGTGGGTTCAAGGGATATAAAGAATAATCCATATTGTTCATCCTGTTGTTGCATGTATACTACTAAAGAAGCTATGATAGCGTTTGAACATAATAATGAAATAGAGACTTCAATATTTTACATCGATCTTCGAGCCGCAGGTAAAGGTTTTCGAGAATATATTCAAAGAGGGGAAAATGAATATGCTATTAAATATATTAAAGGGAAGGTAGCAAAGATATTGGAAGACGATCAAAGGAATCCTCTCATTGTTTATGAAGATATTAATACTTCACAAGTTAAACAGCTTAAATTTGACTTAGTAATTTTAGCTACTACTATGGTACCTAAAAAAGATGCTAAAGATTTATCTAAAATATTAGGAATCAAGGTAAATGATTTTAATTTTTTCAAAGCAAACAATTATCAACCACAGATATCCTCTAAGGAAGGAATATTTCTCTGTGGTGCTTGTAGAGAACCAATGGATATTCCAAGTTCAGTTGTTGATGCAAGTGGAGCGGCTGCTAAAGCAGCTGAAATAGTAATGAGGGGATAAAAAAAATGTCAGATAAAGAAATTAGAATTGGTGTTTTTATTTGTCATTGTGGTACTAATATAGGTGGAGTTTTAAATATTGAGGAGTTAACGGATTATACTAAAACTTTACCAAATGTAGTTTATAGTGCTGGTAACCTTTATACGTGTTCAGAAGTTGGATTAACTGAGATTAGAGAGAATATTAAGGAACATAATCTAAATCGTGTTATTGTAGCATCGTGTTCTCCTCGAACTCATGAACCTTTATTTCGAGCAACCTGCCAAGAAGCAGGTCTTAATCCATATTTATTCGAAATGGTTAACATTCGAGATCAAGATTCATGGGTTCATATGAAGGAACCAGAAAAAGGCACAGAAAAAGCTAAAGATCTCATTAGAATGGGTGTATATAAAGCCACCTTGTTAGAACCATTGGAAAAAATGCAAGTTAGTGTAATACCTTCTGCCGTTGTAATAGGTGGAGGGATTGCAGGAATGAATGCTGCTTTAAATTTAGCAAACCAGAGATTTAAAGTAAGTTTGATAGAAAAAGATTCTGAATTAGGAGGATTAATTAGACATCTCAATAAAATATATCCTACAAATGAAGATGCTTCAAATTTATTAGAAACAAGAAATTTAGTAGAAAGCCATAAAGAAATAGATGTATATAAATCTGCAACAATAGAAAAAATTGAAGGGTATGTAGGAAACTTTAAAATTGTTATTCAACAAAATAAAAAAATTATAGAAATTGAGGCAGGTGCAATTATTGTTGCTACTGGAGCAAAGGCATTATCACCTGAAGGATATTATAATTATAATGGAAAATCCATAATAAGTCAATTAGAATTAGAGAGATTGTTAAAAGAAAATTCAGTTAATGCTAAAAATATTACAATGATACAATGTGTGGGTTGTAGAAATGAAGAACGAAAATACTGTTCTAATATATGTTGTATGACCGCTCTTAAAAATGCAATTTTAATCAAAGAACAAAGCCCAGATACTAACATCAACGTAATTTTTAGAGATATGCAAACACAAGGGGTTGTTTATGAAGAATACTATAGAAGAGCAAGAGAAATGGGAATATTATTCATAAAATATTTACCAGATAAACCCCCAAATATTAAAAAGAATATTATTGAGGTTTATAATGAATTTATGAATCAAGATATCGGTTTTCCCTATGATCTTGTTGTGTTATCGATGCCCCTTATAGCTAATGAAGATTCGGAGAGATTAGCTAAAATGTTAAAGGTTCCATTAGAAGAGAACAATTTCTTTTTAGAGGCTCATGTGAAATTAAGACCGGTTGACTTTGCTACAGACGGAGTGTTTGTATGTGGTTCTGCTCATTGGCCAGCAGATATTTCAGAAAGCATATCACAATCAAATGCAGCAGCTTCCAGAGCTAGTACAATTCTTTCTAAAGAAATGCTAGAAGTAGAAGGATCTACTGCCGAAGTTAATACTGATTTATGTGTAGGCTGTGAAGCATGTATAAAGATTTGCCCTTATAGTGCAATATCTAAAGATGAAGAAACTGATACAGTAATAGTTAATAAAGTTGTTTGTAAAGGATGTGGAGTATGTGGTGCAAGTTGTCCACAGAATGCTATTATTATACATCATTTTACATCGGATCAAATTGTAGCTGAAATTGTAACTTATGGAGGTGGAGAATAGATGGAATTTGAACCAAAAATTTTGGGTTTTTTATGTAATTGGTGTTCCTATGCAGGTGCAGACCTCGCAGGAGTTAGTCGAATCCAATATCCTACTAATGTCAGAGTTATCCGTGTGATGTGTTCGGGTAGAGTAGATCCTGTATTTATAGCTGAAGCATTTATGAATGGTATTGATGGAGTTCTTGTTTTAGGATGTCATTTAGGAGATTGTCATTATATAAGTGGAAATTATGAAGCAGAATTAAAAATGAAAATGTTAAGCAAAACATTAGCATTGATAAATTTTGCAGATCGAGTACGTCTTGATTGGGTTTCAGCATCAGAAGGAAATAGATTCGCTCAAATAGTTACTGATTTTACTGAACATATCCGTAAATTAGGACCATCACCAGTTAAAGATGATAAATTAAAGAAAGAAATTCTGGATAATTTGAGTGCCACTAAATTTGCTTTATGTGATTCACGTCTAAGAGCTTTAGTTGCACGTCAAAGGGAATTAACAACAGAGGGAAATGTATATGGGGACATAATTCCTATCGAAGAATTCGATGAAATACTTGATAGCGCTATTGAAAATGAGTTAATTCGTCATAAAATTTTAGAAAAAATTAAGAAAGAAGGAAAATCTGTTCCAGATATCGCAAAAGAAATTAAAGTAGAACCTCATAAGGTATTACAGCATATAGTAACTCTTCGAGCTCGCGGTTTAGTTGATCTCGATCAAATAAATGAAGAAATTCCCACTTTTATTTCGATTAAAGAGGTTTAGATATGGAAAAAATAGGATCAGTATTGGTTGTAGGTGGAGGGATTGCAGGAATCCAAGCTTCGATGGATTTAGCAGATTCAGGTTTTAAAGTCTATTTAGTAGAATCATCGATGAGCATTGGAGGAGTTATGTCTCAATTAGACAAAACATTTCCTACTAATGATTGTTCAATCTGTATTTTGGCTCCTAAATTGGTTGCAGCAGGACGTCATGAAAATATCACGCTTTTGATAAATACTAATTTGGAAAGTGTTGAGGGAGATCCAGGGAATTTTAGTGTTAAGTTAAAACAAACATCTTTACTTTTAGATCAAGAAAAATGCACTGGTTGTGGAGTGTGCGCTCGAGAATGCCCAGTAGAAGCGATTGATTTTTTTAATGAGGGACTTTCAAATAGAGCTGCAATCTCAGTTAAATTTCCACAAGCAGTTCCATTAGTTTTTTCAATTGATCAAGAATTGTGTATAGGATGTGGTTTCTGTAAAGGTGTATGCAAAGCTAAAGCAATAGATTATACATTAGAAGATAAATTTACCACCTTAAACGTTGGAGCTATTATATTAGCACTTGGATTTGATGAATATGATCCTGGTCTTTCGCAACATTATGGATACAGTAAATATTTGAATGTGGTTACCAGCATTGAATTTGAACGGATATTAAGTGCTAGTGGTCCACATTCCGGACTTATACTAAGACCGTCTGATGGAATTATTCCAAAAAAAATAGCATTCTTACAATGTGTTGGTTCAAGAGATAAAAAGCATGGAGCAGAGTATTGTTCATCTGTTTGTTGTATGTACACTGCTAAAGAAGCAGTAATTGCAAAAGAACATATGGAAATCATTGAACCAACGATTTTTTCGATGGATGTGAGGGCTGTTGGAAAAGATTTCGATAAATATATTGAACGTGCGCAAGATGAATATGGTATAAGATATATTAGAAGCAGAATATCAGACATTAAGGAAATATCAGATACAAAAGATTTAATTCTACACTATGAAAATGAAGATGGAAAAGTAGTTAGTGAGATTTTTAATCTTGTTGTTCTAGCAGTAGGCGCTTTACCACATCACAGCACTAAAATAATAGCAAAAAAGTTAAATATTGAATTAAATAATTATAATTTTTGCAAAACCAAACCGTTTTCACCAGTAGAATCATCTAGAGAAGGAGTCTATGTATGTGGTATGATTTCAGAGCCTAAAGATATTCCAGAAACAGTTGTAGAGGCTAGTGCTGCCGCAGGTGTTGTAGATATTCTTTTATCCGATGTGAGAAATACGTTAATCACTGAAAAAGAATTACCGAAAGAATTGGATACAAGTGGAGAACCCCCTCGGATAGGAGTCTTCATATGTCACTGTGGTATTAACATTGGAGGTGTGGTAGATGTTCCTGAAGTTGTTGAATATGCGAATAAATTACCTGATGTAATTTATGCAGAAAGAAATTTGTATACATGTTCTGCTGATACACAAACCAATATTAAAGAAAAAATTAAGGAATATGATTTAAATAGAGTAATTGTTGCTTCATGTACACCAAGAACCCACGAACCTTTATTTCAAGCAACTATTAGGGAGGCGGGTTTAAATAAATATTTATTTGATTTAGCAAATATTCGAGATCAATGTTCTTGGGTGCATATGCATGAACCTGAAGAGGCGACAGAAAAAGCAAAGGATCTCGTAAGGATGGCTATAGCTAGAGCTCGAAAATTAGTTCCTCTTCAAGAACAACAAGTGGAAGTTATTCATAAGGGAATGGTAATAGGGGGAGGTGTAGCAGGTATGACAGCTGCCTTAACCCTTGCAAATCAAGGATTTGAAGTATTTCTCATTGAAAAAAGCGAAAAATTGGGAGGATTTTCCAATAATATTTACCAAACTATAGAAAATCATGATGTTCAGACATTTCTTAAAGATTTAGTAAATAAAGTCAATAATCATAAGCTCATTAATATATTCCTCAACGCTAGAATTAATACAATAGGTGGTTATGTCTGTAACTTTACAACAAATATAACATTTGGTGAAGATAAACAAAAAAAGGAATTTCGGCATGGTATTATTATAGTTGCTACTGGAGCCCATGAATATCAACCGAAGGAAGGTGAATTTCTTTTCGGTAAAGATGATAGAGTAGTTCTACAATCCGATCTAGAGAAAATATTATTTACTGATGAAGAAAAAATCAAGAAATTAAATTCAATAGCAATGATACAGTGCGTAGGTTCAAGAAATGAGGAACATCCTTATTGTAGTAGAATGTGTTGTAGTGAGGCTATTAAAAATGCCTTAAAAGCAAAAGAAATTAATCCAAATATTAATATTATGGTTCTTTATAGGGATATTAGAACATATGGATTTAAAGAAGAATATTACAATTTAGCTAGAGAAAAAGGAATAATTTTTCTAAGATTTAAAGAAGAAAAACCTCCAGAAATTAAATTAGAAAATGGTAACTTAAGTCTTTATATAAAAAAATCTGATATAGGGGATATCAAATTAGATGCTGATTTAGTTGCTCTAAGTGCAGGAATAGTTGCTGATGGCACAGCGAATGAAAATTTGGCAAAAATATTGAAAGTCCCAACCAATGATGATAAATTTTTCTTAGAGGCTCATGTAAAACTACGTCCATCAGATTTTGCAACAGATGGTATATTTTTATGTGGTACTGCTCGGGGAACAGCAACCATTAGGGAAAGCATAGCACAGGCAATGTCAGCAGCTTCCAGAGCTACTACAATTTTATCTAAAGATATTTTAATAACGGAAGGAGTTATTTCCAAGGTTGATCCTGCTTTATGTATTGGTTGTAATAGATGTGCTGAAGTCTGTAACTATGGGGCTGTTGGTGTAAAATATGAAGAAGGGTTAATGATCTCTGAGGTTAATCCTTTACTCTGTAAAGGTTGTGGAGATTGCGCTGCTGAATGCCCAGCTGAGGCTATAACAATGAGTCATTTTGGACGTATTCAAATTGAACCAATGATAACTGAGGCTGCTAAGGTGTCAGATTCAGATGGAAGACCAAGAATAGTGGCATTTCTCTGTAATTGGTGTAGTTATGCAGGTGCAGATCTGGCAGGGGTAAGTCGATATCAATATCCCCCAAATGTAAGAACCATAAGGGTCATGTGTTCAGGTGGCATCCCAAAAAGTTTTATATTACAAGCCTTTTTAGAAGGTGCTGATGGTGTTTTTGTAGGAGGATGCCATCTTGGTGATTGTCATTATATTGCAGGAAATCAAGACACCTTAAGAAGAACAGAGGAAATTGAGAACATTATTGAGTCGCTTGGGATTAACCCAGAAAGATTCCGACGAAAATGGGTTTCTGCGAGTGAAGGAAAAATATTTGCTGAAACAATCACAGAATTCACAGAAAAATTACAAAAATTAGGACCTATTGAAAATGATTATAAAAAAGAGAAAAGAGAAATAAGTAAGGAAGAAAATAAAGAAATAATTATAACAGAATAAGAAATCTATCAAGTTCAAAAAATTAGGAGATTTTTTAATATGATAATAACTAAACAAAAAGATATTGAAGAAATATATGAAATGATAAAACCATACTCAAAAATCCTTGTTGCTGGATGTGATGGTTGTTGTCAACCTCCACGATCAATTAATGAAGCAAAAGTGCTAGCTCAAATGCTCGAATTGAAAGCAAGGAGTGAAGGAAAAGAACTAAAATGGAAAGCTATCACTGTTTTACGACAGTGCGATGATAGAATTGCAGCAACAACAGTAAGACCATTTATTGAAGAATATGATGCAATTGTATCATTAGCATGTGGTTTAGGGGTAGGAATGTTAAATAGAATTGTTCCTTCAATTCTCACTTTTCCAGCACAAAACAGTATGTTTGGTGGAGTAGAGAATAATGGTGAGAATTATTTTGCTGAATATTGTGAAACTTGTGGAGAATGTTTATTGGGAGTGACAGGTGGTATCTGCCCTATGGCTGGATGTGCTAAAAATTTGAGCAATGGTCCCTGTGGAGGACAAGTTGAAGGTAAATGTGAAGTAGGTGGCTATATACATGATTGTGCATGGGTAAAAATGTGGGAACGTCTTAAGAAATTTAATAGACTGGATTTATTTACAAATTATAGACCTCCAAGAAATTATAGGATATGGTCGAGTCCAAGATTCTTACATATTTATGAATCCAGTTCTAATATAGAAGAACAAAAGAAGGAGGAGAACGTATAAATTGCCAAAAAGACCTGCCTATAGTAATTTAGTAAAGGCGATTAGAGATGGAAAATTCGTCATAACGGGTGAACTTGAGCCAGAAAAAGATTATGATATTGGTCATGTCTTGCATTCAGCAGAGGAAATGAAAAAAACTGGTAAAATTATTGCTGCTAATGTTACAGATGGACCTCAAGGAGATGCCTATACTTGTTCCATGGTCCCTTGCTACTTAGTTCAAGAAAAAGTTGGGTTAGAAGCAATTTGGCAGATGACAGTACGAGATAGAAATCGAATTGCATTATTTGGAGATATATTAGGTGGAACAATATTGGGTCTTAAAAATTTGCTTGCATTAACTGGAGATCATTCTGCTCTCGGAGATCATCAAAGAGCTAGACCAGTATATGATTTAGATTCTACACAATTAATTGAACTGGTTTCAAAAATGGTGGATGATGGAACTGATTTAGAAGGAAATGAAATAAGAGGTGGAAAACCTCAGCTAAATGTGGGATGTGCCGCAAATCCTAATTCCAATCCAAGAGAACCAGAAATCTTAAAAGTTGGTAGAAAGGTAGGAGTTGGTGCCGATTTTATTCAAACCCAAACTTCATTTGATGTAGATGATGCTAAAGAGTTTTTAAAAGAATTAGAAAGATTTAACACCCCTGTTTTGCTTGGACTCTTTCCGATCAAAAATTATGGAATTGCCTGGTATTTTAATGAAAATATTCCTGGTGTATCAGTTCCTAAGGAATTTCTTAACGCTTTAAAGAAAGCAGAAAAAGATAATAAGGGAAACAAACAAGCCAAATATGATGCCATTGATAAAGTTAATTTAGAATTTTATGTACCATTTATTAAAGAAATTAAAAAAACAACTAAAGCAGCGGGAATTCATTGCATGGCTGTGCATTATGAAAGATTATTCCAACCGCTCCTTAAAGACTTCTGAGAATTTGTGGATTAAATTAATGATAAACATTATTTTGAAATTTTTAAATAAAAATTTTTTATATTTTTTATAAATAAGAGGAGAGATAATAGTTAATGAAGAATCTTGATGATAAGGATAAAAGAATTCTTGAAATGCTTCTTGAGGATTCTAGAAGACCGTATCATGATATAGCAAAAGATCCTAAGGTAAATTTGTCTGAATCAACTGTAAGAAAACGAGTAATTAAGCTTCAGGAAGAAGGAGTGATTGAAAAGTTTACGATAAAAATCTGTCGAGAAGATGAAAGATGCATAATTGCATTCCTTACTCTTATTCCGAAAAGTTTAGCAGAAACAAAGGAATTATTAAGAGAGGCCCAAGTTCTTCCTCAATGTGAAGAAGTGTATTTCCTTGCAGGGGAATGTGGTGTTTTAGTAAAAGTTAATGTTCCTGAAATAGTTGAATTAGATGCTTTAATAGAATCATTTCGTGGTCGAGCAGATGTTAGAAGTGTTGAGAGAGTCTGCGTTGTTTTAAGGCCAATAAAAACAATTAATCAATCTGAAGGCCAAGTTTTCTAATCTAAAGAGTTTATTTAATAATATATTTATCTATCAATTTGCTATCGTAACTAATTTATGTTTATAATACTTTCTTAGGACTAACCTTAGAATATCTTCAAAGCAACCTAGAACGCCTTCTCCACTAATTGCTATCGTATATCGAGAATCCACGTTTTTATATTCATAAAATTTTATTTCATTCAAAAATTCTGTAGGATTGAATTTCTTTGGTAAATCTTGTTTATTAAAAGCAATTATAACAGGAATTTCTTTAAGAGATTCACGAAAATAAGAGAGAAGTTCTTTCCAAGATTCCAAATTTCGTTCATAAACCTCTTTTTGAGAATCTAAGACAAAAATTATTCCATCGACCGCTCGTAGAGTAACTGCCCTCGTAACAAAATAGAAATCTTGACCTGTCGTAGTATAAATATGAAGTTTTAATCTCCAATCCTGATTTTGAAATGTAACTGTTCCATAGTCAAAAAACAAAGTTCGGTTTACTGTACTTTCAATACTATGAAGCGCCTCACCTTTACCAAAATGCGAGAATAATGCCTTAATCGAAGTAGTTTTTCCAGAGAAAGCAGGTCCAAAGTACACTATTTTTATACTGATTGTTTTGTCACAGTGATCTATAATCATGAAAATAAATCTAAAAATAAGTTTTTAAAAACCTATTTTTTACTGAAACTGAGAAATATAGATGAAGATTAATATTTTTAATAATATTCTTAAATTAATTATATAAAAGCCCTAAATCTTTAGATCACAATATTACAAAAAATTTATTAAATTAAATAGACTTATGTATGGAAAAATCGCAGCAATTTTAACAAATATATGTTTTGCTCTTTCATTTGTCTTAGCGAGAAAGATAGATGATGAAGCTACACCAATTTTTCAAAATGCAATAAGATCAGCAGTAGGGCACCTAACTTTTTTTATAATTTGTTTATTTTTTGGTGTTATATTAATTCTCTTAGAATTAAAAACTCTGTAAAAGCATTTAAATTAATGCTGAAAAGACTAAAATCTAAAAAATCTTAAATAAATCCAAAGAATTATTCTCGAAATATGGATTAAAGTGAGTCTGTTCATCTTTATAGTATTTCTTATTAAAATTTATAGATTCGTCTTTTGTTTATATTTGTACTTTCGCAACATAAACCAATAAAATGTTATTAATTTAAATTGAATTTCTTTTTTAATTAATTCGTTAAGGTTCTTCCCAATTGACAAAGATTTAGGGGATTAAATTATATGATAATTTTAGGAATATTTTTATTTATACTTCAAATTTTAGATATTTTTACAACGAATATAGGAATTAAATTAGGGTGTGAGGAAGTTAATCCAGTATTAAGAAAGTCGGTTAAAAGGGGTGTTCCTGTAAAATTTATAATTCTTAAATTATCATTATCATTATTTCTTAGTTTTCTTTTACTTTTCGGAAATATTGTATTGAATTGGCTCTTAGTGGGACTGAATATATTTTGCTTTATAGTTGTTCTTAGTAATATAATAAATATCCAGATACAAAAACGATGGAATATTAAATGTGAAATAAAGCACAAGAATAGTAAATAAATCTCGCATTCTAGTAATATTTATGAAGACATTAATTCAATGCAAAAATACCCCAGATAAAATTTTACTAATTTATTGAAATATTCTTTTTTGGCACGACTCTTGTCTTTGGTAACATTATAGTATTTACTTATTAATTCAATAAGAATTTTTGAAAAATTCCTAAGGAGATGCACTTATAGTATAAACAAGTCAATAATTTTTCTCATCAAAGCCTATTATTTATATTTTCTTCCAAATATCTTATATACGTGTCCCAAGTCAATTAGAAATGGTAACCTTTTATTCTAATCCTTTAATCTTTATTAAAATTTTACATTTTTTTTAATAAGAACATTTAGGCTAAAGATTTTTGTAATGGTTAAACTTATAAATAATAAAAATAGTTTAACTTATTAACTATTTAACTAGGACTCTATTGAATTGAATAGAAGTTCATTGAATAGAAATTCATTGATTTTGAAATAAGAAATTTATAATTAATGATTAAAGGTTAAAAAAATGGTAATACAAACTGAAATAACTCAAATGCTAGATATTAAGCATCCTATTGTTGCAGCACCTATGGGACCTTTTTATACTACAAAATTAACAGTGGCAGTTTCGGAGGCAGGTGGTTTAGGTGTATTAAGTCACATCAATTTGGATAATACAGTCTCTACAACAGAAGTAAAAGAAAGTATGAAGTATGTAGTTGAGCACACGGATAAACCATTTGGCTTAAATATAAGAACAGCAACACTGCAACCCGATGCAATAAAATTATGTCGACAAGTTCCAAAGTTTATAATGAATAATCCAAGGATAAAAGAACAATGTAATTATATCATTACTAGCGCAGGTTCACCAAAAATGTTATTTAACAAATACTATGAAACCTTAAAAAATAGTACTAATCTAAAACATTTTCATGTTGTTCCATCTTTGGATCTAGCCAAAAAAGTAATAAAGGATGGAGTTGACGGTATTGTCGCTACTGGACATGAAGGTGGAGGACATAAATCATATGATAATACAAGTACTCTAGTATTACTACAACAAATTAGAAAAGAGTTACCACAGGTACCTTTAATTGCTAGTGGAGGCTATGCCACAGGTGAAGGATTAGCTTCTGCTTTAGCTATGGGTGCTGGAGCAATTTCAATGGGAACTAGACTGATTGCTTCAAATGAGTGTGAATTCCATGACAATTATAAAAATTTAGTTAAAAATTCTTCCATAGCTGATACTAAATTAGTAACAGGGGTTTTTGGTCCCGCTAGAGTATGGAGAAATAAATATGCAGAGAGCCATACAGCAGTTTCAAATAAAGAGGAAAAACGTGCCGAAGAAACATCAATAGATATCGTAGTACAAGGAGTAAAAAAATTAGAAAAAGCTTATAGAGGAAATGTTGATGATGGAATTGTACTCTTAGGACAGAGTTGCGGACTAGTAAATAATATTGAAAGTGTCTCAAACATTATTAATACAATTGTAGATGATGCTGAGGAATGTTTAAAAAATGCCTATAACCTAGTAAAAATTGAGAAAGAGATTTTAAATGTTTGATACAGAAAATCCATCTTACTCTCATACTTCTGATATTGCTGAATTGAATAATCAGTTGTTGTTTGATTATGGAAGTTCTATTAAGCATTGCTTTAATATCGAAAAAAGATCAAACTTTTCTTTTAATTTTTTTAAATGATTTAATCATCCTAAATTTGATAAAACCAGCAATACATTCTTAAATGATTTTGAAACTTTATTTTGATATTTTTTTCAATCTTTAACTTAATTTCAGAAATTTAATTTATTAGAATTTTTAAATAATAAACCTTGAATAATATCAAAATTAAAAAATTAATAGGACTATACTAAAAATAAGTTGATAAAAATGGGAAAGATTTTAGATCTTGCTGAGGATCTATGGGTTGGGAAAAAAGACACTTATTCTTATCATCCCTTTGGAGTACCTCGTGGTCTTGAACTCATAAATGAATATAATTCGCAACGAACATGGTTTTACCGAGGCTTTTCTAATTCCATAGTAAGAGAGACTAGTGAAGGATTAGTGATTATTGACCCTGGAGCAATTTTTGATGTTTACTCCAAATTTAAAGCTATACGAGAAGTAACACCCCTACAAGTAAATACCGTAATATATACACATGGGCATGTTGATCATGTTGGAATGAAACCTTACCTTGAGGAATGTGAAAATAACAATTGGTCGAAACCTCAAGTTATTGGTCACGAGGCAGTTAGTCATCGTTTCGACCGATATAAGTTAACCGCTTCATGGAATGGTTTTATTAATTCAAGACAATTTAGAGGTTCCAATGGTACACCTGCTACACCTACTTATAATATAGATTTTTACTATCCAAATGTTACTTATAATGAAAAATTAGAAATTCAAATTGGAGATGTGAAAGTCCAATTAAAACACTCAAGAGGAGAAACTGATGATCACACATGGGTGTATTTTCCCGATTCAAAGATATTATGCACAGGAGATCTATTCATTTGGGCAATACCGAATGGTGGTAATCCTCAAAAAGTTCAACGCTATGCTCATGAATGGGCTTTAGCATTAAACGAAATGAAAGAATATAAACCTGAAATATTATGTCCTGGACACGGAGTTCCAATCGTTGGACAAGAAAGAATTAATGAAGCTTTAGATAACACTGCATTATTGTTGGAATCACTTCACAATCAAACAATATCCCTTATGAATAAGGGTATATCATTAGATACTATTATTCATACAATAAAAATTCCTGAAGAATTACTTAAAAAACCCTATCTTCAACCGGTTTATGATGAACCTGAATTTATTGTAAGAAATATATGGAGATTATTTGGAGGTTGGCATGACGGTACTCCATCTCATTTAAAACCTGCTCCTGAAATTGATCAAGCAAAAGAGATTGCAAATCTTGCAGGAGGAGCAAAAAAACTGGCTGAGAGGGCGTTAGAACTTATGAATGCTGGCAAATTAAGGCTAGCATGTCATATAGCTGAATGGGCTTGGTTAAACTCACCCAATGATAAACATATCAGTGAAATTGCTTCGAAAGTATTTATCACCCGAGCTAAGTTGGAAAATTCAACTATGGCAGTTGGTATCTATTTAGCAGCAGCTAGAAAAATGGGTGGTAACCCCGAAAAAGAAATGCCTGGGAATACTGTTATGCAATCTCAAGAATTAAGAACTAAGAAAAAATAATTTTAAGAAACTTAGAAATTAGCATGAAATTTTAACAATTCCTCTCACCTACTTTTTTCTTTCCTTGTAATATTTTTAAACTTATTTTTGTTTAGAATCTATTATAGAAAATAGTTTAAAAAAGAATTTAGGTATAAACTAAAAATATTATTAATTTACAAAATTTCTTTTCTCATCTGTGAACTATTTAAAAAATACATAAGATTTTTTACATGGTTTAAAAACATCTTAAATTTTGTTAGACCCATGATTGAAGAATCCCGAATTAAAGAAAATCTTAAAAAGTTTGCTTTTCCTCGATTATCTGGAACTGAATTTGAATTTAAAGCATTTAACATGCTAAAAGAGGAAGTAGAAAAGTTAAATCTAGAATATGAAATCCAACCATTTACATTTAGTTCTTTTTACTCGAGGATATATCCTAAAATAGCATTTTTATCTGTTACTTTAATTTTTCCTTTATTATATTTAGAAATTTTGATAGCTATATCTATAATTCCAATACTTATATTACTAATTTTATTGGTTACATCCATATTGTTAACGAGAAATCCTGAAAAAATTCAATTTTTTTTCAGATTAAGTTCACAGAACCTCCTTGTAAAGATTAAGTCCATTTCAAACGATATTAGGAATAAAGATAGAATTGCTTTGTTCATAAGTCATATAGATTCTAAGAGTCAAAGATTTGGAGTCAAAAAACGTATAAGACTAATTAAGCTTTGGATCTCCTCATCAATTACTCTAGTGTTTATCATTATCCTCAAAAACTTGATTTTCGTTGAATTTAAAATAATCTTTTATATTATCGGGGTGGTTCCTTTAATAACTAATATATTGTCCTCGATAATAACACTTCTTAACACTACAGATAACAAATCTAATGGAGCAATTGATAACGCGTCAGGGATTACCTGCAACTTAGAAATAATTAACTATTACAATATTCCTGAAAATAGATTACAAAATTATAATATGTGGTTTCTATTTACTGGCGCTGAGGAATGTGGAACAATGGGTATTAGATTTTTTTATAATAATCTGAAAAATTTTAATCCTAATAAATCAATAATTTATGATTTTGAATCCATAGCTAATTATGTATTTCTATGGCCGGGGAAAAATGAAGGGGAGCATGCTAAAAGTATTGATCTACTACTTTTAAATAATGAAAGAAATCTTCAAATTAATCATTTCCCTTCAAAAAGGGTTCTAGGTACACATTCAGATGGAGGCTTTTTAGGAGATAGGGGTTTTCAAGGATTTGGTATTGGAGGTGTGGAATGGTATACTTATATACATACTCCTAATGATACAATCGATAAAATTGACACAAAAATTTTAAAGGACTTATGTCTGGTTCTTACTGATGCAATGAAAGAGCACGATTCCAAATTCATTATATAAATTATAAATAAAACTCGTTTAAAAAGAATTTTTATCACTTGCGTTTTGCTTCAAATGAGAACATATTTTTCATCATTTCTGTCTAAAAAGTCTAAGATAATTTTAAGAAATATTCTTGTTTTAATATGTTCATCATAACGGCTTTTAGATATTTGCCAATCTAAAATTTAACTTATTAAAAGAAAGATGTAAAAAATTTATAATATATTTTTAATTTTTCTAGCTAACTCTTGAGCATCCGCCTCTGAACTTTCAAGAATCTTGAACATCTCTTCAGGGGCAACTATTAAAGCCGCATCAATAAGCTTTTGAAAGCCTATTAGGGTATTTATACGCTCATTCTTCTGCAAATGAAAAATTACCATCCCTAATTGATTTTTAAGTTTTCCCTTCTCTGAGTTCAATGCTATTCGTAAAAGTGCTGGACATACCTCCTCCAATGTCTCATGACTCACCTTCCGAGCATACTCATAAATTTGGGTTCGCTGAATATCTGTGAGTTTTTCAACTTTTTCTTCTATTTTCGTAATACTTTCCATTTTCATTACTCACTTCCTACTTTTTTGATTTTAATTTTTTCTTTTTTTATATTTTTTTGCTATTTCTATAATTATCACTCTTATATTTAAATGTTTTCCGTCAGAATTCCTCTCAAAAAGTACGGAAAAAGTCATAATCAAAATTATAATATTTTTTATTGCAACAAAATGACGAAAAAATTATTTTTGATTTTAATCAATTTTTTTTGACAAAACAGTACTATTATTCTTTTTAATCTAGACCTGAAGAAATAAAATCGGAATGTATTTAACCGAAAAATGCATACTTTGATATAGATAGTAACTTCTCAGTCATATGACGACCAAAAAATGATCAACAACAAACACTCTTCTTTTACCCATCGATAGAATCGATCACAATTGCCGTTTTCCATAACTAAAAACCGTTATTATATCGAATTATAAATGATTAAAATTGATAAAACTAATTATTATATTCATTAATTCTGGAGGAATTATATAAAAGATTGATCGTTATATCGCAACATTATGATCGGAAAGCGTCAATTTTATATACTGTTTTTTATTTTCATAAATTGTAGAACAAAAAAGTGAACGAGGAATTAAAATGAATTTTGATGAGAAGGAAGAAAAGTTGGATAGAGTAATGGAGAGATATAAAAATATTCGGGAAGCTTTAGCAGGGTTAAGCGATATAATCACGATAAAATTTAATGAAAAAGACTTCTATTATGCCGCTGCAGTTGATAATTTAAAAGCGTTGCATGATAATATAGTAGAAGTCTTAAAATCTTCTTTTACACCTCGTGAGATTCGGATTCGATTAAGGGAATTGGAGTTTGATGAGCAAGAAGCCGAGAAAGTGTTTCCATTATAAATATGAAAAATCTGTTTTTGTCATATTATTTTGATTTAAATTTTTAGAAGAAAAAAGCTATATTTTAGTTATAGTTACATTACTTTCATTATTCTACTGATTTAAAAAACTTATTATTTAATTTCACCAAATTTTGGAGTATAGAAATTTTAAGTAGATGACATATTTGATCGTTTCTGATATTAGAATTAGTATTTTATAGTCTGTTATATTATAACAATGTTTTCTACAAAATGAATATGCTCTAAAATTGTTCTTCAATAATATATAGGAAATAATACTACTTGAGGTAAAAAGAAGAATTGGAAAATTAATGAATATAAAGGTAAATTAGTTAGAAAAGTTAAGTATAAAATATACTGGAGTACTATGGCTGGTAAAACACTATTCGCTTTAAAACTTAAATATGCAAATAAAGAACTTATAGTAAAAATGATTGGTACAATAATGCCAGCATACAAAAATAAAAGAATAACTAAATAACTAAATGGCATATAAGATGGATTTTCAAAAAAAATTAAAAATACCAATGTTATACTAGAAAAAAGGGAAAATAATAAACTATCAAATAATATTGCTTTTTTGGCATTATAGATCTCCAAAAAAATTGTTAAAATAATACCATGAAAAAATATTTCTTGCCAAAATATATTGGAGAATATTAAACCTACATTAAAAATCTCATAGTAATCTATGAAAATAAATGGTATTTGGATACGCAGAGCAAGAAATAATGAATATATTATTGAAAATACAAAAAATGGAACTAGAAGAATCCAAAAAAAATATTTTAACCGTGTTTTAGGCCAACCAATTTTAAAACCCGCTAAGTATTGAGGGATTGGGTGAACTTCAGTTTGTAATTTAACGATTTTAGTAATTATAATAATAAATACTACAATAGAACTTAAATTATAAATTGATAATATTAAAAATATTAACCACCAATCAATATAATAAAAATAATAATAATAAGGCAAAAATGATTGAATTAAAAATCTTAATAAGTAGATGGTCCCAAAATACAATGCTATTAATATAAGAAGGGTTTTCCCTGGATTATTTGAAAAATATGTAATTTTAACTTCTTTTATAAATTCAGGTTTAAAGTTAGGGAGAGTTTTTAATTTTGGAATATGAGGAAAAATTGTGTTTAATAGAAGGATGATAAAGAAAAGCCCTATAATCGAACCTGATAAAAAATAATAAATTAAATTAAGAAATTCTTCATAAACAAAAGACACAATAAAGCAAAATATTATTCCAAATGATACAAGATATTGTATTCCTATAATTAACCCCCATTTTTGATAACGACTTTCTGGATTAACCTCTTCAATAACATAATAACTTCTAAATTTACTGAAAAATAGAATTCTAAGATTAAATGTCAGAAGAATAAAAAACCAACTTAATGGGAGGCAAGTTATTACTGTCAACAGTAGACCTAAGAATTTGTCTGAAGAAATAAATAGTAAAACTGGACAAAAAACAGCAAGAGTTTGAAGAAAAATTAATAAAATTATCTTCGCTTTAGCTCGTTGGCGATAATTGATAGGTAATGAAGCAAGAATAGATTCTCCAGAAGTTTCTATGTTTATTATGCCATTTACTATCATTATTGAGATAACTGGGAAAATTATTAACAGGCATATAAAATTTGAAAAGTAATCTCTCTCTATCAGGAATTCTTCTTCGATACTAGTAATATTAAAAAAGAATATAAAAAGACATGAAAAAACTATTGGCGTTATCATAGCAGAAAACGATTTAAGATCTCTCAAAGCAATGGATAAATCTTTTCGTAGATAAGCTATAGTTGGCGATCGTGTTTTAATTTTGACTTGGGGTTCTTCTGTGAACGTATCAGCTTTAATCCCTCTCTTAATTTCTTTAAATTTAGAATAAGTAGTCCTTTCAAGAGATTTTGATGCTTGTAAATGAATCAAGCAAGTTAAACAAATAAATATTATTAATCCAATAAACATATTTATACAGAAAACCATAGGCATTTGTTTATTCATAATAAAAAATGAGATCAAGCAACTTGGATTAATTGGATATGGTATCATACTAATAACTGTAATTAGTTTTGAAATGTCATTAATTTCAATAATTATATTGACAAAATTATCAAGTGAAAATAATAACCACTGTATCATATAAATTCCTCCAAGAATTATTATCACATGACTCAGATTATGAATAACTTGAATAGTAAATCCTCCTTTAGAGCTAATCTCATTAAAATTTGAGATTCTATTAAGTCTTTCTCCAAATATAATAACGATATCGAAAGAAAATATAAGATTCAATATTGAAACTATGAGAGATACGAAAAAAACAAGGATACTTTCAGTAAAAATGAATAATGTAATTGGTGATGCTAAGATTATAACTACTATTGGAATATCAAAAGTTCGAAAAAGAGTTAAAAAAGATAATTTTCTTAACTTATCTCTTGGAATGGGAAAAGTTTCAAACCATTTAAAATGTTTACCTGAAAATATTATACCAGATTCTAATAAACCCATTAAAAAAAAATTAAAAAATTGTAAGCCAAAGAATAATGAAAAGATTATTCCACCAAGCAATATTATTTTATCTATAGAAACGTCAAAAATTAAAAGAGTTTCAATTGTCCTTATATAACTAAATATAGGTACAAAAGGTAAAATGCCAAAAACTAATGCATAAATGATTTTATAGATTAATACTTTTATTTTGAGAATGTTTTGGTTTACTGAATATTTTTCCAGAATTGGTAATTGATATATTCCCTTAGATCGAAGCCATGATTCGAGATAGATTTCTCTATTAATATATTTTGCTAAAGAAAATAAATTAAGTTTACTGTTTGAGAGAAAATTCTTTTTTCTTTCACTTCTTTTTTTTAAAACGTCTATAAAGGGCATATTGGATGTATTTTTAATGAAGTATAATTTGGACCTCTAAAATATGCTATATACTATTCCTTTACTTAAAAAATTTCTAAAAAAAAATAAAATAAAATCTTCTTTTACCCCTGGCGAGATTCGGATTCGATTAAGAAAATTGGAGTTTGATGAGCAAGAAGCCGAGAAAATATTTCCTTTATAAAAAATATAATTTTTAGCTTTAAATTAATTTTTAACTTTTATTTTTTAGATGAGAGTTATTATTTTAAATAATTTAATTCCGTAAAATTTCTTTCAGGAGTTTTTCTGTAAATTCTTTAAATTTGTCTATTTTTTACTTTTAGAAAAAAAATTCAGGATGAATTTAAATCTACACATAGTTCGTTTGCGATGAGAAGCAAAGCTTTTTTAAGGGAGATAGCTCTATAACAGTTTTTATTTTTCTGTATAACCATGTTATAAAGCTCTTTTCTTGAAAGACCTGTATCTTTTATTAATTTTATGATAAAATCTTCAACGGTCATTATTATATAAATTTTATAATCTTAACTTTTTATGTCGTATGTCTCTGTAAATTTTTAAAAATTTTTCTTATGAACTTTCAATATAAAAGTACTTTTTATTTCTTTTTTTATCAATTTTCAATTTTAATTGATTCTTTTAGTCAATAGTCAATTTTTTATTTTATATCTTTTTTTTTTAAATAATTCAAATATTTTTGTAAATTTTAAAAAAAATTGCGTCCATAACAAAATTGGGTGAATTTAAAGTATGAACACACTGGAACATTTATTAAAACCAATTAAAATCAGGACTTTAGAGATTCCAAACCGTTTGGTAATGCCACCTATGGGAACAGGGCTTGGAAATTCGGATGGCACGGTAAGTGATGCGAATATAGCCTACATGGCACGTAGGGCTAAGAGTAGAGCAGGACTCATCATTACCGAGATCACGGAGGTACATCCCTCGGGATCGGTGAGTCCCGTCTGCTTGGGCATATGGGATGACAAATTTATCCCTGGGCTGAGCAAGTTGGCTGCCGTGGTGCATGCAGAGGGGAGCAAGATAGCTATGCAACTCCATCACTGTGGTCGTGAGAGCTATTTGAAGACAAAGAACCATACCGCAATTGGTCCGTCCGCTGTACCAAGTTATATTTATGGATTTTTGGGCAGTCCACGCGAGATGACCTTAGCAGAGATAAAGGAAACCATCGTTTCCTTCGGTACAGCAGCCAAACGCGCGGTAGTTGCTGGTTTTGATGCGGTCGAGCTCCATGGTGCGCATGGTTACCTTCTCATGCAATTTCTGTCAGCTCACTCCAATAAACGTACCGACGAGTATGGCGGGGACTTCAAGGCACGGGCCCGCTTCATGATCGAGTGCTTACAAGAGGTACGCAATCAGGTAGGCAGTGGCTTCCCCATCTCAATAAGGCTATCAGGCGAGGAATGCATCGTGGATGGATACAAAATCAACGATATCAAGACTATCATCCCGGACTTGGTCAATGCGGGTGCGGACATTATTCACGTGTCATTTAGTACCCATGCAAATTTTAAAGTAAGTACTGATACCCCGAATGCGAGTGCCCCGGTGGAATATGAACAGGGATTCAAGGTGAATCTTGCTCGTCAGATCAAGGAAGTTACCAAGGTTCCGGTTATTGCAGTCGGGCGTTTCACGGATCCTTATTTCATGGACAAAGTAATCGAGCGGGGGGATGCAGATTTCGTTGCTGTAGGGCGTCAGCATCTTGCAGATCCAGATTTTCTAAAGAATGCCCGAGAGGGGCATCCAGAAGACACTTTCGAGTGCCTAGCCTGCAATCAGGGGTGTATTGAACGAGAGATAATAGAAGTTAAATCTATCCGCTGTGCTATCAACCCAGAAACTGGTCAAGAAACGATATATCCTCAAAAACGAGCTGACAAGAGTCGAACGGTATGGATTGTGGGCGGAGGCCCAGCTGGTCTTATGGCAGCATTTGAGACTGCTCGGTTAGGACACAAGGTCACCCTCTTCGAGCGGGAAAAGAATACCGGTGGGCAGATTCGATATGCCCAACAAGCGCCTCATAAGGCGGTATATGGAAGGTGGATTAACACGCTCACCCGCAGATGCACAAAAAATAGAGCGATCATTAAAACTGGAACTGAAGTTACCGAAAAGATGATTGAACAGGGCAAGCCAGAAGTCGTTATTCTGGCTAGTGGTGCTGATAAAGCCGAATGTCCCGTAGAGGGGATCACGAATTCGATCGTGTGCGATGCATGGCAGATTTTAAATGGTGAAGTTAAACCTAAAAACCACGCTTTGGTCATCGGTGGCGGTCTAGTCGGCATGGAAACAGCAGACTTCCTTTGCGAGAAAGGGATTGAAGACGTAACATTGGTCGAGATTTTAACCAAACCGCCGGTGACTCCCATTTCTGCTCATGGTACAATGTTATACCGACGGTTGAATGCTGCGGGAGCAAAACTCATGTTCAATACCCAAATCCAAAAGATCGAGGCAGCATCTGTTGTTATAAGTATTGACGGGAAAGAACACCGGCTTGAACCCATCGACCAGGTAATAGTAGCAGTTGGGGTCACACCGAGGAACGACCTTAAAGAATTTCTCAAACAGAAGGGAATCCGCCATTTCATCGTCGGAGATGCGGACAAACCCCGCCGTATTATTGAAGCGACCGAAGAAGGCGCAAAAGCGGCCTGGCAGATCTAATCCGGAGACTAAGGTTGGACAGTAACCTTGATCTTCAGAAATAATTTATGTTGTCTCTTGAAATATTCCTTAATTTTTTAAAAATTAATATTGTGATTAAAATTCTAATTGTTAACTATACTCTTTCCTTTTTCCAAACCCAAATGCAAAGCTTTAATATTTTTATCTGGATCTCTCAACCATTCTTTAATTACTTCCTCATAATGCTCAATTTCTATAAAAGGTATCTTTTCTGTAGCATGTGCAAATCCTAACATTATTAAGTTAACTTGTTGGTTTGAATTGAACTCATCTAAAGATAACTTAGTAGCATTCATAAAATATACTTCATGTGAGTATCCTTTTAAAATTTCTTCAATTTTTTCTAAAGAAGGATATTTTTCGAGATCCGCAGTTATCATTATACCAGGAATTGTTCTTGAATTGAGTACAAATGCTGTTTTGTTAGAAGCAAAAATTCCTCTTCTTAACGCTTCCACAGGTTCAAAGCAAATATATAAATCCGCATCTCCATAACATATCAATGGTGAATGGAGGTTTTTTCTCTCATCTTCAAAAACTTCTTTCTGATATCTTGTATGACTGGTAATCGCTCCTTCGCGCTGTGCGAGCCCATGCATGTTTTGAATAAGCTTGAAACAAGCTTATTATTCACTTCCAAAGGCTCGCTTTATTCCTGCTTTTTGAGCTGCGAACTCAATTAATCTCTTTAAAGTAATAACTCCCTGCCCGGCAGTTCCAGCTATTACTATATTTATTATATCTGTTTCTTTAAATTTCACGAAAAGGTACCTCTTCTGCTAATAAATTTATTATAGATTTATGTATTGCCCCATTTGGACAAATTTGGTAGCATACACCACATTTTATGCATCTATCTTGGTCAATTTGCATTTCTTCTATACCATTTGTTTCAACTCTTCTGATGGCGGGACAGCTTAAAATCCTTGCACATTCATAACACAATTGGCAACCAGCAATAAAATACGAAACATCTTGCACTCTTTTTCCTTCTCTTTCTAACGTTCTAATTTGTTCCATTCGCCACCTATGTGCTTGAAGGCCACATTCTCTTTTAACAATGATTACCTTAAAACCATCTGTTTCTAATGCGTCTTCAATGGATTTTACAAGTTTTTTAGGATTATATGAATCTTCTACTCTTAACCAAGAAACTCCAATTGCTTTACATATATCTTCGATAGAAAATCCTTTATTTAATAAATATCTGAGAACATCATTTTGATGTCCTGTCATTGCTGTCCATGAGTTTTCAAAAATGATTAGCAATACATTTGAATTATAACCTACTGCTTCAGCTAAAGGAGGCATACCAGTATGGAAGAATGTAGAATCTCCTATCATAGCAATCACCTTTTGATCGGTTTTAGTAGACATCCCTATAGCAGCACTAATTCCACCGGACATACAAATCACCAAATCACTACATTGCTGTGGCGGAAAAAATGACATTACATAACACCCTATATCTCCGCTAATTATAGTGTTTTCTAGATGATTGGTAGCTTTTAATATTGCATATAATGTAGCTCTCTCGGGACATCCAGTACAGAATGTAGGAAATCTGCTAGGTATTATATCTTTATAAGAATTAAAGTAATCAATAGCTTTATTCATCTGCTCATTAGGTGATTTATTAAAAATCTTCGCTAGACTTGTTGCTACTAATCCTGTAGAAAATTCATTGTATTTTGGAAAGTATTTTTCTCCTATAATCTCTACCTTAATCTTATGATTGTGGGCAATCTCTGCAATTTTCATTTCCAAAAATGGTTCTAATTCTTCAATTATAACTACTTTCTCAAGTTTCTCTATAAAATTCACGATTTCTCCATAATTTAAAGGATATATCATTCCAAGCTTAAAAACTGGTACGTCTTCTAGAGCCAATTGATTCAGAGCTTCCATTGTATAACCAAATGGCATTCCACTAGTAATAATTCCAATTTTATTCTCTCCAGGAATTATTTTATTTACCCCTAGGTTTGGGATCGCTTCTCGAAGTTTTTCAATTCGCTCGTATAAGCGAATGTGATTATTGATTGCATGAGGAGGGAGAGAATTAAATTTAGGAATATTTCTAATGAATTCACCTTTAGCAATTCCTTTTACTAAAGGTTCAAGTTTTACAAAACCTCTTGAGTGTGCACTTCTAGTACTCATTCGAAAATTCATGACTAAATCATATTTCTGTGACAGTTCAAATGCGAGTTTAATCCAATCCTTGCATTCCTGTGGAGTATGAGGTTCAAAAGTGGGAAGGTGCAACATCCATGCATAAAAACGCTCATTTTGTTCTTGATGTGATCCTAAAGAACCTGGATCAGAGCCAATTGAAACAACCATTGCTCCTGGATTTGGTCCATTTAATGCAATTACACTTAAGGCATCACTAGCAACATTTAATCCTACGTGTTTCATGGGATTTAAACTTTTACATCCTGTCCAAGCGGCGCCAGCACAAGCAGATGTCGCAACTGCTTCATTGACAGCCCAGTGATGGACTAAATATTCCCTAAATTCAGGACTATCTCTTAATGCTTGATGAAAGTATTCTCCAATATCACTAGTGGGAGTACCAGGATATTGAGAGACGTAAGA
The DNA here is from genome assembly GCA_048937405.1 of Promethearchaeota archaeon. GTDB lineage: Archaea > Asgardarchaeota > Lokiarchaeia > Sigyniarchaeales > SOKP01 > Loki-b32. The sequence goes on from JBHLNF010000002.1 coordinate 83,584, forward strand.
TACACCTGCTTCGAGGCATCCCCTTACGAGAGCCTCATTTCCAAGCATTAATACTCTACCTTCTTCCTTAGAAAAACGAATATCTTTAATCATAAATCTTCTCGGAAATTATATTTTAAGAATTCTTTATGAAATTAACAATAAAAATTATGGCATAATTGTGAATAAGTCTTTAGAATATAATAGAATCTATCTATCCTTGGATTAAGAGAGAATAGAATTGGAGAAATTATTCATACTCCAATTAGGATTTTCCTTTACATAGTTGAAAATTATCCTTTTTAATCTTTTCCTTTTTGAAAAAGTTACATTTAATAATTCAAAACAATAAATATAATGATTAATTTCAATAATTATTGAATACAATCAAAATTAATTTAGTAAGAATAGAGTAAAAAATGACAATAATTACTACAAAAAAGCCCTTTGAAGAAATTTTAGGTGCCTTACAAAAGGTAAAAAAGATTGGAATTGTGTCTTGCGGTAGTTGTGCTGCAATGTGTCAAACTGGAGGGACAGAGGGTGCAAAAGAAATGGCTGAGAAATTGGAGCAGGAAGGATTTGAAGTTGTTGTTACAATAGTACCCGAGGAAGTATGTGATAATAGAGTTATGATGAAGGATTTCCGACAAATTGATGAAGATTTAAAGAATATCGATGCGATCTTAACATTAAGCTGTGGTCTCGGAGTTGCGAGTATTACTAAAGTCTTAGAAAGGAAATATTCTCATATCCCTGTCTTTATTGGAACAAATACAGAGTTCATGGGGATGACAGAACGGATTGGTCGTTTTTACATGAGATGTCGTGGATGTGGTGCTTGCTTATTGAACGAAACAGGGGGAATCTGTCCAATTACAACTTGTGCTAAATCACTTATGAATGGTCCTTGTGGTGGAATGGTTAAAGGTAAATGTGAAGTCGGCAATTATGAAAAAGATTGTGGTTGGGTATTAATCTATAACCGTTTGAAAGAATTAGGACGATTAGATTTATATACAAAATTACGAGATCCAGTAGATTGGAGCGAATCTGGTCATCAGAGAGAGGTAGTATGGAGGTAATTGGTATGGCAGAAAAGAAAGTTTATTCAAAATTAGGTGATATGATAGCAAAAGGAGAATTTGTATTAACAGGTGAATTAGAACCTGAAAAGACCTGTGATCTCTCCCACACTATCCAGGAAGCTCGAGAAATGGCTCCATACGTAGTTGCTGCAAATGTGACAGATAGTCCTTTAGCAATTGTTACTATTAACTCAATGGCAGCTTCCCATATTATTCAAAGAGAAACTGGATTAGAATGTGTATGGCAATTGACAGTAAGAGATTGTAATAAAATAGGTATTGCTGGACAAATTATGGGTGCACAAGCATTAGGATTAAATAATATTCTCTCACTTACAGGTGATCATACAGCATTAGGGGATTGTCCAGAATCGAAGCCAGTATTTGATTTAGATTCGGCTACTTTGATTAAATTAATACGAGAAATGGTTGATAAAGGTTCCATTAATGGGCATGAAATCGAGCATCCACCAAAAATGCATGTCGGAGGTGCTGCAAATCCAAACGCTGATCCTATGGAAGCAGAAATCTTAAAAATAGGTCGAAAAGCAGAAGCAGGAGTAGAATTTATACAAACTCAAGTAGTTTATGATATTGATATGACAATTGAATTTTTAAGAGAAATAAAAAAATATAATGTTCCTGTATTTCTAGGAATTTTCCCAATGAAGTCTTATGGAATAGCTAAAGGATTTGATACATTTGTTCCAGGTGTTGATGTACCAAAAGATATTCTTGAAAGATGGAAACGAGTTAAAACTGACGTTACTGATAAGAAAGAGCAAAAAGATACCTATGACCAATTAAATTATGAATTTTTTAAACCTTTCATAACTGAATTAAAATCTAAAGGTTTACTTTCGGGCGTTCATTGTATGGCTGTTCACTACACCAGAATTTTTCCAAAGTTAGTTGAAGTAGTTAAAGGTTAAAACATACAAGGAAAAATCATCTTTTTTTTTATCTTTATCTTTTATTTCAAAGAGTCAAACTGAAAAATATTAAGTCAAAATTATTAATAAGGCGCAATTATTAATCCAAATAAATTAATTCTTGGAGGTAAGAAATAATTATGTCTAAAGAAATTCAGGAGTATATGAAAAACCGTTTGGGATATAATGATGAAGAAATGAAAATTTTTATGGAAAATCCAAAGAATATAGAAATTCTTAAGAAGGGTCCCAATCTAGTTAATAAGACAATTGTAATAGAAGTTGTCGAGTCGCATGGCTGTAACGTCCAACATAAAGTTGGAGATAAGTTTTATTTTAATGGTTTTGGAACTTTACTGACAAAACTATGTCCAAAAGAAATTTGCATGTCTGCCTTATGCGCAGCAGAGAATTTAGTATACGCTGCTTCCATGCTTATGCTTGCAGATAAAGATCCAGATGAAATGCTCTTAAATAGAGTAGGTTGTCCCGATGTGGGATTAAAATGTGGCGGTTGGGGCAATATTGTTATGGAAATGAAAGTAATAGATCGTAAAGATATTTAATTACTGATTATTTAATTTTGTTTATTTTTATATTTTTATAGCTTTACCAACCTTTAAGTCAGTATAAGCCTTTTTAAATGTATCCTTGAATGCATTGATACTTTCCACACTACTATCATGGGGTGAAAGTGCAACTAATTTAGGATTCCTAGCTTTTAGATAATCTAATGCATTACTCAAATCATCTTTTTGCCAAGGCTCCCATGGTGGCCTTTTTGTCATTATAAATTTATGTATGGGCAATCCTGACCAAATATTTTCTTCGCTTGGAAATCTTGGTATAGGTAAATGTAATCCTCCAATAATTCCATAAATAGGTGTATCGAATAGTAATTCAACACGATCTATTAACTTTTTTACTCCTTGATGCCCACAACCTACAATTACTACAATACCTTTTCCCTCAACATTTACTGCCATAGCTTGTTCATAAATATCTTTAAAAAAGAACAAAGGATTATGTATAGGACCGATTGAAGCTATTCCCTTCGTTATAACCTCTGGACCTTTCACATGACTTAACTTAGCCGTGGGATGCGTCATTTCAACTGGAGTAAAAGCTTTCACATGGCTTAGGTTTGATTGAATATCTGAAAGTGAAAATGTATTCTGCTGAGCCCATTTTAACCCTCCTACATGATCACCATGTAAGTGTGAAATAAAAATATATTTTATTTCATCTATACTGATACCTAATGCCTCCATATTTTTCAGAAGGGGTGAAGGGTGCTTTCTATTCGGATTTAAACCAGTATCATATAAAATACAAATATCATCTGCTTTAATATAATAGGAAACTCCATTTTCAGTAAATAAATTGTTTTCAGCGTGATAGTCAATAAGAGGAATTATTTCCAAATTTTTAACAGCACCCATATCATCCAATTTATTGAACTTAGCATTAATCCAATCATTTTCGATTATTTGTGTATTCTTTTCAAACCTTTTATTCAGTATAATTAAGTTGAAAAGTGGAAGAGACATTTGGAAAGCTCGCGTTAGTTCCCTTTCGGAAAGTTTTTCACCATCAATTATTTTCGATATAATTTCTCGGTCCTTAATTAAAGGATATTGTTTGATCAATGCTTTGATTTCTTCTAGTTTAATAAAACTCACTTTTTTATCCCAATTTTATATTTTAGTTTAATTTAATATTTTTTCAAACTTTTTTATTTCTTATTATAGTTAAAAATTCATTCACATGTTAGATTTAAAAATTAAATAATTAAAAAACCTCCTTTGGGTGTTATATTTTTGAGTTCAAGACAAGAAGAACATATAGTCGGAGGAGGTAAGATTCGTTGTGTTATTTTAGGACTAAATGATGGTTTAATATCAACATTTACTCTATTAGTTGGAGTAGCAGCAGCTACCTTGGCAGCAACAGGCGGTAATTCCATTGTAATATTGACGGGTTTTGCTGCGATGGTTTCAGGAGCCATAAGTATGGGTCTTGGTGAGTATATTTCAAGTAAATCTGAATATAATTATATTAAAAATGAATTAAAAAAAGAGAAAGCAGAATTGGAATTATTCCCAGAAGAAGAAGCAGAGGAAGTAAGGGAGATTTTTGAAAAAATGGGGCTAAAAGGAGAGACTCTTAGTGCTTGTGTAGATACAATTACTTCGGATAAACAAGTTTGGTTAGACTTTTTAACTAAAAGTGAGTTGGGATTAGAACAACCAGAAAATCCTATTTTAGGGGCTATATTAACATTTTTTTCATTTGTGTCTGGTTCATTTTTAACATTATTTGCATATTTTTTTAACTTAGGTATAATTTCGCTGGTATTATCCTCAATGATATCTTTTACAATGTTATTTATTGTAGGAGTTCTAAAGACTAGAATTACGGGAGAAAATAAAATTAGAAGTGGATTAGAGATGGTTATTATTGGAATCGTTGCGTTTATAGCATCATACGGAATAGGTACAATACTTGAGCAATTAATATCTGTAGCCTAAATAAAAAAATTAAGTTTAGTATTCTTTAAAGAATTTTTGACTATGTTCGCATATTGGGCAAATTGAGGGAGGTACTTCAAATTCCACATTTCCACAGATCTGACATACAAAAATTTTCAATTTTTCAAAAGACTTATTATTCTCTAATAATTTTAAGTACATTGAAAACAATTTAGCATGTATTTTCTCAGCCTTTCTTGCTAATGAAAAGGACAATTCAGTAACTTCACTTCCCTCTTTTTTAGAATTTTTTATAAAGTTTTTATACATTTTCTTAGTTTCATAAGTTTCTCCATTAATAGCATCAATTAAATTTGCCTTTGTATCTTTAATTTGGTCTTTTAAATTGGTTTCATTCACTTCGATGAAATTTTCTATGTTAACATCTGTATCAGTAAGAACTTTCAAAGCTCTTGTATGGTTTTTAATATGAATTGCTTCTGCAGCTGAAATGGCTTCAAATAAATGAGCAACCTCCGGAAGATTTTCTTCTCTTGCTTTTTCAGCATATAATTCATATTTTCTTTTAGCATTACTTTCTCCGTTAATAGCTTCTTTTAAATTTTGAATAACGATTGACATTTTAATTAATTCAAATAGTTAATATTTATTATTTTGATGATTTAGGAATTTACACTATTCTATATTATTTTTTCCTTAATATAGTAAAAAAATTAGAAAATATTATTGAAAAATTATAATGTTAGAATTTCATCCAAAATTATTTACTTTTTTTCGGTAAAAACATTCCTACCCGTTTTCTATATTCTATATAAGATTCTCCATATCTTAAAATCAAAACTTTTTCTTCCTCTTTACAAAAACATAAAAATATAGGAAACTAAACTATAGAATATAGAAATAGAAATGTAGAATTTAACAGTAAAGCAACTATACCCCTTTTTTTTTCTAATTTTGCTGGTGCAATACTTAAAAAAAAAAAGCCATCAATAGTGTTGAGATAATTAATATTAAGAAATTAATCAATTCTATCATACAATCTTCTAAAAGCTAACTGTAATATAATAATTTTCCATTTTTCTTAACACTCTTAACTTTCTCTTGAGCTTGTAGATAAAAAAGATGACCTAAAACTTCGCTTAGTGCCATATATGAATTCATTTCATCTAGATCCTCTCCAAAGTGGATTTGAGATATTTCATATGCTGTCAATGGTTTATCTTTAATTACACTTGAAATTTCACTCAATCTCCTTTTATGATGATCTTTTATCTGTAATATTCTTTCGTGAGGATTAAAAATGATATCTTGATGGGCAGGTAAAATAATCTTAGGATTTAACTTATCTATCTTATCTAATGATTCTAAGTAGTATTTTAATATATTTTCAAAATCATAGTCTTTATATTGTTCTGCTAAGTAATCAGGTATTAAATAATTTCCAATATGAGGTGTAATTCTGCTAAGAATATGATCCCCCGAGAATAGAATTTGTTTTTGTCTATCATAAATACAAATATGACCAAAACTATGACCAGGGGTCCAAATAATTTCTAATCTATCGAATATTAAATCTCCATCATGTATAATAATATCCGGTTTTTGATATTCTAAGAATCTTGGCCAAAAAGTAAAAAAATATACTATTCTATCCCCTTGTTTTTCACTCATTCCATATTTTATTAGTTGTTTTACTTCTTCTTTTGCTTTGTTTTCAATAATTTTTAAATTATTCTTGGAAGTTTCCCATTTCAATAGTTCATGAGTTATGTCGTGCATTAAGATTTTAAGGTTAGGATTCTTTTTTTTGAGAATTCGGATTAGTCCTATATGGTCAGTATGTAAATGAGTAATAATGCAGTAGTCAATATTTTGTATAGATGTATTTAATTCTTCGAAAGCTGCAAATAAATTATTCTTCCAATTTCCCATATTCAAACCAGAATCAATTAATATATTTTTTCCATTTACCTTAAACAGATAAACACAAACATATTTAACGGGAAAAGGAACATCTATTTTAATCTGATTGATGCCATCAATTTCTTTTAATTCAAATTTAGAACTAGACAAAATTATTACTACTAATATCTTTATTAATTAGAAAAAATTTTGAGAATTTTTGTACTTTCTGAATTTTAAATTATACAATAATTTGATTTAAAATTAATAATTAAAAGTTCAAAAGAAAAGATTTAGGATTAAAATTTGGTTTTTTTCTGAAATACCATGATACCAAGGAGTATGAAGAAGAAGGCAAATGCAACAATAATTAACAAACCACTCCATATTGGGAATACAGTTGCTTTAGCGGTTATTCCTATTAATGAACCATTATATAGAACATCGTCTAATCCATCTCCCAGCACAGTTATTTGAAGATATAATTGTTTAGCCCAAAATGGTGGTGTGAAAAAAACTATAGGACTTTCAAAAGGGACGAATGAACCAGAAAGAAATAGCATTGGCATATAGTAAAAAATTGCCATAGCGTTGGCAACTTCAGGATTCTTCGCTATACCAGAGATAATAATACCAATTCCAACTGATGAAATACCAAATAGAACTGCAATAAAGAATCCGATTACTAATTCAAAAATTCCTTTATATGGAATTTGAAGTATACCATATCCTAAGATGAACATAATTAGAATTTGAAGTGAGACCAGAAAAGTTTCCGATAATAAAGCTCCAAAAAATAAATTTTTTCTGCCAGTAGGCATTGTATCTAATCGTTCTAGCATTCCAGAAGATTTGTCTACTGAAAATGATATAGCAGAACTAGTCGTACTTGCTGCTACCGCATATACTATCATTCCGGGGAAACTAAATTGGAAATCTTCACCTCCAAAAAGAAAATAAAACATTACCGTAAACATAACAGCAAATCCAAGAGAAAAAACTAAATATTCCCAATGACGGGTTTTATCTTTAATATTTTTAATCATTATTTGGATTGCTTTATTTTCTAACAAATTCATTTTAATCTCTCAACCTCCTTCCCGTTAAGTTTAGAAACACATCTTCAAGTGCGTTTTGTCTAAACTTCATATTTTCAACCTCATCTATGTTTTCAATAAGTCCTTGTTGTAAAAGTTTTACAAGATTTTTCAGACCACCCTGAAAAGAAATAAATAATGATTTTTTATCCTTTCGGAGAATTTCACTCGAATTAGTAACAAATGGAATGTTTTCTATATTATTTTTTACTACTTCAAGATCTTCTCTGTCAATGAAAGAGACTTCTAATACATTATCACTCCCATATTTCTCTTTCAATTCAGTTGGAGTTCCCACAGCAATTATCTTACCTTGATCTATAATTGCGACACGATCACTTAAAGAATCCGCCTCAACCATATCATGTGTCATAAGTATAATTGTAACATCCTTATTTTTTAAATCTCTAATAAAATCCCAAACCAATCTTCTTGCTTGAGGATCAAGACCCGCTGTGGGTTCATCAAGAAATAGAATTTCTGGTTCGAAGATTAATGCCATTGCAAGATTTAAACGTCTTTTCATACCACCTGAGAAGTGTTTTGACCAATCTTTCCTTCCCGCTATACCAAATTCTTCTAGAAGCTTAGTAGTTTTTTCTTTTGCTTCTCTACGAGGAACTCCATGCATAGCAGCCACGAACTCAACATTTTCTTCGGCCCTTAAGACATCATAAATTGTAATATCTTGTGGACAAACACCAATTTTCTTGACAATTTCCTTTTTACTAGTTAGAATACTATATCCATTAATATTAGCATACCCAGCAGTAGGAGTTAAAACAGTGGTTAACATGCGTACTAATGTAGTTTTTCCTGCACCATTCGGACCAAGAATGCTAAACAATTCACCTTTATTAATCTTTAAGGATACGCCATCAACTGCTTTAACCTCTTTAAAATACTTCTTAAGATCCTTGATTTCAATCGCAATATAATCTGTACTTACACTCATTATTACAAATTAAATATTTTATTTAGTTTCTATTTTTATGAAAATCAATAATTTGATATAACTTTATTATTTAAAAAGAAGGGAGTCCAGATTTTAATTTTTATCTGAACATGCTCTTATCTTTTTTATTTACCAATTAAATATTAGAAAATTAAATATTAGAATATGGATACTTAAGAGAGTGGTGTTTCAGTAATTTTTTTTTACCAAATTTAAAATTGAAAATAATAACTTAATTTCTATTTAATACACTATTATTCAAATTAATACTAATTTAAATACAACCTCTTTTTCTAAATATAATATCATTATAACACAAATTTAAATGATTAAGATGGATGAAATAGAATCAAATAAAAATGAAAACAATGATAATCTTTCAAAAAAGATTGAAAAAAGTGATTATCTTTATCAAAGGAAACCCGTACATTTGAATGTAGAAAGTGCAGACGATAAATTCGACGTAGTTGTACCAAAAAAGAATCTTATTGTTCTAATTGCGATTTTTATAGTGCTCTTCTTTATCCAATTCTATTATTTTAGTGGACTTTATTATAAGCTTATGTTTCCAGATGAACCTTTTAATCCGGGGGACTTCTATTGGTGGGCGCCTTTAGTGTTTATCGTTATTGCGATTATTCCTATATTAGCTTGGGGTCAGATTGGGGCTCGATTTGCCTCTAGAAGCATGGTAAAATATTTGAGAAAAACAGTATCGAAAATAAGACCGAAACCAGTAGAAATTCTTTTGGGATATCCTCTAAGAACCAAAGATATATATTATCTCGAAACATATCCCATGGATTTAAACTTAGGAAAAGGAGTTGCTAGCATAAAGATTTTTATCAAGAGGGTCTTGAATGTATTGTTTCTTTCCATGGGTATGAGTGTTGTCATTTCTCAAGCAGTAGCACCATATCTTTATGGCCCAGTTATTGAGTGGGATCCTGATTTGTATTTTAATATCGAAGAAATGATTATTGATCTTACGATTTATTTAGGACCTTTTACTTTACTGATCCTCATGTTTGTTATGCCTGTATTTTGGGTTGCTGAAGATACTCAAGCTTATCGTGTTAACGAATACCAAGATTCTGTCCGATTAGGTTATTATTTGAGAACTGGAATATTAAGTAAAATTCTTGGATTCTTTGGATTAGTTATTGTATTTAATTTGGCTCAAGAATTTGCTTCCGCTCTTTTAGCTGAAGGTGAAGCAATTGAACCTTCGCTTTTAATGAGTTCTCCAGGACTTGCGATTCAAGTGTATACAACAACTCTTATCTGGTTTTTACTTATCCTCGGAATGTGTGCAGCAATTCCATTTTTAGTTACACTAGTATATTTATCCTTTTATCATGAAAGATGGGTAAATAACGTAAGAGTTAAGGCGAGTGAATTTATGGAACTTGGAACATTTGAAGTTCGAGAACCCTTGGAAGCCAATTTGAAATATATGAGAAATTTTGAAATGATCGATGAAACTGGTGGGTTTTTCCAAACTACAATTGGAAGGATAATTCTTATCATATTGATTATAGTCGTTTCCTTAATATGTTTCTATCTTGCATTTATATTGGGTTTCGAAGGAGCTTTATTTTAGTAAAATTGAATGATTTCTAAATTTCTTTTCAATTTTTTTTAAGAATAAATTCTAATTAAAATAAATAGTTATATTAGATTTGAAAAACTGGTAATTTCTGAGTATCTTCAACTGATGAGTATTATTCAATAATATTAAAAATGAATAGTACTATTATTCTAATTACATAATTTTGAATAATAATACTATTTAAAAAGATGATAATTAAAATGCAAAAAAGCTTAGAAAAGGATTTAGCCAAAATTCTCAAAAAAGAGAAATTTCAAGCAAATATGATAAGTTATATGTCGAAAGTAGGAAAATTATTACTCTTCATACTTCCCGTGGCTCTTGTTTTAGTTACAATCCTAACTTTAATAGCCCAACTAGATATTACTGATATTACATTGAATATAATTTTCTACGTTATTTTAGCGGTTTATTTATTCAATTCAGTGATGCTATTGTTAGGAGCTAATTCTACTGAATCTTCTCTTAAATTACGGTTAAAATTCGAAAGGAAAAGGGGTAGGCCTATTGATAGTCTCGATGGTTTTGATTTATTAGCTAATAATGTTAAAAGAGTTACAAATCTATTAAAATTCATTTCTCTTATTTGTTTTATTGCTCTTGTATTATTTATAGTAATGATTTTCCTTGGGGATCTTAATTTAGGATTTGCTGCAGCGGGATTTTCTTTAGTAGGTTTTGGATTAGCAATTTTAATCCGAAGTTTAAATTTGAATATACACGATGTAAATGGACTTCAAGATTTCTATAAACCTACTACACACCAGATTTTCTTAGATAATTTTTTCGCCGAAATTCTTTCAAATCACTTAGATCCAGTTACATTCCTGAAATGGGATGAATATTTAGCAGAATTAAATAAAATTTTGAAGCCTGATTTCATTCAGAAAATTAAAGAAACTGAACCAGATGAGTTACCTATTACATTTGCAATCGAGAGAATATTATTTCTTTATTATTTGAAATTTCAGGAAGTTTTATCAGAAGATCAATTAATACAAGAATTAAAAGAAATTATTAATGTAGATTCGGATAATTTCGATGTGGAGAAAGGGATATTCATGGAAGAAAGATGGTACTTCTCTATGAGTGACATTGTTAAACTATTCGATTATATTAGAAAATTCAATCCTGGCTTTTTCAATATAATTGATAGATTACAACTGGAATTAGCTGATAATATAGAACGAATCTCAAAAGATCCAATTTATATGGATTCGACAGCGCAAGAAGTAGTTTATCTGAATAGTGAACTCAATATTTTCTGCTACCTCTATAATAACGCTTCAGAGGCAAAAAAGTACATTATAAAAATTAATGCACCTGGATTTGAACCCAATAAATTAAAACTTGACATTGAAGTGGAAGGAAGAGGTACATTCATGATACCAGATAAACCTATTCCGCTAATATCCTCTGAAAGTAATGATATTGTAAGTGTATTATCAACAATGTTGGAAAATGGAGATACTACTTGGTTAACTTTAGAGCCTAGAGAAACTGGAGAACAAACAGTTCAAATTTTCTTACTCTCTGAAGATGGAACTATAATTGAAGGAAAAACACGTGTTGTCAAAGTTTCTAAAAATATAAAAGATTATATCAAAAAATTGAGTTCTATTGGCTCTCTTCTTGGTGGTCTTGCTGTACCCCTTGCTAAAATCCTCCCTTCAATGTTATAGAAAATAGCTTCATTTTCTTTTATTTTTTTCCTTTATTCTTAAATTTTATCAAATCTATATGAAATTGTTCAAAATCAAGAGCTTTTCACATAGATTTAAATAATATAAATAGACTATATATTTGTTTTAATAAAAGCAATATTTTAAAATGCCAAAACGAAATTCTATTGATCTTAATATGGAGGGTCATATCAATTTATAAAATTTAATAGGTAAAAATTATTGAGTGAATCAGAACTTTATCAAACTGAGGAAAAATTTAAGGAACTCTTTGAAAATATAAATTCTGCGGTTGTAATTTATGAATCAATAAACAATGGGAAAGATTTTATATACAAACAGATGAATAGGGCAGCTTTAGATCTATTTAAAAGCTCTAGGAAAAATATTATTGATAAAAATATTATCGATATATTTCCCGGTTTGGAAGAATTTGGTTTAATAGATGCTTTAAGAAGGGTAAGGAAAACAGGTACATCAGAGCATTTTCCAATATCTCTTTATAAAGACGAGAGAATTTCTGGTTGGACTGAAATATATATCTATAAATTACCTTCAGAAAGAGTGGTTGCTATATTTGAACCAATGACAAAACTCATTGAAAAAGAACAAGAATTAAAAGAAACTAAATTAAAATTTAGTACATTAGCTGATCAATCATTAATGGGAATATATATTCTTCAAGAAAATAAAATAATTTATGCTAATCAAAAGCTTGCAGATATAATGGGATTTGATTATGAGGAACTTATGAATATGAATTTGGAAGACCTATTAATTCATGTACATCCAGATGATAGAGAATTCGTTAAAAAACAAATAATTAAAAAACAAAATGGAAAGAAAGATGTAATGGATCAATATCAATTCCGCTACCTTAAACCATCAGGAGAATTATTATGGATTGAAGTTTATTCAAGAACAATTACTTATGAAGGCAAGTCTGCTAATTTTGTAACATTTCTTGATAACACCGAAAAAAAGCAGATGGAGGATGCTCTACAAAAATCTGAACGTGAAAAATCAGTTATTTTAGAAAGTCTTTTTGAGCATATAGTCTACCAAACGACAGATAATACTATGCTATGGGTAAATAAGGCAGCTGCTGATTCAGTAAATATGAAACCAGAAGAATTGATTGGACGTAAATGTTACCAAATTTGGAATGTTTTAGATGAACCTTGCGAAGGATGTCCAATAAGAAAGTGTATTATCAGTAAAAAACCTGAAACAAATGAAATAACTACACCAGATGGGAGAATATGGTCGGTTTCAGGGTATCCTGTTAAGGATGATGGCAATAACGTCATTGCTGTTGTTGAATCTACTTTGAATATAACAGAAGAAAAAACTGCAGAAAGAAAAGTAAAAAACTCCGAAGAAAAATATAAAAAAGCATATTATCAAGCAAATCTTTATAAAGACATTTTTGCTCATGATATTAATAATATATTGCAAAACATTAGCTCTTCAGTTGAGCTTAGTTCTCTTTATCTGAATAACCCTGAAAAACTAAACACTATTAAAGAATTATATGAAATAATAGATGAACAAGTAAACAGAGGGAAAAAGTTAATAGCCAATGTAAGAAAGATAACTGAAATTGATGAATCGGAGATTGTTTTAGAAAAAGTTGACGCTATAGTTTTATTAAATAAAGCAATTGAATTTATAAATAATAGTTTTCAAACGAGAAATATTGATATTCAAATTAATACTGTTATTAAAAAAACTGATGTAATTGCTAATAATTTTTTATTAGATGTGTTTGAAAACATTTTAATTAATGCGGTTAGATATAATAACAAACCCAATATTGAAATCATTATTGATATTAGTATAGAACAGAAGGAAGATAAAAATTATCTTAAAATAGAATTCAAAGATAATGGAGAAGGTATATCGGATTATCGGAAGAATACGATATTCGAGAGAGGATTACGAAGACGTTATAAAACTAAAGGAATGGGGCTTGGATTATCACTTGTAAGAAAAATAATAGATACCTATAAAGGAGATATCTGGGTTGAAGATCGAGTTAAAGGTAATCATAAACAAGGTAGCAATTTTATAGTTTTAATTCCAACTAACCACTAATTATCTATAGCTTTCTGAATTGTTAGGGAAATATTCTTTATTTTATTACTATAAACTTTAAAAATGATATAGATAAAAATGAAAATATGGAAATATATGACATTGTAGTAATTGGTAGTGGAGTGGGATTAAGTGTTTTAAACGTTGGTATTCAAATGGGAATGAAATGTGCTCTTGTAGAAAATAATAAAATGGGAGGTACATGTTTAACAAGAGGATGCATTCCCTCAAAAGTACTGGTCCATCCAGCTGATTTAATTCGAGAATCTCAGCATGCTCAAAAAGTTGGAATTAATTTCAATGTAGAAGATATCAATTGGGATTTAATTGCTGAAAGAATGTGGTCTCAAATCGATGAGAGTAATATAATGGAACAAGGACTATCATCAATCCCAAATTTGAAAGTCTATAAGGGTATCGGAGAATTTAGTGGAGATTACGAAATGATAGTTAAGGATACTGAATCTGGCCGAGAATTCGCTCATTTTAAAGGTGAAAGGTTTGTAATAGCTTCAGGAGCAAGGTCTTTCATACCACCAATTCAAGGAATTGAAAATATTGATTACATTACAAATGAAACCTTCTTTGGAAAAAAATTTCCGAAAAAACCATGGAAGAGTCTTATAATTATTGGTGGTGGAGTTATAGCCGCAGAATTTGCTCATATCTTCTCGGCAATGGGTACTGAAGTCACTATTGTAGAAATGCTTCCGCGTTTGGTTGTAACGGAAGAACCAGAAATCAGTAGACTTTTAGCGAAAAACTTTAGAAATTATATGAATGTCTTATTAAATGAAAAGGCAGTAAAAGTATATGAGAAGAAAGGACAAAAAATCGTTTTATTAAAAAATACACAAACAAGTGAAGAAAAGGAAATAAAAGCAGAAGAAATTCTTATTGCGACAGGTCGTCAATCAAATGCAGATCTATTAAAAGTTGAAAACACTGGTGTTAAAACTAATGAAAAAGGTTGGATAAAAACTAATTCTTATCTCGAAACCAGTAAAAAGAATATATGGTGTATTGGTGATGCTAACGGACTTTATCAATTTCGTCACAAAGCAAACTATGAAGCAGAAATTTGTACAAATAATATTTTTGGACCTGAAAATCAAAAAAAATCAGTAGAATATTCTGCAGTTCCATGGGCAATATTTACATACCCACAAATAGGTCATGTTGGAATGACTCAAGAAGAAGCCATTGAAAAAGGGTATAAAATTTTCATAGCTATGAAAAATTACTCTACAGTAGCAAAAGGGTTCGCAATGGGTTATGAAGCTGGTCAAGAAGATGATGGGTTTGTAAAATTAATTGTTGATAAATCTTATAGAATATTAGGTGCACATGTTATTGGCCCTCATGCAGCCTTATTAGTCCAACCATTTGTATATTTGATGAACGCAGGATTTACTTGTAGTTTACCTGAATCTAAGGATGATGGAGACCTTCTTAAAATTCAAAGAGCATGTCCAGAAGCAGGTTCATTTATGCCTATCTATCATTCAATGGTTATTCACCCATCACTTAATGAAGTAACAGGTTGGGCAATCGGAAATTTGAAGCCAATTAATATTAAAATGAGTCACCATGATCATCATAATTAATATCCCTAATTAAGTTTGCTTTCTTTTTTCAAACTAATTTTTTTTCTGTTATTATAAACCTATGCTAAACTCTAGATTTAAAAGGAAAATATAGATTAATTAATCAAGTGAATTAACCTTTTTGTTAGAAATAAAGTAAAGTCACAGAATCAGAGTCCAGTGATACCAGAAGGTATCTAAACAATAGTATCTCATACGCTTTATTTTTCTTCTTTTACCAACTCAAAATAAAATCAACCACTAACTATATAGATTCTTAATCTAATATAAGGATCAGATGGTGTTAAAAAAAATTGATTCCAAAAATTGCAATGTAATTGGACAAATCTTTACTCCAAATTATATTGCTAAATTTATGGTTAAGAATATATTAGACTATATCGAATCATTTAGAAAAAAACCTCACTCGTTAACTGTTTTAGAACCTTCAGTAGGAGAAGGAATTTTTTTAAGATATCTTTTAGATTATGGTTTTTCCAATATAACAGCCTATGAAATTGATATTAATTTGAAGGAAGTTCTTTTAGACTCTTATCCACAAATAAATTTTAAATTCGAAAATTTCTTAAGTTCAGATCCAAATGAAAAGTTTGATATTATAATAGGAAATCCACCTTATTTAGGTCAAAATTACAATGCAGAATTATTTCAAGATTATGTCAAAAAATATCCTATTTGTGATAAATATTTTTCAGGAAATATGGATTTGTTTTATTATTTTATTCATTTAGGAATAGAAAAGTTGAATTCTGGAGGTATTCTGACATTTATTACAACAAATTATTGGATTACTAAATCTAAAAAAACAGGCATAAAACTTCTTAAACCACATGTGTTAGAAGAGTGTTATTTACTTCAATATTTAGATCTATCTCACTTAAAACTATTTGATGATGCGAAAGGACAACATAACTGTATTTTTGTTTTACAAAAGAAAACTAAACAAGAAAAATTACAGAAATTAAACAAAAATATTAAAGTAATCCAATTATTTGAAGGCAATGACACAAACAAAAAAAATGAATCGTTTAATGAACAGAGTTTCAAAGAACTTACTAATAATAATAAAGTGAATCACGTAAAAAGATACTTATCTGCATTAACCAATAATGATTTAAAGAAAGATGAAAGTTGGAACTTAATTTATCCACGTGAAGTGAAGATTGTTGTTGATAAGATTGAAAATGTTTGTAAGATTGATGGGATAATTTCTAATCTCAGCAATTATTTTTCAATACGTAATGGAATGATTCTTATTAAGGATTCAATATTTATTTTAAATGAGAGAAAAAATTTAACAGTCAAAAATAACGATTTTTTTATCCACATTAATGGAAAATTACTAAAACTCAATGAATTTGAAAAAACTCGCCTTAAAAAAGTATATAAGAGCAAGTCCATTGAACCATTTGGTTATAGTCATGAAGAATATGTAGGTTATGTTATCTATTTTAATAAAGATGAGTTTAAGGTAAAAAGTGTTGATAAACGGAATCTTCTACTAAAAACGAAATATCCTAATTTATCAGAATATATATTACAATTTGAAAAAGTACTAAAGGAAATCTTAATAAATGCAAAAGAAAATCCAAGAGATATTTATTTTCCAAGAAGAGGTTCCTTTATTCGTCAATATAATGACATAAATAAAGAAAATTTAATAGATCTTGAACCATATTATGATAAAGGTGAGAAACTCTTCTTTAAATTTATCTCAAAGGATAATATTTTTGGATATTCGAATAACTCATATTATGCTACATCTGATACTTATTTTTTATGGCCTAAATTCATGGATGATAATCTTGATATTCTCTTTCTCCTTGCTTATCTAAATTCTAAACTCGTAAATTTCCTGTTTATAGCAAAAAATATTTCTATAAAAAGAAGTAAAACTAAGCTTGAACAGGGGTTACCGGTACCCCATCTAACTAATTTCAAAAATAAGAAAAATGAACCTACTATAGAACTAATAAAGATACTTACTTACTCTTTAGTAAATAAGTCTGGACAAAATCCTAATAAAAATAAAGAAAAAACTATTGAGAGAATAATTAAATCAGACTATTTTTCCTTAATTAAAAACAATGAATTAAAAGAAAAGGTCATTATAGCACTAAAAAGAAATGATAGTAGTAGTATTAAATCATCAATAGATAAGTTATTCTTTCAGCTATTTGACTTAAATGAAGATCTCATAAATAATTTATTAAAAAAATATTATAATCATTAAAATAGCAATATCTAATGCCTTGTTTCCTTATTTTTCAGAATCGATAGGTTTTTATAGATAAATTTGCATATTTAAATTGACAACAAAAGGTTGACAGAAATAATCATAATTCAAGGTGAGAAATGTATTGGATGATTTTGATGATTTTATTGATGAATTTAAAAAAAATTTTAAAATAAATTCAGATATATTTGATATAGATTTTATTTTTATTCCAGAATCTAAAAATAATTTAGAAATAAAACCTGAAAATAAGAATATAAAGGGATTTAAAGTATCATATCATTTTGAATCAGGAATGGATAAACCTGACATAAAGATTGAGGGAAATATTGATGAAAACAGAATTCGAGAACTATTGAAAGGTATGGACATGTCTAAATATCCCAAATTAAAAAAGATGTTTGAAAGAAAATCAGTAAGTGAATATGATGCTAATATGCTTTCTTTAGAAACTCAAGAAAGTAAGGAAAATTTTGAATATTTAGAACCACAAACAGAAATAAATGATTATAAAGATTATTCTGAAATTGTTTTTGAAATTCCTGGAATAAGTAGAGAAGATATTGAAATTAATTTTAATGATTTAGGAAATCAGCTAAGAATTAAAGCAGAGAATAAAAATAGAAAATATATGAAAACTGTTAAATTACCTTTCATTTCTTCACTCAAAGACTATGATATTGAAGTTAAAAATGGTTTAGCAATTATAATAGCTAAGGAATCAGATAAATGAATATTTATAATTGAGAATAATCAATTCAATAATTAGTGTGTTTAGTAAAATAGAAGTGATAAAATTAGATGAGTGGGATTACACGAGAATATAAGGGAGACGGAAAAAAAGTAAGAATTAAAGATGCATATAAAGGAGATGCTGGGAGAGGTAGGATAAGAATTGATCCAGATGTTATTGATGAACTTAAACTAAGAACTGGTGATGTAATTGAAATTTCCCATAATGCTGCAGGAAAGAAAACTGCTGCTTTACTATTTCCTGGAAAGTTAGAAGATGCTGGCACAAATACGATTAGAATAGATTCTTCATTGAGAAGGAATATTGGTGCTTCCTTAGACGATATTGTTGAAATCAAAAAAATTGAAGCAAGTTTAGCAGACAGAATAACTTTCGCAGGAATGGAAGAATCGGTTATTTTAAGAAGATCAGATCAATTGGTAAGAATGTTGGAAAACCGTGTTATTACCAAAGGTGATATTTTAAGTTTTAATGCGATGGGTCGTAGGATTGATTTTATAGTTATGGATTATTCACCCAGAGCAGCAGCAGTCAGGATTCATTTAGACACTAAAATTACTATTTCAGAGAAAACTCATAGAGAATTTGAGGAATTAGAGGCACGAAGAGTTAGCTATGAGGATATAGGTGGACTAGAAGAAGAAATTCAAAAAATCCGAGAAATGATTGAATTACCAATAAGACATCCAGAATTATTCAAAAGAATAGGTATTGATCCTCCAAAAGGTGTATTATTACATGGACCTCCAGGAACTGGAAAGACTTTATTGGCTAGAGCTGTTGCTTATGAAACTGAAGCACATTTTATAACTATAAGTGGACCAGAAATTATGAGTAAATTTTATGGTCAAAGTGAAGAAAATCTCCGAAAAGTATTTGAAGAAGCAAAGGAAATGGCACCATCCATAATATTTATCGATGAGTTAGATTCAATTGCACCTAAGAGAGGAGAAGTTACTGGTGAAGTTGAGAGAAGGGTAGTTGCCCAATTGCTTTCATTATTGGATGGTTTAGAAGGAAGAGGAGAAATTATTGTTATAGGAGCAACCAATAGAGTAAATGACATTGATCCTGCACTTAGGCGTCCCGGGAGATTTGACCGTGAAATCGAGATTGGAGTTCCTGATACAGATGGGAGATATGAAATTTTATTAATTCACACTCGTGGAATGCCCCTTTATAATGATGTTGATCTTCGCACTATGGCTGAAAAAACACATGGCTTCGTTGGTGCAGATGTTGAAGCATTAGCGAAAGAAGCCGCTATGTTAGCCATAAGAGAACTTTTACCTAAAATTGATTTAGACAAACCCATTCCTCCTGAAGTTTTAAGTGATCTCCAAATTAAAATGAAAAATTTTGAAACTTCTTTAAATAGTATTGAACCTTCAGCTTTAAGAGAGGTATTAATCAGTCAACCTACTGAAACTTGGGAAGATATCGGGGGCTTAGAAGACGCAAAACAACAATTAAGGGAAATAATTGAATGGCCACTAAAATATCCTGAATTATATAAACACTTAAATTCAAAACCACCAAATGGAATTCTTCTCTTTGGACCCCCAGGAACTGGAAAAACATTATTAGCAAAAGCTTTAGCTCATGAAAGTGAAGTCAATTTTATTTCAGTAAAAGGTCCTGAATTTTTATCTAAATGGGTAGGTGAGAGCGAAAAAGCGGTTAGAGAAACTTTTCGAAAGGCAAGGGCGGCAGCTCCTTGTATTATTTTTTTCGATGAAATTGATGCTATTGCAGGAATGCGAGGTAGATTTTCAAGCTCTCAAGTAACTGAACAAGTTGTTTCACAATTATTAACTGAAATGGACGGATTAGAGGGATTAAAGGATGTAATTTTACTTGCTGCCACTAATAGAGCAGACATGTTAGACCCCGCATTACTACGATCAGGCCGTTTTGGGAGACATGTCGAGATACCGATGCCAGATAAAGAGGCTCGTATTGAGATCTTCAAAATCCATCTTAAAAATAAACCTTTAGCTAAAGATGTGAACATTGAGCAAATGGCACACGAACTTGAAGGGTACACTGGAGCAGATATTCAAGCAATTTGTGAAGAAGCTACTCTCTTAACAATTCGTAACGCAGTTACAAATAGAAATGTTGATACCAAAAATGCAGATTCTGTTAAAATTGTAAAAATTACAAAAGATGAATTTACTGAATCAATCGAAAAAATTTTAAAATCAGCAGACAAAGCTAAAAAATCTCATGAAATGTATGCAAAAGAACCTTCAGAAGAATTATACAGATAAAATTTTACAAAAATTAAATAGATTTTATAATTAATTGGGAGTGATAATAATGGAATTGGAAGAACAAGAAGGAAGAAAACACTTTCTAAGTATTGATATTCTCCTTGAAATATTGGGAAATCCTACAAGAAGAATAATTTTATCAAAATTATCTAAGGTTCCATTAGGTGCATCGGAATTGGCAGCTTCATTTGGGAAAAAGATCTCTAGACAGGCTATTCACAGTCAACTAAAAATGCTTTCTGATACGGGAATAATTGAAAGTGTAGGTGATGATCCTCGAAATATTAAGTATCGTATTAAAAGTAATCTTTCCTTAAGAATTGATATCACACCAGATTATTACAATATAAGCTATAATGTTTCTAAGAGTGATAATTTGAATAATATCTTTAAACTAAAAGATACAGGATATCATGTAGACTATAAAAAGATTAAGTCTCCTAATAAGAAACTTAGATTTTTAGGAGAAAGAATAAAAGAAATTGAAGAAAATATTAAATCTTTAGAAATAGAAAGGGATTCATTATTACGTAGTAAAGGTTGTTTTATAGTTGAACTTAAAAATATCATCCGAGATCAATATGAAGAAGATCTTATGAAAAAAGAACAACCTAACTTAGAAAAGGAAATTTTTTATACACTTTTTTACAATCCTATGAAATATTTCAATCGAATAAACATTGATAATTTATTAGATGATATGTTCTTCTCAGAAATGGGACCTATTAGGAGAGATCAACATAAAGTTTCTATAAGACATTTACTCCGGGATTTGTCTAATTTGATGGACTTCGTACGTGAGGATGATGATGATTGGTTTTTTGATATTTAATCTTAATTACTTAAAGTAGAAATTAATAAAATATAATCTTACGTATGAATCTAGAAGAATTAAAACATGAAATGCCCAAGATTTTTGAACAAGTAAAGAAAGATGTTAAAAAGATTTATGGACGTCACCGAGCAGGTTTAAGTCTAGGACTAGTAAAAATGGGTATCTATAGAGGTGGTTTTATTGGTGGAATGCATTTTCACCCGGGTACTGATATTCTAATGAATATAACACCACTTGAGATTATTTTACAAGAACAATCTTATGAAATTGTATGGGCTTATACATATCATATTCTAATGCATGAATATATTCATTCGTTAGGTATTTTAGATGAACAGCAATGCAGAGTTATTACTTTAAGAATAAGTGAGAAAATTTTTAAAGATGCAAACCATCCTGCTATAATTCTAGCCCAAAATGGTATTGGAACATATTTTCCAAATTTACATTTAAAATATGCCCCACCAGATCTTAAACCTGATGGAATTCCAATTGATTATATTTACAATTTTGATAATGAGAGTTATGATTATTACTCTTGATTATATCAATAAAATAATTTTCTTACATAAAATTTTCATGAATGTGTTAAATCAACTGTGCTTAAACATTTCTTTAAAGCATTTATTAACATTTGGTGCGTAAATGGTTTATCCAAAAAACCCATTGCTCCATTTGAATATACCTCATCTTTAATAGTTTTATCAGCACTTGCAAAAATAATTCTCGAATTATGATCTATTTGCAATATTTCCTTTAAAGCTTCTAAACCATTTTTTATCGGCATTCTATAGTCTAATATTATTATATCTGGTTTTACAGTAAATGAACTAAACATTTTTATTGCTTCCTCTCCATTATTAGCAATTCCTAATAATTGAAATCCATCCATTTCTAATAAGAGCTCATACAATCTTTGAAGATCTCTATCATCTTCAGCAATAAAAATTGTTTTTATTCTTATATCACCATTGATCTATTTAGCCCCGCTAATATATTGATTATTCTAGATTAATCAAAATATTAATTTCATATTCTCAAAATACAAAACTATAACAGTAATCATAATATTTATGCTTTAACTTTTAAAATATAAGTTGTGAAATGGTTTTTTATATAATTTAATGAAACACTGTTGTGATAAATAATTGAAATTATTATCGAAAGTTTTTTTTACACTTTAAATTTACAAGATCTTAGACCTCTCATAGAAATCTAGAAAGGTGGAGAAAAAAATTTCAAAAATAGCATCTGAGGATGAATCCGCTACTGGAGAAGAGGAATCCATCATAAAAAATATAGAAATTACACCAGATCAATTAATACTTAAATGGAAGTTCCAAAATGTCGATAAGAAACTCACATATGATATAAGACGATGCATAGGGTGTTCTTTATGTAAAATTGTATGCCCTGTTGATGCTATAGAACTCGGTCCTATTCCTGATATTGCTCAAGGAATCTTAGATGAAAATAATCCAAAAATTCTAATTGATCATGAAAAATGCTGTTATTGCATGCTATGTGCTATTATTTGTCCAAATGATGCATTTCATGAAAATATTCTACCCGAAGATCAAATCAATATTGATGAATTTCCCTCTATTGAGAAATTCTTCAAAATAGATTTGGATAAATGTATAGAGGATTCCAAAAATGAGATCTGTAATCTATGCTTATCAGTAAGAGATAGACATAACATAAAAGATTATTATAAAATTCAAAAAGAGTGTCCAGTTAACTGTTTTTCAATCAATTCTCCAATAAAAGGAGAAATAATTATAAAAAAAAATATGCTTCATAAGTGCGATCCTCAAGGATGTAAAGCTTGTGTTAATATTTGCCCTACGGAATCTTTTTTTATTCCAGAGAGTGCTGAAGATGTCAAAAAATATGGTAAAATTGCTTGTAATGAGGATGAATGTTTTTATTGTGGAGCATGTGAAAATTCTTGCCCCGATGATTTAATAATAGTCGATAGAAAAGAAGTAATTATAAAAGATCCAAAAAAAAAGGGAAATTATCCCTGGATTCAAGGATGGATAAAGAGTATAAAAGATATAATTCAGAAAAGATTAATTCAAGGTAAACGCCAAATAGAAATCCCAATTATTGCAGAAGAAGTTAAAAAAGTAAAGGAAAGGATAGAAGAAACAGTCCCTCAGTTATCAAAAGAAGATAAAAAAAAATTATCTGAATTGAACGAGAAAATTCAAGCTTTTCTTAGTTCTCCTAAAATAAGATACTGGATAAAGGATAAAAAAACTGATAAAATCATAAAAGAACTAAAGAAATCTTTAAATAAATGAAATTTAAGCTAGAATTAGCTTAGCTTGAATATATTCTCCTTTCATGAATTGATTTATAAAAACCAAGAACAACACCAATTAAAGAGGGTATAAAAGCAATAAGCCAATAAAAAGTTACCCACAAACAATTCAAATCATCCTTTAAAGCCCAATAAATTGAACCTGTTATGTAATAAGATGAAATCATAAAAATTGGTAAACTTGCCACAAGAAGTAAATAATATTTTATTTTCTTGTTTTTACCATTCTTAATTGCCTTTTTATATTTTATGGGTTGAAATTTATATGAATATATGCCATATAACCCATAAAGGCAAATAACGATCCCAATCGGAATTATCGAAAATACTCCTAATGCAAAACCTGTGAAAGTATAAATAGAAGCAAGTATAGCTATTATGGGGGTAAAGATAACCATTAATAATGATTTATAGTAATTTATTTTCAAGTCTTTATCTTCTTCTGAAATTATTTTTCCTGATATTAATCTATACATTATTATCCCATATAATCCATAGAACTCAATTACAATTCCTATCGGAATTCCAATGAGAATGAGATAAAAAAACAGGGATTCTATAAAATACCAAACAAAAGCAATTATTAAAGGTGTAATGATAACCATTATAATAGATATATAGCAAATTACTTTTATTTTCCTATCTGTTATTTTAACTTCTTGAGAGAGCTCTTCTTTTAAATTATTTTCTTCTTCAGAAATTCTTTTCACCTCTAGTATTTGGATTTTCTAAAGAATTCTATTCAAATTTATTATAGGTAAAAAAAATATTTAAGTGTTTAGAGATATATTTAATTTCAGAATCTATTTTTTCATTTTAAAAACTAGGACAGCAAGTATTAGAAATACCAAGGTTAAGAGAAGCATTATTAGAAAATCCATGAAAAACATATCTAAGCCAAAGCCGTTAATCATAATTGCTCTGCTAATCCTAATTGAATACGTCATAGGGATAAAATAAGAAACATATTGAAATATTACTGGAAATGAGTTTATTGGAAAGATAAATCCTGAAAAGAACATTGAAGGAATTAGAAGCAAAGGAATGAATTGAAATGCTTGAAGCTCGCTTTGGGCAAAAGCAGAAGCAAAAATACCTAATCCGACACATGACATTGCATAAATAAAGAGGATAAAAAACAACAATAAAATATTTCCAAGAATATGGATTTGGAAAAATACTACTGAAATTAATAGCAAAAGAACACTTTGGACTAATGCAATTAATGAATTCCCTATTAAATACCCTAACATTATTTCTGTCTTTGAAGTCGTTGTTGCTTTAACTCTATACAATGTTCCTGTCAATTTCTCCTTAGTAAATCCCCCCGTAACTGTTAAAATCATGAATAAGAAAAGAGCAAAACTGAGGATTCCTGGCCCAAGAGAATCAATCGGTCTTAGATCTGGATCCCCTGCGACATAATTAAGATTTAATTTTAAATGAGATTCCTCACCTGAAATCTCAAGTAATACTGTTCCAATAACTTCAGAGAGTGCACCTATTACGGAACTTATCGTCTGTTGATCACTTCCATCTAAATATGTTGATATTTGAATACTTTTTGAAAAATTCGGCATATTTTCCGTAAAGTTTTCAGGAATAACGATTAGAGCATAATAATCGTTCCCTCCATAAATTTTTGGAATCTCTTCTGAAAGATTAAAAGTAGTTGAATTCAACAAATGAATATCTACTCTATCATCTTCCTCAAGCTTTTCTATGAAAACTTCAGAGAATTTTGTGTCATTAATCCCCAAATAAGGTATACCCACTCCACCCTTATCTAAATTAACAATTTTAATAGGTACATGACTTACTGGTCGTCCAAAGGCATATCCAAAAAGGAACATCAAGAAGATAGGCATCATAATGAGTAAACCTACCGTCCGTTTATCATGTATTAATGCTTGGAGATTTTTCCGTGTAATTGCTACAATTCTTCTAAAACTAATACTCATGCTTTTGAACCCCCGAGCATTTTCTTCTCCATCTCTGGATGGGTGTAATAGATAAAAACTTCCTCCATATCCGGCAGGTCTTCAAGATTTTTGAGTTTTTTAACATTCTCCATTAATTCTAAAGGTGTTCCAGAGATTACTATCTTTTTATTCATCAAACCAATTCGGTCACAATTAATTGATTCTGCTAAATAATGAGTGGTAATGAGAATAGTGACTCCATCCTCTTTTGAAATTTTCTTAAAATAATTCCAGAATTCAATTCTAAGTTCAGGATCAACTCCTACAGTAGGTTCATCTAAAATTAAAATTTCTGGTTTGTGGAGTAGCGCAACCGCAAGGGAACATCGCCTTTGCATCCCTCCTGAACATTTAGAAATTAACCTTTTTTTATATTCTTTAAGTTCAATCAATTCAAGAACTTCATTAATACGAGAATAGAGCACAGCTTTTGGAATTTTATATAAATTACCAAAGAATTTTAGGTTTTGCTCAACTGTCAGATCTAAATATAGAGAGAGCTCTTGGGGCATAAAACCAATTTTAGGATAAACTTCATTTATCTTTTTAGGAATCTCTTTTCCATCAATCGTTATTTTGGCTCCCGGATTCGGATCTAATATATCTAATAATGTTAAGATGGTTGTTGTTTTTCCTGAACCGTTAGGTCCAATGAGACCAAATATTTCACCTTTTTGGATATTAATATTGAGATTCTCTACAGCTTTGAAACTTCCAAAAGATTTTGAAAGATTTGATATTTCGATCATATCGTACTATAAGAAATTTATAATTTTGAGATTAATATTTAATAAAATTTAAAGTTATAAAATTAATATTCCTATTCAAAATTAAGTTATATATATTTCTGAAGTCACTTTCAAAAATTATTTCTAATAATAAATATCTAAACCATGGAAGATATCATAAATGTTTTTTGTTTAGAGAAAAAACATTTATAATTTCCATCATACTCTCAATTTCTTAACACTGTAAAGCATAAAATAAGCGTGTTAATAATCTACGAGTTGAAAAATCTAATCTACCTCTTTTTTTCAATCTCAATGATCTTTCTAACGATTTTACAAAAAATTTAAATAATGAGATGTAGAATTATATATAATTTACGAAATCAAAAAAAAAAGTTAAAAATTTAATGTTGTGTGATTAAATCGATGAAAAACAAAAAGTTTGGCTTGTATTTAGCTTTGCTAATATCTTCTTTGACGTTGTTAAACATTTCAACCTTTATACCCTCACTTCAAAGACAAAAAGAAACACCCAATAACATGGAATTTTCAGAACTTACCACTTCAGCTCCGAATGACTTTATCTCAGTTTGGGATACGAGGTTAACAAGTGGGGACTCTAGTTTTAGTGATCAAGTGAGATTACCACTATATTTGGGTGGAACCTATAATTTTACAGTTTCTTGGGGCGATGGAAGCAATAATACTATTACTGACTATTATGATCCTGCTATTACACATACATATACTTTAGAAGATGTTTATACTATTACAATTAATGGTACATTGATTGGGTGGAGTTTTGATTATTCGGGAGATTACTTGAAGATACTTGAAATTCAACAATGGGGTTGTCTACAATTAGGAAATTCGGGATATTATTTTGCTGGATGCTCCAATTTAGTAATCACTGCTTTTGATAGTTTGAACTTGACTGGAACAAAAAATTTATGTTGTGCTTTCGGTGAATGCGAGAATCTGGGGAGTAGTGGTAATATGAACAGCTGGAACGTCTCGGGTGTAACAGATATGAGTTATATGTTCTCCTTTGCTTCTTCCTTTAACCAGCCTTTAGATAAATGGAATGTTTCGGGTGTGACAGATATTAGTGGGATGTTTTCAGTTGCCTCTTCCTTTAACCAATCGATTGGCAACTGGAACCTCTCCGGTGTTACAGACATGAGTCAGATGTTCTATTATGCTTCTTCTTTTAACCAACCGATTGGCAACTGGAACTTCTCGGGTGTTACAGATATGGGTTGGATGTTTTCAGGTGCTTCTTCCTTTAACCAGCCTCTAGATAAATGGAACGTCTCTAGTGTTACCCAAATGAGTGGGATGTTCTCAGGTGCCTCTTCCTTTAACCAACCTATAGGTAAATGGAATGTCTCGAGTGTGACATATATGTATGATATGTTTTCAGATGCTTCTTCCTTTAATCAGTCTATAGGTAATTGGAACGTCTCAAGTGTTAAAGATATGAGTTGGATGTTTTCAGATGCTACTTCCTTTAACCAGCCTATAGGCAACTGGAACGTCTCGAGTGTGACAGTTATGAGTTATATGTTCTACCACGCTACCTCGTTTAATCAATCGATTGGTAGCTGGAACGTTTCGAGTGTGAAAAACATGAATGGGATGTTCTCCCGAGCTTCTTCCTTTAACCAACCGATTGGTAGTTGGAACACCTCAAGTGTTACAAATATGTATGATATGTTCTACCAAGCTTCCTCGTTTAATCAGTCGATTGGTAGCTGGAACGTTTCGAGTGTGACAGACATGAGTGGGATGTTTTCAGGTGCTTCTTCCTTTAACCAGCCTATAGACAAATGGAACGTCTCAAGTGTGACAGACATGAGTTGGATGTTTTCAGGTGCTTCTTCCTTTAACCAGCCTTTAGACAAATGGAACGTCTCAAGTGTGACATATATGTATGGGATGTTCTATTATGCTTCTTCCTTTAACCAGCCTATAGACAAATGGAACGTCTCGAGTGTGACAGATATGAGTTCGATGTTCTCATATGCTTCTTCCTTTAACCAACCGATTGGCAACTGGAACGTCTCAAGTGTGACATATATGTATGGGATGTTCTCAGGTGCTGCTTCTTTTAACCAACCAATTGGCAGCTGGAACGTCTCAAGCGTAACAGACATGAGTTATATGTTCTATCAAACTTCTTCCTTTAACCAACCAATTGGCAGCTGGAACGTCTCAAGTGTTACAAACATGTATAGGATGTTCTCCCGAGCTTCTTCCTTTAACCAACCTATAGGTAATTGGGACGTCTCGAATGTTACAGACATGCGTTATATGTTCGAAAGTGCTTATTCCTTTAACCAGGCTTTAGCTAACTGGAATGTCTCGAGTGTTACAAACATGTATAGGATGTTCTCATATGCTTATTCCTTTAACCAGCCTATAGGTAATTGGGACGTCTCAAGTGTTACAGACATGAGTTATATGTTCTCAGGTGCTACATTATCAATGTCTAATTATGATAATTTATTAGTAGGTTGGTCCCAGTTATCATTACAAAGTTATGTCTATTTTGATGGAGGTTATTCAAAATATAGTGATGTAGGAGCAGATGCTAAACAAGCTATCATTACTAACTTTAATTGGACTATTAAGGATGGGGGATATGCATTACCGGGAGCTTTTACACTATATCCCGAAGCAGAAACTCCTGATACTGATGGTGAATTTTATCTCACCTGGTCTATTTCAGCTAGAGCAGATAATTACTCACTTTATTGTTATTCTAGTTGCATTACAGAGATTAACGAAAGTTGTCTTATAGCTGAGGGGCTTACCTTTTTAACGTTAAAGTTAAGCAATTATTCGGATGGTACATATTATTTCATTGTGGTTGCGTATAATGAGTATGATCATATATTTTCAAACTGTGTTAAGGTTGAGGTGGAGACAGAAAAAAAATCTTCTGCAATTCCAGGTTATGATATCTTTACAATAATATGGATTTCAAGCGTCATATGTCTTTTTTTGATAAAAAAAAGAATATCTAAAAAAACTAATTAATTTTTTTATTTTTTTTAAATCCTTTTTCTTTAAATATTTTGAGTTATAAATAGGTTATCTTAAGCATATACTTCTACACAAATATAAGGAAATGATTGGATGATAATAAAAACTAAAATAAAATCTCATAAAAAGGATAATAGAAAAGTGGTCATAGCCTGGATACAAAAACATAAAGATTTTGATAAGGATCTTAAGGAGCTTTTGAATTTTTTTAAAGATCAAGTCAAATATACCTTAATCAATAGAATCCATCAATATTATAAAATTACATCTAATAATCCCGCTATTATGTTTTCACTTATTTCCTCTATACACGATATAATTGCTGAAAGTTATTTCAATACTGAAGAATCAATCGAACTTCAAGAATCAGTAAATTTTCAATTATAAATTAAAAATGGGAGGGGAGGGATTTGAACCCCCGACCCCTTGGTCCCAAACCAAGATTCACGCCATAGAGAAAGACTCTATAGTATCATACCAAGCTAGACCACCCTCCCATTAATAATTCAGCGATTTTATTCAAAGGATTAATAAAATCTCTGTTTTAAAAGTGGAGAATACTATTTATAAATCTTGATATAGATTCTAATTATTATATAATACAAACAATAAAAATTAAAATATTTTATCAATTTACGTTTTTTTTAGAAAAAGAATACATTTTAGTTTTTATTCAGTGGTAATGAAAAACAAAACCTTGCTCCCTTATTTCGTCCTTCAGACTCAACCCATATTTCTCCACCATGTAATTCAACTATTTTTTTTGAAGTATACAAACCCATTCCCGTTCCCTCTGTAC
This sequence comes from Promethearchaeota archaeon, assembly GCA_048937405.1. Classification (GTDB taxonomy): domain Archaea; phylum Asgardarchaeota; class Lokiarchaeia; order Sigyniarchaeales; family SOKP01; genus Loki-b32. Next base: position 114,014 of record JBHLNF010000002.1, read on the forward strand.
CAATATCCCAACCTTGACCGTATCTTTCAATTTTTCCAAATTGTTTAAAAATTTTTTTTTGCTCATCTTCAGATAGACCAATACCGTTATCTTGAACAGAAATAATTATATTATCCTTAGTTTCTTTAGCTTGAACTCTAATCTCTCCATATGGAGGAGTGTATTTTATAGCATTAATGATTAAATGAGTTACAACTTCATAAATTCTCTCTTTCTCAAAATCAAGATACAATTTATCGGGTAAATCTAATTTTATAAAATGATTTCTCGTCTTTGCTAACCCTCGCAAATCCTTTACACAAAATTTAATTAGAAATGATAAATCTTCATTTCTTGGTTGAAATTGGTATTTACCTGAATCTAACAATGTAGTTTTCAGAAGTTTGTTGATGATTGTTTCAAGTTGTTCAGTACCTTGTCTTATCTCCTGCAGAATTGATAATATGTCATTATCCAATTTTTCTTTATGTAATTCTAGTAAAAGTTCGGTAAATCCTTTAATTGAAATAAGAGGCGTCTTTAATTCATGCGAAGTCCTCTCAAGTAATTCTGTTTTTAATTGGTTAATTTCTCTTAACTCTCTCTCTGCATTTTGTCTTTCAGTTATATCTCTTATCATTGCCATTATATAATTTTTGTTTTCAAGCTTAAAACTACTTAAGGAAATCTCTGTATCAAAGAGGGTTCCATCTTTCTTCATATGTTTCCAATAGAATCTTTGAGGTTCGCCTAAAAGAGATTTTTCAATAAATTCATTAGCTTTCTTAATTGAATCTTTTCCATCTGGTTGCTTTATAGGTGATAATTTCCAGGGAGGAAGTCCCATTATCTCATCTTTATTATTATATTTAAATAATTTTACAAAAATATCATTACAATCAACAATATTCTTCTCATCCATTATTCCAATAGGCTCATTAGCCCCATTAAAAATCATCCGATATTTTTCTTCAGATTGCTTCAGTAATTCCTCAGCTTTTTTTTTTTCAGTGATATCTATTATTGTTGCTAAATTAGCGGGTCTTCCATCATATTCAATAGATTTTGAGAAATTTTCTATCCAAATTATCTCTCCAGATTTTTTAATCCCTCGATATTGGTAATGAACGCTTACATCTTTTTCTCCTTTCTGTTTTTTGGATAGTTGATTTAGTACAAGTTCGCTATCCTCTGGATGTATTGCACCAACAGCATCTTTCAATTCCCAATCTATCATTTCTTCAATAGTATATCCAAAAATATTCGCATAGACTTTATTTATATATTTAATTTTATTGTCTTGAGCAATAACAATTCCCATAAGAGATTGTTCTGCGATTCTTCTAAACTTTTCTTCAGATTCCTTTAATTTTTGTTCAATATGTTTTTTGTTAGAAATATCTCTCAAAACACTAACTAATTTTACTTTATCATTTATTCTTACTAAAGTTCCCTTAATATAAACAGGAATATAATAACCTTTTCTATTTCTAACTCTAAATTCCGTGTCAACTATAATTTCTTCCTGTATAGCTTTTTCAAAAGTTTCCATGATATGGGACCTATCGTCAGGATGGATATAATTAAAAATAGAACTTCCAATTACTTCTTCAGTGTTGTATCCAAACATGTCTTTAAAGTGGGGACTAACATAGCTAAAAGTACCATCAAGATCAATTTCAGCAATAATATCTAGAATATTATTGATAATAAATTGGTATTTCTCAGCTGGTTCTTTTATAATACTATTTAATTCAGTCGTGAAAAACACAACCCAGTTAATACGTTGATCTCACTTATTAAAGATTGAATAATATGGATAATTCGTTACGAATAATTTAGAAGTTACTTACTTATTTAATAATTAGCATTTAAGAGTTTAATCATAATTTCTATTAGATATTTTTTTATTAGAATAATAATATATTTATATAAATTAATATGAAGAGATCTATTGGAATATTAAAGATAGGATATATCACTCCATCATTTTTGGTCAAATTAAAGAAAAACCTCCAAAAATCATTTAAAAAATTTGATTTATCAATAAAGATTATACTGGAAGCTCTTCCTTTAGAAAAAGCAGACTATAATCAAGAAAAAGGGCAATATAAAGCTTCTAAGATTTTAAATAAAATTGAAGATAACTATCAGAACAGCCGATTTTTTCGGATTTTGGGTGTAATAGATGAAGATATTTATTCAAGGGCCTTAAATTTTGTATTTGGTCTTGCGAAATATCCAAAAAACAGAAATTCTGAAAAGCCAGTAGTTGCGTTAATATCAATTGCAAGACTTAAAGAAACTTTTTATAATAGAATTGAAAATCCTTCTCTTTTTGAATTAAGAATACTAAAAGAAGCAATACACGAAATTGGACACACATTTAGTTTAGAACACTGTTCTCAACTCTGTATCATGAAATTTTCAAATTCTTTAGCAGATACTGATAAGAAACCTCCAATTTTTTGTGATATATGTCATAATAAATTAAACAAATTTTTCAAAAGTCTCTAAGTTTCTTATTAAAATCTTTTCTTAAATTTAAAAAAAAGATCTTCACTAATTTTTAAAATTTTCTTATTATTCTTTACTAATTTTATTAAATCAGATGATATATTCTTTAAACCAAAGTAAACACCAGCTAAACTCCCTCCAATTGCTCCTACAGTGTCACTATCACCTCCCGCAGTAGCAAGTTCAAAAATACACTCTTTAAAGGAAGAAAGCCTCTTTAAAAATATGAAAATTGCGCATACAACTGTACTAATAGTATAAGGATGAACGAATGCTTGACCTAAATATTGTTCAATAAAAAAAGGTGATTTCACTCCAGCTTGAGAAAATTTTATTAATCCAGATTCAATTGGCATATCTAAATTTGATTTCAATTTCATTAGAATTTCTATAAATTCCTCCCAAATTTCATCTTGCGAATTTGAAATCGAATTAATTATTACTTTAAAAAATTCATCTATCGAAAAGCCAGATTCAGGATTTTTATTTATTAAAAATGCAATAGCCCTAGCAATGACTATAGCTCCAGCTGAAGCAGCAGGATGAGAATGAGTAATTATGCTTGATTTTATAGCAGCTGCTTTTAATGATTTTATATCCTTACTATAAAATAATCCAATCGGAGCAATTCTCATAGTGGTACCATTCCCGCCCGAGTTAGAAGCAGCTTGTTTCCAATCAATACCATATTTTAATTTACGTATAGAAGAAATACACCCATATCCTGGTCCAATGGGGGGATCATCTAACCAATTTATAAATTCTCTGATAAAATATTCGTGATTGAAACCATTTCCTTTAATTAAAGCTTCAGCAGTATGAATTGTTAATTGAGAATCATCAGTATAAGTATTAAATAATTTTTTATTATTATAAACAAATTCTTCAAAATCTTCGAAATAAGAATATATTTCAGAACGAAGTTTCCCTTCAAAAGGATGTCCTAAAGTATCTCCGATGGTTACACCCAATAGACATCCTTGAAATTTATCTAAAAGATCGATTTTCATATTATCTAAAAATTGAGGTAGAATTATAAAATACTCGTTTTTAATTCTTTTAATTTTTATGTTTCATCAAAAGATTTACCGACAGCTTTTAAATATCAAATTATATTGCTTCTGGAATTGATAATATAAAATTACTTCCCTTTGAAAAATCTCCTTTAACACGATCCTCAACTCTAATTTTTGCTTTATAAGAATCTAAAATTCTCTTTACAAGCAAAAGTCCCAATCCAATACCTGAAGGAGTTCCTTCTTTTTTATATTCTCTACTAAAAATTAGTTGTTTCATTGAATCTGGAATACCTATACCATTATCTATAAATTCAAATTTAATGAATTGAATTCCATTTAACGTTTCCTCAGAGATTTTAATAATAACCTCAACAAAAGGATTATTATTATGCTGGATAGCATTAGTAAGAATATTAACAAAAACATCTTTCAACAATTCATTCGCTTTTACAAAATAATTTTCTTTAGCTGAATCAATTTTGATCTCAATTTTTTTCTGAGTAAAGTTATTTTTGACTGAATTAAATGATTCTATTAATATGTTGAAGGTGTTAATTGAAAATAAAGAACTAAATAACTCATCAGTTTTAGAAAGCTCTTGAACATTTGCTACTAACATTTTCCCTCTGATTACTTGTTCATAAATAAGATTTATAATTTCTTCAAGAGATTGTTTTCTGTGGGGATTAGCAGAAAATATTTTAACTAACTCTACAGATGTTAAGATGTTTTGCATTATGTTATTAATGTCATGAGTAAAAACATCTTTATATAAATTACTGCGATTAAAAGCACTACGATACTTTTCCTCTGATTCTTTCAATTTTTTATTAGCATTTACACGTTCAGTTATATCCTTTACGTATTCAATTACGCCAATTACTTTATTATCTTGTTGTTTTAAGGGAAATGAAGTAAGTTCAATCCAACCTATAGGATTCTCTTCAGAAGGATAAGGTACCGTTGAAATATGCTTTTGTCCTGATTCTAATGTTAATATTGAAGGACACCATGGACATGGTAATTTTCTTTTTTGGTATATATCATAACATTTTTTTCCAATTAATCCTCCATCACGATCATACATTTCTTGCATCCAATAATTTACACGTATAATGTTTAAATCCTTATCGAGAATACTTAATCCATCCTGCATTCCATCAAAAATATTCTGGAGGAATTTTTCATTTTTTTTTAATTCTTCTTCAGCAATTTTACGTTCATTAATGTCTCTGGTAATCATAAGAATTTTTACTTTACCGTCATTATCTATAAATGTCTTACCATTTGTTTCTGTCCAAATATAATGACCATCTTTATGAGCAATCCTGGCTACAACAAAACCTTCTCCTTGTTTGAATGTGCTTCTCATTACCTTAATTACCTTTTCTCTATCTTCTGGATGGACTAATTCAAATACATTTTTATTTCCAAGATCTTTATATGAATAACCCATTACTTTTTTATGAATTTTTTCATTAATATATTCAATTATACCCATTTCATTCACAACTGAAATTAAATCATTAAGATTCTCAGTAAGAAGTCGATATTTTTCCTCAGATTTTTTTAAATTCTCTTCCACTTTTTTACGATGTGTAATATCTAAGGCAGTGAATGTAACTCCCGCAGTCAGATCATTCGGATTAATTGGAGCTGATCTTATTAAAACATCAATTATTTTTCCATCTTTTCGTTTAAACTTGATCTCACCCATACCAATTCCATGATTTTGCATTTGATTATATTTATCTCTACCAACATATTCGTAATCTTCATCTGTAACATATAGCATTCTAGCACTCCTACCAAGGAGCTCATCACGGGTATAACCAACGAGTTCACAAAACTGGGTATTTACCTGAACAAATATACGATTAATAACAACTCCTATACCTGTAGGTGTTGTTTTAAAAATACTTTCTAAAGTCGCCTGATGATCTTTTAATATTTTTTCTGCTTGTTTGCGTTCAGAAATATCCTCACCTGAACTGAGGGTACCTATAATATTCATAGCTCCATCATATAAAACGCTATTATGCCATGCTATAACCTTCTCTTCTCCTTTTTTTGTAACTATAGGATTTTCAAAAAACTCTACGGCCTTCATCTCTCCCTTCATTATTTTTTGGAATACCCTTGACACCTGATCTTTTAAACGAGGAGGAATACATTTTTCAAACCAATTTTGGCCAATTAATTCTCCCTCTTTATATTCAAGAACTTCATATCCTTTTTTATTTAATAATGTAATCTCTCCATTCCTATTGAGAGCAATAATAATAACTCCTACTAAATCTAAATATAATTCTGCTTGGATATGCTCCAAATACTGATGAAATTCACTCATATTAGAATAATCGCCCCTTCTATTTTTTTTAAATTAACAAAAATGTAAAAAATAATTTCTATACCATATCAAATAAAAAAATCTTGATATTTAAGATTATTTATAAAAAAAAAAAATGAGTATAAGGTTATGAAATCTTCACTATATTCTATAAAGAATAAAATAGTTTTCATTAAATACACGTGATTTAATTTTGTCATAATCTTATTAATAAGTTTTATATATTATTTATACTAATTAATGCTTTAGCTATTCATAAAAAATATTTAGATGAATTATTTATGTCTGGAATTGAAAAATTAAAAAATGTAATCACTGCAATGATTACACCTTTTAATGCGGATCTAATGCTTGATGAGGAGAAATATAGAGAATTTATACAATTTCAAATTAATAGTGGTTCTCAAATTTTAACTATGGGTACAACCGGAGAGAGTGCTACAATGTCACATGAAGAACACCATATGGCAATGGATATTGCTGTTGATGAAGCTAAAAAGAGTAATAAAAATCCTTTTGTTTTAGCAGGAACTGGTAGTAATTCTACGAAAGAAGCAATTTCCTTATCCCAATATGCTGAAAAAGCAGGAGTTAATGGTGTTTTGATTGTTGTTCCCTATTATAATAAACCAGTTCAGCATAGTTTGATAGATCATTTTTCAGCTATTGCAGATTCTATCTCTATTCCTATAATTTTGTATAATGTTCCGAGTCGTACAGGAAGAAATTTGGAACCTGATACAATTTCAAAATTAGCTTACTCAAAAGACAACATAGTTGGAATAAAATGTGCTAGTGGAGATATTGACCAAATAACTAAAATTATTAAAACCACTCCAGATGATTTTATTGTATTAAGTGGAGATGATAGTATGACTTATCATATTATGGCACTAGGAGGAAAAGGAGTTATAAGTGTTGCTTCTAATATTATTCCATCAAGGTTGGTTGAATTTACAAACAGTATGCTTAATAACGACTGGATAAAAGCAAGAAAGATGCAACTAGATTTATATGATTTATTCAAAGTTCTATTCGTTGAAACTAATCCTGGTCCAGTAAAATATGCCGCTGAAATTATGGGTTTAATGGATAAAAGAATGAGATTACCAATGACTCCTCCATTAGAAGAGAATCAAAAGAAAATAAAAAATGTTTTACAGAATTTAAATCTAATTTAATTAATACCTGAGGTTTAAATATGATAAAATTATTGATCATAGGACCGACAGGCTCAATGGGGATGTTAATCAGTAGATTAGCATTAAAAGATAATGAGATTGAAATTGTTGCAGCTTGTGACGTAGAAAGTATTGGAAAGGAATTAGGTATAGTCATAGGAACAAACGATCCAAACAAGATCAGCATTACTGATATAAATAATCTTCAAAAAATTATTGATGAAACCCACCCTGATGTGGCAGTAGATTTTACTATAGCAAAAGCTACTGAAAAAAATTGTATGATATGTGTTGAGAACGGAATTAGATGTGTTATTGGCACAACAGCAATGTCGGAGGAATTTCTTTCTAAATTTGAAGAACTTGTAGTACAAAAAAAAGCACCAGCAGTTATATCTCCTAATATGGCTACAGGTGTTAACATTTTCTTCAAAATGGCTTCAATATTAACAAATTATTTATCTGAATGGGATATTGAAGTGATTGAAAGTCATCATCATCGTAAGGTAGACGTACCCTCTGGGACAGCAATGAAGATTGCAAATATAATCTGTGATACTCTTGGTTGTAATCCAGAAGAAACTATAAAATTCGGACGTTCAAAAGGACCTAATAAAAGGAAAGTGGGTGCTAAGAACGAAATAGGAGTACATGCTATTCGTGGAGGTGATATTGTAGGAGATCATACTGTTTTATATGCTGGTCCTGGAGAAAGAATTGAATTAAAACATCAAGCTCACAGTCGAGAATGTTTTGCTGATGGTTCTATTAAAGCAATAAAATTTATAGCAAAAGCAAAAGAAAATAAGATTTACTCCACAAGTGAAGTTCTCGGGTTATAACTAATAATTTTCTTAGAAAAAATCTTGTATATAAGATGAAATTCTAAAAAAGATCAGTACTGATCAGTATTTCCATTTATCAACTCGCAAATTTCTCATTATAAACCAAGAAAATCAGAATTACTCCGGAGAATATTAATGTTAATATATAATAAGAACAAAACTGCATTATGACAAATCCAATTAAAACATAAAATAAACCAATATAACCTATAATGGGTTTATTTATATTTTCTTTAATACTAAGATAAAGCCCAATAATACTTTCAAAAAACCCTAATATCAAAAAGGGTAAAATAAATATGGAATATAAATCAACCCATCCTTCCATACTTAATGCTATAGGCACCAATATGAAGAAATAAATTATAACATTTAAAAAACCGATAAATATAATTAATATACCAATTTTGATGTACCTTATAAAGTGATCACCTTTAAAACAATAATTTCGGATATTCTTTAGTATATTGATGATAATCTAATTTATAAAATAGTTTATTTGTATATTTTTTTATCAAAAGAAAAAATTATGGAAAGTAGACTATTTCTTCATGAAAGTAATGAGATAAAATTATAAATTATTATCAGTGCAGATCAGTATTATCATTAATCTTCTTAGTTTAGGAACTAAATGTTGATTTCATAACGCCAACACTTCATCGAGAGTATTAAAGGGTATCCAAGCCTTAATATTCCCACTTTTTATAATTTTATCTCAATATTAAAATAATAGATTAAAATTTTAATTTTATTGTTTCAAATAACGAAATGATACTATTTTAGATACTCGGGAACTGATTGTGTCCTCAGTAAATCATCAAAAGTTTCTTCTCTACGGATTTTAAAAGTTTTTCCATCATTTATCAAAATCTCTGCGGGTCTGGGTCTTGAATTATATGGACTGCTCATAGTAAAACCATATGCACCAGCATCTAATATTGCTAGGTAATCTCCCTCATTTAATTCTGGTAAATCTCGTTCTTTACCGAGCACATCTCCAGATTCACATATTGGACCGACAATATCGTATTTTGAAATTTCTTTTTTATCCCTTTCTTTGCATGGAACTATGTGATGATATGATCCATATAAAGTCGGACGAATCAGTGTATTAAATCCGGCATCTATTCCTGCAAATAATTTGAATCCATTATCTTTTATAGTATTAATCTGTGTTAGAATAATGCTTGATTCAGCAGAAATATACCGACCAGGTTCAATATATAGAAACGGTTCTCCAATATCGGCTTTTTCAACTAATGCTTTAAAATTTTGCAATACAATTTCACTATACAAATTTATATTTAATGGATTTGCATCAGGTTGATAGGGAATACCAAGACCACCACCAAAATCAACAAATTCAAAATAAATACCCAATTCCCTTCCTATTTTTTCTACCACTGAAAGAAATTTTTCGATAGGTTTTTCATAATCTTTCGCATCAATGATTCCTGAACCAATATGCTGATGAATACCAAATTTTCTAAATCCTAATCTCTGTGCTTCTGAATATGCTTTAATCACTTGGTTTTCTAAAATTCCAAATTTTATTTTTTTTCCTGCTGTAATTGTATGAGGATGATGACCTGCTCCAAATTCGGGATTAAATCTAAAAGAAACGATCTTCTTCTCTTTTTCTAAGCTTTCATGAATCTTAGCTAGCCTTTTTAATTGACTAAAACTATCCAAATTCACTAGTATCTCTTGTTTTATTGCAAATTCGAAATCCTCATTTGTAAACATATTTCCCGTATAAATTATTCGATCTGGTGGAACATTTGATTTCAAACAGGTAAATATCTCACCAATTGAGGTACAATCAAAAAATGATCCTTCAGAACTTAATATTTTTAAAATAGCCAAATTAATATTCGATTTTACAGCAAAATATATTCTGTTTTTTTTATAGACTGAATTTAATTTTTCTTTTAATTCTCGATATCTTTTACGAACCATCTGTTCATTCATGATATAAATTGGAGTTTTAAATTCTTCAGCTATTTCGATCGTATTCATATTTGCAAAGTATAATATTCCATCCCTATATTCCAAATCTTTATGTCTTAACCAATCAATATATTTCATAATTTCAATAAAATGGTATATAATTCTTATTTAATATAAATTTATAATTTATATCTTTAAATTTCAATACTCGCTATATTCCCATCAAAAACTTTTTCAGCTGGACCTTCCATGAAAACAGTTCTCCCAGTATATGTGATTTTCAAATCCCCTCCGTCATTATGCACAATTATTGGTATATTTTTATTAAAAAGACCTAATATCGAACCCGCTACAACACTAGCACAAGCTCCTGTTCCACATGATTTAGTAATACCTACACCTCTTTCAAATACTCGTACTATACTCTCTTCTTTGGAAATTACTTTCACAAATTCAACATTTGTTTTATTTGGAAAATGACGATTAGATTCTATTGCTGCTCCATACATATTCAATTTTTCATCATCAATATCTTCTTCAATAAAGATAATGGCATGTGGATTTCCCATTGAGACGGCTGTAAAATTAAATATTTTATCTAAAACAACTAGCGGTTCATTAACACATCGATCTACTTTGCTTTCTAAAAGTACAGGGATTTCTTCACAATTCAAAATTGGTGGTCCCATATCAATTTCTACAGTTTTAACTTTGTTATTAACAACCGTGAGTTTAGCAACCATTATTCCTTTGAGAGTCTCGATTTTAATCTTATCTTTCTTAACGATATTATTTTCATAGACATATTTTGAAAAGCACCTTATTCCATTTCCACACATCTCTGCTTCTGATCCGTCGTTGTTAAATATTCTCATTTTTACATCAGCATTTTGAGAGGTACATACAAAAATTAACCCATCTGCTCCGACTGAAAAATGAATTTCGCATAATTTATGTGCTAACAAGGACCTATTATCCTCAGGAATCTCCCATTTAGAGTCATCAATGATAATATAATCATTTCCTAAGCCATGATATTTTCCAAATTCCAAATTTTCTAATCTCAATTTGAAATCATTCCGAGTATTGATTAAACTTTATTTAATTTAATAATATCAACAATAAAATTTAAATGTTATTTGTGTATATATACAAATATACACATATCAATATAATTTTATTTCATGAGAGAAGAGAATTTTGTTGAATTGTTAGAAAATATTGGACTAACTCATAATCAATCGTTAATCTATTTCACATTATTAAAAGCTGGGAAGAATGGAAGCATAGTACGTGAGTTAGATCATGCTACTGATATTAAAAGAACTAATATATACCCTATTTTACATGAATTAATTGATCTTGGGTGTATTATTGAAGGGGGATATGCTGAAAAATCAAAAAATGCAACAATTTATATTGCAATTGAACCAAAAAAATTGGTTGATCAACTCATTCAAAAAAAAAGAGATCAAATTGATCACTTACAAAGATTTAAAGAATCACATGTAAAATCATTGCAAACTATATTTCAAGAAGGCATTGAAATAATTCTTGATGATATTGATCCCATTTTGAAAAAGTATTTTGAACCACTAGTTATGACTGGTTGGAAAATACATTCCTACATTAAAAGAAAAGAGATTCCAATGCTTGATTATGAAGTCTATGACTGTATGCTCTATGCACCTCATGCTAGAGTTTTAAAAGACTGTAGCTTCCACTTGTTCATATTTGGTTATGAGATACAAAATGATCCAAATACCCTCCAATTCTTTTCTCAAAATTTAAAGAGAAAAACGAAAGAAATAAAATCCTATTTTTTTGACATTAAACAAATTCAGTTACTTGATGAAAAAGTTAAATTTTTCAATAATACGTTTCTAAGCTATAAAATGCTCGTTAAAACTAGTGACCTCAAGAATTCAAAATATTTTTCTGAGGAATTAAAAGAAACTATAGATATGAAAAAAAATGAGTATTTTGAGATTGGAAAAGTAGTTATGATTCCTGCTAAGAATAAATTATTTTATTTATGGGCTGAATCAAACCAAATTTTAAGTGAAATTATTGAACCCATAATTAGGATTGAAAAATTATGATTAACCTATATATGTTTCAAGGTATTTTTTAAAATGAATATACTATTAATAATTATTAGGTTGATAAGTTTAATCTCTATCTTCAGTATATATATCCTATTAGGATTTTTTAATCCGTAAAAAAAAATCTAAAGTGAATTTTAATTAATATTTTTAATTATAATTTACTATATTTTTTTTAACTAGAGAATATAACATCTATTATGAATAATAAAAAGATATTTGTATCACTATTTTTGTTGTTCTTATTAGTTCCAATTACTAGTGTTACAGCAGATCCAAAAATAGAGAGTTTAAAAGATGGAAATTATATTTTTTTCCTAATCGATTTAGATGAGGATAGCCACCTTGAGTTAAATATTACTCGTAGTGGAAGTGGAAATTTCACTCTTTTTTTGTTTGATTCACGACCATCAGATTCATATGTAAATGAGGATAATTCTTTAAAACCAAATATTTTCACTCAATCTAAAACAGTTGATTATAGTCTAGATGATAATCCATATATCTTTTATACTGCTAACAAAAGTAAGATATACTATATAGAAATCATACTTGTAAGCGGTGGACCAGATGCTTTTACTTTAACATATATGAGATATTTTGCCAATTATACCAAAAATGCTAAAGAATTAATAAGATATTATCTCCCTATCATTCCTGGCTTTCAATTTGAATATATATTGATTTCACTTATTTTTACAATAGGAGTTGCCTATATTTTTTTATCAAAGAAGAAAATTCGAAAATAAAAAAAAATATAATCTAAATTTGTTTCCTACAGTTATTAATAATTAAAATCTAAAAAATTTCTTAATTACCTTCCCAGCCTGCTAATCTTGCAAAAAGATACCAACACCCATACGCTTTCAAATTAGCACTAAGAGGCTCCGAATGAACTGCTCCGCAATGATACCAATCACCACCATGATAATAATCATGAGCTGTATCTGAAGCACTTGTCATCTCAGTTTTCCCATCTACCCATTCTGTTGCCCAATTTCCTCCAACATAACTACAATCATCATTTACATTCTTATCAAGAAAATAGTTATCATCTGGATCATAACTTTCAATATCAGCAAAATCGAATAAGAATCTATTATGAGTCCTGCAGTGTTCTCGAATCATTTCATTTTGCAAATTATTCGTTCCCCCTATTCCCTCTCCATCAACGTGACCAGTCATAAACACAAATTGTACCTCATTCGATGGATCTCTTCCTTTTGAACCTCCGGCTGAATACATAGCAATTAAATTTTCCATATGTTCAATATATTTTGTTACATTATGTCCCGCAATATTACACCAAGACCACATAATAACATTAGTTCCAGGATTATCCGTGTGATCTAAATATTCTTCTGTTGCTGCTGCCCACGCATCATCATTAGGATTTCCGAGGTCCTCTGCCCAAGTTGCTAAGAGAGTATCAGCAAAACCACTATAAAAATCGAAAAACGCTAGAATTGAATCATCAGAGATCCCATCTTCACCAAATGCATAAGTACCATTACCTCCCATAAAGTATTCTAATCCCTCCATACCATCAGTTAATTGACTTCCATGAGATGTATGTCCATAAGCAATATTAAGACTCTCTTTAGTAATATTTATCCATTCAATTGGAATAATCAATAAATCCTCCAAATGCGCATGATTATGGTTAATTATAAAAGTTCCTGAAGGTGATTGATCATTATCTTCAGATCCGCTATTTATCATCCCATAAACTATTACTCCACCGATAGCTGCCACAAAGATTACTATTATAATAAAAATCGATTTCCCTTTCATAAAATATCAGTTTTTAGCAAAATCAATTAAATTCATATTTTTAATATACATAATGTATCGAATATTAAAATTTAATTAAACTTCATTTAGGAATCAATTAGCATTTGTTTTTTACACATCTAAGGCTATTTCTACAAATATAGCAAGCAGAAATATCTAATGACGAAAATCGACATATATGTCTTATAAATCATTGAAGATTTCAATAAACAAATTTTATATTTTTTATAATGTTTTTTTCTACATCAATAAAAATTAAATTAAGTAAAGTGATATAAATTTCCTTCGATGAATTAAGCAAAAAATTAGCTAAATTTATGAAAGATACTGAGGAAATTGAACTTCAAGATGTTGATTTAATAGCTGAATATCTTGAATTTCAAATGCTTCCAAGTATTGTACAAGCGGCTGCTCAAGCAGTTTTACCGGGTGTCCCAGGAAAAGCTGAATGGACACCTGCTAAGTTCTCGCTTGACTTAAATTTCCCGGGAAAAATTGAGACTATTGAATTTGTTCGGTCAAATGGTAAAAAAGCCATAATTGGTGGAGAAATTGTTCCTCCTTTTTATAACTTTTTAGGACTTGAAAAAAGAAATCCTAATCCTCCACTTGTTACCTATGATGTTTTCGACATGGGCTCAAAGATGATGCTCCCAAAACCTATTAAACAAGAATATGGAGAAGTATTAGCCCACCCTGCTGAATGGGCTAAATTCGCTGTCGATAAATTTGGTGCTGAATGTATAACTTTTCACTCACTAGAAATCGATCCTGCTATGGGAGATGCTCCTATTTCGCAATCAGTTAAATTTTTAGAAGACATCCTTCAAACCGTTGATGTACCTGTAATTATTGGATGTTCTGGTAATAAAGAAAAGGATAAGCAACTCTTTGAAGCAACTGCCCCTATTACTGAAAGTGAGGTCTTGATGCTTTCTGCAGCAGATAAAGCTACTTGGGAAGATGTTATTCCCCTTGCGGTGAAATATGACCATAATTGCTTACTCTGGACAAGTTTGGATTTGAATAATCAGATTAAAATGAATAAAGATGCTCTAGAGCTTGGACTCCCCCGTAATAGGATTGTAATGGACCCAACATGTGCAACTTTAGGTTATGGGATGGAGTATTCATTCAGTATCTATCAGAGAATGCGTGTAGCTGGATTATTGGGTGAAACAGATTTAGCGTATCCCATTAGTGGGGGAACCACAAATGCATGGGGTGCTAGAGAAGCCTGGATGAGTGAAGAGAAAGCTCCTGAATGGGGTTTACGTCAATATCGAGGTCCAATCTGGGAAATAATAAATGCCCTTAGTCTGAGTCTTGTAGGACTAGATTTGGCTATGATGTTCCATCCAGTAGCGGCAAAACATGTAAAAGAAATCACATCTCAGTTTTTCGCTGATGTTCCTAAAGTTTTAGAGGATAAAGGCTATTACGATTGGGTTTCAGCAAATTTGAAAAGATAATTTTCATTTTTTTTTTTCTCTTAATTTTTAGCAAAACGAATTCATAAATTAATTAGTATACTTATTGAAATTTGCTAATAAAAAAACAAATTTCTTATATTCTAATAATTAATTTATTTTATATCTCAATTAGGGAGGCTTTTCATCTGGAAGAGCTTCTGTAGCTGGTTTGCCTTCAATACCCCAATGAGTTTTTGGAATTTCATGGACAATAACTTCTACTGCTCGTGCGGGAATGCCCATATCGACAAACACATTAGTTATTCCAGCAATTATCTGCTTAACACTCTCTTCAGAAATTCCTTTCCACATATTTACATGAACTACTGGCACATTATAACACCTTTATATATATATTATATTAATTAAAAAAAAAATAAATAATTAATTCTCTATAATTGAATGCTTTTTTCAAACTTTCAAATTATAAAATGTGTTAACAAAACAGAGCTAATTACATATGGTAAATTTCAATGAAATCTTTTATACCGATTCAATTGCTGTTGTTGGAGCTTCTAAGAATCCTACGAAAGCAGCTCATCAGATAATTAAAACTCTACTTAAAGAGAATTATCAGGGAACTGTTTTTCCAGTGAATCCTAATGAAAAAGAAATTTTAGGCTTAAAATGTTATCATTCAATTTTAGAAATAGAATCAAAACTCGACTTATTAGTAATTGGAGTACCAGCTAAGAAGGTATATGATACTATTAAAGAAGCAGCTATTCGAAAAGATATTAAAGCTGCAGTAATTATATCAGCAGGATTTAGTGAAACAGCAATACCAGAATTAATAAAATTAGAAAAAAATATCTTAAAAACTGCAAGAAAAGCAGGAATAAGAATATTTGGCCCTAATTGTATTGGGATAATCAATTCGGATAATAATCTTAGTACTAGTTTTGCCCCTATTTCAAAAATTGTAAATGGAAATCTTGCTTTTATTACCCAAAGTGGATCTTTTGGAGGTTCTCTTTTAATGGCTGCTCATGATTCACCAAAACCTTTAGGATTTAATAAATGGGCACATTTAGGAAATATGTCGGATATCACAAATGTAGAAATATTGGATTATTTTGGTAATGATCCCAAAATTGCTTCGATAGGAATGTACTTAGAAGGAGTATCCCATGGTAAACAACTTATAAGGGTAGCTAAAAAGATCACTAAAAAAAAGCCTATTTTTTTGTTGAAAGTAGGAAAAACCAAATTAAGTTCCAGAGCTACTTTCTCTCATACTGGTATTATTGCAGGTTCAGATAAAATTTATGATGCTGTATTCAAACAATCTGGAATTATTAGAGTAGAAACGATGGAAGAATTAATTGATTCTCTTAAGGCATCTTCAATGCTCTTAAAACCTAAAGGAAAAAGAATTTGTATATTAACGGAGGCAGGAGGACCAGGAATTATTTCTGTTGACGAAATTACGAAAGATAATTATTTACAATTGGCACCAATTACAGATTATACAAAAGCAAACTTAAAAAAGATCTTGCCTCAAATGGCAACAATATGTAAACCAGATGGTTATATAGATATCACAGCAGCAGCATTAGAAAAAGAACATGCTGAATCATTAAGATTTGTATTGGAAGATCCTAATGTTGATTGTGTAATTTTAATCTCTTTGCCTCCAACTTTTCTTCCTGCCATAAATGTTGCAAAAAGTATTGCTAAAGTCATCAATAAGTATCATAAACCTGTAGCAGTTTGTTTTATGAAGGGTGAATCCATGATAGAATCTCGAAAATTCTTAGAAAATGAAAATATTCCTACATTTGATACACCTGAAAGAGCAGCTAGAGCATTAATTAATTTAACGAAAGCTTCAAGATATATTCAAAACGAATAGTAAAATTCCCAAATTACCAATTTTTAGATGTAAATATACGTTTTTGCTCTTCTTAAGGTTTAATTTTTAATGTGGTTCTTTTCTTTTATATATTTGATTGAATCTAATTACTGAATTTTTGATTAAATTTGTTATAATAAACAAAATCTTCTATTTCTCTACGTACTCTCAAATATTTGCTGGAAGTAGATAAAGCATAATATAATCTGACACCAAAAGCAATTTTTAACTGATTGGGAATGTTAAGAAGCGTTTTTATCTCTTTTTCCACAACATCCATATTGAGAGAACTTATTATATGAAAAGCAATTCCTATGGAA
Organism: Promethearchaeota archaeon; assembly: GCA_048937405.1. Taxonomy (GTDB): domain Archaea; phylum Asgardarchaeota; class Lokiarchaeia; order Sigyniarchaeales; family SOKP01; genus Loki-b32. Next base: position 131,401 of record JBHLNF010000002.1, read on the forward strand.
TGAGCCATTAACCACATGTTCTCTATAACACACCCCAAACCTATTATACCTAAAAAATCTCCAGGTGATGCAGGTGCTCTCTTAAGTGGATTATATATTATAATGAGAAGGATTGAGGTCGATTGTATAGATCTACCCATGAATGAAGCTAATTCAGTACGAGTAGAATTATCAAGTTTCAAATCAGGATTTCTTAAAACAGGAGGAAAACGTGTTCCCAAAATTCCAACTTTTTTTTTTAGAAATTCTTCTTTTGAAAAAGATGCTAATTGATAATTTTCTTTGATAAAATCATCAGATATTGTATATTTAAGATTCGAAATAACTTCTAAGATCTGTTTATCATCAATTACTATTATTTCAAAATTCTGCATATTATGGGGAGTAGGAGCCCAACGAGCAGCTTCCAAAATATTATTTAAACTTTCTTTTGATATAGGACGACTTTGATCGAAATTAGTTCTCGTTGATTTCCTACTTTTAATCAACTCTAACATTTCTTTAGAATTCATAAAAAATAAAACACTGTATATTATTTTTAATATTCAATTTTCTTTTATAATAACATTTAAACGATATTAAAATCTTCTTTTTTCTAAGATTTTTAATTTATAGGCATTTCCAAGAATCTACAAGTAATTGATATTCAAAATATTCATCATATATTTTAGATCTTGGATTTTTTCTTTTTCCCTCCACTTTAATCAATTTCCCTACTATTTCAATTTTTTCGGTACAGGACAGGGAATCCTTGCTGTATATTACAATTTGGTATCCATCGTCTAGATTAAAGTAGTTAATAAATGGATGAGATTCTATTAATTTTGTAAGGTGTTGCCATATTTCCTTAGCAATTTTGCCAATAATCTTAACTCGTTTTCCCACACTCTCTTTAAAATCCGAATATTTTGTTAAAATAATCATTATCATTTTTTTAAATAAATTTTTTTTATAATTTCTACTGTGCAAGACCAGTATAAAAACTTTCTTCTATAAGAAAATGAGTATTTTATTATTTTAATTATTTTCTAAGTATTGTAGGATGCAAGTATGGTCTATTATATTTGTTGCACCATGATAGAATGATAATAGTTTAAAATATGCATATTTTATTTTGTCATAGAATAAGAGAAGGAATCCCTAAAGTATGTTTTATTAAGGTTTTTATTTTTAAATTTCTCAGATCATAAAATATGAGAAGAAGGTCTCTACTCCTCAAATTTAAAAATCATTCCTACTTGCTATATAAAAATTCTTCCAAAATCTTGAGTTTGTCCATTATTTTCTTCAGAACTTTCTTCTATATATAATTCTCCTTTCTTAGTAGATTCTTCAATTTCTATTATTTTTCCAACTTTCTCAAATATAAAATCAAATTTCTTCCAAAGATCTTTAAAAGTTCCTAATAAATCAATTAGAATCATTTTAGCGTCCTCTAAAGTAAACTCTTTGCTTAAAAGGATAGATCGAATGTTCTTTTCTATTCCTTCAATAACTTCTTTAATCTCCGCACTCATTAGAACCATCTTCAGTTTCTCTTCGAATACTATACAAAAATTTCAAATTGTTCAAAAGACTTAATTTTACCAATAGTAATTTCACTTTTTATTTCTGTCGATTCATAAACATCAATTCTTTGTTTTGAATTATCTGCTGTGATGTATATATAAGGACCAAATGATTTTATTAAACTATCTTCGTTATTAGATTTATAAATATTTTTTTCCATAATTTCATCTCTTTAAATTAATCTTTTATTACTCTAATAATATTAACCCAATTAAATATTTCAATTACACAGATAATAGATATGATTAATGCTGCTATTGAAAACAAACTAAACAATATGGTAAAAAACTTTATCTTATTCACTCTTTATCACCTCTTCATTATAAACTTTTCTTAACATAATATTCTACTTGAATACCAACCAAATAAATATCATTCGCCCCATCATCATTAACCCATCCTACTAAATAAGAAGCATCGGTCAATATATCTGCAGCAACCCATGTATAAGATGCATCAATATAGGTATCGGCAACTGCAAATGTAATATCCATATTTAGTCCAGCTTCAATGTTATTTGCAGGGGTAGTGCCATCACATTTATATTCGACTAATGAAAATTGTCCATCAATGGTAAGGTCATCTCCTTCACTAAAAATAAGCGTTATGGTAATGTTCTTTGAACTATCTACAGTATTAGAAATATAAAAGTTTCCCCATGCTGATTGAGTTGGCTCTAAATACCATCCTTTTGTAGATATAGTCCCCGTATTGGAATATAAAGGAACATTAACAACCACTAAATCTGTTAAAGGGTCTACAATATAATTAGACCCATCCGAATTATCTGAAATATCTGTATTATTACCATTAAATACATTAGTAACACACATGTTATATTGGGCATCCGCATTTAATTCAAGTCCAATGTCATTCGATAATAACTGATTTCCAATAATAGTATTATAGTCACCGTCATCAATCCTTATGCCCTCAGATGTATTTGAATAACATTTGTTTGAAGTTACAAAATTAAAATCTGAATCTGCAGCAATTAAAATTCCAATCCCATTATCATCCAATCTATTATCTGAAACGGTATTATAACATGCATCATAAAGATATATCCCCGTTGTAGCGTTATCATGACAATCATTATCAAAAATAGAATGGTTATCATGTGCAGAAATTATGCCGCTATGCCCATTATGATGTAGATGATTCTCATAAACCTTACATTTACCGCCTTGAGGATAAACCCCAATATATAGATAGGATATTTCACAGTTTCTTACAATACAATCAGAAAGTCCTATAATACCATAGCCTTTTTTATCAGCATCTCCAGTTATTGTGAGATTCTCGCAAATGACTAAATTATCATTCGCTTCATTAATATCTATTATTATTTTTGCTTGAGTTGAAACATCTGAAGCATCAATAGAAAAATTCATTAATATACAAGATGCAGCATTATCAATATCAAATGCACTTCTATCACCCGCACAGTCTATTGTCGCACCAATACCATCGATAATTATATTAACATTAGCATTATCTATTGTTAAAGTTGCAGTTAAAGTATGAGTTCCAGGTAAGAGTTTTATTACACCTCTTCCTATACTTTCTACTTCATCAATAGCAACTTGAATATCATCACCAGGATTCACAGCAATTACATTATCTCCCATTGAATTCTTTAGGGTATCCCACATAGAAGTTGTATTATTCCAAACAATCCAATCCCCTAATTCATACCATCGTGCGGGTGTATTATCTGCTCCGCCTGGTGCTGCTTTATATCCGTCATCATCACATATATAAAAATCCCCATTCTCAGGTGCTGCGGGATACGCATCACCCGGTGTATATGTTCCCTTATAAACTACGGCTTCTGCTAATGTTACAACAACATCTCGAACTGCATTTTTACTTGGTGCAATTGTAGTGACACCATTCCAGTTATCAGCATCATAGACAGCATCACTAACTTTCGCATCTGCATAAGCCTTAATTGATTGTTGAGTTGCTAATTTGGTTGCACTATTAGAGCCCATATTATCTTCATCTAAACAATCAGATATATTTGGAGTTGATGGAAAATCAATATTATGTTCATTAAGGTCTAAATCGCCCCCTAACTGTGGCGTCACATCTTCCACTAAATTCTCAAATACTTCATGGTGAGCATTATCATCTGCAGTATGAGTTGCAATTAGCGCATCAATCGCAGCATCAATCGCTTCACCATCTACAATCTCGGCATCTATGATGTCTCTTACACCTGTTCCAAACCCAACAATATCACCATAGGTTATAATGGCGCCTGCTGCCCAAGGTGTAGAGACCAACCTATCAGAAAGATTTTTCCTGGCAACACTATTCACTCTTCTAATTGCCATACCAAGCTTCTCATCCCATTCTGTTTCTCCTAATCCAGCATGAATAATTGTCTGAATACCATCAATACCACGTGGTTTTCTTTCAATCATCCGAATTGGATATGTTGCTTTCGCTATGGTTGGTCGTGCAAAAGTAATATCGACAGTTGTACCTAATTGGATTGCGGTCCGCGTACCATTCAGCGACAAGCGCATTGAGGGTCTTTTATCTTTATAATAGTCTAACTGAGTGTTGGCAACCTCTTGAGCATCAGATTTAGTCATAATAGTATTATCAATTATAATTTTGGTAATGTTTCCCGAAACTGTGAAGTCTTCAGCTGGTGAAAAAATATTATAGGCTGCATTTCCCCATACTTCTACTCTTTTAACTTGATTGCATGCGTCCTCTAAATCCCAGTCCCAATCAGCATCACTTACCGTAAGGTCTACACCAGAATCTACAAAATCATCAGGCTTGACAATTTTAATTCGCCTCGTTGCATGGTCTTCGCACCAAATTGCACCCTCAACCTGACATACAGAGGTAAGTGCGGATATACAATATAAACCCTTAAAATGTCGTGCGATATACTTAGAAAGGGTACTTACAATATTGAGAGGCACACCTGCTTGACTTGCAATATCTGAAAGAATGGTATTAGTATTTTGTCCAATTTTAAAAGAATCATTTACAGCTACACCTGTATTGGTCCAGGTAACACCTGCACAGGTAAGAGAATTAGCAGCAGAATCGGTTATAGATTCCATAATAGGTGATATATTCAGAGTATTATGATAAACGGTAACCTTGATATAATCACATTCCATATCGATTTCAGCATAACCACCCATTGTAATATATTGACCTCTTGTATAGATACGCAATCCTTTTAATTCTGTGAAATTACCTCCTGCAGTATTGAAATACTTAGCCATTTCCGTAGCACTTTCTTCAATAGTAATAAGAGGTGAATCTGTCCAAATCTTAGTAGGTCCTTTTCCCGAATACTCAAGAGTTTTTAAAGTGATCCAATCCGCATCTTTTTTTATTTGTAAATAACCTCTAAGATACCAAAAAGAATAGGGATCACAATCTGGAATATCAAATCCATATTGATAATCAATTTCAATTTTTTGAATACTATGCGTGTCTGGAATTACTGTTCCATCAATCGTAAATGATGTAGAAGTCGCATATGTTTGATTATTATCACCATCAACAGTAACAACTAATTCATCATCATCATCTTTGGTAATAGTGGAAGCAGCATTACCCGCAGAAGAGTCTTCCCCTGAAATATCCACAGCAGATGCATCCCATTCCTTAGAGATAGTACTCGTAGTATTATCCACTATGAGTAAGCCTTTATCTTGCTGTCCACTTACCCATTGGTCATCATCCCAATCAAAATCCTCATCTCCTCCCGCATCATATTCGTTGTTTTCATTCTCATCATAATAAACGTGCAATTCTGCATCTGCATCAACTTGTTGGACTTTTCCTTCAGCCAGGATATAATTACTATTAAATGATGCCCATTCTAATCTTACGCCAAATCCTACCAAATGAAGCATAAGATACTTAGCTGTAAAATTTTTTTTGGCTAAATAACCATCAAAAATAACATTTTCATCATCATCCTCAACTCTCATAGGACAGAAATCTCTTGAATACCATGTACTATATAAGGCTCCTTCAAAATCTCTTAGTTTAACATCACATAATCCATACATATTATTTCGGGTAGTAATAGTGGGATACTCTACAACATCCCCAACTTCTGTCCAAGAATCATCTTCATCAGCATCATGATAAAGTTTCATAAAATCACCATAAAGATGGGATATAACTTATTATTGTTTGAATATTATGTAATCCTTCATTTGCACTTGCTAATTGTTGAGCTATTTTTGATTGTTCTAATTGAGCTGCTATTAACGCTGTAGTTGCAATTCCAATATTTAAAAATCCTATAGCCGCTTGTATTTGCATCCCAGGTGTTACAGCTTCTGCTGTTAATATTGGTGTTAATAAAGAGATTGCAGAAATTCCTGCACTTATTAATGATGTAAAGAAGTAGCTTACAGAAGTTCCAGTAGCTCTTACAAAAGCTGCTCCTGCTAAATAAGAAGACCTTGCCATACTTAAAACTTTCTGATAAGCATAAGTAGTTTTTTCCTCTACTTCTTGAACAGTTTTATTAGTAGCAGTTTCTACTTGCTGTCTTTTATTTTCTACTTCGTCTAATTTTTGTTTTGCTACAGTAGTATCTACATCAAGATTAACCTTCTCAGACATAATATCACCTAAGAAACGTGTTTATAATGAGTAGACCAATTTGTTTGATCTTCTATAGTAAAATCTACATCTATTGATTCTGCTTTTAAGAAAATTCGAGCATTATAAAAACCTTCAAATTGATGACCTGTTTCTTGAACATCTACAACATAGCAATTATAAAATTCATGAGTTACATAGTAATTCTCATCTGGTTTATATACAGTAATATTAATTTGACGAGCTTCTCTATCTATATAATCTGTCCAAATTTTCTTCCGTTCTAATACTGCTTCTAATGTTAATTGTATAGTTTTATGCTTGTAGAGATATACTGTTCCGTATTTGGAGTTATTATCCAAAACTACTTTATATTCTTGCTCTTGATACCATTGAGCCTTCCAACATTCTAGAAAGTGAATATTTTGATCTGCTACATCCCAGTAAACATCAGGTTTTCCATTATAACAATTTTCTGCATTATAACCTGGGTTTGAAGGATCTGTTGTTAATCTTGGTCTTTCTTTATCAAATAGCTTTATTGTATCTCCTGCTAAATTTGCATTAGGAGTAGAATCTAATGTTAATACTGGCGGATCTGATGCATCAGAATCCTCTACATTAAAAGTCTCGTCTTCATTATCTCCTCCACTTACAAATACTAACCAACCATTATAATAATCTACTGCTCTCTGTGGCTCATCTGTTAAAGTAATATCATTTCCAACAACACTTGCTACAGTATCGTCAGCTTTCCATTGTCCTCTATCATCTTCTAACCTGCCAAAAATCCATTCACTCTCAACTAAGAAAGGAGCACCTTCCATAGCTGTACATCCTAATTTAATCATATAACAATCTACAGCTTGAGCTAATCTATCAACACTACCGTCATTTAACTCATCTCTAATCGTAATAGGTAAAGGTAAACCTGTATCTAATACTTCTGCATTATGAATATTAGCTCCTCCGCCATCTTTAGTAACTTGTTTTAAAAACCAACAAATATACTGAGGAGTTATAGGTAGAAAATTGATTTTAAAAGGTTTATATTTTGGTCTAATAGGGGTTATATTAGATTCTCTCGAATCATAAGAATAATATTCTTCTACGTCATTTACTATTGATGGTAGAGTCCAATCACCACAAGACTCATCAAATTCTCCAAAAAAATAAGTTGTATCATCGGCATCATCAATAGCTTCTACACCTACACCCGATTGATATGCCCATACTAATCTACTTGATTTATTTCCTGTCATTTTTTTACCTTTTTAGTTAATTATTTAATTTTCAATTTAATCTTTTAACTTGTTGACCAAGTTATATCTAAAAATATATCTTCATACCATCTTCCGTCATCCTGTTCATAAGCTTTATTACTATATGCTAATTTAATATAATTCATAACACTAGGACGAGTATAATCAGTTATAGTTTCTCTTCTATTAAATTTTAATATCCCTTCTAAGATATTATTAAAAGCACTCATTAAATTAGCTTCATTAGTTTCTGATAATTTTATTTTATATCTTTTAACATAACGATAATTATCTGCTGATAATACTTCTCCTGGTTCTACAAGCATTCTATGTGTTTTTCCTGCCCCATATTTATCACTATAAATACTTTTTGATTCAGAAATATGCTTAACTGTTGCTGATGTGTGTACTTTCCCTAAGAAAGTTCTAATATAATCTAATTCACTATCATCTGCCATTTTCACTCACTTTCTTCCAAAATAATTTTCTTTTTCTCTCGCTAATACAGTCATCATTCTTTCCTTTGCAAATTCTACCATTTTATCAAAGAAATACCCTACTGCATTAGGATCATCTAATATTTTCCTTCCTCTTCTTTCACCACTATGCCGTACTCTCATTGTTGGCATATTATTTACATATATAGCATAATCCACGTCTGTTGCTAATACTAATCTTAATATCTCATTTTGTATATATGAAGTATGTAACTTCTGTAATAAATCATTTCTTAGATTTCCTGTATCTTTTGGTACTTTTTGTTTAATCCATTGTTCTAATAAGAAAATCATCTCTTTTAAAACAGCTCGTAGAAATTTCTGTATGTTTTGTTTAACTTGTTCATATGTAAATTTATTTCCACGTACTATATAGCTGATTTCTGCCTTTGATAATTCTCCTATAACTGTTTGTTTTAAACTCATGTGTAATCTGGGTACATTTCAAAACTTTGGATAGTAAAATTACTATTTTTCTTTAAAATGGTTTTAATAATATAATCCATAAATTCTTCGACAGATTTCTTAATCTCTATAGTATGTCCGTCTTTAATCATTTGAAGAATCATCATTCTTTCCGCAAGTAATGTAGTTGCTGTAATAATACGATCTGGAATAGTTCCACTAAAACTCTTTCCTTCAATCGAGTTTATTATTCTTTCTGCCATACTAATTTTTGCTACTACTTGTGCTTCTGAATACGACGGGATCAAATTTGCATAAGTTTTACAGGCATAATCTTCTAATTGGTCTCCTGTAATATATTCATATTCGCTTGTTTCTGTATAAGCCATGTTTTTTTAACCTTTATATAATTAAATAAAAAATATAGGAGTAGAAACTCCTTTTAATACTTCAAAATTCGGATTTAAATTACTTTATTCAGTTGTTCCTACGTCACCACTATAAATCAAATAAAACCCTTTGGTTTCTTTTATTATAGGAGTGCCTCCCCAACAATCAAGATAAGCAATATCCTCTTCAAATTTCTTCTCAGGAATACCTTTTCTTGTTCCTACTTGTTCAGTTTCAGCTATATAAAAGATCCTTGGATCATTTTTGAACAGTAAGAAACATTGGGTATCATCTGCAGGAGTTTCTGAATTTCCTAAACCATCTGTGCAGATTTTATCAGTAAAATAGACTTTATCAATTATAGCAGGACTTTGGACATTACCACTGAAATTCATATAGACATCTAAGAATTCTTTCCAAGCATTATTACCACTTGTAGACATTTGAGATTTTCTTAAAAGTGCGGCAGTTTTATGCATTAAGACCAAAGTATAAGGAGGTTCGATGTAATCATCCTTTAATCCAGCAATTGCTGTTTCAAGGTCAGTAAAGAAATTTGCTATTGCATCTCCCCATTTGTCAGTTGCTCCTGAGGATTGAATTCCTGTGTAATTTAACAAGCCTTCAGAACCTGGAACTTCTTCCATACCAAAAAGAATATCTTCGATAATCCAGTCAAATAATTGCTTTCTAGCTTCTAATTCCTCTTGAACTAAGAGACTTATAACTCCTTCTGTTGCAGAAAGGTCATTGTCCTGATGGTCAATAAGAATAGGAACACTTTCACGCATAACTGGTTTTTCATTAAATTTTCGATTAGGCATGTTTTGAATATCGTAGTCAAATTTACTTCCTCTCCTATGAATTTGAACTTCTAGAGCTTTTCCGTATTTAATTACTTTGATCCCTTCTGGAAAAGGTCTATGAGGTAGTGCAGGAAGTATATCTAATACTTCATGTTTAACTTCAGATATTTGGGTATCTACTTTACTCCATTGATTTTCTGTTACGTGTTTTATTTCGTCAGCCATGATAATTAACCTCTATCTATTCTGGCTCTGCATACTGAATCACCGTTAGGAACTCTATAAACTATTCTTGCAAAAGTTTGACCTGTTGCACTACCAGCAGACCAAGGTGCAATTCCTGCATTTGCTGGTTTATCGTAGATAGGTTCACTTATCTCTTTATCTTCTCCTGGATCATCACAGAACATATTTACATAACCTTCTGTGATTATGTTTCCTTGGTAGCCACTTGAAATAGCTGTGTCAAGATCTACATTGTAGTGTTTATTTAAAACACCTGCTGCTCTATAAGAGGTTGATGCTTTTCTGATATTTTTAGAACTATCAATATGAACTAAAGATCCTGCTTTGATATCTTGTATAAGAGTACCAAATAGAGGAGCTTTATTATCTCCTACTTCAATACTATTTCCTATATCACTTATTTCGTCATTTGCCATATGCTAAACCTTTTTATTTTTAATTTACAGGTATCCTCACTTAAGAGTCCTTTGTTAACCTGTTTTATGTTGTTTTACAAACTTCCATTCTGTGAAAACTTTTGAAGTTTCTTTATCAGTAGGAAGATCATGCTTCATTTTATCTTGAAAACCTAACTTGATTTTCTGCTTCTCTTTTTCTTCTTCGTCTCCTTCTTCTTCTGGTTTAGGTTCAGGCTTATCCTTAGCCTTAGACAATTCTTCTAGTTGTTTTTTTAAGAGATTAATCTCTTCTAAGAGAATTTTACTTGTAATTTCTTGTTCCTCGTTATTCTCTTCTGAGTTATCCTCTTTATTATTTTCTTCTGATTCTTGAGGATCTTCTGGCTCCTCATTATTATCTGTATTTTGTCCATCTACTATATCAGGACCAGCAGATGGCTCATCTCCTCTATCTCGTTTTGTAATATTACACACCTTTAAAGGACATTTTTGATCAAAATTACCAACAGCTATATGGTTGATTCCTATAATTTTATTATCTTGAATTTCATATTCTATTGAAACATTAAAATCTCCATCTTTATTACTATGAAGTTTAATTCCTTCATCTAAATCTTCTTGATTCCATCCTACATACAAAAGCTTGTTTCTTTTATCTAAATCCCAGTATTTAATAGAACCTACTTGTTCTCTTACATCACCATGACTTCTCTTAATAGGAATTGGTGTATTTCCTCTACTTTTTAGAGCTACTTCAATTTCTTCCCATTTATCATAGAAATCATCTGGTTTATAATCTCCTAGAGCAGCAACACCACTATAATCGAACTTTCTACTTTTTATCATATTTTTCCTCTAATCTTTTCATATAAGGTATTAAATCCTTATTACAATAGGGGCATACAGTCACGTTTTTTGAATCTTCAATAAATTTCTTTCTTGTTGGAAGAAAATCAAAATCTCCACTCCATAACAATTCTGCTAACTTTTTACAGCAAAAGAAAGCTTGAAAATTCTGATAGTTTTCTTCTTCACTCATTTTCCATTCTTGTGTTTTTTTACTAAATATGCTCTATAGGCTCGTTCTGCATCTCCTTGAGTTTTATAGATACATTGTCCTTCGCCAATTCTCCACTTTCCATTACTGCATTTCTTCACTGGCATTTAATCATATTTCTCTACATAGTTCTTTTCTTTTTTAAGATAATCAGCATCTTTTTCTTCAGGTTCTTCTACAGGTTCTAATTCTTGCTTTTCTTCATTTACAGCTTTATTATAGTCTTCTGAATCTACTAAATTTCCTCCATCATCAAATACTATCTCTTTAACACTTTCATTCAAAGCTTCACCATCTTCCTGCTTTAAAAGTAGTTTTCTAATAAATGGTATATATTCTTGAAAGATTTGTTTTAATGTAGTCCATATTGCTATTCTATCTTCTTTTGCTGCAGATTGAGCTCCTTTAGGATCTCCTATAAACCATCTCACTGGAAATCCAGATGATCCAGAAATTATCTTCATTAACTCTTCTAAATCTGCTGTCCAGTTTACTTTATTACCAGAACCTTCCCAAGTAATCGTAGGTGCTTGTCCTGTCATAGTAGAACTTTTCAGCAATAAAACACTTCTGGTATTTGTCTTCTTAATAGCTGTAATTAAATTTGACTGCTGATCACTGTACTCGTTTGGATCAAGAGATAAAATCATCATCCCATTTCCTATTCTTGCATCATATTCTGCCATAGCTGAAACTATCTCATTATATCTCACAGAAGAATCCCATACAGCTTTAATTGGAGCAACTCCTTGTCTATTTAATTTAGACTTCCCTACTGAGAAGTGAATCACATCTTCTGGAAATAAATCATAATCACTTACAGCTTCACTTTGTTCTATATTCTCTCCTTCTTCTAACTCAGGTTTGACCTTATATTTCTCAATCTTTAATTTCTTGAATTTAATCTTCTGAATATCTGTAGAATCATGAACAAGCCAATCTCTGTCTTCTAAAACATCATCTTTTAGTGGTTCTACAACACAGTACCCATGTGTTCTAGTAGCTTGAATAACATCATTTAAGAGATTATTATAAGAGAGTTTTTCCCACTGCTCTTTTAAGTCTTCCATTTCATTTCCTACTTTATCTAAGAAAATAGGAGTTCTTTCTGTGATTAAATTAGCTACCCTTTGAACAAGAGCATTAATAATAGGATCGTTTTCTACTCTAATTTCCCTATGTTTTGGATTACTCCATTTTTTAGCTTTTAGCACTTCTAATTTATCTGCATAAATTGAGGAGTGAATCCATTCATTTGCTCTTTGTACTTTTCCTACAACCCATTCCTTTGCTCTTCGTAATACTCCCATATTATTTTACCATTAGCAATTGTTTTAAATTATCTATATATTTTCCATATCCTTCCTTCCTCAGAAATGCTTCAATAGATCCATAGTTCCTTTCAATTTCTTGTACTACTACTCTTCTTAACGTTCCTTCATAACCAATCTGGCAAATTAAGTAGGTATCTAAATCTGCATAACCAATATCTATATCATTAAACATAGTTCCATCTATATCCTCCTTTCCTAATATTGTAGTAGAAAAACGTACCTTTAGAATGAGCATAATAAAACTCTTCAAAAATACTAAACGGTACATCATAGTATTTTGCCATTTTTCCACTAAGAAACTGTACTTTTAATTCTCCTGCTTCTATCGTCTTTCCTTTTATATATTCAAATCCTGCTATATTAGTAGAGCTTACTGGCATCATAGGATAATCCTTCCATACAAGTCTCCCTACTCTCATAGGACCTATTGCAGGAGGTTGCTCTTTTCTTGTAGTTGGTGTTAGTAATCTGCTAGGTACAAACCTGCCACTTTCATCTCTCATGTAGGGCTTTGGTCTTCTTCTTCTTACCATATTTTATCCTCCATAATTCCAATTACTATACATTTCCCAAAGATACTTCCTAAAGTAGTAATACACTCCATGCATAAGAGAGTCTACATAATCATCATCTTTCTTATCTCCGCAGTAATGTAATAACTGTTGTTTTAAAGTAGGATTTTTCACTATAAGCCTATTCTCATCCAGTACATATCTTAATCCTTCTATATACCATTCTTTCTGGTTTCCAAAGAACGAGAATTTAGTACTGTAATTACTTTTCTTCATTTTTGAATTTACAACACTTGCTATCGTCTGCGATCCTTCTAAGATAAACAGTGGATGATATTTCTGCTGAAACTCCCTACATTTAACTAATATCTCTTCATAGGTAGCATTTTGTTTTCCCCACGATTCAAGCTCGTAAATAATATTATTCTTAATTGCAAGAACAAACATCGTGCATTCATGTCCCCATCCCCAATCAATAGGACATACAATCTCTCCGTAATTTCCTATCTCATTATAATCAACAAATGCTTCTTCGATTTTCTTTGCTTTAAAGTATGCTCCTTCTTCTTCTACCCATTCCATCAGCACTTCCTGTCTCCACATCCTCTCTGTCATTCCTGCTTTTATCTGCTTCCATGTATCTTCTGAAACCCATATAGCATCCTCTTTTCTTAGAGTAAATTTACTGCATTGTAAATCTTTATCAAACCAAAATGTATGGAATCTACTACCTGCTTTTGCAGTTCCTGTAATCCATATATGCATTTCTCTTCCTGTTGCCAACATAGGAAAGATTTTACTCCATACTTCTGGCTCTACTTCCTGTGCTTCGTCTATAATAACTATATCCGCTTCGTACGTTCCTGTATCTGCTATTGTATTACTATGAGCCATCACAGTAGTGCCATTTTTCAATGTAGTATGTGTTTTAGCATCTTGTTTACCCAACAAATCAAGTTTATACTCTAAATCAATTTCTCGTATTGAACTAATTACATAAGAAGCAGTTTCTTTCTTAGAAGATAAAATGTGGACTCTGAGTTTCCTTCTTGTTCCTAATAAAATAATTCCTAAAGCGTCAAGGTAGGTTTTACCTGTTTTTCTACATCCAAAAACCATTGTCATTCCTGGTTGTAGAAAACTTTGTAAAATTTCCTTCTGTTTTGGAACTAACTTTTTAGTTATCTTTTTATAATTAACTGCAAATTTCTTATCTTCAGTAGTGAGGTAGGGTTCTACATATAGTCTCGCATACAAAGGAAAAATATTAATATAGCTTCTTGCCTTTGCAGGATCTTTACTCGCTTCTGAAATCATTTTTTCTAAAATTTTCTTATAGTTAAATTCTTCTTCGTTCAATGGGTAGGGGTGTCTCTTCGTTTTTTATACAGAGTTCACTTCCTTTATTCTCATATTATAATTAAGGGAGGGATAAGCTATCCCTACCCTTTATGCATGAAGGAAGTGAAGAATATATGCGGAAGCAACAGAGCAGTTATCCTGACCTTTGAGGTTTGATCTGATTGTTACTTCCTTTCTATATCCTATAGGAGTTTTAACATTTGTAATACGATTTATTATTTTGATAATTATCAAACTAATACATTTAAATTTCAAAAATTAGACAATTTTGTAGTCATAGCAGAAAAAACAGCGATTTTCAGTTACCTTTTTTTAGTAGAAAAAAAATAAGTATATATATATATATTATATTTTATAAGTTTTTATTTATATTTTATAATATAATAGTATATTTTATATATTTTATATACCTAGATCGTAAGAAAAAATATATATATAAAAATAGAAATAAATATATAAATATATATACATTTTTCTCCATATAAAAAAGGTTGGAAAAATTTCCATGTTTTTTCTGCTATGAGAATTTATTCGTTCTTCTATCACGCACAACTTTTATAATTTTAACAAAAATGTATTATTTTGAAAATTAGAAAACCATCTAATATAATACTTACTCGTCCACATCCTTAGCCAAAATCTAATTTTAATAGTTATCTAATCTTTAAACCAATACAATTTTCAAATATTTATAAGTAAGTGGAATTATAGTAGGATGAGAAAAAACTATTTTAAAAAATAATATAAAAAAGTGAAAATTAAAATGACTAAACTATTATTTGAACTCAACGATGTAATTCATAGAAAATTTAAGACCTTCTGCATTAATAAAGGAACAACCATGAAAAAGGAATTAAACAAATATATCGAGATTCTCCTTAAGGAAAATGACTCTGATCTAAATACAGAAGATCTTACAAAAGCTATTACTGAAAAAGAACGTAAAGAAAAATGGGAATTAGCTTTAAAACAATATAAAAAGAAAAAAGAATCAAAGAAGGAAAAAAAGAAATATAAACAAAAACAAAGACGTATACAATATGAAGAAGCAGAAAAACTTTATCATCAGAATAAAATCGTTAAATTACAAGAAAAGAGAGAAGATCTTATTAGAGAATTAGTTAGAAAGAATCCTTTTCTCGATCCCTGGGGGTATGAATTTGATAAAGAAATTATACCAGAAATCGAAGAATTTAATAGTAGATATACTCTGAGAGGTCTAATAGCTTTACCTGATCAGACTTTAATAAACATTTGGTATAAATTCCAACAAGAAGAAGTAAATAAATTAGAAGGTGATTTTTAAAATGTGTACAAAAGAAGAAGCTATGAGAAAACTTGTAGAATTTATGACTCCTGAAGAATTTACTGAATCTCTTCAGGAGACTGAATCATCTTATAATTATCTTAAAGAAGTATGCTCAGATTTGCAATTACAGTTAAAAATCCTGCGTGAAACTATTGCCGAAAAACGAAGCAATTGAAAAAACTCTTTACAAATATCGAAAATTAGGAAAACAGCATCCAGATATTCCCAAGTGTGAGTTATGTGGTTGTCTTCTTAAAAAAGATCGTGAATGGGTTTGTCCTAACTGTGGTTTAGTTCACGACAAAATCTTAAATGGAGGAACTGAACGACCTGGTGATTTATCCTTCCAATCTGAAGCAGATTTTTCTAAGTTCATGCGTGAAAGTTTAAACGATCGAGCTATTCATAAGAAGCTTCGAAAAAAAGTCTACTTTGAGGAGTATCACAAGGATTATTATCAAGGATTTAAAACCGTTAATTTATACGTAGAAGTTCACGAAAAACTCAAAAAATTCTGCATCAGACATAAAATTAAACAATACGTGCTTATTTCGCAAGTTTTAGATATAATCCTACCAATTTTAGAAGAAAACGTGAATAAAAATGGTTAATAAGGAGAGATTTTGTACTAGCATTGAACTCAAGGGAGATTACGCTGTTTATGTAAGAAAATTGAAAAATATGGGTTTTAATATCTCCAGATTTATACGAGAAGCAATTCAAAACTATGTGAAAATACATTCAAAAAATCTACAAAAATTAATCATGTTTGCGGATTCTATGAATAAACCTACTAAATTTATAAACGAAGAATAAAAAAGAAGAATTTAGTCAGAAGGTTTTATAACTTTACCTTCTTTCTTTTGTTTTTCAATATATTTTTCAAACTTATCTTTATCGATCATAGGAAAAAAAGTATTAACCATCTCTTTCATTAAACTAAACTCTTTCTTCATGTTACTTATATCTCCTCTTAATTCGAAGTTTTCTTGTTTTAATTTCTTGACTTCTTCTGAAGTTCTATCGTACACTTCACAGTCAATGCAAATATTTGGTTCTATTTTTAACCACTGCTTATAAAACCACTCAATATCGAGCAGGTTTTGATTATAACTTCTGCTTAAATTTGTAGCTTTATGACCTAGTAAATGCTCTCTAAATTCTGCATCAATTTCCCTTGATCTTCTTACCTGACTTGAGAAATATTTCCTAAACGTGTGAGTTTTAATATTTCCTTCTATACCCATTTCTTTACAAATTGCTTTTAATCTTCTAAGATAATTATTCTTATTAATCTTATTTCCCATTTTAGTTTCAAAGATAAATCCTCCTACAGATTCTATTAAATTTGATAGTTCAGTAGGAAAAAACACATAATTAATTTTAACTCCTTCTTTCATTGTTTTAAAGTTTCTAATAAATGAATGATTTTTATACTTTTCAATCTTATATTTAGGAGTACATTCAAGAATATCACTAATTCTAAATCCAGTTAATGCTTGGAATTTTAAGATTAATCTATATTCTGGTCTGTGTAAATTGACAAGAATCTTTTGAATAGTATTTCTATCCAAGATAATTTCATTAACATTTGAACCTGCAGAAACAGTTTGTAATCCATCACTTAAAGGAGATCCTCTATCAGAGTAAAAAGATTTAATTCTTGATTGAATCATATTCTTCACAGAACCTTCATTAACTCCATCTCGTAATAAACTGCTTAAATATGTGAGTAACCTTTTATTTCTTTCGTCAATTTCTTCCTCTAAGAATTCAGTAGGATTTTCACACTCGTAAAATCTACAGTAATCATTCAGAGGTTTTAAATAACCTGTGGTGTTAAATCTTGAAGGTATTTTTCCACTTCGTGCATATTTCTCTACTTTATGGACTATCCAGAGTTTTACATCATTATTCCTAAAGATTGGATATTTTTTCTCCCATTTCTCAATTTTCTTCTGTCCAAATACTTCAGTTAAATTTAAATTTTTTAATTCTATCATAGGTTACAGAAGGAAGATTTTATTTATAAACTTTATGCTGTGTACGGTAGATTTTTTATATAAAATCTTTATCATTTTTTTTATTTTTTGTCTCTCTTTACTTTTAATAAACTTTTTAGCCCATATTGAATTTAGTAAAAGAATGAAAAGAGCAAATCAATTTCTAGAGAAATTAACTCGAATTTATTATCGAGTGAGTAATCCAAAATTAACTAAAATATGTATATATTGTAGCCTATCTATTTTTATTTTAGGATTATTAATTGGTGTTTTGATTGCTTCAATTTTTGGTTCACAAGGGTATCAAATATGGTATAATTATATAAGTGACCTAGGTTCAATCAGATATACACCAGCACCATTCATTCTTGATTTAATAGCAATGATTACATCAGTTTTACTTATACCGATGTTTATTTATTTTGCAGATATATTAATACGAGGTTCAGTAGATATAATTTTAAATTCTAAAAATAAGATTCTTAAGAGAATTTATCATGGTATTTTGATAATAATCGCATTAATAGGTTTATTTTGGCTTATAGTCGGAGCTGTGGGTTTATTTGGAATTGGTTTATTTAGTGAAGACAGAACAACAGAATTAGGGCTTCATTTTTTTTTTTCTATTGTTGTCTTTTTGGGATTAGCTCTAGGAGCTTTTTTTAATGGTATAGTTCTTTTATTAAAAAAAACCACTTTTCCAATAATTTTAGGTATTTACATGATTTTAGTCCCTATCCCTATTGGATTTCTGTTTTTATTTCCACCCTATCCATATACAGAACAGTTTCTTGAATGGATGATGTTCCTTACGGATTTGATATGGTTAATATATATCTCAGGTTTTTTACTGAAATATATTAAGAATAAAGAATTTCAAAGCGAAAAATAAGATTTTATTAGGTTTTTTTAGAAGAAATAAGAAAATTTTTCAAAAATATTACATATTTGTTATTCTAAAATCTGTTTTCTGCGGAAAATTGATATTAGTGATGCAATTGCAATAATCGTTATTGGTATCATCAGAATAGTGGTATAACCAGAAACAGCACCAGGTGATGATGGTTTTTTGATTACTGTATATTCAAATGGATCTCCTGAGTCACTTTTTCGAATTGATTTGCCCCCATCATTATCCCATGCTACAACATACCATAAAGATCTTGTATTATATTTTTGAGCGGGAATTTTTCCTTCCCAAACTCCAGACATTGGGGATTCATCAGAGAGAAAGCTATAATTTCAAATAGCTCCATCATCTATAGAATACAAGATTAACGCTTCTTGTATTCCAACCTCAACAAAAATATCAACAGTCACTATTGGGGAATCATCTGGACATGGATAATGATTATCATCATTTGAGTCTAAATCAACAACGGGAACTTTAATTACAGGAGGAATATAATCAAATGTATCATGTTCGAGAGGATTAGAATTAATATAGGTCAATGAATATTGTCTAAAAACAATGGTTTCAATTTCAACATACTGAACGAGATCAGAGCACGCTGACGTGAACTGAGTATAAGAAAAGATTGCGCCTGTATAAAATGGATTTAGTGAGGTGGTGTACGTAGGGAGCTTTTGGGCGAATCATTTAACTCATCACTATCAATAGCACGAGTGTATGGTGTTGAAATAGGAATCACAAAGATCAGGCTTAGAGTATGTGGGTAAAAGAAGCGTTTTTGGAAATAGAAAAATTGGATGATTTGAGATGAAGAGGATTAGATGGAGTATGTTCTTGAGTCAGATTTTTTTTAACAAATTTTGTAAGTTAAAATTAATTATTGATAATCTCCCAATTAAATAATTAGCTTCATCTTCAGAGATACTGCCTTTTTCTGAGAAATAATTTATCATCGAAATAGTTAGTTCTAAGTTATATAGTGTATATTCTAAAATCCATTCAATATTATAATCCATTGAAATCTTGAATAATGCTAACTCTAGAAACCCTATAGAATGAGAATTCATACATCTAACACAAATCCCAGCACAAGATTGAATTTCCTCTTCAATAAAATCCTGCAAATCAAGTAATTGAATTTCTATATATGCAATATCATAAGCCTGTTCTATACTGGTAGAGACGCCCTTTAAAATTACGATGTTATTCCTTATTTCATGGCAGGTATCAATTATATATTCAGTGTGATAGTCATTAATGCAATTGATCCTATTAAAAATCTTGATCTTATACTCAAAAATTTGTATATAATTATTTGCCATATAGCAATTATAGAGACCACATATAATCTCTCCACTCTCAAAAAAATCAAGTGCTTCGTTCAAACATTCTTGAGCTTGAGACAATTTCCAATTTAGAGATTTCTCTATTCCATAGCATATATTCTCCCCTATGTATCTCTTTATTTCCTCTATTTGCCATTCTACATATTCATAGGTCTTTTCTAATGATATTTCAAAAGAAACAGAAATAAAAGATGATAATGAGTCACCTGGTAAGTCGTTGTCAGCATCAGTTACCTTTAATTCAATTTCATAAGTATTGGGATTCATTATCCATTGATTTTTTAGAATAAATGTATAAATGTCTACGGTTTGTATTTGGTCTATTGATTCTATTAAAGTTTTATTGATAAATATTTCAAATGACGCTATTCCACTCTCATCGAGTATTTTTAGAGAAACATTCACATAATGTATATCAACTGAAATTATTAAATCAGATAATTCTGGCGGAATTGTATCATCATCTAACACTTTAACTACTAAATCTTGAATAGCTGTAATAGTCTTTGTTTCTAAATTTTGTGTTATGTTTATCTTAAAATTAAAAGTAGAATTCTCATAAGGACTATTTTCCGGAATCTTAATAATTAGTTTAAGTAGTTTTTCTTCTTCACCTTTTAATCCTATAATATGTTTATTATCCATATTTTGAGTGAGTTTAGTGGAATTTACGAAAGTAATGTTGGTTACGAAATCACTTGGTAGTCCTAATATTTCAATTTGAGGGGTAATTATATCATATACATCCTTCATTTTAATATTAACATCATTATACGCTTTAAAAAGAAATTCTACTGTATCTCCATTTTTCACTTCTTTCTCCGATTCATCAAGTAATTCCAAGTTTATTTGATTATATTTCTCTGTTTTTGATTGTAATCTCATTCCAATGGCATATAAAGTATAAAAATCAAAATATCGAGTGTTGGTAAAATTATTTAAACAATATGGTATGATTCTGTCCAATAATGTAAGACAAATCTGGAATTTACTATCATTAAACAGTTGCTTGGCTTGATTCATTTTATTCTCTAATTTATGAAGATTGTCAATAACCTCATCATTATCAATGATAGGCAAATTTAATCTATTTATTTGTATCCAATAATGCTCCACAATAAACGAGTTTTCAATATTATTATATATTTGATTCATGTTATAAGAAAAGGGAACACTTTCAGTTGCTTTAGAAAAGACTCTACGAATATCTGAATCTGTATTACTTTGAATGATTACTTCCGTTAATTCCAAGGAATTATCATTGGAATCATCTTCTCTAAAATTAGCCTGCCTCTCTAGACATGTCAGATATCTTGAATCATATGCAAAATTATCACGTACTTGATCAATCATTTCATCTGAAAAGATATCAATCGATAGTTCATTAACTTGGCTAAGAAGAGTTGTTATTATGAAAGCCAAGTCCTTACTATATTCTAAAGTCAATGTTTTAATGTTTTTTGAAAAATTCAAAGCATAATTGATTTGGTTTAATGCATGGGACCACTGATTTTCATTTACAGCTGTATGGTAACGATTCATACTAATATACATTCCAAATAAGTTCTTCTCACACTCATATGTCTTTTTTATAAAGGCGAGGGTTCTTCTTGCTAATGGATCTTCTTCTAAGAGTTCAGGAAAAAGATCAGTGGGTAAATCCATTATTTCAGGATTTGGTTTTTGGTCATAATTTTGATCTATTGGATCCTTTCCATTTGCAATATCTATATAATCATATAACATAGAATTCATTCCCGACGCAAGTAGGGGTCCATAAATATAAGACATAAGTCCAACACCATCCATTATTTGACTAACATATTGAGCCATACTCATACTTAGGACTATTGAACCAATTTGTTTTAAAGCCCAAACTTGATCATCAGTTGGAATGAGTAGCATTTTCATAGAATAAAATCTATTATTTTCATTATAGTCAAACCCTAATGTTGCATTATCTTTAGTTGGAATATATAGAACATCCTTTAATTTATCGGGATTGTTTTCTTCATATTGAACATTCCAGAAAACTTTGTTTATTGTAGAATTATAATCTCTAGGATAATATAATTTCTCGATTCTAATACCAAAATGAATAAGTGAGGTAATTTCCGAAAGAAGTGGGATGTTCTTAAATTGGAAATAATCATTAATTTTTTTATCTGTGTTTATCTTTGCTTCTTTATATTGATCCATAAATTTATCTGCAACTTCTGCGACTGCCTTGTACTTCCCCTTTGCAACCCTTGGTAAAAAAAAATCTAAAAATGTACTTACTCCTGATTCAAGAACCTCTCCTGCATTTGTTTCTCCTTTTTTATAATCAACCAACATACCTTTAATCAAATCTGAAAATATTGAAAGATTGTTTACTTTTAGCGTAAGAAAATTTTCAATTGTTATTATTTCCCCAGCATCAATCTCTATCCACAAATTACAGCTACCGATACCACCTGTTTGAATTGAAGAGGCAAAATCGTTATGAAAAAAAGTATCCTCAATAGTTTCTGGTGTTTGATCCCCGAATCCCTCATATAAATTTATTCTTCCTCCCTCAGTGTGTTTTATTATATTAAATGCAGTGGAATTAATCTGCGTTGTTAATCTAGGACTATTTTCGAATTGTGTATAATTAAGTTGGAATCTTATCGGATAATTATTGGTGTTTATTAAAGTTAAGTTGAAATATAGCTCAGTTGGTTCTGTAACCTGCTTAAAAGGTACAATACCATATTCTTCTTTTGTATAAGGATCATAATATCTAACATCAAAATCTGTATATATATCATCAAAATTTGTAATAAGTTGTCCAATGTTTATCGTCTCTGGAGTAGGTAAAGGAGCAGCGGAAGATAATGTAAAGTTAAACTTCTCAGAATATAAAGTATCATCCACTCTATCAGTATCGTTGTCGTCAGCTTGAACAGAAAAGTGTATATCTAATCCCTTCGGTAAATCTTTAAGTGAAAAAGCTACTCCAAATCTATAGATTGGTATTGGAATAAAACCAAACCACCAAGAAGTTTCCCTTATCCTTGCTATAGGCCATGTTATAGAGAATTTGTTCGCATAATCATCTAACCATATTTCTATATGTAGATTCCCTTGGTACATTATCTCATCATCAAAAGAATCATCCTCTACATATATAATTAAAGCATGATCATCATGGAAACCGTTTACCTGATTCTCTTTTATTTTTCCGGGAAGATTCCACATTTTAGTTTCAAGTTCCAAATAGCCAAAGGCTGAATTCCAAGTAATGGTAGGATTCTCAGAATTATTTACTACTGTAACTACATTGGATATTCGAGGTGGTGTAGTGTCATCGTCTATGATATTTATTGGGACCCATTCAATTTGTATGGGCAGAACTGGCCAATTATCAGGATATTGCACCGAACTGACAACTTCATTAAATAAACTTACTTTAGCTTCAGCTTTATGCCAACCCCAAAAATCCCACCAATCCCATTCTATTTTGAAAAATATTTTTACACGAGAATCTAAGAAATGAGGATTCATAACGGCATCCAATCGAACTCCATAAACTCCCCATATACTACCTACCCAAGATTTTCCTGATGGATGTCCAAAATGAAAATCGTCTTGATGTTCCTGAATATCTAATTGATGGACTTCATCAGGGTTTAGCAAATTTGGTAAAGGGACGTGCCATTCATCTAACCATGCATCGACTCTTGTTATCCTTTCTCCAAGTGTACTCCCAGCTTTCACTTTAAATCTCATTCGAAACTCTTCATCATCATGTCTTATCAAACTCTCTAATGTAGGCAAACCATAATAACTACTCATCCCCAAATCATTAGCTGGAAATGTTAAGCTTGGACTATTATGCTTGACTAATTCTTGAGTTTCTTCTTTAGTCAAAGTACCGTTTTCATAACCCCATAATGCGAAGAGATAATTATTGAATAATAAGGTATCATTTTCAGACAAATAATAATAATCTGATAGTGTTAAATTAAATTGTTCTAAAAGTCTATTCCTGTAATAGTTATATTGATCATTTGGATTATCTGGTACATTAGTCAAATTGCTAAAAAAATCTGATTCATCATTGATATTGAACCCTTTATTATCTTTTCGCTTATTTTCATTTATCATTAAGTTTGAATTTATTAATGTATATTTATTTATGGATAAATTAAATCCTAAGCAGACTATTAATAATAACACTATTTTAGAAAAAATCTTGTTTTTCATTCAATTTCACCCTAAAATTTTGGATTACCCTAAAATATAATAATTATATATTTAACATTTTTGTCTATTTTTTAAGAAACAATTTGATTAATATTCCTATTAAAAGTATTAAGAATATTTTTTCATATTCTTCTACTATTTTTTTTGTATTAAAATTGAATTTCGATCTCATTTGCTCTAAATATAAGGCAAATTTAAGTTAATTCTTAAGGTAATTTTATTATTGTTTAATATATAAATATATCTATAGAAAAAATTTTTTATCTAGTCTTATTATTTGATAATAGAGACCAAAAACAGCAATCAAATACCTAATTATTCATATGCCAAAAAAAACACGTAGAGACTACGATTATTACAATCTAAACATTCCAAATGAACTTCGGATACTTTTTGAAGCATATTTACTCCACCATCCTAATTTAGGATTTAAGAGTGTATCTCAGTATTTATTACATGTATTACAGAATAAAGCAGAGGATTTAATAAAAGAAAATCCAGAATTGAAAAAAATAGATAATATTCAGATTAGTAATGTCATTTATAAGCTCCAAGAAAATGGGACTTACGAGAAAGTAGCTGATAAGGAGAAATTATTAGATAAAATTGATGAATTATGGTATGATGATAAAAAATAAAATAGAAAAAATGAAACTTTTTGTAAAAATATTTAAATTGCATTAATTTAAGTTTATATAAAATTTTTTACGAATCTAAATAACTTATGAGTAGAACCTATTCTACGATATTTTATAAAAAGTTAATTATTTGTTTCATCCTAATTGCAGCAGTAATTTTTGATATTATAGTTAGTCTTTTAATTTTCATCCCAAATTGGCATATAATTACTGATTTATTTATAGTTTATAATTTTATTCAAGTACTTACAATATTTATTATTTTAAGGATTTTTATTTCACTATATGGAACTAAAATATTGTGGCAACAATGGTTAAAACAGAGAAGTTTTTCTCTCTTTAATATACCTTTCCTTTTTGGACTTTTTTTCGCTATCTTTCTTGTAACAAAAACATTAGATTTAATGATATATATCCTTTACAGAATGTACCTTTCTTATTCTTATCCCTATGATACAGCATTATTTATTTCAAAAATACGATATTTTTTGGGTTTATTTTCTACTATTCCAATTTTTCTAATAGGATTATATTTATATTTATACAAGAAAAACCTCTTTAAAGAAGAATTTGATATTAACACCAGAATTAAAAGGAATGCTACTTTATGTACAATTTTATATTCCTCTTTATTAGTAATAATGCTAAGTCTTATTAACAATATTCAACATATTTCATTTTTGATACTTATTTGTGTATGCTGTTCATTTTCGTTCTCTATTTGGTTTTTCATAGTAATTCATAGAGCTAAACGTTTACCTGAAATAAATAGTTTGATTATCAGTGTAGGTCTCATCTGTTATTTAATCGTTCAGCTTGTAAATCCTTTAATAGTCAATTTAGTAATGGGTTCTTCATTTGAAGGCGACATTTTAGCAGGAATATACTATGAAATAAGTCCTTTAATACCATCATTAATTATTGTAATAGGTTTTAGAATTAAAGCGAATTATAACTAATTCTTCTTACCTTCAAGTATAAAATAAGATTATGAATTATTTAGCAATTAATTAAAAATCTAAGAAGTATAAAATATAAAATATCTGTTAGTAGATCTTACTTTTTATCGATTAGTTTATTCCAAGATAACTTGGAATTCACACAAATTATCACCATCAGGTATTCGCTTTACAGGAACTATTTTTGCATTAATCCCTAAAGCATTTATCCAACCTCTATGTCTAAAATTACAGGCACATTCATATTCATGTGCTTCTTTTGATTTTTCTACTTCTTTCCAAATGTAGCATTTTTCAACTATTCCTGAACCTTCATTTTCAGAATTAATAATAAATTTAAATTTCATTACTTTAGGTACGATAACATCCATAAAAGTATTCATAACTTTTATAAGTTCTGGTACTGTCTTCACCGTTCCTTTTTTGATTCCTAAAGCACTTAAAATATAGCGTGCTTCAATCTTCCCCATTGAGTAAAGCGCCTGTTGATTTAAATAATTAGCTTCTTTTATCCCATGCTTTTTTTTTGACTTTAAAAACCATTGCCCATCATGTTGGGTCCAACACATTTGTAAAATAAATTTTTGTGTTTCTAAAGGTATGTCATATTTTTCTTTTTGAACTAATTCCATAAATTTATCATCTCAACTTCATACTTTACTTTTAATTTTTGGTATTTCTTTTTTGTTAATATTTTGACTTAAAAAGAATTCATTAAAACGTTTAAACCAAACAATCTAAAATCATTGTTTATTATTCCAATTTTTTACTTTAAGAACGATTTTACATTCATTATCACCGTCCTTAATACACGATAAGCATTCTTCCTGAATGTCTACTCCTAAAGCTTTATACCAACCTGAACGCATAGCAAAGCATCCACATTCATAGAACTCAGCAACCCCTAATTTTTGTACATTTTCAATTATTGGACATTTATCAACCATTCCCATAATTTCATTCTCAGAGACTTTTTCAAATCTGTAATAGGAATAAGGTGGGGGATAGTAAAAATTCATAGCAGCTGAAGCAATATTAAAAAATTCTTCCATATTTGTAACTTGTGTAATATTTAGAGCGTTCTTAAAGCGATACATCATCACCTTTCCGATTTCATGAATCACAGCCTTGTTGAGTTTATTACCCTTTTCCCAGCCAAATTCTTGTACTACCGCCATCTGGGCTTTAGCGTCATGTGAAATCCAATTTTTTCTTAGGATTTCAATTTTTTTTTCATTACTTATTAGCTTTATTAGATCAGTATTTTGATTCATACATTCATATCTTTTACTATGATTTTTATTGTTTTTCGATCAAAAAAAACTTTTTTTAGGTTAAACAAATTATAATGCTTGTCAATTATATTTCATTTTGAAAATTCCAAAATCACAACAACTTAAATTAAGTTGATACTATAGATGAAATAAAATGTCTGATGAATTAATCCAAGAATTAAAAAAATTCTTGAAAAATTCAGAACTTTCCAATTACGAGATTAATTCATATATAACGCTATTATTTTCTAATAATTTAACTGCTCGAGAGATTAGTGAGAAATCATATGTACCTATAGGAAGGATCTATGAAATACTAGAAGATTTAAATGAAAAAGGAATGATTGAAATCCAAGATTCTCGACCAAAACTTTATCGAGCAAAACCCTTTAATATAGCAATTAAAAATCTAATTTCATATATAGACAATTTAACTAAAAGAAAAGTTAATTATCTAATTGATCAAGCTAAAGTTTTAGAGAAAGATTTATACGATTCATCTTTTTTTATCAAAAAAGATTCCTCAAGAACTTTTTGGCAAACGGCGTATGGTGTGACTTCTATCATATCAATGTATGTTAAACATCAAGATGAAATACAAGAGGAGTTATTAGTTAATAACTTTATAAATGAAAATACAATAAAAGTCCTTCCATTCGCTAAAGATTTGTTTGAAGGACTATATAATGCTTTAAATCGTGGTGTTAATGTTAAAATTTTATGGAGTTTTGAATATGATAAAAGACCACTATTAGAAGAACAAAAAAAGAGTAATTTAGATCTTTATGACAATTTATGTAATAAACTTGATGAACTCTATAGTTTATCAAATAATATTGAAGGATTAGAGATGAAATTTATAAATAAACGAATTCCTACCAATTACGATATTTTTGATAAGAAAAGAATATTTATTAAACTACAGAACCCGTTAAATCCATCTCAGATTTTTGCTTGTATGAATGTATTCGATCCAAATTTGGCTGAAAAACTTAGAGATAAATTTATTCAAACATGGTTATTTGAATCGAATAAATAAAAAAAATGAGTTATTAACCAAATAAAACTATATTATGCTTTTTCGATTTTTATATAGTAGTTTTCACCGTTAAGTTTAAATTCTAAAAGGTTATCATCATGTTTTTCTATATATCTTTTGATATTTTCTCCAGCTTCAGCATAATCACCGGTCACTTCTAATATATCGCCACTACTCATCTCAAGGAGTTGTCTTTTTGTCTTTGCTACAGGCATTGGGCAAACAAGATTAGAACAATCTAATTTATATGATTCAGTCATTTTACAGTCAAACCTCCTAAATTAACTAAATAAAACATTATCTGCTTCTACACACATTTCAACAAATCCATTCATGGTGGTTTTTACAATTCCTTCCATTAATTCATCTTCGACTAATCCACGTGCTTTCATGCATACTCCACAGGCTTTCACATTTGCTCCTTCAGAAATTACATCCATCATCCATTTTCCTATATTATCATAAGTACTAGGATCTTGATTTTTTTTACCTACAAAAATACCATCTTCAACAAGGAATATGTTAATCTTATGTCCTTCTAATAATGCCGTATAAGCAAATCTTAACATAGTGTATGGGCGTTCAACAGTATAACCCCCATTACCTATCACAATAGTAAAAGTCTTGTTCTTTTCCGTCAAGTTAAATCATTCTCTCATTCTTTATAATTTAAAGTTAATTATTTGGACAATTACCTTAAAAGTCGAATATTTATTAATTTTTTTATAGTAATTTATCAAAAAATTCGATAAATAAAAATATAAAAAATTCTATAAATTACAAAGAGAATATCAGTATTTTAATGAGTATTATTTTATGAACATTGAATATATAAGAAATTTTATAAAATTAACTCAATTTAAGAGCTTTTCTAAATTAGCAAAGGAATTATCTATTTCTCAGAGCACAATATCGCACCAAATTTCACAATTAGAAAAAAGTTTTGGTGGAATTGTATTAATTGATAGAACCACGAAGAAATTCGAATTAACTAACGCAGGTAATTTACTACTCAAATATGGGAAAAAAATAATAGATATCTATAATGAATGTAAACTAGAAATCTATAAATTTAAAGATCATATTACCGAAAATATTATAATATCTGCTTCGACGATTCCAGGATCTCATATCTTACCTCGATATGTAGCAGACTTTAGAAATAAGAATCCAAATATTAATTTTAAGATTCTAATTAATAACTCGAAAAACTCTATTGAAAATTTAAAGAATGGTATGGCAGATTTTGCTGGAATTGGGAGTTTTATGGGTGCTAATGACAAAAATTTCGATTATATTAAAATTGGGGAAGACGAGCTAAAGTTTATTTGTTCACCTAATCACAAACTATTAAAAGATGGCAATAATGTGAATTTTAATGAAGTTATCAAATATCCATTCGTATGGAGAGAAAAAGGTTCTGGAATGAGAAATACTTTTAGACAACAATTTCCAGATTATAAAAAATTAAAAATTGAATTAGAAATTAATGACAATGATTCGATAATTTCTACGGTCAGTGAATCTAATTATATTAGTATAATGAGTGAAATTATGGCTGATAAAGCAGAATCTGCGGGTTTAGTTAAATTCTTGAAAATTAAAAGCTTTCCCATTATAGCTAAAAGAGATTTGTTTTTAATTAAATTAAAAGGGATACAAATGAGCAAGTTAAAATTGAAATTTTGGGATGATATAAAGTTAAAAGTTTAGGTAAATGATAAATTCTCCATATTCATTTTCCTCTTTCTTTATCTTTTGCAAATTTATACATAAATTGATTAAATATTTAACTTAAATGTCCAAATCTTAATAGGTTATTTAACAAAGAGGTTATTAGTTTTGATATTTTTTTTAAACATAAGGAATAATGCCTCGAAAAAAGAAAAATACTGGCTTAACAGTGAAAATGGGACCTTCCTTAGGTAGTCCCTTGAAAAATTGGCTCAAACTGATTTCTTCCAATGGATTTTTTGTCAAGTTGAAATATTATCCACGGCTTTATCTTATCTTAATAGTGAGTATTTTAGGTATTCCTTTTAGAATTTTTGAACATTGGAAATTTAGAAAGAAAATTGAATTGACAGACATAAAAGATCCTCCAATCTTCATTCTTGGACACTGGAGGAGTGGAACTACTCACTTACATAACCTTTTAACTCAAGATCCTCAGTTTGGCTATATTTCAATGCTAGAAGCCAGCTTTCCAAAATCATTTTTAATTACAAATTTCTTTAAATTCTTCATGAATCACTTCTTACCTAAGAAAAGACCAATGGATAATATGGAAATGGGACTTGATTTTCCCCAAGAAGAAGAAATGGCAATTAGTAATCTCATACCATTTTCATTCTATAATGCTCTTTATTTTCCTGAAAAATTGATGGAAAATTACTATAAATACATCTGTCTTGACCAATTATCTAAGAAAGTTTTAGAAAAATGGAAAAATGCATATATCTACTTATTAAAAAAGACAACGTTAAACGTTCATGGTAAACAGCTAATTCTTAAAAATCCCGCAAATACTGCTCGTATAGGCTTATTATTAAAATTGTTTCCAAATGCAAAATTCATTCATATTTATAGGAATCCATATGTAGTTTTCGTTTCAATGAAGAATTTCTATGAAACAACACTCAGACAATTTATGCTACAGGATATTCCAATGAGTGAAATTGAAAGATTTATACTAGTGATTTATAAAGAAATGATGGAAAAATTCTTCCAAGAAAAGCAATTAATACCAAACGAAAACCTTGTTGAAGTAAAGTTTGAAGATCTAGAAAAAGATCCACTAAATATATTGGAACGGATATATACGCATTTAAAATTAAAAGGTTTTAATAAAGTGAGAAATCGCTTTGAAAAATATCTCTTGTTATTGAAGAATTATAAAAAAAATATATATCGATTCACAACAGATAAGATAAACATTGTAAAAGAATACTGGAATTTCACGATAAAACAATGGAATTACAAATCTCCAACTAATTAAGTTGGTTTTTGAATTTAAATTGATATATGATTAAGGTTATTTTTAATTTCTTTTTACAAATTGATAGAAAAGAAAATTATTTTATTAGAACTCCTGCTTGATCAAAGTTTAAAAAAGCACTAATTTTCTCTTTAAGTGGATAAATCCCCTCTTTGAGCAGAGTAATTAAGAAAATAGCTATGAACACAATCGATCCTAATCCTGGAGCAAAACCACTTAAAATGTCAAGAAATGTAGAGGAAGGATCCCAAGAGAACAATGTGTAAAATAACGAAATCCCCGCTATCAAAATTGGGATAAATGATATTATTGCAGCGGTTCTTTTACTAAGATTTAAATGGATTGGTCCAAGATCAAGTTTAAAATATTTTGGTTGTACCATAATAGATAAGACTGTATGGCTAATTACTTTTTCTTCAAATTCAATATAGACATTTAAAAATCTTCTCTCAGTTTCTTTTTTCTTCTTTTTTTCTTTCTTAGATTTCAAGGGCATAATGGAGAAAATCATTACTGGGGGATTAACTGCATCCTTTTTAACTTCGACCTTTCCAAATATCGGATGTACTTCAAATCCTTCACCTTGAATTTTAAGATCCAGAACAGGAGGTTCTTTCTTAGTTGTTACTATTGTAAAAGTTGTTTCATATATTGTTTTTCCTTCTTCATCTACAATTTTTAGCTCTTTATGGGAAAAATATACATAAAACAAATAGCTCCTTTGTTCCATCATAACAGAATAATATTGAAGTCCCATATTAATTTCATATATAGTTGGTTGAGGTTCTTCGGAAACAACTGTAGTAGGTTCAGGCATTGGTTTTGGTGGAGGTGGTGGTCCTGCAAGAGTCTCCGAAGGAAGGGGTGGGGCTGGAGCAGCTGGGGGGGTTTCAGGGGGAGCAGCACCTCCCGAAGGTGGAGGCTTACTAGTAAAAAGTGCAGGTGATGGGGGAGCGCCCTCCTTTTTAATAGCTTTTGGGACTCCTTTTGACCTTCTTGATTCTTCTCTTTCTTTAACATCTCTTTTAAATAATTCTTCTGCTTCATCTACTTCCTCTAAGTATTTTGCATCATCTACTTCTGAGGAAAGGATTTCGTATTCTTCATCATATGTTTCTTCATCTTCCATCTCAAAAACTCCATCTATCAGTTTTTCAGTAGCTTTTAATTTTTTTTTAGACTTTCCCTTCTTTTCTTCAGATTTTTCCTCTTTTTTTACTGACTTCTTTTTCTTTGATACTTTTAAATTTTTCAATTTTTTTATTTCAGGAATTCTCGTATTGGTAACAAAATCTATAAAATATATATCACTGCGATTCAGTTGAGTTTCTTTGAAAGATGAATAAATATCATCTAGCACTTTAGCTATCCTTGTTGATTTTTTATATGTACCAACAAACATGAAATCTAGTATCTCTATAGATAGAATATTAGTTTTATAATCATAGAATATTCTATTGGTCGGAATTTCAAGACTAGAAACACTTTTCAATGATTCCAATTTCTAACTAACCTCTTTTTCTTAATGGTATGTTATTTTATTTGTTATAATAAAGAATAATCTTTTTATAAGTTTTTATTATGATATTATCCCTAATATAGTTTTCAAGTTTGTTATTATAAACCATATCATGAAGAATGAATTAATCGCATTAAAATCCAAGTGATTTTTCTATAATTTATTAATAATCCAAATACAATACACATAAATAACAAAAAATAATTGTGATAAATTTGGAAAGAAAATATATATTAACTCATGATTTAGGAACATCTGGTAATAAGGCGGCTCTATTCGATGTAAATCTAAATTTAGTTGCTCAAACAAAGAAAGATTACCCGTTACTTTACCCAAAAACAGGTTGGGCAGAACAAAAACCAGAAGATTATTGGAATGCAGTAAAGGATGCCACTACAACATTGATTCAAGATCAAAATATAGATGTTGGTGAAATATTAGCATTAACCTTTGATTGTCAAATGAATTGCACGATACCTATTGACGATAATGGAACAGCTTTAATGAATTCTATTAGCTGGTTAGATACACGCGCAGCTTCTATAACACGGAAATTTTCAAAAGGTTTAATAAAAATATCTGGTTACGGACTAAAAACTCTACTCATGTTTTTAAAAATCACAGGAGGAGCTCCAGGCTTTAATGGAAAAGATCCTATTTCTCATATTTTATGGTTAAAAGAAAACAATTCGGAATTATATGATAAAACTTACAAATACTTAAGTGTAAAAGATTATATTATCTATAAATGTACCAGAAGAGCTGTAACCTCAAGAGATTTAGGTAATACGGCTTGGATGATGGATAGTACTCCTGACAAATTTGAGTGGTCTGATAAGATAATAAATAAATTTAAAATTGATAAAGAAAAACTCCCTGAGATAAGGAAGTCTACGGAAATTGCAGGAGAATTAACTATTGAAGCTTCTAAAGAACTAAATTTAAAAGCGGGAATTCCTGTTTTTGTAGGTTCTGGTGATTTGACTTCAGCAGCATTAGGTTCAGGTGCAATTAAAACTAATAAATTAATCATATGTTTAGGGACAGCAGATTGGGTTGCAGCCCATACCTCAAAAAGAGTAAAAGACCTTTATCATTATACAGGTTGCATAAGTTCTGCTCAAGAAAATTATTTATGTATATCAAAGCAAGAAACAGGTGCTAAATGTCTTGATTGGGCAATATTGCAGATTTTTAGAAGTGAGAGAGGTGAATTTATAGATAATTCTGATTTTTTATATCCATATTTAGATTCACTTACTGAAAAAGCAGAAGTTGGTTCCAAAAATCTTATTTTTACACCTTGGATGTTTGGTGAAAGAAGTCCTATCAATAATCCAAATATTAGAGGAGGTTTCTATAATTTGAGTCTTGAACATACAAGAGAAAATATTTTAAGATCAGTTTATGAGGGGGTCGCATTTAATATAAAATGGGCTTTAATTTATATAGAGAAATTAGTAGGTAAATCAACTGAGATAAATTGTATTGGAGGGGGAGCAAAATCTGAAGTTTGGTGTCAAATTCTAGCAGATATACTTGAACGGAAGATTCTTCAAATGGAGACTCCAGATTTAGCTGCAGCAAAAGGCTCTGCAATAATATCAATGGTGGGGATGAAGGTTTTAAATGAGTTTTCGGATGCTGTACCACTGATTAAAGTTAAAAAAATATTTTACCCTAATATAGAAAACAAAAATATCTATGATAAATTATTTAATGAATATTGTAAAATATATGGAAGAAATAGAAAAATGTTTATGAAGCTAAATCCCTAAAAAAGGATCTAAAGATTTGTATTTCTTCTTTAATATCCTTTGATTTTTCAATTTCCCTATTTTGTTTAATAATTTTAGTAATAGCATCTTTAATTATATCCATATCTTTATATGCCTTAGGATTCTCATAAGTTTGTTTTTCTATATCTCCTTCCCAAGGCTTTAATTTAGGAGAAGATTCAATATATCTGAGATTCCATTTAATTTTTGCTTTATATTCTTCAGTTAAAGGTTTTAAATTAATTTCATCCCATCTTTGAATCACCCAAGGAGCATAGTTATGAAGTTTGTCAAAATCAAATTCCAGCTCATTTTTCCATTCATACTGATGTTCCCAATTTCCAGTAGCAATATGGTTTTCAAATCCAAATTCTTCAAATGGGAAAAATTTCCAAGTACTTCGATTTATCTCTTGATCTTTAAAAGGACGATCCTCTGCATTTAAAAAAAAATAACCTATCTTTTCTATGGTGATCTGATCTTCTCGGTTTATTTTAAGATAAATCTCAATTTGAGTTATATCTATTCTGCTATTCATAATTTCCTCCTGATATAACTTATAAATTATATTTAAAGCTTCGTTTGGATGGCATTTTCCCGAAAAAATTGGATAATAAGTAAAACAATAATGATCGTATACCCCTTCGGATTTTCCTTTATAGATTTCAACCCAACACTCTAAAGGTTTAATATAAACATTAGATTTAATAACATTGAAAATTAATAGTACATCAGATACAATTAAGACTACTATAACTATAACAAATAATGTTAAACTAAAATAAATTGATGCTAGGAAATACGTGAGTGCGATGAAGATTAATAAAAAACCAGCTATAAAAAAGAAAGCTATTAAAGAGTTATAAGCTTCATGCTCTTTATCTTTTTTAGAATACATAATATCTGGAGCATTATCAATTAAAATTTTATTCCCAAAATTGTTTATGAATTGTTTAAAATCAACTTTCCTCCACTCAGAACTAGTCATCATAAAAACGAATAAATTTCTATTTATATAAATTTGATTTAATCTGTTTAAAATATTAATATTTTTTAAATACTAGCAATTGAATAGATAAATAATTAATTTTATACTCCTTGAAATTTTTAATTGAGATAGTTCATTATAGATAATGACACTATTTATGGTAAATTTCGAAGAATTTTTACATTTTATAAAGAATCAAGATTATTATGATAACCAAGTCTTTCACATCGAGCATATTCCCGCACAAGAGGCTAGTTTTAGTACTTTACAAAAACCCCTTCGAAAACGTCTTCAGCGTTGGTTAGATACAAATAACATTAAATTATGGCGACATCAAGCAGAAGCGATTAATAAGATTCGAGAAGGACAAAACACTGTAATTGTGACATCTACAGCCTCAGGGAAATCTCTTTGTTATAATTTACCAGTTTTACAATCGATACTGGAAAATCCTAAAACTACTGCACTATATGTCTTCCCAACAAAGGCATTAGCTAGAGATCAATTTAATGTTATTTCAGAAATGCTTGAAGAAACCAATATAAAACAAAATAGAATAGGAGTATATGATGGAGACGTAGAACCTATTGAAAAAAGACAGGTTTTATCAGATGCAAATATTATCATTACCAATCCCTATGGATTACATTTTTATTTACCTTGGTTTAAACAAAAATGGAATCGAATTTGTAAAAATCTAAAATATATTGTCTTAGATGAGATTCATATTTATAGAGGGATTTTTGGCTCTAATTTCGCGTTTTTACTTAGACGATTGAAAAGAATGCTTGAAACATATAATATTAAACCTTTATGGATTTTATCAAGTGCTACCATCTTTAATCCGAAAGAATTCGCTGAAAAATTGGTAGGTGAAGAGTTCAAAGTAGTAGATAAAGATTCTTCTCCATCTGGAGCCAAAAATGTGATTTTATGGGACTTACCATACGATGAAATATCAAATAAATATCGCTCCAGCCATCAAGAGACAAAAAATTTATTCATTAGCCATTTAAATCAAGGTATCCAAACTTTAACTTTTACACTTTCAAGAAAAATGGCAGAATTACTGACTATATGGACTAGAAACGCTTTACCTTCGCTAAAAAATAAAATATTTAGTTATAGGGCTGGAATCAGTAAAAAAAAGAGGAGGGAAATTGAGAAAAACTTCAAAAAAAAGACTATCTTGGGAATTAGCTCAACTAATGCATTAGAACTAGGAATAGATATCGGTTCTTTAGATGCAACAATTAGTTCTGGCTTTCCAGGAACCATCTCAAGTTTCAAACAGCAAATTGGCCGTTCAGGCAGAGGAACTGATATATCTATCTCAACTCTTATTCCAATGCAAAATCCTTTAGATCTTTTTTATATCCACAATCCTGACAAACTATTTGGTCCTATACAAGAAAAAGTTCTAATCACATTGAAAAATAAGTATATTGTTAAAAACCATATTTGCTGTGCAAGTAAGGAAAAATCAATAACAATAGAGGAGTATAATAAATTTGGAATTCAAGATAAGAGTACATTTGCTGATTATTTAGAAGAACTAACTTCAGAATCATTATTAATGAAAAGAAGAGATCGCTATTATTGGAATAGTGATTTTTTTCCTAATGAAAAGTATGGCTTAAATGATCTTTCAAATCGTAGTTATAAAATTTTATTAAGAACTAATGCTGGCAATGAATTTTTAACTGTTGAAGATGAAAGTTATGTTTTTCGAGATCTACACCAGGGAGCAGTCTATTTATATGAATCAGAGTCTTATATCGTAGAAGAACTCGATTTAAATGAGAGATTAGTATATTTGAAAAGATCAAATGTCGATTTTTATACTCAATCCTTAAAACACACCGATATCACTCCTCTCGAAATTATTTCAGAAAGTAAAATAGGTCGAAAAAATGAGATTGAAGCTTTTTTTGGAAAGGTAAAAGTAGAGCACGAATATTATTCCTATAAAGTTATCGATACATTAACTCAAGAAATAAAATCTAGACACCCTTTAGAAGATATTCCTCTCATCCAATTTGAAAGCCAAGCACTTTGGTACTTAATCCCTTTTGAATACCAAAAAGAATTAGAGTTAGCCGG
Source organism: Promethearchaeota archaeon (assembly GCA_048937405.1). Classification (GTDB taxonomy): domain Archaea; phylum Asgardarchaeota; class Lokiarchaeia; order Sigyniarchaeales; family SOKP01; genus Loki-b32. Next base: position 168,938 of record JBHLNF010000002.1, read on the forward strand.
TTTTGATATTGGAGGTACAATTCATGCTATTGAACATGCTATGATTGCAGTAGCTCCAACCTTAGCCCAAATATCTCGGTGGGATCTAGGAGGAGTTTCAATCGACTTTGACCCTGTTAAACAACAACCTATAATTTACATTTATGACGCCTACAGAGGAGGTATTGGCATAGCAGAAACATTATATCATAATTTACACAAATTAATGAAACTTACGTACAGTTTAATTGATTCTTGTAATTGTAATCCATCGATCACACCGGAAGGATGCCCATGCTGTACTCTATCACCAAAATGTGGCTCAAATAATGATCCACTTTCAAAAAAAGGCGCTCTTTTTCTATTACAACGACTCTTAGGAATGGAATGACTATTTATAGTAATAGGATAAATCATTGATTGATTTACTTCTTCAGTATTCACAGACTTCACCAACTCACTCGAATTCATTCTTCTAGATAAATAATACGATCTTTTAAAAAAAAATAATATTCAATAATACTAATTATTAAGACAATTTTTACGTGATCAATTTTTTTAAAATGAAAAAAAAAAAATTTTGGATTATAATTTAAGGATTTCTCTTACTTTTTATCATCAGTATGAATTACAATGTTTCCTCCTTGTAGTATGCCCAAGGGATCAAAACCAGCTCTATGATATATCTGTCCGATCTTGTCATAGACTTTTATCTGGAATACATCGTCTCCTTCATCGTTGTACTCATCCCAAACATCCACTCTCATCCTATAATTTCCCTCACTCCAGGCAAGTTCTCCCGTTTTAGAGTTATATTTTTGAACAACGCATTTTGCTTCGAAAAAAGAGTGATTCCCTATAATAGCCATTCCCTCCCAAGCGTTTGACTTGATGATATACTCCCAATCACCTTCTCTATAGACATAAATCGCCTGACCTTTTGGGAGCCCATTCTTTTTATATTTTACATTGAACCCAAAGTTTCCTTTCCTTCCAGTTTCATCCCAAATCCATCCTCCACCTGTAACAAAATCACCTGTAGGTTCATAAATAGTGAGGGCAACCAAGTCCGAAGAATCTCCCTGATAGTAATCATTTAAACCAGGACTAAAGACGACTTTTATAAGATAACAGTTTTCTGGTAAATTAGGGACTTCAATTTCAAATACTCCTACTCCGTCAACAAACGTAAATTCAACCATAAAGGGTCCATAAGATTCCTTTGGAACAAGTGAATCTGGCATAGGGCAATCGTAAATATAAAATGTAACATAAATTTTGTTGAGATCACCCCAGTAAAGATCAGCATCATCATAAACGGTCACTCTAAGTGTAATTGTATCTACAGTTGTAGGTATGACAGTAGAACCTGTATAGGTTAAAACTACGAATTCTTTCTCTATGGTAAATCCAGCTGAATCAGAATCAGCTAGATACATACCATCCCCTTCAAACACCGCAGTAACAGTATAGAAATCGCCTGCTGGTTGGAGTAGTATGAGTTCAATGCTAGCAACACCAGAAGAATCTGTAACAACAGACACTGTTTGAGAACCTATGGTAAATATTATTGTTTTACCAGAGATTGGGTCTCCTGTGACTACATCGAAGAGTTTAGCTTGAAGCTGGACAGGATCAGAGTAGAACCCACTAGTATCTCCTATATAGGTAAGGTCGCAGGTATTTACAATCACATCCAATGATTTCATTCCTTCTGCATTACCAGCTTTATCGATACTATAATATTCAATCGTATGAAATCCTGCATCGGGTATTGTGAATGTGGTCATATCACCGTAGTGAGTAACCCAAGCACCATCATCTATGCGATATTTTATTGCAGCAACACCAAAACCATCACCATCCTGTGCTGTTATAACCAATTCAGTAATAGCAGATATAAGATATGGTTCTTCTGTTCCTTGAAAAGGTGGGAGAATAGTAAGTGTAGATATTGGATCTGTTATATCCTTAACTGTAACCATTAAGCTATCGATTCCTACCCCTCCATCATCATCAACTATCTTTAGATACACTGTATAGATACCAGGTACCTGATAAACATGAGTTGGTTTTAATGTATCTGATTTCACATAACCAGCTCCTTCCCCAAAATTCCAGTAATAGGTGTATTCATCTGCTCCAGGATCGGTGAAACTTCCACTGAAAAAAGTGGTATCTCCCTCGTTAATTTCCTGATCTGATCCTGCTATGGATGTAGGGGCTACATTGGAAACCGTAATATTTATTGGAGTAAGATAAACTACGTGTAGATCCTCAATATTAACTGAACATCCAGGCATGAATGTAACAATATTAGTTCTTGATTGACCAACAATTCTAAACTGCATAGAACCATCGTCCCTATAATAGTCATCTGAACTATTCGTCCAAGATACATCCCAAGATTTATCTGCCGCCTTAAGACCGGTTTTTTGCCAAATTAAAATCCAATTTTCTTGATCGTCTTGTACGTATAGCTTCACATATCCACCATAATCAAATAAACTATTTGTATAATTTATCCTACATTCAACTCTATATGAATCTGGTGGCATAGTGTTGTCATAATATGGATTTATAAAACAGAAATTAAGGTTTGCTCTGGTAGTTGATGTATCTAAAATCGCGCATGGGAACCCTGTAATATCGAAATTTCCATTACCCCTATTGTTTCCACCATGACTTGACAAAAAAACTTTAAACTCAGGTGTAAATGACTGATAGAAAGCATATTTTCTACCATCATCATCTTCTACTATTATGTTAATAATATAATCATCATATGGTGTTCCACTAGGATTATCATCTGAGTATGTATGTGTCTCAGAAATTGAATTGGTACCTGCGGGATAGTTAAATTCCTCTAGTGGTGAACCATCGCCCCAGTCTATAGTTACTAGAAACGTATCTAATGTACTAGGATCTTTAATTGTCGCAGATAAAGTACACCTGCTTCCCTCATCAATAGACGTAGCACTCAATCCATCAAGTATAGGATCGACATTAACTATAATAATACTAGCCAATGCTGTATCTGTGTGTAAAGAATTGGAAACCTCTACCATAACGGTTCCCGAATAATCATCAGACCAGGTTCCCGAATAAGCATCAGACCAGATTGGATTATCGCTCCAAGGAGTATCCCATTTTCCATCATTTTCAAAATCCCATCTATATAGAAGTGGATCTCCATTAAGGTCAAAAGAATCGCTTGCATCTAAAGTTACATGTGATCCTTCATCACCATAATACGGACCACCAGCACTCGGTATAGGCTTATAATTTACTTTTACGCGCAAATCCTTAATTTTAACATAACAGGTAGGCATGTCACCTGGAGTACCAGTATGAGATTCACCAACAATTTTAAATTGCATAGAACCATCATATCTATAAAACTCATCTGTATTAAAAAACAGTTCTACAGGCCATGTTTTTTCTTCAGAGGGCAACCCCCCAGAACAGTAGATATTTCCCCTACCCCATACCCCTTCCCATTCCCCATCATCCCGTTGTATGTATAGTGTTACATTTCCAAGATTGTCATTTCTCGATACCAACGGAGGAAATAATATATTATTACTATAAGTAACAGTACAACTAATTGTATAGGAGTCTGGTGCGCCATAATCTCCAAAATAAGGATTATTAAAACCGAAATTAAGCCTAGCCTGGGTACCTGAGTAATATGCACCTCCCTGGTGGTATTTCCCTCTTATCGAGAGATTTCCATTACCCATGTTATCAAGCTGAGAATCTAGAACTTCAACTGTGTAGAAAACAGGATACTGATTTATATAATCTAAAAATTCCTCGGTTTTACAATACTGACCAACAGTATACACTCCATCTTTAGGAAAGAGGTCATCAGAAGCATAATTTAAATGAACGCGTAGATTATATATCTCAACTCTTACAGTTGGTTTTCTTGAAACAAGGAGATCTGGAGAATCTATGGACTCACCGACAATTTTAAAATTCATAGAACCATCGTCCCTATAGTACTCATCTGAAGTTTCTGTCCATGTTACATTAAACCATGTTTCATCTGTACTACTAAGACCGGTCTTTTCCCATATTGAAATCCAGTTTTCTTGATCGTCCTGTACATATAGCTTTACATATCCATTCTTATCATTTCCATTATCATAAGTAATAGTGCATTTAACTATATATGAATCTGGTGGGCCAGAATTTTCATAATAGGGATTAATAAAGCCGAAATTAAGCCTTGCTCTAGTAGTGGAGGTATCACCAAGGGCTGCTAGATACCCTTCAATATGGAAATGTCCATTACCCATGTTATCAAGGTTCGTAGATACTATATTTTCAACTTTATACTCGGATGTATAATACTGACCAACAGTATACACTTCTTCTATAGGAAATATGTCTTCTTGGGAGTAATCTATTTCTACGCGTAAATCTTCAATCGTAACCTCACATTTAGCGCTACCACCATCAATATCAGTAATAGATTGGCCGACAAGTTTAAAATTCATAGAACCATCGCCCCTTAAATATTCAAATGAATTATTAGTCCATGATCGATCTTGCCATTGCTTAAAGCCGAGACTAAGACCATATTTCTCAAATATAGGAATCCACGCTCCATCATCTCGTAATATATATAGAACCACATTTCCATCAATACCCCAATTAAAAGATGTGATAGAAAATTTAACTGTATATGTGGGGCGACCATCATCGACATGAAGGGGATTATTCACTCCGAAAGTAAGACTTGCTTTGGGATTAATGTTTTTAATGAAAGGGGGTATATACAATCCTTCAATAATAAAATGCCCATTACCCATATTATCATTACCTTGAGATAATGTATTTACAAGATCTTCGGGGTTATATTTCTGCCCAATTGTATACAACTCTTCTATAGGAAGTAAGTTATCAATATCATATTTTAGTTCAACACGTAGATTGGTAATCTTAACTCTAACAGAAGGGTATTGTGGAAGACCCGGGGAATAGGTTATAGACTCACCGACAATTTTAAAATTCATAGAACCATCGTCCCTATAGTACTCATCTGAAAGCATCCGTTCTACATGCCATTTTTCAGCTACCCCATCAAGATCATATTGTTCAAATATAGGAAACCATTCTCCATCATCTCGTACAATGGATAGAATTACGGATCCATTAATGTCATTCCAATTATTATATGACACATCACATTTAACAGTATAAGAAGCTGGTATGCCAGAGTTTTTATAATAGGGATTATTAAAACCAAAATTAAGCCTTGCTCTGGTAGTGCAGGTATCAAAAGGAGCCGCCATGGGCCCACTAATATGGAAATGTCCATTACCCATATTATCAAGGCTCTGAGATAATATATCGGCTACTTTATTCTCGGATTTATAATATTGACCGACAGCATATACCTCTTTATCAATATAGGTTGGATTAGATAGTGCTAAATTATTTTCTATATTTTCAGCTTTATTTTCATCTACGTCTTTATCAATGTAGGTTGGATTAGATAATGGTAAATTTTTTTCTTTATGTTTATCAGCATCGTATATAGGGCTTGTCCCTACCATTGTACCAATAAATATTAAAAGAGAAAAAATTATAATTAATCTTTTTTTTACAGAAGAAATCATTGATTTCACATTTTTAATTTTTAATTCGTAATTTCTAATTTAATTTTTAAGTAAATGGATTTCAAGTAAAGTTATAAGAAGATATTGATTTTAAATATAACGACAAAATAGTCAAATTTCACTTTTACGATTTATCATGAAATAAGTTAAAATTGTTTTTGATTAAATAACTAATGACCTAATAATAGATTAGGCAAATACAAAATACTAAGAAGCTGAGAGATTTAGAATTTCCTAACAACTGAAGTGGTTAAACCTATTTTGTAATAAGTTCGATGAAAAGCATAGGCAGAGCAGTTGCATAAACTCCTAAGATTTGCTTGAATAAGTCGTGGCTTATTTTTATTGTTTTTATCTAACAGATCCGTTACATATATAATAACTGCGATCTGAGATGTAAGAGAAGACCAAAAAAACAATGACTCTAATTTAGATTTTAATATTTGAGCATTGGTTTTTGCCCGTTTATAATCAAACAAAGGGGCTAACCTTTGTTTTAACTCTTGATATGTTAGGATAGGTTTTCTAAAATTTAGTAAAAATTTTATTTGCTCTTCATTTAGAATAGTTTTTAAGATTTTAAGTAAAGTTTCATTAGCTTGGAATAAAGGATTACCACTAGCTCTTACTATTATTTTGGCTGCTTTATACCATATCTTTTCTGACATCTTTAAAATAGCTTATTTGAAATTGATAAGCAACTTTCTTTCTTATTATATTATACTACTGGGATAAAACTTATCTATTAAGATTTGAGATCACTAAGATTCCAAATTGAAAATAGTTTTTAGACATTTGATTTTAATGTAAAATATTTAAAGACTAAAATTATATTTATACTTAACATCAAATAAAACCCATAGAATCGGGTATAAAGAATAAAATTCTTAGGTATTTGAGTTGTCATACACTTCGACATATAAAATAGTAATATTTGGAGATAGTCAAACGGGTAAAACCACATTAACTCATAGGTTTTTAACGAATTTATTTAAAGAAGACATTACAATGACACTCGGAGTAGATTTTCATCTTAAAACCATTGAATCAGATGGAGAGATGGTAAAACTTCAAATATGGGATTTTGCAGGGGAAGAACGATTTAGATTTTTATTTCCTTCTTATATAAAAGGTGCCAATGGTGCTGTTTTTATGTATGACATTACTAATTATGGATCACTTGCTCATGTAGATGATTGGTTTGAAATCATAGAAAAAGAAATCGACTATGAATTACCTATAATTTTTGTTGGTGGAAAAACAGATTTAATTCATTTAAAAGAAGTTTCTACAAGAAAGGCAATGGATTTGGCTGGAAGCAAAGGAGCAAATGGATTTATAGAATGTAGTTCAAAAACTGGTGAAAATATTGCTAAGATTTTTGATTTATTAACAAAATTAATTCTTAGAAATAGAAATTCAATATAGCTTTAACTTATTATGCTCTAATAATTTTTAATTTGCATTATTAAATCAGGAATTACATAGAAAAGGATTTTAGCAGTATTTAATTATATTTTTTACTAAAAGAAATCGTGATTTTAAATTAAAATCTTTGAAGCTACAAAAAAAAATATCTATGAAATTGTTGAACTATGGAAAGAACTTGCTGATCGTCATTCAAAAATTGATTCCTTTTTTACCAGGAGTAAAAATGGTCATGTAAACTTTAAATCATTTATCACATAATTAATTAATTCTGATGAGGCAAAAATATTCATAGCAATAGATAATACAAAAATAATTGGATATACAATTGCTAAAATAGATCGATATCCTCCATTGTATTTATTAGAAAAACATGGGGCGATTTATGATATGCTCGTTACATCAAAGTATAGGAAAAGAGGTATTAGAAAAAAACTATGGCAAAATGCTCTTAACTGGTTCAGATCATTAGATATAGAAAGAGTAGAACTTAGTATTGTACCTTCTAATCCCGAGGCTTCCTCTTTCTGGAAGAAACAAGGATTTCAAGACTATATGCATAAGCTTTTTATCGAAATTAAATAAGAATCAAATTCATATTTTTTAATTACTAGCTTTGTACTCAAGTTTTTCAAATCTAGAGTTAATAGGAAAAACTTTATGATTTGTTAAAACAATTTTTTAAACCAAACTAATCCAATATTAATTATGAATGTGTCAAAAGATCTTAAATGGAATGATATTACTTCACCAACAATGACTCCGGAAGAATTCCTGAATATTTATAAGGAGAAAATTGAAAAAGTCTATGAAATGTATGAACCTAAAGTAGACACTCTTGATAAAATAAAAGATGTTCTTAAGAATAAAAAAGGAAAACTTCATATAATTGCTCTAGGTGCTGATTGGTGTCCAGATTGTTCGAAAAATATACCTAGAATAATAAAAATAGTGAATTATGCTAAAACTCAAGATATTGATTTGAAGATTTTATATGGTATTATGGTGAATGCTCTTCATAAACCAGGAGAAACAATCTGGCATAAAAAATGTTCACCTCCAGAAGCAACAGATCCCAAGTTTAATTTGAAAGCTATACCAACTTTTTATTTCTTTAATGAAGCTGGTGAATACATTGGTGCTATAGTAGAAAATCCGAGGTTAAACTCAACACTTGAAGAGGATATTTTGGAAATTTTGGAGGGAAAATGGTAAAACTTCTCTAAAGCATTACTTTCTTTTTCCATATCTTTTTTTGTCATAATATTGTTATTTAAATAACACATCAAAAGCATCAAGATTTAAATTCTAAATAAGTTATAATAATTTTATGTCGAATTTAAAAGTTAAAAAAGTAATAATTTTCAAACATGGAGTCTCATATTACATTCTTGAAGGTATTTTAAAAGGATCTGGTAAATTCGAGCTTGAATTTAAGATTGATGAAATGAATGATATTTTAAAATCACTATTTGTAATGGATACAAGTAAAAAAGGATATATTTCATCAATATCTTATGATGCTGCATTAGAAACGAGTCAATTACTTAGATCAATTATGTTAAATATCCCTGATAGAGATTCTTTTTCTTCCCTAGTAACACAAATTAAAGGTGCTGATGTAGATCTTACTATTGGAGGTGCTAAAAAAATATCAGGAAAGATAATGGGAATTGAATCTGTTGAAAAAATTAGTAAAAGTGAGAAAACTACTGAGAAATATTTAGTGCTTCTACAAGATAATGATGTGATTTCAGAATATAACTTCTCTGAAATTCGCTCTCTGGACATTAAGAATGAAGAGATAAAAAAGGATTTGAAATTTTTCCTAGATACTGTAATTGCAGGAAAAAAAAAAGACGCAAAAAAAATCATAATTAATTCTGAATCTGGTGGGGATGATGAAATTGAAAGAAATATCTTTGTATCTTATATTCGTGAAAGTCCTATCTGGAAAACATCATATCGGTTAATAATGAGTAAACAACAAGCATTAGAGCAAAAATGTCTCCTTTCTGGTTGGAGTCTTATAGAAAATACCACAAATCAAGATTGGGAAGATATTGAGTTATCATTGGTTGCGGGAATGCCTGTTTCATTTGTGTATGATTTTTATAGACCGATTTTTATCCAGAGACCGATAATTCAACCTCCAAAAGTATTAAGTGCCCGTCCTACTGAAATTGAAGAAGGATTAGAAATGGATAAATTTACAGAGTATGCTATGGAAAAGGAAGTAGCAATACCCGCTCGAGAAAGAAAAGCTAAAGCAAGAGTAGCTACGACAGGAGCACAAGCTCCTAAGAGAGCTGTATTTAAGAGTGAATATAAGCCAACTCTGACGTCTGAAGATGTTTTTATGGATAAACTTACATCACAAACAAAAACTCAAACCAAAGACTTAGGAGAATTATTTGAATATAATATTTCAAATCCAGTTACTATTAAAAGAAAACAATCTGCGCTTGTTCCAATTCTTACAGAATCAATTAAGGCAAAAAGAATTTTATTATATAATAAAAATGAGCATGATAAAAATCCTAATGCTTGTCTAGAAATAACGAATAATACTGATTTAACTCTTGAAAGTGGTCCAGTTACAATTATCTATGACGATAATCTAGCAGGAGAAGCAATAATTCCTTTCTTAAATAAAGAAGATACGAGGTTATTAAATTTTGCCGTAGAACAAGCAGTGATTATAACACATGAACAAAAATCTGAGAATTTAAGTGTTCATAGAGTCACATTTGGTAGTGGTTATTCTTATGAATATTATTTCACGAATATGACTACTGAATATAAAATTAAAAATAAAACTGACGAAGAAAAGGAACTATACCTAGATCATCCAAAGACTCACGAGTTCAAATTCATAGAAAAACCTGTTGAACCCGAAGAAACGCCTAATTATTGGCGATTCAAATTGGCACTAAAACCAAAAGATGCTGTAAGTTTTAAACTGAAAGAACAAAGAGAAAATTACTCCAGTAATTACTTGTGGAATTATAACAAAGATGATCTTCTAAAACGCGTCGGTTTTTATGTAAAACATAAGTTTATTGATCCAGATTTAGAAATTAAGTTAAAAGAAATCGCAGAATTAATTCAAACTTTAAACGGCTTAAGATCTAAAGAAGAAAAACTTAGAGAAGAACGAGATTTAATGACTGATGAACAAGTAAGGCTTAGAGAAAATATCGCGGTATTAGGAAAAGATAGTCAATCTATTTCGTTAAAGGAAAGATATATACAAAAATTGAATATTCAAGAGAGTAGATTTGAAGAAATAAATAAAGAACTTAAAATTTTAGAAAAGAAAATTAAAGAACTGAATATAGATATAGAAAATAAAATGAATCTACTTTCAACTCCGTAAAATCAAAAATTTTTCTTTTTTTTCTAATTAATTTAATATTTTAGTTAATTTACAATCATTAGGGATGGTTATAAAAACAGTAAATATTGGTTTTAGAAGTCTAATATACCGAAGTGGATGGATGTATAATGCAATAACCCGTAGATTATATGATCAAGATAAAAAATTCTCTCTTATTGCAAAAATTATAGGTAAAGGGCCAAAAAGAGTTTTAGATTTACCTTGTGGTACAGGTTATTTATTAAGATTTTTGGATCCTTCAATAGAATATGAAGGTGCGGATCTTAACTATAGATTTCTAAGAAGAATTAGAAGTAAAGAATTAAATAAAAGAAATATCAGATTATCAAAAATAATTTTATATCAAAAGAATATTTTTGATTTTAAAAATTATTTGGGAAAGAAAAAGGATGTAATTGTGCTTTGCGATATTCTACATCATATATACCCTAGACATATTGAATTAATCAATATAGCCAAGAGAATTGCTAATAAAATTGTTATATGCGAGCCTTATGTAATTCAACCAAGAGAAATTACTGCTCGTGATAAATTGCTCAAAATTGTGATATTGTTTGGTAAATATTTACCAAAACCTTTATTCAAGATAAGTGATTATTTATTTTTAGATAACGACGGAATTAACTCTTATCAAATGAGATTAAGATGGAATTTTAACAAGAAAAGTCTTAAATTTTTTCTAAAAACTATGGGATTTAATAATATATATGAAATATTAGATGAATATATTGCTATTTGGGAAACAAAAGATATTATAGAGGTACAAGCATAAGTATGATAAAGATCACTCTTTCTCTATGGGATACAGGAGGACAAGAACGGTTTGACTTTTTTAAAACCGATTTTTTCAAAGGTGTTGCTGTACTTGGTTTAGTCTTCGATTTAAGTCGTCCAGATACTTTTGATGAAATTAATTTGTATTTTAAAGAAATGCGAAAACAATCGGGTAATATCCCAATTTTTTTAATAGGAAATAAAAATGATCTAAAAAAAGACGTAGGAGAAGCCATCTCTAGAGACAAAATTATCCAAACAGTAAATCGGTATTATTTATTTGAGTATATTGAAACTTCCGCTCTGGATAATGAGAATGTAGAACGGTTATTTCACCGACTAGCTATTACAGCTTTATTGGATTTAAGACCTCGTCTGGGTGAAATTATAGATCCTACTCATTTCAGATTCAAAGTTCTATTAGCGGGAGCTGCTGCTGTTGGGAAATCTTCCTTAATAAGAACCTTTGCCAAAAAAGAGTTTGAAGAAGATTATAAATTGACAGTTGGATTAGATTTCATGACCCAAACTCTTGAATTCGATGAAGATGATATCCCTGATGAAACACATGAATTAATCAAAAAATCCATTAAAGATTATAAAAAAATTGCAAAGAAATATCGCAAAAGAGAAGAAATATCTGAGATCATAGAAACTCTAAAGGAAATTGAACAATAAAAATAATATTCTCATAATTTTCAATATTATAGTATCTTAATTTTATATATAATGAGTTTGACTTGCTATCATGTCAGCTTTATGTATTAAAGTGCCGAGGTTATTCATTTCTATCGGTAAATATTTACTCCATTTACCATGATGAAATATTATAGCTTGATACATCTCATCATCAAAATATAAAATTTGACCTTTTCTCTTAATAACTGCTACAGTTTCTTCAACATGATAATCTCTTCCCTCAAAGTTAAATTTTCTTTTAACTTCTTCATGTATTATCTCTAATTCTTCACGATTTACCTCAAACTTAGATATAAAGTTCTTTCTCTTGAAGGAATAATATGAAATTTTACCAAAATCATGATAAATAGCAGTTAAAACTGCCTTTTTAATGTTGACATCGTATTCTTTAGATTTACAGAGATTATAACTATAATTTGTTACTAATAAAATATGATCAAATAATCCTCCTGTATACCCTCCATGAATACCTCTTAATGCAGCAGGTAATTTTTTGGCTTCTATCAAAATTTCTTCTAATAAATCTCTTTTAGAATCTTCCAAATCAACAAGATCAAAGAAAAAGTCAAATCCCTTATAGTCAAACTCTAATTGGTTTTTAAGATCCCCATTAACGAACTGGTTAATGTCAAGAAGGTCAATTGTATTTTGTTGACTTTTCAATTTGATTTTAGAACTAATTTGTTTTAATAGATTAGTAGCAAAATCATGGTCTTGATTCTTCAAGACATAAAAAAATTTTACTATATGCTTACAAAATTTATTGGTGTGTTTCTTTCGAGCCAAGTAATCAGGACAGTCATGCTCTATAAAATTAGAGGTATTTATCAGAGAAATATTTATATTAAGCTTATATGGAATTAGTTTATTTCCTTGTATTTCAGCTTCGATTATACCGTTTTTTTTATCTATTCTAAGAATTCGAACATGTTTATCTGGAATAGATTTTACTCGATTTAGAGTATTTTTACTTGTTAAATTTTTAATATTTTTTTCAAAATCAATCTGTTCTACCATTATTTCTAATACTAGTCTTGGAAATTATTTAAAACATTAGTCCCTTATTAAATTAAATTTTTTAGAAATAAAAATAAATTAAGATATGTTTATTAAATTAAAAAATCAAGGTGTGAATTATGAGTATTGATGAATTACAAGAAGAGGTAGATAAGCTTTTAGAAGAAATGGATGAACTTCAAGAGGTATGTGATACTCTTCCTCAATGTGAAGAGGATGATGGATGCGCTACTTGTGAAACGAATAAAAAAATTGAAGAATTAGAACAAAAAATTGAAGATCTTGAAAATAAAATTGAAAAATTGATGGGAGAAGAAGAGGAATAAATCCCACCTAATCCCAATTAATTATATATTTTTTATTTTGTATTATTATATTTTTATTTATTTATTTATAATTCTTTTATAAACGATTTATTACAAATTCTTAAATTGATTTCTCAAGTTTCTTGACATAATTAATTGTTGGATTTGTCTCGCACCTCCGATAATTTCCTGAATTCGAGAAATGTTCACATAATCTTGCATCATTGTATTATCACACAAACCTGCACCTCCCATAAGATTGGCCGCTTCATAACAAACTTTTCTAGAAAGCAAGGCACAATTGTATTTATATTCACTTCCAAAAGCTACAAATGCTCTTGAAATATTATCTGGTAATTGTGCATTATACTTTTCCATTTTTTCATCATATTTTTCAGCAAATTTTAAGATACCATGTGTAAGTGATGTCGTTTTAGCCCACAGATCGGTCAATGGAAAGCCTACCCCTTGATGGAGCAAGACCTCCTTATCAAATTGTTTTCTCAAGTTTGTATAAATTACTGCAATTGAAAGAGCGCCCCAACATTCACTTATACCTCTTGTTGAGATTGAAATTCTCTCAGGGACCAATCCCTCAAAAAGATGCTCCCTTCCTTTACCAATCCCACCTAGTATATATTCTTTTGGAACTCGTAAATTAACCAATGTTTCTTTGCCAAGATATAATTTTGGAACATAAGGAATAAATACCCTATCGCAATTCCATCCATCCCAAGAGGTGTTTATGAGAAATTGTCCCATAACGTTTCCATTGTTTTGTTCAGCAGTAGCATAAGATACAGCCCATTTTGCTCTAGGTGCGTTTGTATTATATACTTTTTCACCGTTTAATAGAAAACTGCCATCTTCCTGTTCTTGACAGGTAGTTAATTGGTGGACCGCATCAGAACCTCTCTCTGGTTCAGTAATTAATAGACATCCTGTATATTCTCCAGTTACTAACTCTTTTAATGCTTCAAGACGTACTGGAACATTTTCATGATGAAAATAAATAGGGTTTACACAAATAACCGTAGCACCGCTTCCCATCGCAAATTGAGGATCAAATAAATCAAGAGCCAATATTCTCATAAAATCTATAGCCATTCCGTGTTCTTTATAATTTAAATCGATGCAATTATAGTCAAATTGACGAGTTATGTAACCTTGTTTTCCAAAAGCAGGATACCAATCATATATATCTTCATTTGGTCCATGTGTGAGTTTATTCTGCTCTTCAAATTGTAAACAAAAATCCTCAACTTCTTTAAGAAAGGCGAATTGACTTTCAGTAAGAATTGGAAATAAATTATCATTAAGATAGTTGTATCTATTTCTTAGATTTAATTTCCCTAATATTTCGTCATTAATAACCTGTGTTTCAAATCGTTTTTGCATTTTTCTATACTTCCATAATTTTTTTTATAATTTTGATAATATGGTATTTTGATATATTTTTTTTGAATTTCGTAAAAATAATATACTTTATAGAATTTGAACAACTTTTACTATCAATATTAAAAACTAAATTATAAATTAATAAGTTCTAAATTTCTTAAATATTACAAGATATGAGTTAAAATGACTGAAAATAAAAAGTTTGAAACCCAAGTAATTAATGACGCAATTTTAGAAAAGTTAAGTCTTAAATACCGCTATACTTTTTTGAATAGTAATTTAAGTTCGATATTATCAGAAGATCAATTTAAATTTATTCAGAAGGTTCAGCAGTTTTGCCTACAATTTGAAGAAAAGAATAAAATTACTCACGGGATGAATGAGGATATATATGATTGGATGGCACCATTTGGAGCAGAAGGATATGTCACAAGGGCTCATGATTTTAAATTCCTTGATGTAGATTTTCCTGAGTGGGGATTAGTAGCAGATCTTCTTCGATATATTGCTGTAGACAATTTTGATCCTCAATTTGCTATGGCTATTGGAGCTACAGTTTTGGCAATAAATCCTGTATATGAACACCATGAAAATATTCCTATACGGCTTGAGGCTTTAAAAGGTATGGTTACAGGTAAAGCAGTAGGGGGAATTCTTATTACTGAACCTGAACGAGGTTCTGATGCGGTCCATCAATTAACTACCTGTGAAGAACAGGAAGATGGCAGTTTTCTATTAAACGGTGAAAAAGTATTCAATACCAATGTCCCCAAATCACAATGGGTAGTTGCTTATGCTACTACTGAACAAAATAATGCAAATACAATGGCTCAATTTTTGATAAATACATCATGGGATGGCTGGAGTTGTGAACGTGCAGGAATACCATGGACCCCTAAAGTATTTATAGGAAAAGAGAAATTAGAAAATCTCAGAGTTCCTAAAGAATGCGTCTTAGGCCCTGTTGGTAAAGGGAGAGAACATCTTTTTGAAGGTCTCGTACCTGAACGCATTGGAATTGCGGTTGGTGCTGTTGCACAATGTTGGGGTGCTTTAACACACGCCGCAATATATTCTAGTTTGAGAAAACAATTCAATCAAGAGATCTTAAAATTTCAGGGTGTTGGATTTCCATTGACCGATCTCTGGGCCAGAACCTCAAATATAACATTTGGATTACTCAAATTCTGTGAAAGTTATGATGAGTTATTTAATAAATATGAAGGAAAAATCCCACCAAATGTAAGCCGAAATATGGTTCTAAATGCATCTCAATTTAAATATCAGGCTACAAACTTATCAAAAGAAGTTTGTTACGAAGCGGCTAATCTTATGGGAGGAGCAGGCTTATCAGATAATACATTAATGCACGATTATGTTGGTATTTCTCGAATTCAGGAGATTGTTGGTGGAAGCAGACAAATTCAACAATATATTATGAATGGACACCTTTTATCCTTAAATAAAAGGCTACTTGCATAGAAAATTTAAAGAATAAATATTAATATATACTTAAATTTTCATTGATTTCTTTTTTTTTAAAAATTTTATAATAATTTGAAAAATTCTTCTAAGTTCTAAGTTAACTAAAATAATTTTTTAGAGGATTAAATAGAAAATATAAGTGAAGTTTATCAATTTTTCTCTTAAATTATGTTATTTTTGATATTAAAATCAGTTTGATTAAATTTAGTTTCTTAATTTAAACTATTGCTCAAGAATTTTATTAATTAAATTTTATTCTTTATGGAAAATTGATATGATTTTATATAAAAAATATAAAAAAAATTAGAGCATTTTAAAGATTTGTCTTAAAGCCATGCTCATAATATATTGCTGGATTTGCCTACTCCCACCGACGATTTCTTGAATTCGAGAAATATTTACATAATCCTGCATTAATGTATTATCAGATAAGCCTGCTCCTCCCATAAGATTAGCAGCTTCGTAACAAATTTGTTTAGAAAGATTGGTGCAATGATACTTAAACTGAGAAGCGCTTGCAACCATAGCACGGCTTATATTAACAGGAATATGACCCTCAAATTTTTCCATTTTTTCATCATATGATTCACAAAACTTGAGTATACCAAGAGTCAAATTTGTAGTTTTTGCCCATAAATCTGTTAAAAGAAAGCCAACTCCCTGGAATTTGAGGATCTCTTGATTGAATTGTTTTCTCAAATTAGCATATATAGCAGCGTGAGATACGGCACCCCAACATTGTGCTATAGCACCAACCGCGATTCCAATACGTTCAGGTACGAGCCCTTCAAAAAGATGTTCTCGACCTTTACCAACAGGTCCCAATATATATTCTTTAGGAACTTTAAGATTTTCTAAATGCTCATGACCAAGAAATAATTTATCTACATAAGGAATGTACACTCTATCACATTTCCATCCTTCCCATACGGTATTTACTAAGAATTGAGCCATTAAATTACCGTTATTTTGTTCTGCGGTAGCATATATTACAGCCCATTTTGATTTAGGAGCATTTGTGTTATATATTTTTTCACCATTCAATAGAAAACTGCCATCTTCCTGTTCTTCACAGGTAGTTAATTGATGGACCGCATCAGAACCTCGTTCAGGTTCTGTTATACATATACAACCAGATGATTTACCTGTAACCATGTCTTTTAATGCTTCAAGCCGTTCAGAAATATTTTCATGGTGCTCATACACAGGATTTATCGCTAAAACCGTAGCACCAATTCCCATTGCAAATTGAGGATCAAAACTATCTACTGCAAGATATCGAAGGAAATCTGCTACAGCACCATAATATTCATATGTAATATCAATCATATCAAAATTGTGAGATCTTGTGATATAACCATCTGCTCCAAATGCTGGAGCCCAATCATATACGTCCTCCCCTGGTCCATGTGTGATTTCATTTTTTTTCTCAAATCTAAGACAAAATTTTTGAACTTTTTTTAGAAAATTAAATTGTTCAGGGGAAAGTATCGCAATTAAATTATTATTTACAAACGAATATCGATTTTTAAGGCTCAATTTCTCAAGTATTTCATCATTAATTGCTTGATTCATAAACTTTGCCATAAAATTTACCCCACTTCTTAATGTTTTATGATTATTCGATAACTATTTTCACTAGGGTAATAAAGTTTTGACTTTTTAATTTTTGTAAAAGCAAACTATCAAAAATTAAAAAATTAATTTTTGAATTCTATTCGAAAATCTTTTAGAGATAACTAATCCCGTTTCAAATGGACAGTTACTCTTGAATTGAATAACAGATATAAAATGCTCATCTATCCCTGTTAATGACAGAACACCAAATTTTTCTAAGGAGATTAATTCATTTACTCTAAAATTTCCTGATATAAATCTTCCTTCTAAGAGTCGAATGATTTCGGATAATATATTTGGCTCTAATGATGATACAATAACTCTGCCCGTTTGAGTTAGTAGAGCTGAAGAAACAACAAAAGAAGAAAATGTATGCAATTCATTAAAAATATCCAATAGGTCTTTTTTAATTTCATCTGAAACTATCTGACCATGGTTTTCCATTATAGCATCTATATTCTTTTCAAATTCAAAAAATTTTGAAATTTCTCCATCAAAATTTTCATTTAGTAAGGTTAGATCATACTTATTGAGGAATTGATTCTTAATTTCCCTTAATTGATTTCTAATCTCAACAAGATTATCAGTTCTATCACTGAAAAGGGCAAATAATAACTCATCATTTCCTATTTTCTCAATCTCGAATATGAACCTAAATAGTCCAACCTCAATTTCAGATAATTCTTCAGTTTTTAGAGTTTGTTTAACAAATGAAAAAATTGCACTTAAAAAACTACTAGTTAATTTTATATTAAAAATATCTTCATAGGTTTTATAGAAGATCAATTCACCAGTGTTCCCTTTCATTATAAAGATATTTTTAATCATTTTACTGAAGTTATCTTGAATTGTATGTAATATATAACGATTTTATAACTTAAATAAAAATTAATCTATAAAAATGCATTTATTAATTTAGCTTTTTAAGAAGGAGCAACATTTAATTTCTAAATTCTACAAAAATTTAAAAATTCAAATTAACCTAAATTGATATTCAAGAAAATAAAGAATTTGATAAATTTACAGATAAATTGTCTTGATTTCTGATAAATACAATTTAAAATCCATCAAATTTTGCCCATTCATCTTCTTCTTCTATTTCTTCATCATCATCAATGTATTCTTCAATCTCATCACTTTTGTAACTCTCAGAAATTTCTTCTTCAAATTCCTCAAGTTCATCCTCAAAACTTATGGCTTTTTCTATATCAGTTGTTGTATCAACTGCAGCCTTAACCTTTGGAATTGGCTCCATCTCTTCAATGGGCTTTTTCTTTTCAACTAGCTTTAGATAATCCCCATGAATTTTTATTGTAATGGGAGTTTCTTCTTGTAAAAGCCTCACAACAACCTCTTCACTCGAGCTAGTATCATGAGGCATACGCATTACGATTGCTCGGGAACCTTCAAATACACCACTAATTATCTCTACAGTATCACCTTCTTCTAAATATTCTGTTACACTTCTTGGTAGGAGTACATGTTTTAATTCTATAAGCTTAATATTTTGTACGATTCTTCCCTTAATATGAGGAATCCCTTGCACAGCTATTTGTACATCCCTCTTCTGTGGAGCTTCAAAAAATATATATCCTGGAAGCAAAGGAGATACAAGCATTGCTCTTATATCAGGAATTATATCTAAGATCTTAAATCTATAGAAAATCTGTTTCAAAATATTACTTTCTTGATTTATAGTTGTCCTAACTGCGAATAAGGTAGTTAGATCTTCTTTATCTTCAAATTCAGTCATGCTTAAAATTTGCTCTGATTTTAAATCTTCATCTTCAATTTTCTTTGTTTCTTCTTCTTCTTGCTCTACCAATGTTTTTCACGATACCTATTTGAATTTGGGTTTTTTAAAATTTTTCTTAGGAAAATAAGTATATATTATTAATAGTATTCAAAATTAAAAAATTTTTCTATTTATTTGAATCCTAAATTATAATAATTAGAGAGGGATATTATTAATATTTAAAATATCGGGGATTTTTTTGTTTCTTTCAAGCCAGGAAATCTCATGTTTCATATATCTCCAGGTAATTTCACATTTCCCCATCTTATCTGAAGATTCTGTCTCCCAATCCCATGGATTCACTATAACGAGATCCGCAATCCTTATCCACACTCTCTTTTTGATTTTTCCTCGTATACGACCTATTCTATGTTGACCATCTTCACAGAACACTTCCATGCGATCATTCCCAAGAACACTCACAACACGCCCGAACATTTCACCTAACTTTTTATTAGGAAATTTAACACGGGTTATTACGGGTTCTTCTTGAGGACTACCTCGCTTTTTTCCTTTTGCTTTTCCCTTTTTTTTTGCCATCTATAATTACTCTTTTTTCTAAATTTTCTATACTATAGAAATAAATACTCGGTACTTTATATCTTATCATCTGGTAAATATTTTCCTTTTATAAACACAACTTTAATAGCTTTATCAGAATCATTTCGAATATTGTGCATTTCTTTTGGTTCACAAAGAAAAACACTTCCTTCTGGTGCACTATATTCATTATCATCAATGATCATAATACCATCTCCTTCCATAAAATAAAAAGTTTCATCTAATATCTTATGTCCATGCGCTTTTTCTCCCATCAATTCCCCAGGCTTAAGCAAGATGACACCCCAGTCTATCGAAGGCCCTCTCATAAGATATTTAACACCAGATTCTCCTCCTCTATATTCAAAATCTGTTTCATGAACTTTTTTCATTGTAAATCACGAATGGTATAATTATATTATAAAACTTAGTATCTAGAGTAAATTATAAATCTTACCTATTATAAAGAGATTCATAGAATATTATAGAATTTTCACGACTTTAAGTAAATTTTATGAGTAAGAAATATGATTCCTTCTTTTAGTTTAGCTAGAATCCCATATATAATTTTTGGTGTAGGGAAATTAGATGAATTATATAAAATTATTCCTAGATATGGAAAGAATGTTTTATTTGTAATTGGTGGAAGATCTCTTAAACAATCAGGAGTATGGGAAGAAATTACTTCAAATTTAAGGATAATTTCAACTAATTATTCATTGATTTCTATTTCAAATGAACCATCTCCAAATCTTATAGATGAAAATGCTGAAAAATTTAAAGATAAACCACTTAATCTCGTTGTGGGTATTGGTGGAGGTAGTGTCATTGATGCAGGAAAAGCAATTTCTGCTATGCTAACAAAAAATGATTCTATTGAAAATTATCTTGAAGGAGTGGGAACAAAAATTTATGATGGAAAGAAGGTTCCCTATATCGCAATTCCGACTACATCTGGGACGGGAAGTGAAGCGACTAAAAATGCAGTAATTAGTAGAGTTGGACCTAACGGTTATAAAAAATCACTTCGTCATGATAATCTAGTACCTGATATTGCCATAATTGATCCTCAACTAATGATTTCTTGTCCCTCATCAATTTCAGCTGCTTGTGGAATGGACTCATTCACACAATTACTTGAGGCTTATGTATCCCCTAAGGGAAACCCAATTACAGACACTTTAGCATATAATGGTATGAAGTATGTGAGTGAAAATATTTTTTTAGCATGTACTAGTGGATCATCAGATGTAAATGTAAGAGCAGCAATGGCTTATGGATCATTAATATCTGGAATTGTTCTTGCAAATGCGGGACTAGGAATTATTCATGGTTTAGCATCTTCGATTGGAGGAATGTTTGAAATACCTCATGGGGTTGTATGCGGAACCCTTCTCGCTGACGCTACTAAAATTAATATTAAAGTGCTTCAAAAACAAGAATCTGAAGGAAAAGAATCCTTAAAGAAACACGCTCAAATAGGAGCTTTATTAGAAGGTAAATATCAAATAGAAGAAGGAATGATCGATCAATATTGCTTAAGATTAATTGAAAAACTTGAAGAATGGATATCTAAATTAAAAATTAATCGTTTAGGAAAATATGGAATTAAAAATAAAGATGTTGAGAAAATTATAGAAAAAACTGGATTAAAAAATAATCCTGTTTATTTAAATAAGGAAGATATTAAAAGCATTATTTTAAATAGGTTGTAAAAATCAATGTTTAACAAAAATTTTTCATAAGTTTTTGACTAGTTCTCTCGCTAATAACTCAAAAGCTAAATCGACATTTTCCCCTGTTTTAGAAGAAATTTTTATGAATTCTAATAAATTATACTCATCTTTATAATATGAGATGTACTCTTCATTTATCATAATTTCTTCTGTTAAATCTAGTTTCGTACCTATAAACATAATTGGAATTTTAATGTCATTTGGTTGACAAATATTAATCCATTCATCTATTCGCTCCAAACTTGAAATTCTGGTAAGATCAAAAAGCAATAATGCCCCTCTAGCCCCTACTGCATATGTCTTTAACAAGGGTCTGAAATGATCTTGACCTCCAAAATCCCATATTTGAAGGAGAATTTTTTTTCCTTCGATCTCAATCTCTTTGAGAAAAAACTCTACTCCAATTGTAAGACGTGTGTCAGCAAGAAAAACACCTTCAACGTATCTATGTAGAAGAGTAGTTTTTCCAACACCCCCTTCCCCACATGTGATAACTTTTAATAGGATTGGCTTAGAGTTAGTCCTGTTTATCATTTTTATTCTTTGAATAAATGATTATCTTCTAAAATGTAATCAACATTTTATATTTTTATTAATTTCTTTAAGTCCTCTCTATAGTTAAATATTTTTTTTGTCTAAGAAAAATCGTATTTATATGACAGTTTAGTGCCTTTTTACGTAATTCTGAATCGTTTGTTGCTAAATAAACGTTATGTCCTTGTTTGCTAAAAACAATAGCTTTTTTTAGTAAAAAATCATCAGTAGTTTCATGAATATTTTTTGTATCTTCCATGGTTTTAATTTGAAAATCATTCCTTTTCTTTTCTAAATATGATAAACCTGCTTGAAGAAAGCTTCTAAATTTAGTAGCTTCTGGATCTCTTCTTTTTTTTGCCTTTAACTCATCTAATATTTGTTTAAATATAATAAATTTTAATTCTCCTTCAAGAATTCCTCTAATTTCAAGAAAATAATCTATTTTAAACTGAAAAGGAAGTAAAATGAAATTGGAATCAATAATCACTATATTGGTTTTAGATTTCAATAGGATTGGCGCTCTAATATATGTCTTGTTAAGATTTCAAAAACTTTATTTACATTTTCTCCTGTTTTTGAAGATATTTTGATAAAATCAATTAATTTAAATTCTTTCAAAAATGATGTTGCATAGTCATCATCTACTTGGATATCATCTGCCAAATCTAATTTGGTGCCTATAAAAAGTACAGGAAGGTTTGGATCACCCTTTCTAACAATGTTAATCCATTGCTGCAAATTTTCAAGACTCATTAACCTCGTAAGGTCAAACATAAGAAGTGCTCCTTTCGCACCTAACACATAACTTTCCAGTAAAAATCTAAATCTTTCTTGGCCTCCAAAATCCCAGAGTTGCAAAGTACATTGTTTCGAATCAACCTCCGTCTCTTTTAGAAAAAATTCAACCCCTATTGTCATCTTTGTTTCTGCTGAAAATTTCCCCTCTACATATCTGTGAAGTAAAGTAGTTTTACCAACACCGCCCTCCCCTGCTGTTAATATTTTTAGAATGAATTTTTGTGGCATTATAGTATTCTCTTTCTAATTTATGGATGAATAACTTTATGTTTTAATTATCCAGAGCTCCTTTTTAATGATTATTAAATCTTATGTTATAATAATAATCTTAAAACGTATTAATATTCTTTTTTGAAAAGATATTTTTATGAAATAATAATTTTTTATTTTTGATTTTTATTGTATTTTTCAAATTTAAATAATTAAAAAAGATTTTGGAAAAAAAGATAACTAATATTGATGCAATAAATTCTAAAGCCTTTTTTTAGAAAAATTCATAAATATACTTATTGGTGAATAAAATGAAAATGAACAAAAAAATGCCAACTGAGGAAGAATTATCCGATTTAAAAGTAAAGTCTTGGGGAACTTGGAGTAAAGAAGTTAGTGAATTTGATTGGTCATATGGTGATACCGAAACTTGTTATATTTTGGAGGGGGAAGTAGAGGTTACTGATTCTGATACAGGAGAAAAAATTGAGTTTAAGAAAGGTGATCTTGTCCAATTTGAGAAGGGTTTAAAATGTGTTTGGAATGTGAAAAGACCAATCCGAAAATATTTTAGTTTTGATTTAAAGTTTGGAGAAATTGATTAAATCATTTTTTTTTTTAATATTTTTATTTTATTTTTAAAGCTTTTAACTATAGTTTTGAATAGATTATCAAACAAAAATAAATTCAATTAAATGATTAAAAATAGAGACTAATTCAATAATTGACTTAAATACATTAGGAGTCGCACAATTAGGGTATATGTATAAAGATGTTGAAAAACAAGCTCAATTAATGGAAATTACTCTTGGAATTCCAAAGTTTGCTATATTAGTAGGAACAAATCCGATTATATATCATGGAGAAAAATTGGAATATACCATGAAAATTGCCATAAGTCGATGGTTAAATACCCAGATAGAATTAATTCAACCACTAAAGGGTTAGAATATTCATACAGAGTTTATTAAAAAGCGTAAAGATGGATTACATCATACTAATGCCATTGTAGAGGAACTTGAACCTTACATTGAAGCTTTTAGAAATAGAGGATTTCAAGTTCTGCAATCTGGTCAAATAAGAAAACAAAAATTCTTATATTTTGATACCAAAAAGGCATTTGGACTAATAATGGAAATCCAGATGATACAAAAAAGAAGAAAATTATGATAAATAAAATTAAATCAGATCTTTATGCAAATCTTTGTTTTTCTTTATGTTCTTTTACACTGATTTCCCTTTCACGGAGTCTATTAAGCTTAATCAAAGTTTCCTTAATAGATTTAACTTCTGCTCGAGTTGTAATTTTAAAGTCTTTTAAGTTATCAAGAATTTCTTTTTCTGTGAAGCCTTTATTATAAACATCTATATATTTTTCAATAGTTTTTTCATGATAGAATATGTATTGTTTATTTAGAAAAGTAATTAACCAACCTTTATTTCCTTGTTTTTGAGATAAATTAAATAATTCATCTCGAATTTTCTTCAATGGACGATTAAACTTTTTTGCTATTAGTTCATCTTCTACCTTATAAAATTTATTCAGAAATTTACGAAGCTTTTTATGAAAAAACAATTCTGGGATAAATGACAATATAAATAATATTAAAGTAATTCCACTCATCCATAAAGCTATTAAGGGTTGATAAATAGCAACAATGATAATAACTAATATAAGGAATATAAACCATTTTCTTCCAATGTCTATAAGAACTTTTTTCCACTTTTTTGGCAAGGTTTCACTGAAAGAACAATTTAGTATTAATTAAGGTTAGAATTTATAATATAAAAACTTAATTTAAGAAGAGATAAAAAAATATTATTGAAGTTTAACCACATTTACTCACGTGACCGGGTATTTTCCTTGTAGGCCATGACCGTAAGCTAACTTACAGTTTGTAGTTTCCCATAGATCGCAACTACAGTACTATCTACAACGCATACGAGTTTAACTTCCGGGTTCGGATGGTTCCAGCGCAGTAGCGAATTGCTACAAAGTAATGTGGTTAAAAAAGCTATTTATAACCAATATATAAGGTCGGTTATTTTATAAGAAAATACCTACTTATATGGTTACAAGTAAATAGGAATAATAAACGCTAATAATTAAAATTTTTGCTTTTAAACGTTAACTTTAAAAGGAATAAACATAGGAGTTTAAATGCTAATGATATTTCAAATAATACTCCAAGGAGTAGAATGGTATCAATTCGTAATTAATGCAATTATAACGATTATTGGTAGAATACTTGATATGGTAAGTACTAGGTATGTTACTAAAGAATTAAAACTGGAGACTAATAAAATAGCAAGACGCATTGGTTGGAAGGGAATGATCTTATTACAAATCCCTATCATAGTGTTAGGTTCATTGGATTTTTATATAAGTTTTTTTATATTGTGGTGGAGTGTTTTTTTATTTGCTAATAATATAGAAGGAAGTTGGTATATTAGAGAAGCGGGAGAAGAAAAATATCAGAAAGAAATTAAATTAAAATTAGAGAAATCAAAAAATTGGAAAATCATATTTGGTGAATTATCTTCATTATTTAAATATACTCTGGTAGGAATTTTTATTATAGTTTTTTTATTTATATTCAAAGATTTTTTAGCTATATTTCTTATTGCTTTAGCGCTAATTGTTCAGGGAGTAGTTGGAGCAATAAACTCTATTTTATATCTACTAGATCTAAAGAAAAATTAGCATAAGAAATCTTAAAAAAAACACCTTTCTTAACCTATTTTTTCAATTTCTTTAATAATTCGGGAATATTTTAGGAAATATTTTACGAACGTGAAAATTGTAATTCCTATTGTAGCTATAATCAAAAATGTAAATGTTATAAGTAATATACTAGTTAAAGTTTCAGATACATAAAATTTGAATCCAGGATTATTGAAGATATTAGAATTATTAGCATAGTCTCGTGAAATAATGCAATAGGAATAATCACCTGAAGTTAGTCTATCTATTGTAATTTTAAATAGCTCTTTATTATATTCATAATTATTTATAGAAACATAATAAAAGTAAGTCTTAAAATTATTTTTTGATATTAACAAATAAACACTTTCTATTCCAGAATTATTATCATAGGTTTCAATAATAAAAGTTATTTGATTAGAAGTAGAAGGATTATGAGGTATTATTTCTAGTCCATTTAATTGGGGAATAGTTATATCAGAGAGAGTAGTAAAATTAAAATGAGTTGGGACTAAATTATGTCCAGTAATGATAACATTATAATCTTCATTTGGTTGAGCAGGTAATCGAAAACTCACTGATCCATTTTCATCAGCATATGTTGTAAAATATTTACCATCAGAGGATTCCAAATGAATTCTTCCATAGGGAATGATATTGTTATCAATATCTTTTAATATGATTGAAACTAATTGTCCTTCGTATATATTCCCAGTAAATGGATTTGATGCTACTTTAGGTTTGTTAGTATAGACATCGAGTTCAGGATCACCCAAAAGACAATAGGTTAAAATGTTTTTACGTTCGAAATCTAAATCTGTTGAAGTTGCTCCTCTATTATAATAATCACTATTAATATAAGCAACTTTTGAATCATAAAGCGCCATTCCTTGCTGAAATTTTTTATTGACAAAAAATTCTCTCCAAAATAATTTAGCATTACCACGATTTAATTTCTCCAGATTTTCATCATTTTCAAGATACCAAGTGACTCTTAATCCTCCAATTGCCCCAATAGCTCCACCATCTTCTTTTTTTATTAATGTTTCCCCTACACTATTATTATAATCATAACTAGCGGTTGAACAGGCGTCTAAATAGATTAGAGAAGGCATATTTTCATTTAAACAATTATTAGCATTTGAAGAAGAATATCCAGGACTAGAGGGGGTTCTATAATAAGCTGTTGGTATACCATGTCCTGCCATTAATACAGTAGAATATCCATTATCAAAATAATTAGAAAGAGCCGTTTGTGTAAGATTACCAGCTTCTCCTACTAAGTGAGTATAATTTAGTACATCTGCAGCATAATTTTCTATAATATAGCCAGTTAAGCGACTTTCATATTCTCCATCAGGATCTTCACTAGTGGGATAATCAGAAATTCCCCCTGCTAATAACATCCGATTCATCCAATCACCCACTAATGGATTAGTTTCATATTGCAATGTTTTATTTACCATAATTTCAAGTTGATAAGAATTATCCGCTGGTAGTCTCCCTACATACACTTCAGGAATCCATGATATTTCATCCAAACCATAAGAATTATCTCGCGGAGCTTCTCCCCATATTGAATCATCATCATTATCCCATGTACCTGTAAGATCAGCATAATAATAATCTGTTGGTTTATATTCCTCATTACCAACAGTTTCAGATCTTCCGTCCCCCCATCTTGAAACATCAGGATTATATACTTTTCTTATAGGAATTAGATTATCTTGAGCGTCACCTGCCAAAAGAACCCATCGAATATTTTCTTTTTCATAATAATCCTTGATCATATTTCGAATTTTTTCAGCATTATCTCTTCCTTCATATAAAGAATAGTTACTTAAAATAATTGTTTTTACTCCTTTTTCATTTTTCCATTCCATTAAAGGCGTAACACCATTAATAAAACCGCTATTGTTTGGAGTAATAATCAACATTTCGATTTTTGGGTTATACCAGAGATCATTTAGTGAAGAATAATTAGTTTCTGGCAAAAAAGTCAAATCTAACTCCAAATCTCCATTAGATGTTTTAATTTTTGTAGAGATATTATTTGTAGAATTTAACAGGTTAGCATTTTGGCTTATATTGATCAGTGGCACAAGAGCAAAAACGACTACTGAAAAGTAGATAATTTTTTTAATAGATAATCTAACCATTTATTATCAATAATTACAAATTTTTATTTTTATAGTTATTATAAAGAATAAGAATATAATAATAAGAATCTAATTATTATAACAGAAAATCATTTTGCTTTCATGCCACTTCGATTTAACTTTTGTCCACACTGTGATGGAAAGATAACCTTTAGAATTGAGATGGAGGATATTGATTCAAAAAAATATCCCGCTCCAGTATACATAATCTGTCATTCATGTAAAAAACTCTCAACATTTTATGTGGATAGTCTTTTAAGAGTATCTTATAAAGAACTCGAAAAAAAACCAGGTGGCATAAAATCTATTAAAACAGAATAAAAGAAATAATTCTAACGCTAAGTTGTATTAAATTATCAAATTTATTGATTAATTTAATAAAAAATCTTTTCTTAATTTTTCTTAGGAACAATATAATCGGCTTGCTATATTACCTTAAAAATTTACTATCATGTCATTTGAATTAACTGAAATTGCTGGTATAGGAAAAGCTACTGCAGATAAGATGAAAGCTGCGGGGATAGATAGTATTGAAAAATTAGTTGAAGTAAAACCAGAAGATTTGGTTAAATTAAAAATTAAAGGTGTCGGAAAAGCAACTGCAGAAAAATATATTAAAAATGCTATAGAATTTCTTAAAGAACTAAAACCGAACGAGATACCAAAATCTCAAACGAAAACAGTAAAGGATAAAAAATATGAACCAAAACCTAAAACTAAAGCTTCTAATATTAAGCAATTAATGAAACAACAAGCAGAATGTAATATTGGTTTAGTAGGCCATGTAGATCATGGTAAAACTACTTTAGTGAAAGCTTTAACTGGAGATTGGACAGATCGTCATTCTGAAGAGCAAGAAAGAGGGATTTCAATAAAATTAGGTTATTCTAATGCAACAATTTTATACTGTCCTAGTTGTGATGAATATACAACATATTTCTTATCTGAAAAGTCAAGAAAAAAGGGGAAATCCCGATTTAATTGCCCACAATGTAAAGAAAATCTTGAATTCAAAAGAAATATTTCATTTGTTGATGCTCCTGGCCATGAGATCTTAATGGCAACAATGTTGAGTGGGGCATCATTAATGGATGGAGCATGTTTATTAATTGCGGCAGATGAGAAATGTCCTCAACCACAAACAAGAGAACATTTAGAAGCACTTCATATCGCGGGAATAGAAAACATTATTATTATTCAAAATAAAATTGATGCCGTTTCAAGAGAACAAGCATTTGAAAATTATCAACAAATAAAAAAATTTATTAAAGGCACAATTGCAGAAAAAGCTCCAATTATACCAATTTCAGCGGTATTTGAAGCGAATATTGGTTTAGTTTTAAGAGCTTTTGAAGAAATAATCCCATCTCCTAAATTTACTGAAGGGAAATTTCAGTTTTTAATAGCAAGATCTTTTGATATTAATCGTCCAGGGAAAGATATTGAAGATTTAAAAGGTGGTGTAATAGGAGGATCAGTTCTTAAAGGAATGATTAAAATCGGTGATGAAATTGAAATTCGTCCTGGTATTCGGATTAAAGATGACTATATTCCTATCAAATCTACTATTGTAAGTATTAGCCAAGGAAACAATCTTTTAGATATCGCGAAACCTGGAGGGCTCATAGGCTTAGGCACTAACCTAGATCCTGCTTTAACTAAGGGTGATCATCTAATTGGGCATTTAGTAGGAAAGCCGAATACATTACCTGAAGTACTTCATGAAATCGAGTTAAAAGTTAGTCTATTAGATCGAGTTTTAGGTTCTGAACAATTGCTTAGAGTTCACTCACTTAAACATAATGAGAAATTATTACTTGTTGTTGGTACAGAAAAGACTGGAGGAACAGTTACAAAAATACTAAAAGATAGTGTAATTATAAAATTAAATCCTCCTATCTGTCCTCCAGAAGCTTTTATTTACGCGATTTCTAGAATAATAAATAGGCGCTATAGATTAATAGGTTATGGAGAAGCAATAAATTAAACAAAAATTATATTTTTAGGAAGAATAACTGAGAAAGATTTCCCTTATTTTCCCTTTTACAAGTTTTAATGAAGGATCTACTTGAACAAAAATATTATTCAATGATTTAATAATTTCTTCCCAAGCTTTTGGATCATTTGTCTTAGGAATAATTTGTTTAGTTTCATATAAAATAAGGGTGTTAGACACTTTAGCAAGAAAATGGAGCACAATTTCTTGCTTTAAATTATTAGTTAAGTTAAGATCATTCTTAATATCTTTAATTTCGTAAAAGATCTCGTTCATTATTTTGCGATCAAGAAAATTAATGAAATCATCAATATTATCACAAAAAATAACAATCAATGTGAATTATCGCGTTTTTTTATATTTTAAATAAAATATAATCCCAATTATTAAAATAATACCATTTAAACTGCTAAAGATTATTATCCAAATTGGAAAATGAGGATAACTAGTATAAACATAATTTATATACTTATAAGTACTACATCTAGATTCTTTCAATAATATTCCACTCTTATAGGCTTTAACTGTATAGTTTCCAGCTGGAACATTATGAAGTATAATTTCTCCATTTTCATTTGTACTGCCAACAGCGATTGGTTGAGTTCGATTTTTCGAAATATATGTTCCATACTCTTTACCAAAATAAAAAACTCTCACTTCTGCTCCTATTAATGGCATTTTAACACTATCTGTAACTATAACTCTTAAAGTTTGAGTTGGGTGATATTCAATTATAGAAGGACAAGTTTCTCCAACAATTAGATAAGGAATTTTGACTAATAAACCTCGCCTTCCGGTTATAGTATAATTTAAAGGAAATTGTGCAAAAGACCTTTCGAATAGAGAATAATTATTAATAATTTGATCTAAATAGATAGCAGGTTCATAAAATGAGATATTCTTCAAAAAGATATGTTGAGGACCACTTATTAGCGAAGGAAAATAAATACGTTGCCTTATATATTGTCCTTTAATAAGACGATCTATTGCCCATGTTTTTCCAACTGGATTGATAAATTTTAATGTAAATAAAACTGTAAAACTCAGGGAAAAAATACTATTTTCTCCAGTAAATCCATCTGTTAAGTGTACATTTATAGAATTATTTATTCCTAAATGTTCACTCATATCAACAGTAACATTATTTAAAACGAGAGTATGATTGATAAATGAATTTTTATCGAAAGGATCCACAGTTAGAGCAATATCAATATCATCAGCTAAGGTGGTTTCACCCGGATTTGCAGAAGATTCATTAAATTTTTGTCCTGCTATAGTAAATTCATAGTTAAAATCTATGGTAAAATTTTGTTCTATTTCATGGATCATCAAATTTTTTGTGGATTTTTGGGATAAACTCCAATCATTTATCTCTAATGTATATTCCCAGATAAAATACATTGTAAAATTTGTATTCTGCCATTCTTGGAAATATTTTTCATAATCAAATTTAACAAAATTATTAAAACTATCAATGGTATAATTATTTCCTGCTTCCAATTCAAAAATATTAGTGCCGTTATTAACAAATAATTGAAGTAATTCACATGGATCTAAACGTGGATGATAAATTAGATATCCTTGTGTCAAATTATTATATTCAAAAAAAATACTTTCATTCAATTTCACAGCTATTTGATAGTTATCTGAAGTGTTTTCATCAATATTGTCTACTATTGCAGATTTTGTTGTATCCATAAATTGCATACCAAGATGAGTTTTATTCAAATATTTTAAATTATAATCTTCATAAATTTCAGGATAAGTATCATTATTTTCGAAATATCCTTCTTTTAATTGACTGAAATCTATATTAGTTACCTTAATAGTACCAAGACCATATTTTTCTTCAGATAGAATTGCATCATAATCATTTTTCGAGAAATCATTCAATTGAGGATATGTATCAATAATTCCTTCATTGGAATTATACTTTACATCACTAATAACTATTGGAATTAATATAAAAGAAATAATAACTGAGATAAAAAAGAATTTGATATAATTATGAGTACCAATCTTTTTTCTATTGAACATTATGAATATGAAATATTAATATATTTAGAACAGAAAATTAAATTAAATTAAATAATTTTACTATAGGATTTAAGATTTAACTTTTCTACCTCAAAAACCTAATTAAAATAGGAATATTTATAATTATAGAATTTATTTGGAATTTATTAAATTTTAAAATAAAACAAGAATACAAAAATAGTATATTTTGAACCTTTATTTTTCATAAGACTTTTGGTTCCCTTTAATTATCATATAATCAATCCACATAATATTATCTAAAATTTTTAGAATATAATGAGATTAATGACCAAACAACCTGATAATACGAAATTCTTTGAAACTTTTAACAATGCAGTTGATCAATTTATCGATAGATCTTTTTCTCATATTGTAACAATTTCTCATAATGATGCTGATGGAATAAGCTGTCTTCATTTAATCCAAAATTTATTGTATAAAATGCATATCGAATATGATTATTTTATTTATAATAGATCTGTCTCTTGGAATAATTATCTAAAAGGAATTTTCTCAAACAGAAAAACAGATAAAAATGCATTCATTTTAACTGATGTGGGTTCAAATTTAAAAGAACTAATCCCAATAATCAAAAAAAGAGAAGAAATCTTTTTTATACTTGATCATCATGAGGTTGAAGATGATATATATATAGATGATTTTCCAGAGAATTTATTTTTTGTTAATCCAACCATTTTTGGTTATGATGGATTAGAACATATTGCGGGAGCCACTTTGACATATATGTTTGCTAAAAAAATAAAACACTCAATAATAAAACAAGGATGGTTGACTGTTCTAGGAATTGCGGGAGATTCGCTAAAACCAATGGATCAGTTAAAATCATTTAACCGAGATATTTATGAAGAATTAGTTAATGAAGAACTTATTGAAGATAGAGAAGGTTTAATTCTATTTGGTAGTATGCATGAATCAATTCGGAATGGTTTAAAATATAGCATTTTACCTTTTCTAAAACACTTTGGAGGAGTTATGGATCAACAAATTAATTCATTTTTAGATAGGATAAATATCAATCCAAAAACTAAAATTCTTGATTTGACTAAATCTGAAGTTGAAAAAATTCAAAATAAAGCAGATTTTAAGAGTTTTGGCCATTATACATTATTACCAAATAAATCTGATATTTTGAGTTTTGCTTTTGAACATGCTCTTTTATTGAATATACTAGGTTTCAGAAACATAAGTTCTGCTATTTTAATGGTTCAATTAAAATCTATAACACGTGATGCAAAGACTATCTATAATGAATATATAGAAAATCTTGCTAAAAATTTGAGAACTCTTTCAACCGAATCTCCTCATCATGAAACGGAGAAAGCAGTTTTTTTTGAAGTAAAGGGAAAGATCCCACCTAGTAACTGGTCAGATACAGCTAGTTTTAGCGCTGTAAATGAACTAGTTGATCCAAACAAAATTTTATTTCTAGGAGGTCCTGAAAAAAAATCAGGGACAATTAAATTAAGTATCCGATGTTCAAAAAAATATCTCGAAAGAAATAATGCTATTGGAGTAAATCAAGTCATATCAAATATTAGAAAAGAATTAGGAGGTGTTGGTGGGGGACATAAATTAGCGGGAGGTATAAGATTATCAAAATCATCCTATGATCTTTTAAAAACAAGAGTAGATGATTTTATATGATTTTTAGAAATTATAAGCTTTATTGAATAATGGGGTTAATAAAAAAGTTAGATAATAGAAGCTTTATGATAAGATTACAAGCTAAAACGAACTCCAAAAAGGAGAAAATAGTTAGTAATGGTGAAATATTAACAATATTTCTTAAATCAAAACCTATCCAAAATAAAGCAAATATAGAATTAATTTCTCTTATAAAAAAAAAGTTGAATATATCATCTAACCAAATTCAATTAATATCCGGTTCAAAAAGCAAAGATAAAACAATTAAAATTGCTTTTAATAAAAGTATAGAAGAAGAAGAAATTATAAAAAAGTTGTTAGAATAGATTAACTACCAATTTTCTTCATTTTACCACACTTTAAGCATGTTATAAAGTGGGTCATCCCCTCATCAGCTCTCCGTGTTTGTCTGGTTTCTAAGTGTGCTTTTGTATAACCGCATCGTGGACATTTAAAATCTTTTATTGTGCTTCTTAAATTTTCTTCCTTCCATTCCATAACTTCAGCAAGATTTGTAACTTCTTCTCGTACTGAGTGTTCAATTTTAGTAGTTAACTTATATGCTTCAGATTTTTCTTCTATAAATGGTTTTGTTGCACCACATTTACATTTGAATACCTTTTTTCCATTATTCTTAGAGGGTAACATCATTCCCCCACAATCATCACAAAATTCCATTATGTAATAGACCTTAACAATTATATTTTATCTTTATCTCTTCAAATTAAATAATTATTTAAACCAAATAATTTTTTTTATTCAAAATTTTAAGCCAAAAAGTAAAGCACAAAATATCACACCAGATATCAGATCTGCAGTAGTACCTGGATTTAGTTGCCCATTTTTTTCTTGGAGTTCTTTATCTAACTCTAAGGTTAACTTTAACCCTTCATTGGATGAGATACCCCCATATTCAACTATATTTGATGCAACTTTAGAGATATATAAAGCTGATCCTAATCCCGATTTTCTTATGACTAATGTATCTGGATATTTTGATAACAATTTTAAATAGGTATTAACTGTAGCGATGTTGATGTCTCTATATAAATTGAATGAGTTAATAAAATATGGTAAACCTTCACTTAATATAATATTGAAACCAGTTGAATATTCTGAGCTAATTGAATCATAATCTTTAGAATATTCAAATATTTTTTTTAAATTCATACCATCTTTAATAAGATGATTTGCAGAATTTTCATCATTAATGTCATATTTTTCAATGGTACCTAATCCACCAGGATTAGATAATCGGATTGCTTTATATAATTCTATCGTATCATTTACAGAAGAATTTTCAATGATACTCTTCAGGTAATATTTTAATTTATTTATACTATTTTTTCCGTTTTTAATACAGATTGTAGCTGCGGCTGCCAATGGCCCTAAAATTAATATATGACCTAATAAGACATTCCCTCCCTTTTGCCACTTCATCATTTCCTTAACAGCTTTTTTATAAAAATACCCTAATTCGATTTTAGAATAATCATTATCATTTTTGAAAGAAATACGATAGATTTTTTCACAGAATTCTCGAAAAGTTGGTTGAATAACAATAATTCCTGCCAAAAAATGTTCAAATTTAGTGTTTCCAAAATCCTTTGTACGATGTACATTTCCTGGTTTTGGCCAACCTGCTATTTCTAATAAACTAGCAAGAGTCACGCAATTTAATAATTCATCTATAGATTTAATAGAAATTTTATAATTTTCTCTTTCTAATGACACATTTAAATAAGTTTTTCTAAAAATATAATTATTTTCGAGAAAGAATAAGAATTAATAATAACTTAACTCGATAATTTTCTTTTCTTTTACTATATATCCTTCAGCATCAGGATTTTTATAAGAAATTGGTCGAAAATCACCATATAATCCTTTTTTATGTAAAAATTTCTTAATTCTAAGTTTTACGGCTCTTTTTGATAATTTATTTGGCATTACAATATTAATATTATCCCCATTTCTTTCGAGTGTTATCTGAGGTAGCACTTCAGACAAAAATCTAACTAGGTCATCAATATATTCAAGACCCTTATACCCTAGATCCTTAGCCTTAATTACAATTGATTTTACTTCACTCATAGTATTATCACTCTTTAAAATAATTAAAAATGTTATTAATTTTTTATGCTTTTAATATTATAATTCATTATTTTATTTTCCTTAATAAATGTCCTGTATAGTTTAAAATAATTAACTAATCTAAGGATAGTTAGTGATTCAATTTGGTAGATTATATAAATTTGGATTATGAACCAAGTGAAAATGATTTAGTCACTATGTATTATGTAGAAATTTCACCAGAATGTAAAAACTTACAGCATGCTTCCGAAGAAATCGCGAAAGAAAGTTCAATAGGTACTTGGACTGAAATTGCAACTTTATCTGCAGATATTGCCAAAAAGCTCAAACCTTCAACTTTTCACATTGATGATGAAAATAGTATTATTAAGATTGCTTATACTAAAGAACTATTTGAGATTAACAATATTCCTCAAATTTTAAGTGCGATTGCGGGAAATATTTATGGAATGAAAGTATTAAAGTCCCTAAGATTGTTGGATATAAGTTTTCCTCAAGAAATTATCGAAGCTTATAAAGGTCCAAAATTTGGAATTGATGGTATAAGAAAATTAACTAAAGTAAAAGATAGACCTCTTCTTGGTACAATTGTTAAACCTAAAGTGGGATTAAATGAAATTGAACACGCAAAAATATGTGGAGAAGCATGGGCTGGTGGATTAGATATTGTTAAAGATGATGAGAATCTCACTAATATGACATTTAATAAATTCGAAAAAAGAATCAAAGAAACATTAAGAATTAGAGATAAAGTAGAAAATCAAACGGGAGAGAGAAAATTTTATATGCCAAATATTACCGCACCAATTAAAATTATGAAAGAACGTGCAGACCACGTTATTGAAAATGGTGGAGAATATGTTATGGTCGACATTCTTACAGTAGGATTTTCTGCTTTACAAGAAATTCGAGATTATTTAGATGATAAAAATATAGTTATTCATGCCCATAGAGCTATGCATGCCGCATTAACTCGAAACAAAAAGCATGGTTTAACTATGTTAGTTCTATCTAAATTAATGAGACTAATTGGTATGGATCAACTTCATACTGGAACAGTTGTAGGAAAAATGGAAGGCGGGAGAAAAGAAGTATTAGAATGTAATAAAATACTTACCACTCAAAAAATGTCTGATAATAATATAACCATGCTTAATCAAGACTGGGGAAATATTAAATCTACTTTACCTGTAGCTTCTGGAGGTTTAAGTCCACTTCATATTCCTGATCTGATAGAGATATTAGGCCTAGATATGGTATATCAGTTTGGTGGAGGTTGTCATGGGCATCCCAATGGTACTAAAGCAGGAGCAAAAGCCATAAGACAAGCAATTGAAGCTGTTCAAAGTGGTTCAACACTAGAAGATTATGCTGTAAAACATAGTGAATTATTGAAGGCGATTGAAAAATGGGGTAAGAAATAAAATATTATCGGTCATACCATTTCTGGGTACATTTTTGCAAAATAGTTTGGTACATGACTTGAGGCAAATATTCCTGCTTCAGTAATTAGGCCATCGATGTATCTTCTACTAACCGTTTCAAATGCAGGATTTATTATATTGATTCCCTCTGGTGGATCTTTCCATATCTCCTGAGGATTTCTCATTTCAATAGTTTCTAATATTCCTAGATTAGTTTCTGGATTGTATTTTAATAAAGGAGATGCAACATAAAAAGGAACATGTTCTTCGTGAGCAACTAAAGCTAATAACCTTGATCCAATTTTATTAATAATAGTACCTTCAGAAGTTATACTATCTGCTCCAATTAGAATTAAATCAACTTGATAATGTTTCACAGCCCATCGCATAGCACTATCAACCACATGAATAACTTCAATACCTGCATCTAATAAAATTTTCGCGGTCTTCCTCCCTTGTAGTAGTGGTTGCGTTTCGGTATTAATGACTTTAAAATTCTTATCTTGTTTTTTCGCTTCTAAAAGAATACCAGTAACTAAACTAGAATGACAATGAGTCATTACGTTGAATTTTTGACTTGATGAAGGAATGCGTCTAGAACCTATTTCAGCAATCTTTCTTTTCGAGTTTTGAAGCATATCAAAATAGAGATTCTTGTATTTATCTATTATATCGGAGATATATTGAAAAATAATACTATCTTTTTCTTGTTCCATCTTATTCATTATAAACTTCAAACCATTTTTCATAGCTGGTTCTGTTGGGCGTGCGTCCATTAAAATAGATTGTGCTTCATAGAGTTTTTTAAAACAAGTCTCAATATTAGTACATTTTAATCTTTTAGCATAATTACTTAAAAATTCAATAGCACTCATAGCAACATTACTCGCACCCTGAATCTCTAACGATATTATCTTTTGGGCATCATCTAATAAACCTTTCATAATATTTTCACTATTTCTATCCTTTAATCATAAATCAACGATAGTTGGACTCAAAATTTCTTATATTTTATCATATTAATTCATTCCTCTGAGAATTCCTCTGGATCCAATTGATAATCTTCAGAATCAACTTCAATAAAAAATCGACCAATATATCCACATTTTGAATCTTTGCATTCATATAAATTTGGAGCTATTCCACCAGCAACATTTATAGCATTTCTTAATGTTGGTTTTTTGCATCTTGGACAAATTCTGATATTTACCATATTTAACCATATTTTTTTTATATATTAGGAATTCAGATATTTTCTAATATTTAATAATCGTAAATAACATTTACTCTCTTTGATTTTTTATATAATAATATAAAATTGTTCAAATTAACATATCACATTTCTCATTAAAAATTTATAGTTATGAAGGATTTGGATTTACAACGAAAAAGTCTACCAAATGAACCAGGAGTTTATTTATTTTCTGATAAAAGAGGCTCAATTATTTATGTTGGAAAAGCTATAAATCTCAAGAAGAGAGTCAATCAATATTTCTTAAAATCAAGTTATTCAGATCCTTTTTATGAAGAAAAAATTAAAGAGTTAGTAAAACTGATACATTCTGTTGAATATATTATAACTGAAAATGAGAAAGAAGCTTTAATTTTAGAAAATATCCAAATTAAAAAACATCACCCTCGATTCAATGTAATCATGAGGGATTCTAAGACATATCCTTGGGTGGCATTTTTTTACTCTGAAGATTTTCCAAGGATTCGTGTGCTTAGAAATCCAGAAAAGTATTCTCAAGATAACATATTTTTAGGTCCCTATACAGATAAAAAAGAAATTATCAGAATACTAAGAGATTTAAGAAAAATCTTTCCATATTGTTCATGTAAAAAACCCCTCAAAAAAAAAAAAAGAGCTTGTTTGTATTATCAATTAAAACTTTGTCCAGGGCCATGTATTTCCGAAATTACTAAAGAAGAATATATTGATAATATTAAGAAAATCGAATTATTTCTAAGAGGAGAAACTGATGAGTTAAAAAATCAAATTACCGAAAAAATGCTTAAATCTTCTAAAAACCAGGATTTTGAGTCAGCAGCTTTTTGGAGAGATAAATTGGAGGATATAAATCATGCTACTGATCGACAGCATGTTATAATGAGTCATGAAGATAATAAGGATATTATTGGTTTTTATAGTTCTCAAAATTACATGGCATTAGTTATTATTCATATTAGAGAAGGTAAGATTCTCAATAGAAGGTCATTTGCTTTTGATTTACGGGAGAAATTGATTAAAAAAACAGAGATAATAAATTCAATATTAGAACAATACTATCAAAATTTTAAATCAAAATTACCCGATATTATTGTTATTCCTGATACAAATAATCAATATACATTCTTATCTGCATTTTTAAAGGATATTAAAGAAGATTTACAAATCAGAACACAAATAAACGAAAATGAAGTAAGTTTGCAGCGAATAGCAAATAAAAATGCAAAGGTAATGGTTGAACAGCAAATACAAATGGAACAAATTAAAATGGATGATAAAGAATTTCGAGTGAAAGTACTTGAAGAAACAAAAGAAATTTTGGATTTACCTACAATACCAAGAATTATTGAAGGATTTGATATCTCAAATATAGAGGGTAAAGATGCCACAGGATCTATGGTTTACTTTCTTAAGGGAAAGCCTTATAATAAGTATTATCGACATTTTAAAATTCGTTCAAAATCTAGCCCTGATGATGTAGCGATGATGAAAGAAGTTATAAGAAGAAGGTACAATATGCTTTTAGAACGAAACCTAGAATTACCAGATTTAATATTAGTTGATGGTGGAAAAGGGCAGTTAAACGCAGGAATTTCAGTTCTAAAAGAATTAGGGCTTAATATACCAATTATCGGATTAGCTAAAAAATTTGAAGAAATTTATTTAACATCAAGGAAAGATCCACTTGCTTTACCTAAAAACTCATCGGTTTTGAAATTATTTCAAAGAGTAAGAGATGAATCACATCGGTTTGCTGTTAGACTTCAGAAAAAACAAAGGAAAAAACGTGTTACAGGTTCAATACTAGATGATATTGAGGGTGTTGGACCAATTACTAGAAATAAGTTATTGAAACATTTTGGAAGTGTAGATAAGATAAAAAAAGCTACTTTAGAAGAGATATCGCAAATAATTGGTGAAAAATTAGCTAAAAAAATTAGTTTAGAATTAAAAAAAAAATTATAAATATTCACTTTTTATTCTCGTAATTAGAGCAGACATGGTTATAATTATCCCTAAAATTATAAATGTCATATTTAAGTTCCACATGACTAAAATCCCAACGAAAGGGTAAAGAATTGCCCTTATGAAACTTGCCATCATATTTATAGTACTTATAACAGTTGCCCTATTCTCTGTTTCAATCTGTTTATTAACACCTTTAACAAATATTAGACTCCGAGTAAATCCAAATCCGATGACAATAAGAATTAAAGGAATACTTATTGGAATGAAATATATCACTGACATTAAAATAAATCCTAATCCTGGAATTATCGTATACACTTGTAAAAATCTTTTTTTATTACTTATTTTGCCTTCTAAAGTTGAAACTATGTTGTTAAATAGTATTTGGATAATTGTCATTGAAGTACTCACGAATCCAAAGTAAATCAATTGAACTGTCAATGCTTCTAGATAGATCTGATAAGTCCAAATCAAAAAAAATACTAACGATTCGGTAATTATCATTTCTAATGCTAACATCCTTAAAATTTTATTTTTTGTGAGTTCCGTAATTCCAGATTTTACAACAGATAAATAATTTTCCCGGTTATTCTTCTCTAAGTCATGATTTGGTTCTTTTAAAGTTAATGATATTAAAGTTGCTAAGATAAATGGTACGAATATAAGACTCATCACTACATTCAATGCATAATAAGTCCCAATAATGGAACCAATGGGCGCTGATATTCCAATACCAAACAAATTAAAACTCCTATTTCTCCCCATTACCTTTGAAACGTCATCTTCTCTTCCAAGTTTTTTTAATGTATCATAGATGAATGCTTGATCTGTACCGGATGTTAAAGCTGTTCCAAAAGCCCATAGAGTTTCTCCAATAGCAAAAATGAATATATTTGGGTAACTTCCGTAGATTAATGCTGCAAATGCTATTGATAAAGCACCTAATAGCAAAGAAAACTTTCGACTTATGCAGTCCGCTATTGCTCCACATGGAATTTCAAATACC
Source organism: Promethearchaeota archaeon (assembly GCA_048937405.1). Lineage (GTDB taxonomy): Archaea > Asgardarchaeota > Lokiarchaeia > Sigyniarchaeales > SOKP01 > Loki-b32. The sequence goes on from JBHLNF010000002.1 coordinate 210,567, forward strand.
AATATCATAATAGTAAAGTAACTTTGCAAAATCATTACCCCAACAAAGGTTAACTTTCCCCATGTTAAGAAGAATGGTAATAATATTCCTGAAATTAAATGAAAACCTTCTATAAAGTGAATTAAATATGATTTCCAGATATTTGATTTCCACTTACCTTTTGTAATTTGGTTTTTCTCTGTAGTTTCATAGATACTCTCAATTTCTACTATTTTTTGCTTTATTTTACTCTTTTTTAATGTCATTATTAACCACCTTTATTTTTATTCATCCTCTTAGAAGAAACTAAATTGTCTATAATATTCTCTCAGAACTTCTTTACGTCTCAAGAATTGCTCATATTCCTCATAATATCTTGGATTAAATTCTGCTCTTTTATATAGCTCTAGGAATCTGCGGTTTTTGTTTTTAAATTTGTAACCCTTATATTCAGGCAATTCCTCCTTCCTTATTTTTTGAGCTCTTTCTTGATCGTGAGCTTCTCTTTTTTCTAACAATTCCTTTAATTCTAACAATTTTTTCACCTCTTTTTATAATTTTTTTTATTTTTTTTTAAGACTCTTTATTGGAAAAAAACATATTTGATACTTCAAATTTGAAAATTTATTGGTTCAAAGTTATAAATACGCCTAAGAAATTACGAAAAATAGTGTTTAAATCTAAATTATAGATTTTTATGGAAATATAGTATAATATATTGAAAAATAAGTATCAAAGATTTGTTGATTTCTGCGAGGTCTAAGATAATGCAATAGGAATATATAATACAAATCCTTTATACATTAATGTCATGGTTTCTGATTTACAAATAGACGGATTATTGACTAAGGTATCTCCACAATTTAACCCAATCCATTTATCATCTTTAATTACCATGATATTATCAACAAATATGTTTAAAATGAATATAATATACTTAAATATTTAAATTTAACGGAAGATCAAATCAAATTAAATAAAAAGTGGGAAATGAATGGGAATATCCATTAATTATTTTAACTAAAAAACCTAAATTACATTACATTCTATTGATCACTAGCTTCACAAGTTCTGCTGTTGCTTCACAATAAATTCTAACTAGAGATTTCCTTTTTGCTTCGCTTATAATTCTAATTACAGGCTCTGTAGTTGATGGATGAATGAGAACAAACCACTCCTTCCCTTGACCAAATCTAAGATCATTATTAATTTGTTCGACTTCTTCTCCTTCAGCTAGCAATTCTGCCTTTAGTTTTATGATAGTATTCTCTATATTTACATTTTTAATATCTACATTAATTCGATGTGAATAGTATACAGGTAATTTTGCTACTAGTTTAGAAACTTTTTCTTCTGTTTCAACTAAAATCTCTACTAGTTTTGCTGCTGCGAAAATACCATCTCTCGTATTATTGAAATTCGGGTACATAACACCTCCACATGAGCCTTCTCCACCAAAAACTAATTTATTCTTGGAAGAACCTGAGATTAATCTATCCATTTCATGTATTAAAAATTTCTCTCCTATAGGGGTTCTGATGACTTGGGCACTATATTTTTCCGCTATTGCATCAAATCTTAACGAAGACGCTAAATTTGTTACAAAATATATTTCTTGATTTGCTGATTCTTGGTTTTTTAAATAATATTCTGTAATTAATGCTAAACCGATATCTTCTGGATACCAATCTCCATTTTCTCCTATAATAACTAATCTATCAGCAGCTGAATCATAAGCAAATCCAATATCATAGTTACCTTGCCAAACATCCATCATTATATCTGTGAGATTTTCTTTTATGGGATCAATTTCTCGTGGAAAGGTATTATTCACAAGTAATTCATTGTTGATGAGTTTTATATCACAACCTAAATCACCTAATACTTTTGGTATTACGAACTTAGCTGTTCCCGCACCAGTATCTGTAGCTACACGGAGATTATTATTTCTTTTTACCTCTTCATAATCAATATAATGAAATAAATCTTGAAGATAGTTTGGAATTGGATTATATTTTTCTATCCTGTTTTTTAATTCAGGCAGGTCAATAGTATAAGAACTTAAATCCACATTATTCACATGATTTGCAATAATCTCTAAATCCTTATTGTCTAAAAAAGTCTTTGTAGATAATAATTTCAAACCATTCCATTCTTGTGGATTATGAGATCCAGTAATGATGATTCCCCCTGGTATATTTAATTTATTTTTAGTATAGATAATTACTGGTTTTGGACATATTCCAAGATTTAATATTTTAAAACCCGTACGTACTAATCCTTCGATTAATGCCTGTTCAATATGCATGCTACTAGGTCTTGTATCTCTCCCTATGATAATTCTCTTTTTATTATTCTTAAACCATAATCCATAAGCAATTGCTATTTTCTTAATAATTTTGAAATTACAATCTTTACTTACAATCCCTCTAATTCCACTCAATGTGACAATTAGATTACTATCTTCCATCTTGATTCTTTTTTACGAGATTATTTTATTATTTTCAATTTTGTATTTAACGAGTGCTAAAGCACCCCTTAACCCAATTTCATCCATATATTTTGTTACTTTTATCTTTGGCGGATGATTTGCAGTAAATTTTATAGGATCCCTCTCAAACTGCTTAATTATGTGAGGAATTATTTGTTCTTTATCATTCATCATCGCACCCCCGAAATATATTGACTTACAATCATAATAATTATTTACTATTCCAACTCCAGTTATAGTATAGAAAACACAATCATTTACTAACTTTATAGATAATTCATCCCCTTCTCTAGCAGCCTTAAAAACTTCTTTAGCTGTTATCGTTGAAATATCTTTTCCTAAAATAGCTATTAATATTGGTGAATTATTTCTTTTTTCTTGCAATACCTCTAGAGCCCTATTTCTTATACCTGTTCCGGAACTATATGCTTCCCAACATCCAAATGCTCCACAATTACATTTAACTTTACTTTTCGGCTCAACAATAGTATGCCCTATTTCTGCTGCATTACCTTCTTTTCCTAATAATAAATGTCCATTACAAATTACACCTCCTCCAACACCGCTTGACATACTTATATATACCAAATTGTCTTTCTCATCATCTTCAGCTTCAAAGTAATGTATACCTATAACGCTACCATTACAATCATTTATAAAATATATCGGAGTTTCAGGAAATTTTTTTTGAATCGGATCTTTTAGGGGAATTTCTCTAAATCCAAGATTGGGACTATTAAAAACCTCCCCTTTTTCTATGTTTAAAGGACCTGCTGTAGAAATCCCTATTCCCAAAATACGTTCTTTAATAATATTGTTTTCAGAGAGTAACTCAAATAAAATTTGACATACTGAATTACCAATTGAATATTTATTTTCCTTTGATGTTGGTATCCTTTTTTTTTTAATATTTTTTTCATCTAAATCTACAGTACAAATAGCAACTCGAATCCAAGTCCCTCCAATATCTACACCCGCGATGAATTTTTCATCCATTTTCCTCTCACATTCATAATTTCTGTTTTTTCCTAAAACTCTAAACAAAACATAGTGTTAGAATACATCAACATATTTTTATAGAAATAAAAGTTTTTCTATGATTTAATAAATTTTTATTTCAATATTATCATTATTGATTACCTCTTTAAAGATTTCTGCAATTTCCTTTTTTCTTTCATCGTCTATTGAGAAAACATAATATTCTGCCGGAATTCTTGCTGTTGAATAAATTTGAACAAGGTTAGGTTTTATTTTTTTTATTACTTGAGCTAGTTTAGAAATATTTTCTGAAGTATTATTCGATATAAAATCTTCTCTATACGAATTATAAATTAAGATTTGGAGTGCTAATTTGTTCCTTTCCGGCATTTCTTGCCTTAAATTTATTAAAGAATCTACAATTGTATTAAAGTTAGGAATTTCCAGGTGTGGACGATTTGTTCGAATAAAATTTTTTTGATCACCTACATCTAATTTCGCTAAAATTAATTCAAATTTTTTGACTCTTTCTCTTATTTCTCCAAAATGGAGAGTACTAGAATTTGTAAACAATGTAAATTTCGGATCTTCTTTTGTCCAATTTAACTTACTTCTTACTTCTTTAGCAATATTTAGAAAATCTAATAAATGTTCATTTAGAGTCGGTTCACCATTATAACCAAATGTGATTGAGTCTAAATGTGGTACATATCTTAAAATAGAGAATAATTCTTTCCTGAAATTAGATGATGGTGGCAATTTTATCCGAAAATGAGGTGAAACGAGATTTTGTTTTGCAGTTTTACCAATCTCGCAGTAAACACAATTAAAGGTACATAATTTATAATTAGTTAAAACATTCACTCCTAACGAGAGACCTAGACGTCTAGATTGAAATGGCCCATATACATATTCTCTTGGCATTTACTTATAATTGTTTAAATAATTATTAATAAAATTCTCTATTGAGTCATTTACCTCCTTAGGTTTTTCTTCAATGACACTATGAGCAGCTTTCTCAATTATATAAAATTGTGAATTAGTTATTTTTTCATGAAAAAACAGTGAATATTTTAAAGGAGTTGTCTTATCTTCTTTTCCACATATGATTAAGCAAGGGGTTTCAATTGTATCTGTTTTATGTAAGGTATCAAAAGCATCACAAATTTTAAAATCAATATAAGTTACTTCAGGCTGTATCTGAGAAGCTTCCAGAATTGAGTCATCTATTATTTTTTTAGAAGTTTTTTTATAAAATGACCTTGCTCGTAAGTTATCCAAAAAGGTTTGGTAGTTAGGTTTTATAGAATTAAAGATAATAGGACTTACTCTCAATCTTGCTCCAGTAGCGCATAAAATTAAGGCATAAACATCTTCTGAATATTTGAAATAATAATCCTGAATAATTGCTCCTCCCATCGAGTGTCCCCCCAAAATTAATTTTTTAGGTTTTAATAAATCAACATAATTTTTAACAACATCAGTATATAAATCTAAAGATAATTTGGGAAATTTACTTGATTTATTATGTGAAGGTAAATCAATTGCAACGATATTATAATCTATATTTAAATAAAACTGATTCTCCCACATATTTGAATTATTTGCAGCCCCATGAATAAGAATAAGCAAATTTTCTGAATCATTATCTTTAATCTGGTAAAAAATCTGTTTTTTAGAGTATTCAAAGTAAGGCATTTTTAGATATGATCATAAATTTTTAATTAATTAGATAAAAACTAAATTATAATTTAGTTTTATTATAATTTAAAAAGCAGAGTATTAGGAATTTTCCAAGATCCTTTAAAAGTTAGTATTTATCTGTTGTAATCAATATCTCGATGTTGCATTTCTAAAAGACTCTTATATTTTCCATTTAAAGCAATCAGCCGTTCATGATTTCCTTGTTCTATTATTCCTTTTTTATCAGTATCTAATACAATAATATGATCAGCATTTTTAATTGTCGAAAGACGATGTGCAATAATTATGGTTGTACGGCCTTTACGTGCTTTATTTAATGCATCCTGTATTAAAGTTTCTGTATAAGGATCTACTGAAGATGTTGCCTCATCTAGTATTAAAATTTTAGGATCAGTTATCAAAGCGCGCGCAAAAGCTATCAATTGTCTCTGACCAATTGAAATATTACTACCATTTTCTTTTAATCTAGTATCATATTTATTATGTAAAGCTTCAATAAAATTATGAAGTCCTAAAAACTCTGATACTTTAATCATTCTTTTTTCAAGTTCTGGTGAAGGACTCTCATATCCATATAATATATTTTCTCGAATAGTTCCTGTAAATAAAAATGCATCTTGTGGGACAATACCTATTAAATCTCTTAAATCTTTTTTTTTAACTTTTACTACTTCAATATCATCTAAAAGAATCTTTCCTTCATTTATATCATAGAATCTAGCAATTAATTTAATTAATGTTGTTTTACCTGCTCCAGTTTCTCCAACAATTGCTAGTGTAATCCCTTCTGGGATTTTTAAAGAAAGGTTTTTTAAAACGAAACCCTTTGAATCTAGGTGCTGAAGAAGTGTTTTTTGTTCATTAATGGCATCTTTTACAATTTTTGGTATTCTTTCATCTATCTCAGGAGGGATGGATATTTTGGCTAGTGTTTCTAGAACTGCCTGAGGAGAGTTTTCCTTACTTTTATTGTTAATCATTCCCTCTCCTTCTCCACCAAAACCCGTACTCTGCTGGAGTTTTGTTTTATTTCTTAATATATTTTCTAAGAATTTAATCTTGTCTAGAATATCTTCATCAGTTATATTAGTTTCAAATTCCTCATTTTCCTCAATTCTTTGTATCTTAGATTTATATCTCTCTTTTCCGTTATTATTAAGTATATATCCAAAACTCACATTATCAAATTCAATAGCACCATTTATTTTGTTAAGCAAAATTGGATTTTTTGTATCAGGGATCTCAACATCTTCTTCTAATAATGAATAAATGCGATTGCTAGCGGCCATCGCTGCTTCAATAACATTTTGAATTTGCATTAGTGTCATAAATGGTCTAAAAAATTGACCTAGAATAGTGATAAATGCACTTAAAACTCCTATCGAAACAGTAGTCCCTAAAACTGAAATATTTTCCGATGAAACAAAACCTCCCACTAATATAATAGTTGCAGTAATGATAGTTGTTGTAAGACTGATTAAAGGAAAAATGATTGCCATATAACTTCGGATTTTAAAAGAAATTTTATAATTTGCCGTATTTGCTTGATCAAATTCTATAACAGCACGTTCTTCTTGTCCATATGCTTTTACTACCCTTGCGCCCTCAATATTTTCCTGTATTGAAGAAGTAACCTTCCCAATTGTTTTTCTTTCTTCCTTAAATAGTGCGGAAGCAATTCTTCTAAAAAATCGAGTAATAATGAAAAATATTGGAAAAACTATCATACTAATTAACGCTAAAAAAGAATTGAGGAAGAACATAAAAATTATTGTTAATCCAATCGAAACTATACTCCGAATAATTTGAACGAGTTGTCCTCCGACTAATTGATTGAGTAAGGTAACATCATTTGTCAAAGTAGATAGTATTTGTCCTGAGGATCTTTTATCATAATAATTTAATGACATATCTTGTAGTTTAGAAAAAAGATCATTTCTAATTTGAAAAGTTACTTTTTGAGATATTTTGCCCATCCCATACAAGGCAAAAAAATAAGTAATTGACATAATTATTATTAATATCAGGAAAATCCCGCACATTATAACCACATAATAAGAATTTTTTGCAACAATACCTTTATCAATTATATTTGCAGAAAAAATAGGGTTTAAGGCGGAAATAATAGTTGCTACTAAGAGAAAAAACAAGAACAGAAAGAATTTTAATCTTTGAGGTTTTAAGTATGAAATCATCCATCGCCATAATTCTCTTCTTGGATGATCCAGTACTGCTTTATCCCCCTCTAACATAAAACGTTGACGAGTACTAGCACTTGGTTTGATAATATCTTCTTCCTTATTATCATCTTTATGTTTATCATTACTCATCTTTAAAAGTTCCTACCTATGTATTTTGTCCTATTTTACTTTTCGATGTTTGTTTTTGATATAAAGTTTCATAGATTTGTTTATATAAAACATTTGCTCTAATTAATTCATCATGAGTCCCATAACCTACAACACGGCCTCTATCTAAAATTAAGATATAATTTACCCCTCTAATCGTTGAGATTCTCTGTGTTATAATTATGGAAGTTATACCTTTCATAATTCTTGCCAAAGCTTGTTGTATTTTATATTCGGTTTCTACATCAACAGAACTGGTGCTATCATCAAGAATTAATATCTTAGGTTGTGTTAAAAGAGCTCTTGCTATTGATAAACGTTGCTTTTGACCTCCTGATAAACGTGTACCTCTTTCTCCCACAATTGTGTCATAACCCTTAGGTAGATTAACAATAAAATCGTGTAAATCAGCAATTTTAGCAGCTTCAATTATTTCATCCCTAGAAGCATTCTTATTACCATATGCTATGTTTCCTGCTATTGATTTATTAAATAGGAAGGTTTCTTGAGAGACAATTCCAATATTTTTACGTAAATCCGCTAGTAAATAATTTTTAATATCATTTTGATCAATTTTAATAGTTCCTTCATTCACCTCGTAGAATCGTGGAATTAAATTTATAATAGTGGATTTACCTGATCCTGTTGTGCCTAAGATAGCAAGTTTTTTTCCAGAAGGAATTTTAAATGTAACATTCTTTAAAATACGATGATCAGGTGTATATCCAAAACTGACATTTTCAAAATCAATATCCCCTTTTAAATTTGATATTGGTAATGCATTAGGAAGATCTTTAATTTCTGGACTGGAATCTAAAATATCTCTTACCCTAGTAAGCGCGGCATCAGCTTGAATATAAATCAGCATCATCTGACCTAGCATCATCAAAGGAAATCCCAGTGAAGCAATATAGCTAAGAAGAGTAACAATTGTATCTAATCTCATTGTACCATTTATAAACCCACTGCCACCTATAAATAAGAGTAAAACTGTCATGATACCAATGATTATATAAATTGAGGGCAAATTAAGTGAATTATATTTAACGGATTTAACACTAGCATTATAGAACCTATTATTGTTTTCTTTAAATTTTTGAAGTTCTTTATCTTGCATACTAAATATCCGTACTACTTGAGCACCAATAATATTTTCCCTTATTGTCGAGGTTAAATCACCAAAACTGTTTCTTGTTTCTAAAAATATTGGTTTTAATTTTTTAGCAATATAATATGATAATACAAGAGAAATACTAATTGCTGAAACTAAAATAATTGATAAATCAAAATTAAAAGCAAAAAAGCCAATAATAATTCCACTTATCTGAAGACTTGATTGAAAACCAAGTATTAACCCCATACCAAAAATTTGACGTGTTTCTTCAATATCACTTGTAGCGCGAGAGACTAATTGACCTGTTTCAGTTTTATCAAAATATGAAAATGACTGGCGATAAATTGCATTACTAACATCATCTCGTAAATAATATAATGCTCTTGAAGATACTTCTGCCGCTTGAAATCGAGCAGCTCTATTGAAAATATAAGTTACTATTCCACATAATAATATAATGAAAAAGTAAATTAAGAAAAATGTGATATTAAAGCTTGGAAGATTTGGATCTAATAATCCAACCATTCTGCCTATAAAAATTGGAATGATAGTACTGAAAATCGTCGAAACTGTTAAAAAAATAAATTCCAAAATGAATTCCTTCTTCGATCTTGCCCAATACTTAAATATCATTCGAGCAGAATTCATTTTACCATAAAATATTATTATTTTTGATATTACTTTCTAATCATAAAAAATAGTTATTGACTTATTTCCATTTTATTAAATGATCGAATGCCAATCAACAAGGATGCTTATAGATGTACTTTTCCTGACACTATTTGGACCTAATATAGCAAATATTTCACCTTTCTTTATATTAAAACTAATATCATCAAGAGCCAAAACATTCCCTTGTTCATAGGTTTTGATTAGGTTTTGTACTTCAATTATATTCTGATTCATCCTTTATTTTCCTTTTACCATTTCTTTTAATTTATCTATTCTTTCTCTTATTCTTTGAGATTTTTCTTCTAGTTTTTTCATATCTAGAGAAATTTTCAATTTTTGAAGTTCAAGAAACTCTAATTGTTCTTCCTCTGATTTCTCATCTAATCTATCTAACATCAGTCTAAGTGGACTGATTTGATGAAATCCCTTTGGTAATTCACCTCTCTCATCGCCTAATACTGCAGTTTTTAGAGTTTCAAATGATTCTTCAATAATTTTTTGCTTTTCAAGCATCAATTTCAATGTTGCTTTACCTTTTTGCGTGATTTCATAAATTTTCCTATTCCTTCCATCCTCAACTAGTTGCTCTTTGAATGTTATTAGTTGATTTTTTGTCATAGCTTTTAGTAGTGTATACAATGTTGAAGATGGAAGATCCCATATCCCTAAAGTACGGTTTTCAATTTCTTTACTTATTTTATAACCATAGGAAGGATTTTTCTCAAGAACTATTAAGATAAGGGAACTTATATATGCAGTTTTCATAGAATTTTCAAATTTCTCTGCAATTTTTTCTGCCATCATAAATTCCTTAATTTTTAGAATATCTCAAGTTATGATATATATAATTATTGATATATGTCATAATTTAAAAATTTTTATATTATTGAAAACAAGGTTTAAGATATGTTTTTATTGCTTTTATCATCCTACAACAATTAATTTAATATAGTGATTTTTTATTACAGATATTTTAATACGAACTATTTAGGATTTAATAGATAAGTAATAAAATCGTTTTTTTACACATTTGATAAATTTCTGAAAAATAAATAAATATTTTTAAAGAGAACTTGCAAATAAATTATTATGGATTTAAGTTCTATTTATTCAGAATTAAGAGAACTCTTATCATTATCTGATAAGAATTTCAATTTGGAAAAAGATATAAATCAATATTGCAAAACAGAATCAGATGAATATAAACTTGAAATCTTAGGGGATATCCTAAACTTTGTAACTAAATTTTCTTTGTTTAAGGAGATAAAACCATTTATGAACTCATTGTATATTTGTATTAGCAATACTCTCGAGATAAAACCTGACTCTATCTTTGATTTTGAAGATTTATTAATACGAAATTCAATAATACATTTTGTTCAGGAATACATAAATTATTCTAAAATTACTCAAAAAGATCAAGTCTTAAAATTTTTATCTGATTCATTTGAAAAACTTAAGATAGAACCATTAATAATGAATTTGGGATTATTACTTAAACCTATATATCAGGATCTATCTTATCTCAGTAATCTTCAAAATCTAAAAGAAGAAATAGTAACTTATAATTATTCTGATGATGTAGAAATACAAATTAAGCAAGAGATAGATACGTGGCTTAGTAAGAAACATATTAGTTTTGATACTCAAGATGATCTGAAAGAACAATTAACACAGGAATTTAAAAAAATGGTTACTAAATATAATTTAGCACTAGAACCTGAAAAATTGAAGAAATTAAAACTAGAAATCATGGAAATGTTCACAATGAAATTAACTATGATAAGTCTTATGGAACAAATCCCCGATGATTCTTTTGAGCCCATTCCTATAAAATATAATCTTATAAATCCATAATTTTGTGATTATTCACATTGTACTTCTTTTAGTTTTAAATTATTTTAAGGATTAAGTAAAAATTATTAAATACGAAGTTTGTTATTATATTTAAAAAAATTTCAAATATTTACATACGTGAGAATTTTGGGTGAAAATGAAAAACCTTTATCTCGTGAAGAAATTGAAGAACAAAAGAGATTAGTCGACGATCTATATAAGAAAGAAAAGGAAGAAAGAGAAATCTATTTAAAAAGCATAGAAGATGAAAGGAAAAAAGCTTTTGAAGAAGGAAAAGATAAAATTTCAAATTTAATTGATGAGAAAGCATTTAGAATTGATCGTCAAAAAGAAACTGTGGGACAACTAAAACAATTGCATCCTGATATTGAGGGTACTGCAGAAAAAATAGAAAAATCTGTAGGGGAGAAAGCTTTTAGAATAGAAAAACAACGAGAATTAGATGATCAACGTAAAGAAATGCACCCTGATATTGAGGGAACCGCTGGAAAAATAGAAAAAACCATTGAAGAAAAGGCTTTCCAAATAGCAAAACGGAGGGAATTAGATGAACAACGTAAAAAGATTCATCCTGATTTAGATGGAGTGGGAGAAAAAATAGAGAAAACTATAGGAGAAAAGGCATTTAGGGTGGAAAAACTGCGAGAACTTGATGAACAACGTAAAAAGATTCATCCTGATTTAGAAGGAGCGGGAGAAAAAATAGAGAAAACTATAGGAGAAAAGGTATTTAGGGTGGAAAAACTACGAGAACTTGATGTTCAACGTAAAAAGATTCATCCTGATTTAGAAGGAGTGGGAGAAAAAATAGAGAAAACTATAGGTGAAAAAGCATTCAGGGTGGAAAAACTGCGAGAACTTGATGAACAGCGTGTGAATATACATCCCGATCTAGAAGCTACTGGAGAGAAAATTCAGAAATCGATTGGAGAGAAAGCGTTCATGATGAACCGTCAGAAAGATATTATTACCCAAAGAAAAGAATTACATCCAGATATTGGAGGCACAGCAGAGAAAATAGAAAAATCTGTAGGAGAAAAAGCCTTTATGATTGATCGTCAGAAAGAAATGGTATCACAACGTATTGAATTACATCCAGATATTGAAGGCACAGCAGGGAAAATAGAAAAATCTGTAGGAGAAAAAGCCTTTATGATTGATCGTCAGAAAGAAATGGTATCACAACGTATTGAACTACATCCAGACATTGAAGGAGTAGCAGAGAAAATAGAAAAATCAATAGGAGAGAAAGCGTTTATAAGTGATCGAAAAAAGGAAAGTGCATTTCAACGAAAAGAACTTCATCCTGATATTGAAGGAACCAGTAAAAAAATTACTACTACAATAGAAAAACAAGTAGAACAAATTGAAGAGCAACGCAAACTTGAGGCTCATCAATTTGATATCAAAAAAGAAGCTAAAAATATTGTTGAAAAATTTAAATCTGAGGTTGATAAAATAAAAAATGATGATGATAAACAAAATAACACTTAATTGTCTAAATATGGATGTTAAATCTAAATAAGGAGTTTAAATTCATACTTTCCAATCTTTTTTTATAGTTTAATACTGAAGGATCTACTTCTCCATTAAAATTATTTATAAAATTTTTAAACCGGAGATAGAAATCATCCACAATCTCTCGCATAATACCTCTTTCAATTTGTAGATTTGTCTTTTTCGTAATCCCAATCGCTAAAAGTCTACCTTCTCTTTGATATAAAATTCTTGTCCCTCTAAAATTAATTTCCTGAATTTCTTCATTACTTCCTATATTTACCTCATTTATAAATAAATTAATCGCATTTAGAAAGCTGCATATTAAGTCATCTTTTAAAAAATTTAAACCATCAGAATATCTATTACTTACGAGTAAAGCTCCTGATTCATAGTCAATGAAGTAAATTGCATGAAATCTACACTCTTGAGACTTATATCTATCAAATTCAAATCCAAATTTAGTTCCAATATCATTATAATTATTTTGAAAATCCATTATTTCATCCTAAAATTAAAAAAGTATTTTATGGAGATATTATGTATTGAAAATTAGATTTATATATAAAATATAAATGTTATACTAGTATTATGGGAGTATCACCAAAGATACAATCCTGTATAATCTTTTTAATTTAGAATAAATCAAAAGCAAATAAAATTCGTTTCATTTAAAGAATAAAAAAATGAATAAAATAAAAAAGCAAAAAACTTTATATATCCTTACTCAAATATAACTTTTAATTACCATAAGGTTTTTGATTATTATGGAACCAGACAAAAGTACTCAAAAAAATAAAATTTCTATAGGTCTGATTATAGATAGTAATGAACTTAATAATAACCCCATTTTTCCAACAGAAATTAAAGAAGAACTATTAGAATCCCCCTATTATTTATTAATTTTCATTTCTCGAGAAGATGTTGTTAAAATAAGTTGCTTTCCAACAAAAAAAAGAAATATTAAAAAAATTCTTGTAAAATTAAAAGAATTTTCACCAGATCTAGTCAAGGGAATATCTAACGTATTAAATGAATTAAATTTAAGCAAGGAAATTCTACATACTACGGGTTTGTGTTATGAAATGGAGAAATGTTTTTATGAGACATACCTTATTGGAGATCTTATAGATTCCGGGGAATTAACGATAGATAAAATAAGGGAGAAATTTATGGCCGTTGCAAATGTATTGAAAGTACTAATCGAAGATATTCCATCTCTCACGGAATAAAAAACTTATTAGCTAACAAACTGTAATTTATTATTTTAAAAATTTTAATAGAATTTTACTTATTAGTAACTTTTTTGCTTTTATGAATGATAAAAAAATACCTCCCCTACCTGTATTACCACCATCAATGACAATAAAAGAAAACTTCTGTCTTTTTCATAAGGGGATTATTCAAGGTGATATTTATTCATGTCCTAAATGTAAAACCAAATATTGTTTGGAATGTGCTAAAAAAGCAAAATTAGAAGGAAAATTATGTATTAAGTGCAAGCAATTAATTATTCTATAGAAGATTGTTTACAAACAAGATTTTGAAAGTTAAATTTTGTCATCCTTAAGTTTGCTTAATTGAGGAAATTGATCTCCAACCCATCCAGAATATTATCCATAAAATGACAAAAATAAAAATTGATGTAAAAAAGGTGTACCATCCAATAAAGAGATCTCCATAAGGAGGCCTAAGAAATGAAAATGGAATCCCTGCAACTGCAAATCCTACAAGATATCCATACCCCCAATATCGGTTCTTTAGCGCAATAATAACAGTAGGAATGATTGTAGTAAAAATTATCGTGAGATATGACAAGATCTCCATTGAGTCTAATATAAGCAACATATTTATCCATGAAGTAATAAAACCTATAATTACGCAGATTATAGTTCCAATATCAATTTTAAATTCTGGTTCTGGTCTTCCTACCGTTTGTTCTTTTGTTTTGTCAGACATAATTGATTTATTTATCTTATAAAATTGATTACAAATTACTAGTTTTTATTTTAATATCTTTGTACCCTGAATATAATAAAATTATTTAAGTGGTCATCATAATGATTTTATTTATAAACACTTAATGATATATTAATGTTAAGATAGAAATTTAAATTTAATAACCATATTAAATATCAAACAAAAACATCAAAATTTGAAATCAACAATTTAAAAGATAATAAAACAATGACTCCTGCCTACACCCTGGATTTTTGTCTTTTGGTAGTGTAATTCTTACACTCTGATTTCGCCCTCCTCCCCCTATTTTATTTTTGACGCTTATTTGCGTCGCGTAGGGCAGGAGTCACCCTTTAAAACCCTAAATATGATATCTTCATCTGCATATTGAAATAATTCAAAAGATCAAAACTAAAAAAAGTTATAAAATCAATTAAAACAAAATTATTGTTTTTGATAAAAATTTATTAATCTAATCATTTAAAAATAGCAAAATTAATGCATATATCATACTTTGCGCTTATTAAAATTTCCCCTTTAAAGTGAATGGTAATGTAATTTATATAATTACATTAAATATGAAATTATATTACTATTTTTATTAAAATATCGTGGTTTTTTTAATAATATCGATAATATTATAGATATTATTAAAATATTTAAATCATTTAAAAGGTTAATTAGTAAAATAATTATTTAATAAAACATTTATCTAATTAAAAAAGAATAGTGTAAATATTCTTATGACTGAATTAGACATTCAATCTGCTCATAGGGAAGATGTTGAGATAATCCGAACAACTACGAGCATTTGTCCTGAATGTATGAAACATCTTCGAGCAGAAATATATGTAGATCCTGAAACGAACTGGGTTATGATGCGAAAAAACTGTAAGGATCATGGAGAATTTAAAGATAAGATTTCAATCAATCCTGACGAATATAAATGGCAACAGAATATTACAGACGAAGTTGGCTCTACTGTAAATAATTCTACTCAACCCGAATATACATCCTCTGGAATTAAAGAAATAAATAAGGGTTGTCCATATGATTGTGGTTTATGTGCTAATCATAAGAGTGCTCCAAATATTTGCTTAATTGATATCACAAATCGCTGCAATCTAGCGTGTCCTATTTGTTTTGCTAATGCAAGCGCAAAAGGTTATGTAGTAGAACCTACCTTCGAAGAAATAGTACAAATTATGGAACATTTCAGATCAATAAAACCTATCCCCGCAGTTTTACTCCAAATATCAGGAGGAGAACCTACAGTTAGAGATGATCTCCCCGATATTATTCGTAAAGGACATGAACTAGGTTTTACTGAAATTATGGTCACCACTAATGGTGTTCGATTTGGAAAATCCATAGATTTTATGAAAGAATGTTGGGATGCTGGAATGGATGCGTTATACCTACAATTTGACGCTACTGATAATCCAGAAATATGGAAAAAGATCAGGGGTGTTAACTTATGGCCACTTAAAAAACGAGTTATTGAAAACGCTCGAAAAATGGGATTCTATGGCGTTATGTTAGTCCCTGTAATTGCAAAGGGAGTAAATGATCATGAAATTGGGAAAATTTTAGAATTTGCTAAAAATAACTGTGATGTAGTATCAGGTGTTGTATTCCAACCAGTTTCATTAACTGGACGTATTAGTTTCGAAGAATTAATGGATATAAGATATACTACTTCTGATTTAAAACAAGCAATTAATAAATACACTAATGGATCTGTTACCCAATTTTATCCTATTGCATTTACATCGAAATTTACCAGACTGCTAGCATGGTTTGATGATGTTCCACAATTCAGTATGACAAGTCATAGCGATTGCGGTTTTGCAACTATATGTGTCATCAATGATAAGGATGAATGGGAACCAATCGAACACTTCTTTGATGCTGAAGGATTGATTCGATGGACAAATCATGTGTGGGATATGGTTCAAAAACAGGAAATTCCAAAACCTACTGGATTATTGAAAGGTATCAACCTAGAGGATTTTGGGCAGATTGCTTCTAAAATTGGAAATTTTGTTGATGACATGACCAATTTAGGTTATCGACAAATTATGAAAACATATTACTTTGCGGGAGCAGCAAAATATATTAAAGATCCCCAAAAAATTTTTACTAGTAAAACATATCAAGCATTTGCTCGTTTAGTAATGGCACCAAATTTAGCATCAGCAGGGAAATTCTTTCACGATCGAAATCTAATGATCAGCTCAATGCATTTTCAGGATGCATATAATTTTGACCTCGACAGAGTATGTAGATGCCTTGTTCATTACGGTGTTATCGATCCGGATGATCCTAGTAAAGTACGCGAAATTCCTTTCTGCGCCCATAATACATTACATCGTCCTATTATAGAACGACAGCTTGCGATTAAAGGCCAAACAGCTAAAAAACCTGAAGAGATTCAGGCCGAAATAGAAGAATTATTAAAAACAATGGAATAATCTTTTATTTTGCTCTTTTTTTTCGTTTAGAAGTTATTTAAGCTTCCTTTTTTAGAAATAAAATTATTTTTAAAAATTACCTAACCTATTTAATTAATTTATTTCTTTTTTTTTCTTAAGTAATATATTCATTTTTTATTTTAAATAACAATCAAAAAGAAATTGTGATTATTGATTATGTTTTATGAAGGAAAATGTACTCTCTGTGGAGAATGCTTGTCGAAATGTTATTATTTATCATATCCGGAGGTAAAAGCTAAGTCGGAGTTTGAAAAGTTGATAAAAGGCGAAGATAGCTCAGTGACTAGGGAATGTGTCACATGTATAAGGTGCAATGACATCTGTCCTGAAAATGCAAATCCATTTGATTTGATATCTAAGAGACAAGAAGAAACTGGAACATTTCCCTTTAATAAGGATCGACTAGTAAATTATGATATGGTTAGAAAGATACCTTCAAGGATAACTAAAGGTGATCCAGGAAAGCCTGTAATGGGGCTTGCCTTAATTCAGAAGGCTCGTTTACCAGGAGTGTTGGAAGGACAACTTTTTGAGGGACTAACTACTTTATCAGGAGGAGATTATTTTTCCTGGGTCGGTAATGTTCATATTGGAAGACAAAGTTTGGTTAATAAAGAAAATGTTCAAAATCTAGTGGATAATTATGCAAAACTCAATGTTGAAGAAATTATTTTTTATCATGAAGAATGCTATGCGGTGGTAACTTATTTTGCAAAAGAATTCAATATTGATGTACCTTTTAGACCAATTCACATTTACGAATATTTAAAAGATTATGTGAAAGAGCATTCAGATCAAGTTAAAAAACTAAATATGAAAGTTGCCTACCATCCCCCATGTTCCTCTAGATATGTCAATGGAATGGATGAAGTTTTAGATGAGCTTTTTGAATTAATAGGAGTTGAGAGAGTAAAGCGAAAATATGACAGAGAAGGAGCTTTATGTTGTGGATCGGTTCAATCAGCAATGGATACTGTTTCTAAAGAAGAAGAGCATGAATGGAGAATGAAAAATATTATGGACGCAAAGGAGGCAGGAGCTGAAGCTTTTGTTCTATTATGTCCTGTATGTATTCCTGGTCTTAGAGGCAGAGCAAAAGCACAGGGAATGGAACCCTATATTCTAAGTAACCTCGTGCGTTTGGCTTTAGGTGAGGAACTCACCCATGGAGGAGCAGCAAAGAAATTTGATTAAAAC
Source organism: Promethearchaeota archaeon (assembly GCA_048937405.1). Classification (GTDB taxonomy): domain Archaea; phylum Asgardarchaeota; class Lokiarchaeia; order Sigyniarchaeales; family SOKP01; genus Loki-b32. The sequence continues at coordinate 228,858 of JBHLNF010000002.1, forward strand.
AATTTGAAAAAGAAATTTTGCTAAAATAAATGCAAATTTTATGAAGACAAAAAATAACTATAAAATTCTCTTTTTTCTTATAATTTTACATTAGTTTTCAAGCAATTTATTGTTGGAAACTATTTTTTTTTTATCCAATTAAAAATCTGTAAGTTAGCAAAATTTTAATTTTCAATTACTTTTTAACCCAAAATTAGACAAGTTCTTCTTTTAGTTTAATTAAGTATCTTAGAGCTTTTAAGCCTTCAATCGTAATCATATATTTTCTTTTCTCTTGCAATACATATCCTGCTTTAATAAGTTTTTCTATATGGAAGATTAAATGTCCCGCTTTAATACCTATATCTTTTTCTAATTGACTATAGGTTTTCCCACCATTTCTTAAATTCTTTAAGATTTTAAGCCTTATTACATTTGATAATGGAGTTAGGATTCTATTGATTTCATCCTCTATTCCATCTTTGAAATTTAGGTCATCATTTAGGGAAATAAGTTCTTCGGTATATATTTTGATATTTTCCTGTGCTGTGGTAATTAAATCTTTCAAAGTTGAATAAATTTGCATAGAATTACTTAAACAATCCTTATTACATTTTTTTTTATAAAATTTGTAATCTGAAGTTTTAAGATATGAATCAAGTAAATTTATTGCTTTATTAGGGCCTTGGTCATTATAAACTTGTAAGACTTTGTAAATACCTCCTTCTAATAACCTTACACATAGGTTTATTCTTTCACATTCTGGATCTTTATTGTCTAAGAAATGTATCATACCTTTTTGAGCTGCAAAAGTTAATTTAGAAAAGTATTGATCTTTTGTATTTGCTTTTATTAAGATTTCTAATTCCCTTTTCATCTGTAAAATTATATCTTGCAAGAAATCGAACTTTTTCTCTATATTATCTAATTTATTCTCAATCAGAGTTAAATCATTCATTTTTTTTGTAGTTGTTATTTTTTTTCTTAAATTTTTCAAATCATCTTTTAAACTATATTAATCTATACTTACTTAATAATCTATAGAAAAATATAGGAGAAACTTAACTTTTATATAGAAAATTAAATTATGAGGATTATAATAGTAGAACTCTCAATCATGGGAAATTAGATGAATAATTTTAAATATATTAAATTGGAAAGAAAAGGTAAAATTTGTATTTGTATACTAAATCGTCCTGAAAAGAAAAATGCTTTAAGTGAAGCTCTCAGAACAGAAATTCTTACTGCATTAGATGACCTCAGAGAAGATGACCGTATTTCAACAGTAATATTCTATGGAGGTAAGGAATTTTTCTCTACTGGTTTTGATAAAGATGAAGTTCAAGAAGCAATATTAGATCCTGAAAAAACTCAACGATTAAAAGACACATCACTTCTCTTTCATAAAAAATTTTTTGAATATCCAAAATTAACCATAGCAGCAATTTCAGGTTATGCTCTTGGTGGTGGTTTTGATCTAGCCATACTCTGTCACCTTCGAGTTGCTTCAAAAACAGCGATTTTCGGTCACCCGGAAATAGGATTTGGGGCGGTACCATTATTCTTTTCTTACATGTCTCTTATAGGGCGTGGAAAGGCTTTAGAACTAGTACTGAATACTACTCGAAAAGAGAATTTTATTGATGCTGAAGAAGCTTATCATTTGAATATAATTAATAAATTGGTAGAACCCGAAAATGTCCTTAATGAGGCAATAAATATGGCAAAACAAATCCATAAATCTCCAAAATTAGCGGTATCTAGCTTATTAAAAGTGAATAATGCTTTTTTTGACCAATATAAAGCATATGAGAATGAAGTTGATGTTATTGTTAGTAATATGATAAAAAAATAGTAATAAAAATATATAAAACTTAAAGGTGTTTATTTGGTAAAGGAAAATATGAGCCTAAAAGATCCAATTTCTCTTATGCAAGGACATTTGGGATATAGTAACGAAGAGATGAAAATTTTTCTTAAAGATCCAAGAATAAAAACAACTCTCAAACAATCATTCGCGCTATTAAACAAAACTTTTGTGGTAGAAGTTATTAAATCACATGGATGTAATTCTCAGCATAAATCAGGAGATAAATTTTATTTTGACGGTGTAGGGAATCTTCTTACTAAACTAAACCCTAAAAAAATATGCATTTATGCATTAAGTCAAATTGAAAGGTTAATATTTGGAGCGCATGAACTTTTTTTTGCAAATCAAGATCCAAATGATATGAAAATAAAAAGGGTAGGATGTTTCGATGTTGGTCTGAAATGTGGAGGTTGGGGACGAATCATTATGGAAATTAAAATGATAGATAGAAAAGCTCTTAAAAAGATATAAAAGACATCTATAAATCTATAGCGCTATAAAATTAGTAGGTATTTTGAGTCATCATTACATTTTATATACCCTAAAAAACTCTCCCTATTTAAAGAAAAATACATATAGTGATTGCCGAAGTTTTTCCTTTAAATGTTTTCTTAGTGAGCCTTAAAATAAGTCAAAAAAACTACTGGAGTGTATGAATTTAAAATTGTATTTAAATTTTTGACAATAAAATCTTAAAAATGGTTTAAAATTTTTTAAAAATGAAAAAAAAAAGGTTTATAACTAGATTTTTTACCTATTAGAAAAATGATTTTTATAATATTGTAGACCATCTTTCAATGCAATATCAATGTTTTGTTTTTCCTCATCTGTCATTACAAGTCTTTTGAGATAAAAACCTAATCTCTCTACTATAAAAAATCCAATTTTTTTTATTCGATCTTCTGATGTCATGTTCAATGCATCAGTAAAATAATGTTTGTTTTCCTTCTGCCAATCCATTACAGCACGGTATATAAATCCACGCATCGCCAGCTCTGACATGTTGATAAATTTACACATCATTTCAGCTTCAGTAATAATTATCTTCCTTTGAAAGCTATCCATTTTTGCTTTTGAAAAATCAGATTCTGCTTTTTCTAATTCAATTTTGTTAAATTCTATAGATGTCATTTTTTTACACTTTTTTCTTTTTTTTACACTTTTTTCTTTTTTTTTGTAAAAAAATAAAAATAATTATCATATTTAAACTTTTGAAAAAAGAAAATCAGTATTCTAAAGGTAATTTTTTGGAAATTTAGGTAAAAAAAAAGGAAAAAAATATAGAATTTATTTGACTCATTCATTTATTCAATGAAATTAAGATATCTTGCTTGCCTTAATTCAGAAGGCTTGTTTACCAGGAGTTTTGGAAAGACAATTTTTTGAGGGATTAACTACTTTATGAGGAGGGGATTATTTTTCTCGGGTCGGTAACGTTTATATTGGAAGGCAGAGTTTAGTTAATAAAGAAAATGTTCAAAATCTGGTGGATACTTATACAAAACTCAATGTTGACGAAATTATTTTTTATCATGAAGAATGCTATGTGGTGTTAACTTATTTCGCAAAAGAATTTAATATTGATGTACATTTTAGACCAATTCATATTTATGAATATTTAAGAGATTATGTGAAAGAGCATACAGATCAAGTTAAAAAACTTAATATGAAAGTTGCTTATAATCCTCCATGTTCCTCTAGATATGTTAATGGAATGGATGAAGTTTTGGATGAGCTTTTTGAATTAATAGGAGTTGAGAGAGTGAAGCGAAAATATGACAGAGAAGGAGCTTTATGTTGTGGATCCGTTCAGTCATCAATGGATACTGTTTCTAAAGAAGAAGAGCATGAATGGAGAATGAAAAATATTATGGACGCAAAGGAGGCAGGAGCTGAAGCTTTTGTTCTATTATGTCCTGTATGTATTCCTGGTCTTAGAGGCAGAGCAAAAGCACAGGGAATGGAACCCTATATTCTAAGTAACCTCGTGCGTTTGGCTTTAGGTGAGGAACTCACCCATGGAGGAGCAGCAAAGAAATTTGATTAAAACAATTTGAAAAAGAAATTTTGCTAAAATAAATGCAAATTTTATGAAGACAAAAAATAATTATAAAATTCTTATTTTTTTATTATTTTACTTTTATGTAGTTATTTTCCATCTGGGTCCTTCTGCTCCATCTTCAATTTGAATTCCGACTTCTTTTAATTTTTGTCTAATTTTATCACTTAATTCATAATTTTTTTCTTTTCTTGATTGTTCTCGAATATTAATTATTATCTCCATTAATTCATTTAGTTTTTGATCATCAAAACCTTTCTTTTTTGTGAAATCAAGTCCTAGAACTCCAAGTAATTCAATAAGAGTATCTCTTGCTTTTTTAAGTAATTCTTTTTTATTATCCAGTGATGAATTAACTTGTTTTATAAATTCATAAATTGCGGCAAAAGCTTTTGGAGTATTAAAATCATCATCCATAGCTTCCTCAAAACTACTTCTTACATCTTTTATTGCTGATTTAAGTGTATCATTATTTCCACCAGTGGAATGTTCAATGTTATTCAAACAATTTCTAATTTTTTCAATGTTACTTTTGGCATTCTCTATTACTTTTGGATTCCAATCCACAGCAGATCGATAATGACTCGAAACTAGGCCCATTTTTACCACAAGTCCTCCGTGTTCATTAATTAATTCACGGGCAGTGACATAGTTTCCAAGACTTTTACTCATTTTCTGCCCATTTACAGTTATAAATTCTGCATGCATCCACCAATTAACAAACTTTTTACCTGTTGCAGCCTCAGATTGAGCAATTTCATTTGGATGATGAGTAGGAATATGATCAATTCCTCCTCCGTGAATATCTAATGTTTCTCCTAAATATTTCATTCCCATTACCGAACATTCAAGATGCCATCCAGGATAACCTTGACCCCATGGAGAATTCCATCTCATAATGTGGATTTGATCTCCTTTTCGTGCATTTAACCATAACGCAAAGTCATAATAATTCCTTTTTAGTGGATCTTGAGCCACACGTGCCTGTGCTTTTTCCTCATCAAATTTTAATTTGGCAAGTTTTCCATAGTCCTTAAATTTAAAAGTATCATAATATACGTTTCCTTCAACTTCATAAGCATAACCTTTTTTTAGTAAAATCTTTATGATTTCGATCATTTCGGGAATAAGTGCTGTTGCTCTAGGGGATATATTTGGTCTTTGAATATTTAGATCGTCAATATCTCTCCAATATTTTTCGATTTGTTTATCGACCAATTCCCATGGATTTATCTTTTCCTCTCTTGCTCTTTTCTCTATCTTATCTTCCCCTAGATCTGCATCATCGGTTAAATGACCTACATCTGTGAAGTTTTGAACATGACACACATCATAGCCCTTATATCGAAGGTATCTCACTACCACATCCCAAGAACTATACGTACTTGCATTACCTATATGTAGATCATCATATACTGTCTGCCCACAAGTATATATTTTTACGCGACCTTCCTCTATCGGTTTAAATACTTCCTTTTGCCGACTCATTGTGTTATAGATTTTAAGCATAAAATAATAAAGAAGAGAAAAAAATAAGAATTTTACGGAAGTTTTTAAGATCTATTATCTTCTGCTAAAGTTTAAACTAATTCTTCACTTCTATATGTGCCTTCACTATTTTATTTTCAATTTTCAGTTCCTTTACATCTTGTTCAGCTTCTAAATTGTAAATGATACTATCAGCTTGTATCATCTTCTTAATTTTTTCTTTATGTTGTTCCAAAGCTTCTGAAATTTCTTTATCAGATATTTCTAAATATAAATCAATTCGATTTCTGGTTGAGAGTTTCAATTTTTTTCTATAATTATTAAAATTTCTAATAAGATTTCTAGCAATTCCTTCTAACCTTAGTGATGGTGTAATTTTGGTATCTAGTTCTACTATTAATTCCGAGTCTACTGGCATTTCAAGAGTCACCTTTCTCACATTTATAGATTCTGCTATTATACCTAAATATTCTTCTTCAAGATCTACTCCTTTTAAAATAACCTCATTTAAAGCTTGTCTAACTGGAATTTTAGCATTATCTCTTAATTCTAAGGACTTTTTGACTATTTCCCGTGCTAATTCCATATCTTTTAGAACTTTTTTATCAATTAATTTACTATCAAATTCAGGCCAAAACTCTAAATGGACAGATTCTAAATTTACAATTCCTATTTCTCTTAATTTTTGATATATTAATTCCGAAATGAATGGAGTTAAAGGAGCTATTATCTTTGATAAATTTTTTAGAATGTACGACAATGTATTCATTGCTGATCTTTTTTCATTTATATTTTCACTCTTAAATCGATTTCTACTGTTCTTAATGTACCATGTAGACAGGTCTTCTATGAATCTGAAAAATAACCTACTGACTTCAGCTGTATCATAATCATCCAATAGCAGTGTTGTATCCCTTAAAAGACTATTCAGTAAACTTATAATCCAGCGATCTAAAATATTGTCTGAAGTTGTATTTTTCATAGGTATATTTTGCATGTTAACTAAAGAATAGAATTTTAGAACATTTATCAACAATAAGTTGAATCTACGGTAGACTTGCTTTACTATCTCTTCTTTAAAATATAAATCTTGCGCCCTCATTAACTGAGATGACAATAGATATATTCTTAACGCATCAGCTCCATATTTTTCAATTATCTGGTTTGGATCTGGGAAATTTCTTCTAGATTTTGACATCTTTGATCCATCTTCAGCAAGTATATTGCCATTTATCACAACATTTTTAAACGGAATCTCATCAAATAATAACACAGCTACCACATGCATATAGTAAAACCATGCTCTAACCTGCCCGATATACTCAGAAACAAAATCGCATGGAAAATTATGCTTAAACCATTCCATATTCTCAAAGGGATAATGTTTAGCTGCATATGGCATTGATCCTGATTCCAACCAACAATCGAATACCTCAGGTATACGAGTCATTTTTTTACCGCAATTTGAACATTGAAGATGAATTTTATCAACTATATGTCTATGTAGATCCAAATCATCAGGAACTTCTTCTATAGCATTCTCCTGCAATTCTTTAACTGAACCAATGACTTTAATTAGCTTGCACTCTTCACATTCCCAAATGGGCATAGCAGTAGCCCAAAATCGGTTTCTTGAAATACACCAGTCAGGAGCACTCTTCATAATATTTTGATATCGTCTTGAAATTTCTTTAGGATACCAGTTGATTTTTTCATTAGTTTCCAAAAGTCTTGGTTTTATTTTTTGAATATCAATAAACCACGCATCAAGAGCGTTATATATTAAGGGTGTATCGCATCTATAACAAAATGGATAGGAATGAGTGTAATCTTCTACATTAAATAAAAGATTCCGTGTTTCTAAATCCTCCAAAACCTCATTGTCTATTTCTTTAAACCACAAGCCCCTCCATTCTTTCGGACCATCAACAAGATCACCATGTTCATCAAGATGTTGAATTATCGGCAAATCATACTTTTTAATCATTTCATAATCAAATTCTCCATATATCGCTAAATGAATAATCCCTGTTCCTTCATCAGATAATACATCATCACCGCCATCGAGAATGAAATACCCTTTTTTGTTAGTATTGGTAGAAATGTGATATAAAGGTTCATATTCTTTATTTAATAGAGATTTTCCTTTAAATTCATCAATGATTCTATAATCTTTTTTGATTAGATCTAATTGATTCTTTATTAGTATCAAAAATTCTTCATTAAGCTTAATTTTTACATAATCCAGTTCACTATTTACAGCTAAAGCAACATTTCCTATTAAGGTCCAAGGTGTTGTTGTCCATGCTAGCAAAAAAGTGTTTGGTTCACCTTTTAATTTGAATTTGGCAGTTATAGCTTGTTCAGTAACCTCCTTATAACTATTATCCATTGAAATCTCAGAATTAGAAAGTGGAGTTTCACATCGAGGACAATAGAATAAAACTTTTTTTCCACGCATTACAAACCCTTCATCGTAGATTTTTTTAAAAATATACCACACAGTTTCCATATAGGAATTATCCATAGTTTTATAAGAATTATCAAACTCTATCCATTTTCCCATTCGATCAACTGTTTTTTTCCATTCATTTGTATACCAAAGCACTTTTGATCGACAAAATTCATTGAAATATGATATGCCCATTTCGTAGATTTCATTCTTCTGCTTTAAATTGAGTTCTCTTTCACAAATACTTTCTATTGGCAAACCATGGCAATCCCAACCCCACCTTCTTTCACAGAGGTAACCTTTCATTGTCCAATATCGTGGAAATACATCTTTTGTAACAAAACTCAATATGTGTCCATAATGAGGTAAGCCAGTAGCAAATGGAGGTCCATCATAAAAAATATATGGATTATCTTTTGGTCTATGCTCTACACTTTTCTTAAATATTTCATTTTCTTTCCAAAATCGTAGAAGTTCTACTTCTTTTTCATTATAAATAATTTTTTACACCTTCCTTATGAATTTTTTTTATAAGTATCAATTTACATGACTTAAAATTATCAAAAAAACATCTAATTTACAAATATTAGAGAATCTCATCATTCACATATGATTTATTAGTGAAGCAGGATGTGGAATAAAAATTAGGAAAATTCACTTCACAAATAAATGAAATTAGATAATAATAATCGTGGATATGATCATAATCATATTTCTAATGAAACCTAAGAATTTAGTAACTATATTCATAACATCCACATCCACTTTATATTATAAATAAGGTGAAATGCTCTAAAAAATATTTCGGTATTTTATCAGTTTATTTCATCATTAATCCAAAAATATATAATTATGAGCTATTTTTCTTTTGTCTCTACCTGCTAGAATATGAATTTGTTTTATTGTTTTCAGTGATTCCTTACTAAAATTATCAATTTGAATATATATTAATTCGCGGTTTTTTATTCCCGCAAGTGAAAAAAAATACTTGCGTGGAGGATTTGGAGCTATATATGCAATATACCGTTCTTTTGAATAAATAATAGCAGCCTTTAGAAGACGTTCCGCTTTATTTTTAGTATCTCTATATTCATAGTCCATAAACGAATCGAAAATAGAATGCATAAATATTGCAGGAAAAATAGAAAGTAATCCTCCAACTTCTACGTGAGTGATACCAGGTCCAATTACATAATCACCAGGATTCGTTGAATAGAAAGCCATATCACTTTCTCTATCATGTTCTGCCCACCACGTTAATTTATAAGGATATTTTTCAACTTCTCCATCATCATTATCAAATATTACTACAATAGTATCAATTTTGCCTTGAATTTGTTGGATATTTTGAACATAAATTTTTTTCTTAAATGCCCAATTTCGAATAGTTTCTTTAATAGCAATCCCATCCATTAAACTAGATTTGAATTCTTCAATCTTAATTCTCTGATTTTTCAAATTTTTTATACTCTTCTTTCTAATAAACGCAAAGTAATCTTCCTCTATAATATCTTCAGGAGGCCAAGAAACTGTGTAGTCTTTTCCCTTTTCCCATTTATCTCTCCATTCTCCTAAGTATTTTTCTTCAGGTCTTTCTTTTAATGGTACTTCTTTTTCTTTACCATAGGTATAAGGATGATGTCTACGTAATCTTATGTAACGGCCGCTTGGATCATAACCCCCTTCTAAACCCATTTTCAATGTTTCATAATTATCACTCTCATCATTATAAGGATATTTAGTAGCTTTTTCCATGACTTTCCACGCATAATCATCATCTACAATATTTTTTGAACTGGTTAATAAGTGATATAAATTCGGTAATAATCTTTGATCTGCTAATGAGAGATTCCTTGAATACTGAAATAATGTTTTTAATTTATGAAGGTCTACAAATTCCTTGAATTCCTCTTCATATTCGTACTTTGCTTTGATTAAAATAGTCCTAATCTGTTCAATTTTATCATAAGAATTTAAAACACTATAAAGCTCATCAGGAGTCTCTATGCGTTCCAATGTTTCTTTTGAAAACTCACCTCTAAATTTTAACCATTTATATATATGATATGGCAACTCTCTTAAAATGAATCTGGCATCAGAACCTTTTATATTGTAAATTTTTACATACTTATGAGGAACTAACTCCAAATCTACATCTTTGATTTTTTCTGGATTTTCTATATAATATTTAATATTTTCCCAATGAGCCATACCGATAATAAGTAAAACCCTATGATATATTGACATTAATTTTAAAAGGTGGGCAGCCATATACTTCTCTCTAAGAATATCTTTTTCAATGAAATTATATTTTTGATCCACATTTTCTTGATTTTCAAGAAAATCCTCTAAATTTACTTGATCTATTAGCATATCTTTTTCAGTTTTAAACTCGTTTTGAAAGTATTTCGCTATTTGTTCATAGAATGTAGGAAGTCCAATCTGATTAATAGCATAATCATCTGGTAATTTAATGCTGGGAGGTAAATATTCTGAAACTGAAAGATCAATGAATTCAATTGGAATATTATGCTCAAGCCCAATTCGGATACTTTCCATAATGGAATCTCCAGGATCTACAGGAATATAATTCAATCTTTTTGGATTCAATGTATCCGCATATCCAATTAAGGATAAAAAAGGCAATCGTTCAATCGCTTCTATTACTTCGTCTTGAACGTTATTCGGTAATTCTACAGCAATAACGTCAGGAAAAACTTTAAATAATCCTGTACGGACCAATTTCGCAAATTCTATACGAGAATGAAAGGTTGGGATAACATAAATATTCTTAAATTTAATATAAGGATGTTCTATCATCTGATTCTTTTCTTATTTTATTTAATCTGAAGAAATATTAAAACAACTGAAAAATTCACAAGTTTCTGAATTAAAATAAGTAATTTTTTTTATAAAAATCTGTTTTTGCTTTTTATTATAAGTATAAATATATGTATAAAAAAGGAAAATAGAATAACATTATTCACCATTTTTTGCCCTTTCCTTCCTTTTCCCAGTCTTCAAACGATTTTATTAATTTGTCAATTTCTTCAATATTTACTTGTTTTTGGAACACAACTTCTTTAGTGCTTTTGATGTATTCTGCGGAGATTTCTCTGTTTTTAATCATATCTAGTATTGCTGAGAGGATATATGCTTCTCTCATCCCAGATTTTTCAACAATATCACTTACTTCTAATCTCTCGGAGTTTTGACTTAAATTAAAAATAAAATCTTTTGTTTTGATTATTCTTGTCGTAATGACATAATCCTTTAAAATTGATAGATTTTTATCCTTAAGTGTCTTATCCCTTATTTTATCAACATCAGAGAAGGTATCATTAAATAAACTTATGGATTCCTCAAATTTTTTCATTTCTCTTAATTTGAGAGCTTCTTCAATCTTTTTTTCGATTGTTTCGATATAAATAGAATCTAGGAGATTGAGTATATTCCTTGTAAGTTGTTCATTAATTGATTTATCGGTTATTTTATCTACTAATTTTCCAGCAAGACTTAGATTCTCTAATGCTCCTATGAATTCTCCTTCCCTTTTTAATCTCTCTGCTTTTTCTACCAGTTCAGTTATTTGTAGTTTCATAATTCCACTTCGCATTGAATTTGTCATGTACTTTCTTGTCTTTTCCGTTTTTAAAAGATTTTTTTGATAAGAGTTTATAGATTCTTTTATAATAGGTTGGATATTCAAAAGATCTCCTTTTTCCGTCATTATTTTAATTTTTTGAGCATTTTTTTTTTTAATTTTCTTTTTAATTTCTCTATAACCTAATACTAGACCAGTAATAGAAACTGAAACAATTACAATAATAAGTACCCCTCTTAAAAGCCAATTATCAAAAAAGTTCAGTGGGTCTGTTCCAGAATTTACTTCTTCTCCATCTGTAAAACGATCACCATCAGTATCCGCATCTTTAGGGTTTGTTCCTAATTCTATTTCCATTCCATCGCTTAAACCATCAAAATCGGTATCTGAATTATTTGGATTAGTAGAATAGAGATTAATTTCATCTTTATCACTTAACCCATCATTATCAGTATCAACACCATATTTTAATATGAAGGTATCATAACCACCCTCTCCATAACTATGAGTTTGACCGGTGATAAATACATTTCCTGAACCATCTACTGCTATTCCCCACCCCCAATCATAATCAGAGCCTCCCCATGTTTTTTTCCACAACAGATTTCCATTCGAGTCAAATTTTAATAAAAAAGCATCATCCAAACCATATTCATAACCACCAATTTCACCTGTGATAAATATATTTCCCAAGCCATCTATAGCTATTCCATACCCTTTATCACCATAAGAATCAATCCATGTGTTATTCCAAAATTGATTTCCGTTTGGGTCATAATTTAATAAAATTACATCTCCATCACTTGATCCTGTGATAAATATATTTCCCGAGTCATCAACCGCAATTCCATATCCATAATCAGAAGAAGAGCCCCCCCATGTTTCCTTCCATAATTGATTTCCGTTTGTGTCATATTTTAATAAGATTATATCTCCATCAGTACCTGCTCTAAAACTGAAAGTAATACCTGTAATAAATATATTTCCCGAGTCATCAACCGCAATTCCATATCCATAATCAGAAGAAGAACCCCCCCATGTTTCATTCCATAATTGATTTCCGTTTTTGTCATATTTTAATAAGATTATATCTCTATCAGTACCTGCTCCATAATTATAGGCATAACCTGTTATAAATACATTTCCTGAACTATCAACCGTAATTCCATTTCCATAATAGTTATCAGAGCCTCCCCATGTTTTATCCCAGAGTAGATTTCCTGATGAGTCATACTTTAATAAGATTAAATCTCCATTACTTGATCCTGTGATAAGCACATTTCCATTGCTATCCAAAGCTATTCCCCTTCCCCCATCATATCCAGGATTCCCCCATGTCTTATACCAAAGTAAATTTCCCTTAGGGTCAAATTTTAATAAAAATACATCCCAGTCTCCTGCTCCGAAACTAGATGTTCGACCTGTGATAAATATATTTCCCAAGCCATCAACCGCAATTCCATATCCCTCATCATAATTAAAACCTCCCCATATGGTATTCCACTCATATCTATTTGTATCACTAATAGATGGTAATTTTATTGTCCTTCTATTAATTTTATCATCCTGATTATCATAATTGAGTTTATAATTTTGTTGTAACAAAAAACTAAAACATAAAATTGAAAGAAATAATGCAATCCCAATTTTCTTAGTATTAATCTTTTTATTCATAATTTTTTACCCTCTCCTTCTTTTTCCCAATCTTCAAACGACTTCATTAATCTATCAATCTGTTCAACATCTACTTGTCTATTGAATACTACTTCTTTAGTGCTTTTGATGTATTCTGCGGAAATTTCTCTGTTTTTGATCATATCTAGTATTGCTGAGAGGATAAATCCTTCCCCCATCCCACATTTTTCGACAATTTCACTTACTTCTAATCTCTCGGAGTTTTGACTTAAATTAAAAATAAAATCTTTTGTTTTAATCATTCTTGTCGTATTGATATAATCTTTTAATATTGAGAAATTTTTATCCATAAGTGTTGTATCCCTTATCTTATCAGCATCTGATAAAGCATTATTAAACATATTTATGGATTCATCAAAGTCTTTCATTTCTCTTAAATTAAGCGCCTCCTCAATCTTTTTTTCGACCATCTCAATATAAATTTGATCTAAATTGTTGATTATGTTTTTTGTAAGAAGTTGTTTAAGTGAACTTTCTGTTATTTTATCCACAATATATCCAGCATAATTGATGGTTTCCAATGCTTTAATGATTTCTCCCTCTCTTTTCAAATTGTCAGCTTTTTCAATCAGATCTTTTATTTGTAATTCCATAAATACATTTTGTGTTGATTTCGGTATTGATTTATTTGTTTTCTTCATTTTCAAAACAGTTTCTTGGTAAGATTTGATAGATTCCTTTAAATTATTTGGTTTTTTAAAAGCCTCTCCCTTTTCTGATATTACATTGACTTTCTTACCATGTTTTTCTTTATATCGTTTATACCCTATCATTATGATAGCAATAGAAAATGTAATAAGTATTCCTCTAGAAAGCCAATTATCAAAAAAGTTCAATGGATCTGTTCCTGAATTTACTTCTTCTCTGTCAGTAAACCGATCATTATCAGTATCCGCATCTAGAGGATTTGTTCCTAATTCTATTTCTTTTCCATCGCTTAGACCATCAAAATCAGTATCTGGATTATTGGGATTAGTAAAATAAATAAATATTTCATCATTATCGCTTAATCCATCATTGTCAGTATCAACACCATATTTTATTATGAAAATATCATGATTACTCAAATTTTCGCGAGAAGTAAAATAACCAGTGATATATGCATTTCCGATACTATCAACCGCAATTCCTTGTCCATTATTATAAAAAAATCCCTCCCATGTTTTATACCATAGCAAATTTCCATCCGAGTCATATTTCGATAAAAATATATCACCTCTTCCTGTTCCATAACTATAAGTATGCCCTGTAATAAAAGCATTTCCTGAATTATCTACTGCAATTCCATTTCCAAAATCGCTATCAGAGCCTCCCCATGTTTTATCCCAGAGTAGATTTCCTGATGAGTCATACTTTAATAAGAATACATCATGGCTGCCTACGCCATAACTATAGGTAGTCCCTATGATAAATACGCTTCCCGAGCTATCTACCACTATTCCTTCTCCAGTATCATCCTCAGATCCCCCCCAAGTTTTATACCACAGCAAATTTCCATCCGAGTCATATTTTAATACTAAAACATCATCACCAGCTCCATAACTATCAGTATAACCTGTGATAAATACGTTTCCTAAAGTGTCTATCGCAATTCCAGATCCTTTACCTTCCCAAATTCCTCCCCATGTGGTATACCATTCCAAATCTCCAGAAGAATTATATTTTAATAACAATATATCAGGTCCACCTGCACCGTAACTGCTGGTATAACCTGTGATAAATATGTTTCCCGCACCATCTATTGCAATTCCATATCCAATATCACCAGAAGAGCCCCCCCATTTTTTATACCAGAAAAGATTTCCAAATTGGTTATACTTTAATAAGATAACATCGCCTTGACTATATCCTGTGATAAATAGATTTCCTGAACCATCTATCGCAATTCCATTCCCTTTATTCCAATCATATACCCCCCATTTGATATTCCACAATAAATTTCCCTCGGAGTTATATTTTAGTAAGGTTACATCGCTACCGTCTAGCCCATAACCCGCAGAACCTGTAATAAAAGCGTTTCCCACACCATCTACTGCTATTCCATGAGCTCTGTCATCAATGCTTCCATCCCAGGTTTCATTCCATTCAAATCTATTAGTATTGCTGATAGCTGGTAAAGTTAATATATTATTTCTATCTTTTTTATTCTTTTTTTCAGAATGAAGTGTATTATCTTTTTGTAATAAAAAGCCAAAATACAAGATTGATAGAAAAACTATAATGATAATTTTTTTATTTTTCATTTTTTAACTCAATGTGATATTTTTCTTTCTTTATTTTTCTCTAAATACATTTTTGTTTCAGTTATTACTTTTGTAATCTCGATTTTTTTTCTTTCCTTCCACCTGGTTTTTAGCAATATCTCTAGCTTTTTGTTCTTTTTCCAAAAATTCTGTTTCTATTCTTTTTTCTAGTTTATCTGCTTCAATTGCATATTTTTTCTCAGCTAATTTTGCTTTAGCATTCAATTCAACTTGTTCACGTTCAAAAGCTTTCTTTGCAGCTTCAAGTTCCATTTTTTTAGCCTCTAATTCTTGTTTTTGCTTTAGGAGCTCAAGCTCATCAATCAATTCTGATTTTTCTCTCTCAGTTCTATATAATGTCTCCATTCCTGCTGGATTTTGTATCCCGAGTATATTTAAGCTTTCAAGTTCTAAACCATAACTTATAAATTCATCAATGATTTTTGATATAATCATATTTACTACACGTTCCCTATCTTCTAAAATTACATTCTTTGCTTCATAACTCTTAAATATATCTCTCATCGAAGTTTGTAGTAGACTTATAATCCAATTCCGTAAATCTTTTACAATCCAATTCTTTTTCCCTGCAACAATTTCAGAATAAAATAATTTAACATCAATAATTTTTAATTTCAAAGTTCCATGAAGTCCTATTATATATCCATCTTTGGTAGGGATACCATTTGATTGTGGTACACCCCATTGAATTTCGAGAACTGAATTATCTATCCATACTATCTCTGTGCCTTTAATTTTTGCCTTTTTATCGATTTCATAGACGCCACCCCCCAATACTCCCATCAACTTGCCTTTACTATAAAATAATGCTTTCTCATAATCCTTGACAACAAAATAATTGATTTTTTTGATGTTATCACCTGGTTGAGGATAAATATACATTAAAGGTGTTTCATTTCCCATATCCTTCTTTTGCCATGAAATAATCTTAGGATCTGAGTCTTTATACTTTTTGTCGTTTAATTTGCTATACATTTTTTTTGCCTTCTTCTTTTAAATCATAAATTTATTTATTTTTATTTAAACTTGATAAACATGAACTATGGTTTTTTTTCTGAAACAATATACCATTGATCACCATGTAAAAATGATTTTGAATATTTTAAAATACCAATTTCAGAAAGATGTTCTAATATTTCTCTAATTTTATCTATATGCCAACCTGTTTCACTTACAATATCAGCTATAGAGAATTTTTGCAATTGAATTGCTAAAGTAATTAGTTTTGTCTCATCTTCATTTATATCCTGAGGTTTTAATTGAACAACCTTTAGATAATAATCATTACTTCCTTCTATTTTCTTTATTCCTGGAATATATTCTTTATCAGCAAGTAAATTTACTATTTTTTCTAACTCTTCAATAGTAATAGAAAGTTGAGGTTTTTCATCTAGGACAAGTTGATATAATTCATATAAAGGGACGGTTTCTGTAATTTCATAATTATGATCTTTTAAGTTTTTCTGACCCTTATTCAATAAGTGAATAAATTCTAAAACTATATTTTTGATTATTTCAAACTTACTCTCCTCGCTCATAGGTATTTCTATAAGATCCTCTAAAAGATTTATTGTTAATTCATTTTTAGTTATCTGTTTCAATTGTTCCTCAGAAAATACATGAAAATTTATTTTAATAGATTCTCTTAAATTAATCAATTTAGTAATAAATCTCAACTCCTCTCTTAAATCATTTGTTATCGAAAAAGCACTTGAATATGATTGATTTTCAATTAATTGTGATAATCTATTCAGATAATTTGAAATTCTATTTAATTGATTTATAATTAAAGAATTTAAAAATACAATTTCAGCATAAATCTTCTTAGTTTCTATCTTTGAAGTTGCTTTTTTCTTTTCATCAATTTCTCTTATTTCTTTTTGCAAATCAATAGGAGATTTTGGTATATTAATCATAAAAGTTCTAAGATACTTTATACGTTTCAAACTAAAACTTATCAAGTCTTCAAAAACAGGATTATTTAAGTTCAGGACAGGACCTAAAACTTTGCTTAATTCTATTTGAATTTGATTTAATTTTGAAATTATTTTTTCTTGAGTTAAATTTTTCCTCTCATTTAATTCATCAAGCTTATGAGGGATATGTATATTATGTAATAATTCATCTTCTATACTAAGAAATTTAATATCATCTTCAATACCATTTGCTTTCTTTATTACTTTAATACCAAATTTAGTTATTTGCCACTTTGGTAAAATTTTATTTTCTTCCACTATCCTCTCAACTTGTCCAAATTTCTCTAATTGTAGAAGTATATTCTTTACGACTCGCATCGATATATCTGTATTTTCACTTATATTCCGTATACTTGATAATTTTTTTGTTTGATATAAAAACCGTAAAATTTTTTCAATTCCCTGAAGACTTAAGGGTATATCTCTCGAAGATTCACTCATATTATTTGTTATTGCTAGAATCTTTTTTTTTTCAATTTATTATAAATTAATGTAGATAATTTTTATATTTAAATCTTTTGCCATATGGGGAAATTTTGATCAAATGGAAAGATTTATATAATTAGAAAAGATTAATTGAATAAGAATGTAAAATAATTCTAAATCTTAAAAAAAAAACCACATATAAAAACAAAAAAAGATTAGATTAACATTTATGAAATTAAAGATTTTAAACCAATTCTTCATATGATGCCAACCTACAAACTAATTCCCCAACTTCGGGAAAATTGTATAATAGAGGGTAAGAAAGAGTGGTTGTTTGACTTTAATAAAGGTGATACAGTATTTTTAATCATTAACACTCCTATAAAAAAATATTCCATAATTTCAAAGATAGAGGATAAAAAATATTCTGAGAATCCACGTATATATATTGATAAAAGGATAATGGAAAAATTTGGTGAGAATGATGAAATTACAGTTTTAAAATATAATCCCGCAGAAGCATTAGAAGTTCAATTGAATATATCAAATGAATATGGAATTATTACAAAAGGAGATTGGACTTCTAATATCAAACCTTCTATAATTAACAAAACAATAGATTTGGGTCAAGAAATTCCATTTTTAATTCAATGGGAAGGTGGTGCTCCAATAGTAGGTACTGGTTTTGTTAGTTTCACATTACCAAATCCACCAGTTTACATTGGAGAAAGAACTAAAATCCTTTTGGATAAGGCTTCAAATGAACAATTAACCTCAAATAGAATTGTTAATATGACAATAAAAAAAGAACGAGTTGATATATTAGAAAAACAAATAAAAGAAAACACGATTCAAGAGATTCGAGAAATAAAGCATCAAAATTATCCTAATAAAGGGATTAAATATAACTTTATGAATACTGATCCAAAACAATTATTTTATTCCATATCCAATATTTTTAAGGATTTAGATTCGATAGAGGATGCTACGGAAAAAATTTATGGTGTTAATCAGGAAAATTATTTTGCTTCAGCAGTATTCTTAATTCATGATGAGACAAGTTCTTTTCAACTAATTGATGTTCAAGTAGTAGCAACAAATTCATCAGGATTTTTGATGATATGGGTTACTGCAAAAAATGTGGAAATCATAAATAAAACATTAGATTCTTATAATTTCAGGATTTCTCAATTAAAGAAGGGATTAGAACAAGGAGCAGAAGTGTTAAGTATACAGTGCCATGAATGTGGAGCTCAATTACCAATAAAAGATATTGATGTAAATGGAATTGTCGAATGTAATTTTTGTGATACAATATCAAAAATTCCAAAGATCTTAAGATATTAAATTAGTGAATGATAGAAAATGAAAGAAACAAGATACTCGAGATTAAAAGCAATAAAAGAATTTGGTTATAATGTAGATTGGGATTTATTAAAAAAATTCCATGTAGGGATTATAGGAGTTGGTGGTTTAGGTTGTGTATCTTCTGAGATGGTTGTAAGGTGTGGAGTTGGTAAAATCTCCTTATTCGATTTTGATACAGTAGAACTTGTAAATTTAAATAGGCTAATGTTCAAAGAAGAGCATATAGGATTAAAAAAAGTTCAGGTAGCCTCTAAAATTTTAAAAGAGATTAATCCTGATGTTGAAATTGAGACTTTTGATAGGAATGTTATGGATATCGATTTTGAAAGTAAATTTGAAGAATCCATTTCAAAAATGCACATTATCTTAAATGGACTTGATAATATTCCTGCTAGAGAATATTTAAATGTGAAATGTATTAAACTTAATATTCCCTATATAGATGCAGGAGCTTCAAGAAGCGGTTTATCGGGTTATGTTCATCCTGTTATTCCATATAAAACAGCTTGTGCTAAGTGTATAAGTAGCATTGGTTTAGATGTACCAGATGAAAGAGGTGAACCTTGTGTAGCATCACTCCCTTCGACCATGGCAATTTTAGCAAGTATACAAGTCCAAGAAATGTTAAAATTTCTATTGAAGTTCGGTGAAATGATTGATTATTTAATGTATGATATGGTAAACGGGCGTTTTTCTGGTTATACGACACATTTGGATGAAAACTGCCCAATTTGTGGAAGAAAGTCTAAAATAATAAAAAATAAAGTCATTCCTAAAATATCAGTGACAGATCTTGATGATTTAATAGATAAAATTAAAAATGAGGGTGAAAAGCAGTAAAATACTTTAAAATATCTAATGAATTTTTAGAAGCTATCAAAAATCAAGCACTTTCAAACGAAAATGAAATTTATGGATGGCTACTTGGATACCAAAAAAAAGGTATTTCAAATGTATTAGGAATTTTTGAATGCAAAAGATTTGAACAACAAACTTTGATTAGTGCTATTCCTGATGCTCAAGAATTTCAGGAATTAAGTTTTGTACTACCTCAAGGGATTGGCCCCATTGGAATTTATCATTCCCATCCTTTCTCAAGTGAAATCTTCCATAGTCATACAGATAATTTTACATTAATTAGCCTAAGTAATCAATTTCCTCAGTGTATCTCAATAATTACTAACGGACAACAAATTAATTATTATCAAATGGATAAAAAAGGCAAGATAAAAGAAATCGAAGTAAAGAAAGTTGAGGTTAAAACACCTAAATTTTTATTATTTTCAATGAAAGAAGATTTAGTAATAAATTTACATAAAGAAAGCATCACCGGTTCTATAAATAGAGAAAAATTAAAAATAAAAATTATCAACAAAATAAGAGAATTTTTTGAGGAAAGCTGGGAGGATATGGAGTTATTTCATAAACACAGATTAATAAAGAAAAATGAATATATTAAACCATATTTAGTAGATTCCATATGTGAAGATCCTGTCATTATGAAAATCCCAGATCATTATAAAATTCATAAGAAGAATGAATTATTTATCGAAACCATTAATAAAAACAGTGAAATTAATACTCTAAGCTTTAATTTAATGATAAAAACCACAATTCCAATATACATTATAGAAGTAAAGAAAAAATATAATGAAATAAGCCAATTAATAAAAACTGAATTTATCAGTAATAATATTTTGCAAAAAGTTTATAATAGTATTATTGATATTGAAAATACACAAATTTTCCTCCCAGAAGATTTTTTTCTCAATTATTTTGGTTTTTATATTAAACTAATAAGCTTTGCTGATAATTTTATAGCTCATAATGGCCTATATAAATCAAATTTTAAGTTTTTGAAGAAACTATTATCAAATTTTGAAATTTTTACGAATAAGAAAATGGATAATAAATTTAAAAAAAATCTATTTATGTTTCTTAAAGATTTAAAAAATTCAAAAAATCTTTTTAATGGGGAAGAAGAATTTATAAAAAAATTTTCAACTATTGAAAAAGAACTGAATTTCAAAAATATATAGAAAAGTAAATTAAAAATATAAAAAAGCTAAATAGAAAATCAAGTTATAGGGATGAGAAAAAATGTCATCAGAATTGAATACAATATATTTTGTCAATAAATTTGGATCAGAAAAAAGGCAAATCCCTTTTCCTGTTGCTCCAAATATTAGATTAATGGATACTATTCCAGAAATATCCAAAAAATTTGGAATTTCTTCTCAGAATATATGTGTTGCTAATATGGGTGGACAAGTTTTAACTGCAACTGATTTACTTCGCCCTATAAGTGAACTAGTAAATAAATATGGCAATTCCTTTGATATAATAGATAGAGGAATCGTAGGATGACACAAGAATCATATCGTTGGCAAAAATCAATATTGGATGAGATTGTTCAAGAATTCCATGAAAAGTGGAGTGAAATAGGACCTAAACATCCTGCTTGGAAAGATCGTATTAAGATTGAAATTGAAAAAGTTATGAAATATATCAATTTCCTTAAAATTACAAAAAATCGTCCTTGGTTCAAACTATTTCCAGAAAAAAATCCTCGCTACAATTATTTAATTTGGAATGGAGATTTGTTAGTTCCCGAAAGACCAGAGATTAATTTTGAGATAAAAGTGTTATTAACTTCAGAATACCCTAAAGTATGCCCTAGATGCTTTATTGAGGAAGATATCATTAATTACTGTGGGAAACTATTTCTAAAAAATATTTGGGAGCAAAATCAAAAGAAATATGTAATGATATGTCATGAGCATATGGTAAATACAGAATCGTGGCACACGAGATTAGGCATCGCCCATTTTTTTATAAGAGAAATTTGGGTGTGGTGGGCAGCCCAACAAAACGCAATAATAACAGAATTTGACAAAAAAAGATGAGTATATAATTTAGATATTTTTAAGAAAAACTTTAGAATTTTAACAAAATAATTTAAGGATTTTAGTCATCCGAATCTTTTTCAGACTTATTTACAAACTTATCGTAATAATCCTCCACTTCTTCAAAATCTTTAAATATCTTGAAAGAAACTGATTCTTTTTGCTTTTTTAAGAATTCTTCATAATTTTCAGGTAAAAATCGTAATGCACTTTCTTCCAGCACTTGAATCACAGCACTTTCGAATATACTTTTATCTAATTTTTTAGGATCAACTTCCTTCATTAATCTTGATTTAGTATAATATCTTAAAATATTAATACCATCTCTTACCGTATAGGGTTCGTCATGAATATGAGAATTCTGCAGAAAATTTACACAATATTCTAACAATTCCTCTGAAACAAACGGTAAATTGTATTTTAGAATTTTTAACTCATCAATTTTATTTGGAAAATCTATAAAAATTTTGGGTTGTAAACGTGATTATATATATTCTGGAATTTCATACGTGCTGCTATCTGCGTTCATGGTGACACATAACCGAAATTCGGGATGAGCATAAATTCTAACACCTGCAATAATACTTTCTACATAGCGTCTTTTATCCATTAATGGTGCCAAAGAAGCCCAACTTTTTTCACTCATCCTATTTCCTTCATCTAACAAACAAACACCTCCCTTAATCATGGCAGATACTAAAGAACTTGCAACATAGGCTATTTTATTATCTGAAGCAATAACGGGGCTAATTAACAAGTCTTCAGGTTGAGTTTCCATCGTACATTGAAATAATAATTTTTTTTTAAATTTTTAGAAATATCAATTATTCTAATTTTCCTATTTATTAATCATTTGGTTTAAATTTCAATGAGATTGTGGTATCCGATATCTCATTTGGGCTCTTAATTATTCGATAATTAAATCCATTCTCTAGTAGAGTTATCATTAATTCACGGAAAAACATTGATAATTTATGATTTAATGTATGGTTACCATATACTATTACTTTATTTTCTGATTGGATTTTATACTGTAAACGATTAAACCACCCAACTCCTTTTTCACTAAATAATTGTGTAAAGTAATCGATGAAATTTTCTATTGAAAAATCTAAACCATCATCAATTAGATGTAATTGTAATCTATTTAAAATTTTCTCAGCATCCATCTTAGCAAGTTCTAATAAAATTTCTTTAGGACAGTTGTTAATTAATTGAATGAATAAAGTTTTACTTATTAAAATCATACTCTGTTCCTGAATTGCCAACCTTATATTGGTCCATAGTTTAAATGTTAATTTTAGTAACGTACTCTTTTTTATATCCATTTGTTGAGAAAATTTCTCCAATAAAACAAAAGTATCATCATCCATACGAAGACCCATAGTATGAGACCTTTTTTTTTCAGATTTTTTTTCCATTTGACTCATTTTTAATATTAATTGAAATATTACACATTGTTTCACAAACTATATATATATATTAATTCTATATTATTTCAAAAATGTTTCACTTTGTTTCACAATTTAAAATAATATTTAGAATTTTAGAAAAACAATAGAAGAAAATAAATGAAAAATGAAAAACAATACTAATTCTACAGAAAAAGAAGAGAAAAACACCTCACGTAATAATATGAGAAGAAAATCAATTGAAGAGAAGTTGGTGCAGTATAATATTAGTAAAAAAGCAACTATTATTGCTTTACTATTATGCATAGTAGTGGATATCTTTGGATTTACTTTAATCCTCCCATTATTACCATCTATAATAGAAGATTTCGGAGGTACTCCTTTAGTTTATGGAGTGGTTGTTGCATCCAATGCAGCGACCTCATTAATTTGTGGACCGATATGGGGAAAATTAAGTGATAAATATGGCAGAAAACCAATTCTAATCATTAATCAAATTGGAACGATTACTGCTTTTTTCATTTTAGCTTTTGCAGGAAATATTGAATTAATTATATTTTCAAGAATGTTGGATGGCATGTTTGGAGGTCAATTACCGATTGTTCAAGCAATAGTTGCAGATGTAACAGAAGTAGATACTCGAGCAAAAGATTTTAGCAAAATAATGGTTATAATGATGTTATCAACCTTTATTGGACCTGTAATAGGCGGAATTTTAGGAGAGATTAATTGGCGATACCCCGCATTACTAACAATATGTTTAGCTTTATTATCTATGTTATTAACGATATTTGTATTAAAAGAAAGTATGCCAAAAGAACGACGCACTGATCTCATAAATCACAGGATAATAATGCAGGAAGGACGTGAAAAACTTCCATTAAAAGACTTTTTTACTTCTAAGGTAATTCTACGTCTTTTACAAGGATTCGCGTTATCTATGCTGTTTCAATTCTTCTTTTCTACTTATGCATTAGTTATGAATTATCGGTATAATTCTACAGTATTTGAAATAGGGCTTATCATGGCGGCATTTTCTATTGTTAATGCAATATTTGGGGGTCCCATTCTTCATATATTACTAAAAAAGATTGATTCAATAAAACTAATTATGATTGGTGTTGGATGTTTGATAATATCAATGATCATTTATGCAATTTCTTCAGAACATTGGATGTTATATTTATTTTTAGTACCATATATAGCAGGGGTTTCATTCACACGGCCAATCGTTCAAACCAATCTTACGAGGGCTGTCGATGAAGATCAACAAGGACGAGCGTCTGGATGGGCAATTTCCTTACAATCCGTAGCTCAAACTATAATACCTCTCTCTCTTTCTGGAATTATCGAAGTAGGATACCTGATGATATTTTTCGTTAAGCTTGATCCCTATGTGGCTATAGGAGGAATTGGGATAATTATTACATTGATTCTTATTAGTTTGGTTATCATCGATAAAAAGAAATTCGATTTTTAATCCTTTTTAGATTTATTTACAAATTTATCAGAATAATCCTCAACTTCTTCAAAATCTTTGAAAATCTTAAGAGAAATTGAATCTTTTTGTTTTTTTAAATAGTATTCATACACATCAGGACAATAATTAATCGCATTTTCATCTAAAACAAATAAAATTGCGTTTTTAAATTGTTGTTCATCCAAAACATCTTTGTTTTTTTTCTGTAATACTCTTGTTTTCATATAATATCTAATAATATTGATACCATCTCTTACAACGTAATTTTCATTATGATTATGTGCATTTTGGAGAAAATCAACACAATATTCTAAAATTTCTTCAGAACCAAATGGCAAATTATATTTTAATATTTTGAGTTCATCTATTTTATTAGGGAATTCAATTTGAATACGAGGATTCAATCTTGACATAATATATTCTGGAATTTCATAAGTACTACTGTCTGCGTTCATGGTGACACATAACCGAAATTCGGGATGAGCATAAATTCTAACACCTGCAATAATACTTTCAACATAACGCCTTTTATCCATTAATGGTGCTAAAGAAGCCCAACTTTTTTCACTCATCCTATTTCCTTCATCTAACAAACAAACACCTCCCTTTATCATAGCAGATACTAAAGAACTTGCAACATAGGCTATTTTATTATCTGAAGCAATAACGGGGCTAATTAATAAATCTTCAGGTCGAGTATCCATTGTACACTGAAATATATATACATCCTTTTGTAATCTTTTCCCTGTAGCATAAGCTAGTGTTGTTTTACCAACACCAGGTTTACCTAATATTCGAGGATTAAGTGGTAAATCTTCCTTATCAACAATCATCCATGCTGCTTTCAATTGATTAATTAAATCATCGTTACCAACCCAATCCATCTGAACATTAGCAGGCTCACTTAAAATCAGTTCTACACCAGAAATTTCCACTTTTTCAGGCATAATTTCTCTTTTAATAATCTACTAATAATGGATATAAATGTTCAATATAAATAATTTTTTGAAATGTAGATGAAATAATAATTCGTAGCAAACTCATAAAAATCTCTTCTTTACCTCAAGTATAAAAAATATGAAATCATTTAATTTATAAATAACTAGAAAGGAAAATAAAAACGCTAATGTCAGGAGAACATGAAAGATATATCGTTCTAAAATTTGTATTATTAGGCGATGCAGCTGTCGGAAAAACGTCTCTGGTCGATATTTATGCTCATCACAAGTTTCAAGAAAATTATATACCTACTCTGGGGGTCAACATTGTTGTTAAAGAATTAAAGATTGAAGAAATCAATGCCCAAATTCGATTGGTAATTTGGGATATAGCTGGACAAGATAAATATGATGTTTCAAGAAAGATGTTTTTTCAAGGAGTTGTAGGAGCACTTTTAGTCTATGATATAACCAGAGAAGATACTTTTACCGGCATAGAATCTAAATGGCTAAATGATCTAAATGATTTTTCAGAAAAAGATCTTTCCTTTATTCTCATTGGTAATAAAACTGATTTAAATGATTCAAGAGCAGTTTCGACAGAAAAAGGAAGAGCTTTTGCTGATAAAATTAATGCAGCTGATTTCGTTGAGACTAGTGCAAAATACGGAGAAAATGTCGAAGAAGCGTTTAAGAAATTGGTTATTAAAGTATTAAAGAAATCAAAGGTTATATCTTAAAACTTAATTATTAATTTATACGAGATTGGTGTGTAATTGAAAATCCTTGAAACTAAAATTAAGAGAGTACTTGTAGGAAAAATAGAACCGGATGAGGATTTAATTGATTCTATCCTAAAATTGGTGAAACAATATAATGTTTATTCAGGATTTATCAAATGTATTGGAGCTCTAAAAATCTTTACGATTGGTTTCTATAGGATTGATTCTAAAGAATATGATATGAAAACTTTTAATGAAAATGTGGAATTAATCTCATGTATTGGAAATATTGCATATATGGAAGGAGAACCAATAATTCACTTGCATGTTTCATTAGGAAGAAGTGATTACAGTATAATAGGAGGACATTTAAGTAGACCAAGTATAATTTCTATTACTGGAGAAACAATCATTTTTGAGTTTGATAAAAAAATTAATAGAGTTAATGATCCAATATATAATTTAAATTTATTAGAATTGTAATAAAAAGGTAATTTTTAATGGATGCAGGAGATAAAAGAAAATGGGCAATTAAATTAACTATATTAGGTGATGCTGCAGTAGGAAAAACTTCTTTAATTGATAAATATATTACAGATTCCTTCAAGGAAAATTATCAACCAACCTTAGGTGTTAACATTGTAACCAAAGATATACGAATTAAAGATAATAATTCCGACGTTCGTTTGCTTCTTTGGGATATTGCGGGACAAGATAAATATGAATTAACACGTCAAATGTTTTTTCAAGGATGTACTGGATCGCTTTTAGTATATGATATGACAAGATATTCTACATTTGAACGGATTAAAACTAAATGGCTCAAGGATTTTCAGAAGTATGGCAGACAGGATGGAATATATATATTAATTGGTAATAAATCAGATTTGAAAGACTCAATTAAAGTATCATCGGAAGAGGGAGAATTATTATCAAAAGAGATTAATGCAGTAGAATTCATTGAAACCTCTGCTAAATATGGTGAAAATGTTGAAAAAGCTTTTAAATCTTTAGTATCTCATGTATTAGGAAAATTTGGTGTTAAAATAGATTTTGAATAAGAATGAATTTATAAAGATAAAAAATAATATATTATAACATATCAAAATGATAGGGGACTATAAAGGATTCGTAAAGAATAAAGTTGTAGTAGCGCTACTCCAAGCATATCATGATATACTTGATTATGATGGAATGAAATCTATTTTAAGAGAAGCAGAAATGATGCATTTAAAGGATGTACACACTATGAGTCCTAATGACTCAATGGATTTCTTTTCTTTCAAAAAAGTCATTTCTGCTCAAAATTGTCTATTATATGATTCATCTATACTTCTTTTTGAGATTGGAAAAAAATTCTCTTTTTACTTATTTCCTTTTGGAATTAGTTTTAAAGAAATAATTGAGAAAATTAATTCATTAATTAATACGGATTGGAAAGTTGAAATTATCGGAAATAACACAAATGAAATCATAGTTCGAGTAGATAAATGCATATTTTGTTCTGAAATTGGAGTTCCTTGCGATTTATTTGTGGGATTCCTAGTTAATTCTTTACAAAAATCATTACCCTCAGAACAGGTTGTTAACTATGAAATAGATAAACAAGATACAAATGATCCGAGTCACAATAATTATATTATTAAACTAAAAATTAGAAGATACATTAAATAAATTTATAGCAAAGATAATAATTGAAATCCTCTTTAAAGAATAAAGACTTTCTTTTAAAAACTAGAAATAAAGTATTAAATAGACATACAACAAAGTTATTAATTGCATAATGATTAAAGAAGAAGAGTCTAGAGATCTAAGAGAATTTGTATTTAAAATAGTAATTATTGGAGATGCTGCTGTAGGTAAAACTTCTTTAATAAATCAATTTGTAGAGAGTTCCTTTACTGAGGATTATAAACCTACACTTGGAGCTAATATAGTTCGCAAAGATGTAAATTTAGATAACACAAAAGTTAGATTGATAATCTGGGACCTCGCAGGTCAAGAAAAATATCGTGTAGTTCGGAGTATGTACTTTCAGGGATGCGAAGGAGCTCTCCTTGTTTATGATGTTACAAGATATAGTACATTGGATAACATCAACAATAAATGGTTAAAAGATTATAAAAAACATGTAAAAAAAATGGGAGCGTTTATATTAATTGGAAACAAGACCGATTTAAAAGATCAGGTAGCAGTTCCAACAGAAAAAGGAGAAGAAGTGGCGAAAAAAATAAAAGCGAGCTATTTTATAGAAACATCAGCAAAACTCGGAGAAAATATTGAAACAGCATTTTCTCTTTTAGTGAGTCAAATTTTAAGTAATCATAATGTAATAGTTTAAAAAGCTTTAATAGTTTCAAAAAACTCTTTTTTGTATTATTTAATTGAGAACTAAATCAATCTTTATTAATTAAGAAGAGTAGATTTATTATGAAAGAAACATCTCTTAGAGTAGCTAAAGCTCCTAAATCAGCAATTAGAGAATTATTTGATCTTGCTTCGGGGCGTTCAGATATTATTAGTTTAGGGATCGGACAACCAGATTTTATAACACCCGAAGCAGTAATACAGGGAAATATTAATGCATTAAAGAACAAAATCACTACATATGCTCCTACTAAAGGAGTACCAGAGTTATTAGAATTGTTAGAGAAAAAAGTCAAGAAAATAAATGGCATTAATACAATTTGGAAAGATAATATAATAGTCACAAATGGTGGTAGTCAAGCAATTACTTTAGCATTTGCTTCAATTTTTAATCCTGGTGATGAATTAATAATTTCTTCACCGAATTTTATCTCCTACTTCTATTGTGCTGTGTTTTTTGGAGTAAAAGCAGTTGAAGTTGAAAGAAACAAAGATTTTAGTCTTAACATTGAAGGAATACAAGACGCAATTACATCTAAAACTAAGGCGATATTACTTAATTCTCCAAATAATCCAACGGGTTATGCATTAACATCAAGTGAATTGAAAAAAATTGTTGAAATGACCATTGAAAATGATTTATATTTAATTTCAGATGAAGTATATGAAAATTACATTTATGATGGATTAAAGCATGTAAGTCCAGCCTCTTTAAATGGAATGTTTGAAAGAACTATTACATTAAATGCAATGTCAAAAATATTCTCAGCTACAGGATTTAGACTTGGATATGTTGTTGCTTCAAAAGAAATCATAGATTTAATGGAAAAGTTTCACCAATATACAGTAGCGGGAACAAATCATGCGGCTCAATATGGATTTATTGAAGGTTTAAAAATGAATATTGGATTTTTTGAAGAAATTTTAAATAGTTTTGATGAGAGGCGAAATCTGGTTTATAATAGATTGAAAGAGATTGGTTTTGATGTTGTAAAGCCAAGTGGTGCTTTTTACATTATGCCCTCAACAAAAAATTTTAATATCACTGGAAAAGAATTTTCATTAAAGCTTATGAAAGAACAGGCAGTTGCAGTTGTTCCTGGAGGTATCTTTGGTTCCTTTTCCGATTATATGATAAGGATATCCTATGCTACCGAAATTGAGAAACTTAAGGAAGCCTTGATAAGAATTGAGAAGTTTGTTCAAAATCTCTAATTTTTATTTTTAAAAATTTAAATCATTAAGATATTTGGTTTAATAATATAGAACCAAAAATTTAAATAAAAATATAAAAAATTCTCATGAATAACTTAGCTATCGATATAAATCCGTCTGAGATTCTTTTATATTTCTGGATTCCGTTATTTCTTTAGCCATATTTTCATATCTTTCAATTATTTCTCGAGGTAGAGTTGATTTTATTTTTGACAATGCAAATTCAAAATGTTTGTATTTGATGGTTTCTAGATCATTCATTTTTTCTCTAATAGCTTCCATTCCTGCTTCACGACATACATTTTCTAAATCTGCCCCACTATATCCCTCAGTAATTTGAGCAATTCTTTTTAGAGAAATATCTTCATCTAATGGCATATTTTTAGTATGTACTTCTAATATTTTCATTCTAGCTTCATAATCGGGAGCTTCAACAAAAATTAATCGATCAAACCTGCCTGGTCTTAAAAAAGCAGAATCAACGATATCAGGGCGGTTTGTACTGGCAATTATCACTATTCCTTTTCTGTTTTCAATTCCATCCATCTCAACTAATATCTGATTTACAATTGATGCAAAAGTATGTGTTCCTTCATAATTACCTCTACCTGCCGAAATAGCATCGATCTCGTCAAAATATACTATGGAAGGAGCTGCTTGTCGAGCTTTTCTGAATATATCCCTAATTGCTCTTTCACTTTCACCAACCCATTTGGAAAAGATTTCTGGACCTTTTATTGCTATAAAATTTGATTGACTTTCATTTGCAATTGCTTTAGCCAGTAGGGTTTTCCCACATCCTGGTGGGCCAAAAAGAAGTATTCCATTTAGTGGTCTTATCCCTGCCTTTTGAAAGAGTTTTGGATGTTTTAATGGCCACTCTACAGCTTCTCTTAATTCTTGTTTGATTTCTTCTAATCCTCCTATATCTTCCCATTCAACATTTGGGATTTCAACCATTACTTCTCTCATCGCTGAAGGTTCGATTAAATTAATTGCTTTAACAAAATCATCATCCTTGATTTTTAATTCTTGTATTATTTCACTTGGAATAGGCTCATCTAAATTAATTTTAGGTAATACTCTTCTTAGTGAAAACATTGCGGCCTCCCTACAAACTGCCATAATATCAGCACCAACAAATCCATGCGTAATTTCTGCATAATTATCGAGATTTACATTATCCTCAATTGGCATACCTCTAGTATGTATTTGAAAGATTTCTTTCCTTCCTTTAACATTAGGAACACCAAATTCAATTTCTCTATCAAATCGCCCTGGTCTTCTTAATGCTTCATCAATAGTATTAATTCTATTAGTAGCACCGACACAAATAATTTCCCCTCGACCTCGTAAACCGTCCATTAAAGATAATAATTGAGAAACTACACGTCTTTCGACTTCTCCTGACGTATCCACCCTTTTTGGGGCGATAGAATCGATTTCATCAATAAATATTATAGAAGGAGCATTCTCTTCGGCTTCTCTGAAAATATCACGTAACCGTCCCTCACTAGCACCATAAAATTTACTCATTATTTCTGGGCCATTAATTGTAATGAAATTAGCATTAGATTCCTGAGAAACAGCTTTTGCCATAAGTGTTTTACCTGTCCCCGAAGGTCCATAAAATAATACTCCTTTTGGAGGATCTATATTTAATCTATGGAATAATTCAGGATGTTTTAATGGTAACTCAACCATCTCTCTAATTCTTTGAATTTCATCAGTTAAACCTCCAACATCATCGTAAGTAACTACACCACCAGATATATTTAGAACAGCAACTCTTTTATTAACTTTTATTATAGTATCTCGTGTTATTTTTACTACTTTATCTCTTGGCCTTAAATTTTCAACAATTAATCTTAAAGTTCCTAATGTTGGTCTTCTTTTAGCTCCCATCTGAAACATTTTCATAATATCAGACATTGGGTTGTCCGAACCTTCATTTTGAACAAATGTTCCTAAAACATCAACAATATCCCCGATTACTACAGGTTTATCGATTAACTTTCCTTTTATTGCCTCTGCTTGTCTTTTAAGATCAATATTGGGGCGTGTCGGAGTTAATACTATCTCAACGGCAGGATAAACCTCTGCAAGTCGAATGGTGATAAACTCACCAATTGTTGCTCCTGCATTAAGCCGTTGAAGACCATCTAATCGAATGATACCTTTTCCTCTATCTTGAACAGAGGAAACGGCAATACCCGTAGTTTTTTTCTTACCTCTGATCTCAACAATATCTCCTGTATTTAATTGTAAATCAAGCATTATATCTTGATCTATATAACAAAGAGAGCGACCACTTCGACTTTTTTCTAATCTCTCTATTCTGAGTTTAGCTAATTTATTCTGAATTCTTTCTTGTGACATTTTCAACTAACGAATAAGTTATCATATTTTGGAAAATAAATTTATCTAAATACAAGTAAAAAAAGTAAATTATGTTTTATTTTCTTTTTCTTTAATTTTTATAAAAGTTAAAATATTAGAGTTTTTCTGAAACTTTGATATTTAGTTTTTTTTCTAAAAACTTTTTAAATGTAATTAAAATTTCAGATTTTTTAAGTGCTTTATTTCTATTTTCCTTTACATAATCCTTTCGCAGCTTAATAATCTTCTTTTTTAAAGGTAAATAAGTCGAATTATGCAAAAGAGAACTTACATAAATCCTTGTGATTTTATCTAGACTTTCATTATCCAAATTTTTTTGATTATTATTTAAAACTAGCACTTCTAATTTGGTATTCCTGCTCTTTCTTTTTTTTTGTATTTTGGCTAAAGTTTCATTAATTATATGATTCAAATCTTTATCTCTTGATAGATCGTACACCAAATCTGGTCTATCCCATTTATACTTATTAAACTCATCAATTCTTTCATTAATTTTTTTAATTACATTGTTTGGAATTGGATTACCTCGATAATTATTCCACTTAAGACAAATTTCAATAGGAGTTGCCACATATATCATAAAAAACATTAAATTAAGCATTTCAGCAATAACTTTCAATTCATGTCTCATACTAGTATAATAATTTAAATCATCACTAATTACGATATTGCCTCTTTCCAATTCCCTCCTTATTACATTTAGATTTTCCTTTCTAATAATCTGTTCTTTATCGTGATCAAATTCATCTGGGGTCAGATTGTGCCTTATAATGTCTGGATCTACGATTTTAACATTCAAATTATCAAATTTTTTTGTAAGACCTATTTTTAAAGCATTAGCAAAGGTACTTTTTCCTGAAGCTGGGAGACCTACTAAACATATTAAAAAGTTTTGGTTAACCAATAATAAAATCAACTAATTTGTGTCAATAACTATGCTTTTTATTAATTCTTTTTTTTGTTGCCTAGAAAATGATTTAATCTCTAATTCTCTCCTCATTGCTTCCTTTCTATTCTGATAAGATTCAAAATATTTTAATTCAATATGTTTTTTACCACGACAGAATTTAGCGCCAGTTCCGGCTCTATGTTCATGCCATCTTCTGTATAGATTATTTGTATATCCAGTGTAATACATTACTCTTCCATTTTTAGCAAGAACCTCTAAAATATACACATAATAGACAACCATATCGAAACCTCTAGGTAATAGATCGATATTGTTCTATTTATTTTTTTAGTTCATTTCTGTAAATATAGTTAAAAGTTTCAAGTTTACGGGTAAATATTTATATTACAATATCATATTTGATTAATTAAGTAATTAAGAATTAACTTATTAATTATCAACTATTATTTTATTATTAAGATTTAAACTGGGTTTTATTCGATAAACAATGCCAAATGGTATTTTTCTAATTCAATGGGATGAAGTGGAGGGTGGTATGGTTTATTTAAAATATCCCGATGATTTAGAGATCCCAAACCCTGTTGTCCAGCAAATTACAATATCACATAATTTTACAGAATCTTATATAATTACAGAAGAAAAAAATTGGAACTCAGTTTCTTATTATAATGAAAATAAAGAATTAATCGTTGTTTTGGTTTTAAGTAAATACGATGATGGAAATGATTATTTAGAAATTCTTGAAAAATTCAATAGGGAAATTGATAAATTAAACGAACAGAAACTAAAAGAAAATTTAGAAGCCATGTTTCATATCAGTCTAGATGCCTTTCGTACAACTGATGAAGTAATTACTAAACTAAGCAATGAAGTAGCATATCTTAAAACAAGAGAATATGATTTTGGAGTAAAATTTGATTTTATAACTAGATCAAATCACTTATCAGTGAAAAGTAAAATTTTGTTTCTATTAGCAATAAATGAATATGTAACCTTCGAAGACTTCGAAAAAGTAATAAAAACAAGTAAACGATGGTTTCAAAACGTACTTGAAACACTTGTAAAAAATAAAGTTGTTGGATATGATTCTAACAAAGATAGTTATTTTTTAAGAGTATGAAAACTACGAGGATAAAAATTAAGGTATTTGGATATGTTCAAGGTGTATTTTTTCGATATACAACTCGGAAAATCGCCCGAAGTCTTGGATTAACTGGATATGTTAAAAATATGCCTGATGGTACTGTGTATATCGAAGCTCAAGGACCTGAGGATAAAATAATTGAATTATTAGAATTTTCTAAAAAAGGACCAAAACATGCTCAAGTAGATAATGTTGAATACAAATATTTTGAGCCCACAAACAAATTTAAAGGATTTGATTATCAGTTTGAATAGTTAATATGATATCTCCGTAATACACCCTTTGAAAAATGAGTGATTAAATTCTATATTTATGTCGGTGTATTTAAAACGATATAACTATTTAAAAATGTTTCAATTACTCCATCATACTAAAATTAGATTTCAGACACCGTTAATAATAAGAATGTTTGGAATATTAAATCAGGTAAATATGCGAAATGAAAATCGGTATATATTATGCAATTTTCTTGATCAAAATAGTGACCAAATAGGGTTAACTGAAGATATTTATGATCTTAATAATAAAATATCTCTTAATCAATTGTTTCTATTGGCTTTTAATAAAGCTAAAGAATATAATTTAGTAAATGCTTTATATAAAGAATATATTGATTCTATTGGTGCTATAAAAGGGAAGAAATCATTTTAATGCTACTTCTTATTAAGATTTTTAGACAATAGAATTTAAATGAAAGAAAAAAAACTGAAATAAATTAAATAAAGGTTATATCTTGATATTCTGAATCTCCAATATCCGTTTTTGCTACTCCCAATTCCCTAACCTGTTGGTTTAACTTTAGGACAGCATCTCTTACAATTTCTTTTTGTTTTGCTCCAGTACAAACTATGCGTCCTGTGCTGAATATCAAAAATACAGTCTTAGGGTCTTGCATTCTATAAATTAATCCTGGAAATACTTCAGGTTCATACATAGCATATTCCATAACGATTGCAGCCATGTTTAAATCAATATTTGTATGTAAATCCCCTGAAGCTACAATATTTTGAATAGTAATTTCTGGATTTGATAATTTTATTCCTGCTTTTCTGATATTTTTAACAACTTTATCAACTACTCGTTCTGCCTCTGAAGCTTGCCTAAGACCTGTTACCACCATTTTACCTGTTGAAAATATTAAAATTGTTGCTCGAGGTTTTTCAATCCGCATTACAAGTCCAGGAAAGCGTTCAGGATTATACTCTACTTCCTCATGACGTCTTGCTATCTGATTTAAATCAATTTTTTCTGTGATTTCGACTGTAACTGTAGCTACTACATTTTCAATTTTATAATCTAAATCCGTCTCATAGTCATATTCTTTTTCTTCTTCTTCTTCCTCTTCTTCAAAATCTTCATCAAATTCTTCTTCTGACATGATTATATTAAGTGATAATTATGATTTGAAATCTAAAAAATTAAAATAAACTTCATAACTACGTTTTTTGTTAATTTTATTTAAATAAATCTTCCTTTATAAAGGTGGTAGATTTAAAAAAGGTTAGTGCTGAAAGCACAAAATTTTGATAGTTGTTAAGTAATTTTGATCATCAATTTTAGATAAAAATCAATAAATCAAAATAATTGACTTAATTATTTAAGTATTATTTGAAATTTGATCTAATATTCTTTTCGTTAATTCACTAAATGCTTCTTCAACATTTTCGCCTGTTTTAGCAGAAGTAATAATCATTCCTAAATTGTTTGCTTCTGCGAACTCCTTTGATTGATTTTCTGTTATTTTAATTTGATTTTTCAGATCAGATTTATTTCCAATTAATATTATAGGAGCAGCATCTCTAGCTTCCCTGAAGTCATTTATCCAATCATTAAGTTTCTCAAATGTCTTAGAACTAGTCATATCATAGACTAATAATGCCCCATTTGCTCCTTCTAAATATAATTTTCTTAGTGACTTAAATGATTCTTGTCCTCCGAGATCCCATATTTGAGCAGATACATCACCATACACCTCTATAGTCATATCTTTTTTTAAAAGGTTAACACCAAGAGTACTTTTGTAATTTTCTCTAAATTTATTTTCTATAAATCTATATACGAGTGAAGTTTTTCCCACATTGGCTTCTCCGAGTAAAGTTATCTTAATAATGTATTTTGCCTCTGTCATTAATCATAACCTAATAAAATACTAACAAAATTATTATATATTCAAAGTATAATTTGCACTTATTAATAATTTTCTGATAAAAATTCTAAATTATACAATCAATTTTATGAGTAAGAATACCTTTCAAAAAAAGTAATAGTAAAAAAATATTATATAAAATTAATCTTTCTGGAATACTATCATAAATTCACAATAATTCTCGCCGGTTTGTAAACTACATCCGAGCTCTTGAGCAAAACAATGCCGGTCGCTTAATTTTTCTACTATTCCAGCTAATAATCCAGCTTCAAATGAACAAAAGCTTCCTGATGATTTAATTCCTTTTTTAATTAAATCTTTTATAGATGAATGTTCTTGTAATTTTAGTTGTACAATTTCTTCACTACTTTCTGTAATCTCAACTGATCCGATGTTGAATTCAGAAATAATTCGATTTAATTCTTCTGGAATTTGAGATACATCTTTAACAGCTTTAATTTTTAGTATAGATCCTAATTCATGTCCTAAATAATAAAAAATAGCTTCAAGTTGATGTCCTAATGCAAGTAAAGCACCTACTTTCATATCTCCGATATCTTTACCTTCTTTTAAATTTTTTTTCATTTGGGCAAGAATTTTTGATAATAATTGTCTATCCATTAAATTTCACTTTATTTTGTTTATTTTTATTTTCTTTAATGATTATATTTTAACTGAAGATATAAATGCATAAAGAATCGCATCTATAATTTCCTCTTCTTGTATATTAACTGATATTCTCTTGTCTGCTATAATTAAAGTGGGTACCGAAGTTATACGATAATCTTGAGTAAACTTCCGATTTTCTTCTAAGTCAATTGATATTTTTTCAATTCTTAATTTTTTTCCGAACAAAGATATATTTATTCTTTTTAACATTTCTTCAACTGGTTTGCATGGTGCACAATGATTTGAAGAGAAAAATAAGATTTTCGGATATCCTTGGTTGATATCATCATACATTTTCTAATCTTCTTTATATTTATTATATAACTCTTTAATTATTGCTTGGAATGCTTCAAAAACACCTTGTCCGGTCTTTGCAGAAGTTTTGTAATACCCAAGAAAATTCCTCTCATCTACGATTTTCTTTACTTTTTTATCATCTAAATCTTTTTCCTCAACTAAATCGGTTTTATTTCCAAATAAAACGATAGGGAGTTCTCCAGTATACTTTTTAATATCTTCATGCCAATCTAGTATACTATCAAAACTTTTCTTATCCGTATGCGAAAATACTATGATTGCAGCCTTGCTACCCTTATAAAACGTAGGTCGCATAAAATTAAACTCATCTTGTCCAGCAATGTCCCAAAAAAATAATTTACAATTATCTCCTTCAACTTCTTCATCATATTTTGAAAATTGTGCCCCCAACGTTTTAATATAATCTTTTTGAAAACTCCCTTGAGTATATTTTTTAATTAAGGAGGTTTTCCCTACAGCGCCATTCCCTATTACAGTTATTTTAAATACGAATCCTTTAGTAGCATCATTTTTTCCCATTTAAATCACTCTGTTAATTTTATTTGTTAAATTCTGTTATTGTAGTAATATTTATCAAAAGTATACTATATTATTATTTTATTTAATTTTATTTTTTATTAATTTATATTAATAATAACTACTCATTTTAAATGTTTACATTGAGAGTCAAGGTTCAAGATCCAAATGATATGATGTTTTGTTCTCAATGTAAAATGAATGTTTACCCTTCAAGACCTAAATTCAATATTGTTTTATTTGTTGTTTTAGCTATAATTATGTTATTTGTATTCACTACAATAACTCTAATATCTATGTCATTTTTTTCAGAATTTCTTCTTTTTATTTTTTTTATGTGGGGATTTTTGATAATTAATCCCTATTTAGTCTATTTTGGATTAAGGAGGAAGCAAAATTGTCCCTTATGCTTTAAAAAGGCTTCTGAAAAAAACTTAGAATATAAACCATTTGGAGAAAAAGAACCAGAGATTTATAAAAAAATAGATCCTCCTCAACAAACTAATATAAAGTGGTTTTGTCCTTATTGTGGGGTTTCTTTAAATGAGGGCGCTATATATTGTGGCTCATGTGGGAAAAAATTTGAAATTAATCAATAAATTAAATTATGGGAATATTACGCAGAATAGAAAAAATAGTGAGAATTTTCTCAGAGAAAAAACTAAAAATTTCAGTAGCTGAAAGTTGTACTGGAGGTTTTATCTCTCATATGTTTACAAATATTTCTGGATCATCAAAAGTCTTTGAAAGAGGAATTGTCTGTTATAGTAATGAAGCAAAGATAGAACTACTGAAAGTAGATCCAAAAATTATTGAAATCTATGGTGCTGTATCAGAAAAAGTAGTTAATTCATTAGCTTATAATATTAGAATTCAATCAAATGTTGATTTTGGAATAGGAATCAGTGGAATTGCTGGACCTACTGGAGGCACTCCAGAAAAACCAGTGGGGCTTGTATTTATAGGCATTTCAACAGAGAAGGATACAATTGTACAGAAATTCATTTTTAAAACAAACCGTATAAATTTTAAAAGAAAAGTATTGGAAAAAGTAATTGATATCTTAGAAGAATCTCAGTAAGCAATTTCAGATAATAAAATGAAGAGTAAGAAAAAAAGAACTTATTCTTCAATTAATTTCCCATTTTCCATTATACTTTTTTTAGAACCATCTATATACTCAACAGTTATGTTTGCTTTAGGAGAAGTAACAAAATCCCAATGCATTTGAGATGCGGATGTACCTCCAAATCCCTTATTTGAGCCAAAAGCAACATGAACACTTCCATTAATTTTTTCATCAGTAAGAATGTATCCAATTGCTTTTGTTATTACAGGATTACATCCTATTCCAAGTTCACCTACGTTATACGTTCTGATCTCTGGTACATTATTTTCTCTATCTACTTTCTCACTCTGTTTAAAAGCATCTATTAAGAGATCCAGGTTAATATCCGCTGAAACCTTATCGATCAATAGTTTACCATCCTTGAAACTAAGTTCTACATTTTTTAAAATTTTATGAGTGTAACGTTCAATTGTTAAAGGACAAAATAATGTTCCTTCTCCCTGTTTTTCATGTGGTGGGAAAAAAACTTCTCCGGCAGGCAAGTTTCCTCCTAAATCTCCTAAGGCAATTTGTTCTTCAGATATTAAACCATCATCAAGAATTTTATCTCGATTTTCTATTGATACCCAAAAGTCAGTACCATAATCATCACTAACATATACTTTTTTAGCTTTTTCAAAAAATTTTCCAATATTTTCTGTAATTTTGGTTAAATCTTCTGAAGGAATACACATACCATTAATAATGAATTTTTCAAGTAAATCATACTCAATTTTATAGTAATTTGCCATTTTCTCTGAAGGCCAACATGAGTATATCCATCTTTTTCCTGGAGCATATTCTTCTTTATATCCATACAATATATCATTTAATGACGCACGTCCTTCTTGATAAGCTTCAAGCTTATCTTTTGGTGCTCTATTACGAACTAAAGGGTCTTCGGGGTACTCAATTACAATGTAAGCATCGATTTTTTTAATCATTTCCAAATAAGGGAGTGGCGTACTTTTAATTGTTTTGGCTTTAATTTGGTCATCTTGCCACATTGAATTCTCATAATAGTCACTTATCGGGCTAATATGCGGATTTCCTCCTTTTCTAAGAACACTTACCCCTATTTCGTCTAATAAGTCGTAACAATAGAGACCGCCCTTTATAAGAATGAATTCATTTTCTTTTTTGATGTTTATACCTTTAACAATGTTTTCTGCACATAATTTAATTTTTTCTTTAGGGATCATATCATTATCAAATATTTCATGAATATTATTTATTGCTATATTCTGCATTTTGAAATTAGCATATAAGAGAATATAAAAAAATAAGAAATTAAATGAAATTAATTTTGCATAAAAATTGAAGTAATATCAATTGATCTTTTTGATTTAAAGGAGAATAAATTTAAATTTAGATCTAAACTTCAAAAATTATTATCTATATTGAAAATATAATTGTTCTTAATCAGTTATCAAGAATGTGATATACATCAGGAAAATTTTTTTTGAACTTTTGTTTTTTGAAGTTCCTCTCTTCGGAACCTATCTCCTTCAAGTACGTCTTGGGGTAATATTAATTTAACTATCCAGTCTACATCAATTTCCTTTTGATTTTTTACTGTATTCTTTATATCATGTCTAATTGGAATCCTGTCTGGAGCTATAATAAAGGGATAGTCATCGTTTATTTTACCTTGTTCTCGAAGTTTTTTTACAACTTGATTGTTGGATTCCCAAGTAATCTTTGTCTTTACACCTTCTTTATAATTCTTTATTGCTTCTCGAAACTCAGATAAATAATAAAACCTCTCGGCTTTATCTTTTTCATCAAATAACTGGTCCTTTTCATCGTCCCAATTAGAATTGATTAAGATAAGCTCTTTGAGTGCGTTTGTCATCTTAGCCCCAAATTTCATCAAATATACGCCTAAAACTTGATATGCCAATCGGGATTTTTGTTTAATTGCAAGTCTAACTAAATCCTCATATGTCTGTTCAATTAATTCTTTGTTCCTTTCATCGGAGATTTCCCTTAAAGTTTCTTTTTCAATGTCACTTAAAGCATTATCAACTATATCATTAAATCTGGCAAAAAAAATGTTTGCTTGACTATTCCCCATGATTGTGTAAGACCAAGTTCTCATTTCTGTCATATTTAAAAATAAATTTTCTTTCTAATAGCAATATAAAAAATATAGTATTTAAATGTTTGACCTCGACCCTAAAAATTGATCGAACCAATATTCATTAACTCCCATTTCATTTAAACTTATGATTGCATCATCTTTTTTATCCATTAAAGCATTAAATGCATCTTCATCACCTTTGAGTGATTCTTTCTTGAGTTTCATTAATATATTGATTTCTGGAGGAAGTGGATTATCCGGATTAGTCCCTGTCCCAGCTAATCCTAAGAAATTCGACAAATCCTCAATTGTAATAACGTTTATACGATCTGGGAAATCGTCAACTAATTTTTTAATATCTCTATCCCATTTAGGAGCTAAATAATGACGTTTTTCATTATATAGCACAATTAATAGATGTGTGTCGTCAGTATAATAACCTTTTTCTAACTTTTCTTGAATTTTATCGAATCTTGTATTCATTGTCCAATCTATAACAATCCTTTTTATATCTTTGTCAAAATGAGGAATAGTATAGAAATATTTTTTGTCTTTGTGAAAGTAAAATCTTCCTTGTAAGTCTTGTAAACGATTTTCATCCTCAAAGAAATTTATAAATTCTGTTGTTCTTGGAATAAGAGTGTCAACTTTAGTGCCTTTATCAAAATCAAGGTTATACCTCTTCGCTCGGATTTCATAAAAGCTTTTAAAATTCCTATCAAGTAAAGATCTGATAAATATTTCTGAAATCGGAACATGGAATAAGGTACCAATATCTTCTCTTTTATAATCTCCAATATTTTTTAAGAAATCATTAACCCAGTCTATTGCATTTCGCTTTGATTTTGAAGAAACTGATGAAGTTAAACTATTAATTTTCTGTTTAAGATTTATAAATACTGATTTCTTGGGAGTAATCCCTCTCCTTAAATCTGTCATAAGAGTTGGAGCTATCTTATATATTGATACTATTTCTCTGTTGTTATCATCAGCAAACGCAAACATTGCAGAAATGATAAGATTTAATAAATCTTGATCAATATCATCTATCAAAACATCCTGCTTCTGCAATTTTACAGTAAAACCATACCTTAAGATATGACCTATCACTAACTTATTGATCGAGGTAACAAACTCTTTAAAATTATTTTTATCTATATATAAATCTACATCTGTTTCTTTGATTATTATATTTCTTGTCTGCTTGAAATTTAACCTATTAGAATAATATATAAATTCAAAAAGAGTTGTAAAATCAAATTCATCTCTTTTTTTGGAATATGTGTGAGATTTTAAAGATCTTAAGACCTTGTCTGGATGTTCAGAATGTCCAGAATATAAAATTTTTGATATTAACTCATCAGTCAAAGGTTTTTTAACTCCACATTTTCCAATAAGCTTTTGTAATTCTTCAATAATATTATCTACTAATTCTACTCGGTTCGGTTTATCAACTTCTTCTGAATAACGTTTATTATACCAAATATCTAACATTGGATCTGTGAAATGTTCAATTGCACTTACTCTAACAAATTCAGGGAGGAACTGGAATGTCTTTCTTTTTAGGATATTAGTAGAAATCTTAATTATAGAATCAATTTCTACAAATTTACGCTTCCCTTTTCTAAGTTCACCTACCCAACCCGCATTCATTCCAAGCTCTAAACTAAGTCTCTGATATGAAAACTTCTGTTCCCCGTTCCATTTATAGAAAAATTCACTTCCGCCTATTTTTCTTTTATTAGCTTCTCTAATATTCGCTTGAAGATAATTGATTAAACGAATTGCCAAATTGTTGATACGTTTTATTTGATTTGGATTTAGCCCTCGAGCTCCAATAACATTACCAGTATTTTCACTTACTGAATAATCATGATCAGGATAGAATTGGAAATTCTTGATACCTAATATTAAATGCGCAAGTGGATTATATCTCGTCGCTAACAACAGCTCTACTGTAGAATCAAATAATTCATCTTTTATGAGAGGCTTCTGAGTTTGACCCAACTGGGCCCATTCTATTGCTTCACTAAGATCATCTTGTACTATATCGTTTATAGTAACATATTCCAAAAGTGAATCAGAAATTCTATCGGTAAGATAAGTATTTGAAGCTTTAACCTGTTGCTTTTGTAATACCGACTTATATATATCCTTCAATGAATCTAAAGTCTCTGCGGAAGTTCCAATGCCTATTAGAAGATTTCCGAATCCTGCACTGATGGAGCCCAAAAGACCCCCAGTAAGAGCTCCAGCAAGCATAATGAAAGGAGAGAAATCATCTATATAATCAATCATTCCCTTTTTAGTTTCTTGCTGTTCTTTAGCTTTAATCTTTAAGTCATTGGTGGTTTCGATTTGAGATTGAACGCGAATATTAGGCTCGATTTCAGCTTTAATCTGTATTTGAGATTGTTCTTGAAAGTGTGTATTCATACCGGAACCCGTCCAAATGAGCTGGTTGAGATCACCGGTCATTTCACGTCCCGATTCGGCAAGCCCGCTCCATAAAATCTGAGCAGCAACACCATATCCACAGTCGGCAACATAATTAGATACCACTGAGTCAATCCACGGATCCACATACACTTCTTCAATCGATTCGCTTATCATGGCTCCAAAAATACGGTACATGCCCATGTGTTTACCCCCAAGATCTTCAAACTTACTTCCAATATTTTTGAGAACTTGAGAAGTCATTGTTTTCGAAGATTCCGCAGCCAATGCTTTGCCTTGAGTAGTGATACTATTACCGAGGCTGCCGAATGCCTTATCAATCCCCATAGTAGCTCCAATGGAGAGCGCGGTGCTAATTACGGTTATAAACACTGTGTAGCAAATTTCACTTAAGCGCTGTTGCGTCTGCTCTGCGACCGTAAACTGATAAAGATATTGGAGCATGGATTGATGAGTAGATTGCATGGTAGCAATTCTCTGAGCTTCTTCTGGAGTGATGTCATCTCTTTCCACAGTGATATCGCGATATTTCTCAATGTGAAAGTCAAGCACAATATATGCATCATATGAGGATTGTCCTGGAGATGGATGGTCTTCTTTTGCATCGTTAATAATTGCATTTAACGTTGAATAAATATCTTTACCTGAAATAAGAGATACCTCACCTGTGAATGGATTGTATTCTGTATCAATATTTAAACCATC
Source organism: Promethearchaeota archaeon (assembly GCA_048937405.1). Lineage (GTDB taxonomy): Archaea > Asgardarchaeota > Lokiarchaeia > Sigyniarchaeales > SOKP01 > Loki-b32. The sequence goes on from JBHLNF010000002.1 coordinate 273,535, forward strand.
TTTCTGTTCAACTGTTCCTATATTATCAACTAACCATACATCGACTCCTACAATATTGGACATTAAGGGGCGGTTGGCAAGATATTCATCGGGAATTAACTGAATGGTCTCAGTGGTCTCATCATAAATTTTATAGATATGGTTATATTCATCGTATAGTTCTTGCTCTTCATATTTTTCATGGGTAACATAAATAGGATAATTCAGGTAAAATTCAGGGACTGCCGTAGTTTCGGAGTCTAACACTTGTAAAGAAGGCTTTACGGACATCATATACGGAATAATGCGGTTATAGGACTTTTCCTCGTTTTCGGTGAGGGAGGATATCTGGTCTTCAAGATACATGAGGGAATTTCGCATATATTTAATATTTTTATTACGGGGTTTTGTGATGGTCATGTCTTTCAAATTGATAGTTCCATCGAGTATTCCTTCACTAGTTACTTCATTTTCCTCCTCGATTGGTTCGGTAACTACTAAGAATGGTTCCAATCGAGGATCCTCAATATCGGAATATGCTTCATAACTACGAGTCTGTTGGGAATAATCCAATACAATCTTATTAAATTTAGTTCCAAAATTGGTGGTTTTATCAATTCCCGGGGAAGCAATAAGAAATTGCCCTTGATAAATATGCTCATCGGTCTCTACCTTAATCTCTGAATATACACCTCCTGTCGTTCCAAGTAAGGCGTTGGTCATATGCTCATGGAAGTAACGGTCCTTCCACCATTTATCAGATAAGGTCTCTGTTGTCTTATAATTTTCATTATACGTCATCTGAGAGACGAGGTAGTTATTTACTTTCTTTTGTTGCTCGATGGCATTTAGGGAATTAATCAGCCAATACGTAAGCATTCCAACAACAAATCCGATGGCAGCACCAATATATCCTCCTCCTGCTGTTCCAATAGATGTTCCTTCTAATGCTGCTCCGAGTACTCCCGCAAGAGTAATCCCAACCACTTTCCCAATTGTATAAGATGCCACCATGGCACTTACTTGAAATGTGATATCCCCCACTATTTTTTGGGGAGTAAGGGCTTCTATAAATTGATGGGAGGTAATACTCATAGCAAGTTTCATTAACTTACTTGACTTTCCAGAATAATCCATCTTCCATACATCGAAAAGCGAATCCCTAAAGGTGGGTTCGACAAATAACCCGTCAAAATTATTATAATCTTTGTAATTTATTAACCTTCCCTCAGCGATATTTAATGATGTGGCAAAAGAATCGGGAATTTCAGCAGTAGCTGCCTCGCTTTTTATAATATGCTTTTCCACAGGCATAGATTTATGAGGTTCAAAATATGCGTTTCCATCATAATCAAGCCCAATTCCTACCGTATATCCTTCTGAATCGGTGATAAAGATGACATTATACAGTCCATCACCATCATCATCATAATACAGATACTTATAATCCTCAATGGTATCCTTGTTATATCCTTCAGTATTATCATATGCAACTCCCATTTCGGGAATTACTTCAATTGCATCCACAGTAATTTGCTGCTCTTCGGTATAATCAGCAATCCCGGAACCTTCATTATATGATCCAGGAACGGTGATTACTTTTTCGGTGGCTAAAATATTAGAAACCTCAACAGGACTGTTTACAGTGATTTTCCTATCATAAATAGCGGGTACATTATCATCTGGGTGGGAAAGACTCAAAAGATTTTCAAGTAAGGGCGCTTGTATTTCAATGTCATTGGAAGGATCAGAATCCCCTTGGGTGTCTACGACGGGTATCAGATTATTATCTAAGTTATATATTTCAGAAAGCTCGTTTGGAAATACATCATCATAATACCTAGTGCTTACCACTTCACCATATTCAAAATCCCTGAATGTATAGGATATGCTGTCATCTGTTATAATATAAGATGAGTTTCGATATTCGGTGAAATTTGCAACTGCATATTTATGATTTACATCATCACTTTTGAAAAATGTGAGATAAGTGATTTCGGTGGTACATACTATAGCATAAGTGCTAGTAAATATTTGTTCAGAGGTAAGTTCACTATCTATGTATCCATCTTGATCGATATCTTTTTGAATTAAAGTGGATAATTTACTAACTCGAGTAGTAGTAGTGGTATTGGTAATTATGGTACGTGTAGCCCACACTCCATTGTTGGCTACTTCATATTGCTCTGTTTCTCGAATTTCTCCGTTTTTATTTACATTTACTTCAGTAGAGAATACTTCCTGCACTAAGGTATGGAAAGAAATCTCTCCTACGGGATTGATATATCCATATTTGAAGGAATCATAGGTGCCATCTCCTGTAATATCATCTTTTTGGACAACATATTCATGGGTACAATCCTCATCATAATCATAGAATTCCAGTATAGTTTTTGGATCATCAATTTTTGTAAAGTTGTCGAAATCTTGTCCTTGATCTCCGAACGTAAGGGAATAGGGCTGACTGGGTGGATTATAGAGCACAAACCCCTTATTTCGCATATATTCAAAATGCTCAAACATGGACTCTTCTGAGCCCACCGCATACTCTTCCATAAGTAGGAAGTAATCAATATCATTGTATTCAAAATCAACGTAAAGGCTATCATTTTTTGTCCACGCTGGTGCTTCAGGATGGTTAATAGTAGCAGCATCAGTCATTTTAAATTGGGTATAATCTGAATAAGCTCCTTCTGAAAAGTTGAGATATACTAAAATTTTCTCAAAATGTTCAAAGGTATATCCATTTGGTGGGGTAATTTCGATCGTTTTTGCTGTGGGGTATATAATTACTTGATCTGGATCAAAATCAATGCTGGTTTCGTTGAAAAAATACCCTTTAATGAGCATGATATCGAGGTCTAGGGCGTTCGAGTAATCCTGCGATAAGGTAAAATTCACTTCAGTTGGAACGGTAGCAAACCACGGATAGATAGTCTCTACTGCAATATTTCGAGCTTTGAAGTCTCCAAGAGTTTGATTGTATACCACTGATTCATAGTCTTCTGAGCCCTCATCATACCATTCAAAGGTAATATCGAGGGTGTCAATATTGATATTAGGAGATTCAATAGTGTGCCATTCTGACCAGGCATTCTCATCTGCCCATGAAATATAGAGATAACTGTAATTTGCAATATGGGGTTGATAATAGTCATATAATTCTTCAAGATTTTCTTTTCCCTCGATGTAGGCATTATAATATTCTCCCGAATACATGGGGTTCCAGGTAATATCATAGATTCCAAGTGAAGTATTTTTCCCTATTAAATGAGAATCAAAATAATAATAATTCCCATCGCTGTCAAACGCATCAAAATAGAAGGTTTCATTGATGGAGTGATCTCCTGCGTAGAGTGGTAAATAAACGGAAGCATCTAAGGTTCGCAATTCAGAATAAATATCCTCGTAATTCCCGTAATAAAATGATTGAATGTGATTATTTGGATAAATATCAAATATTTCCGAATCATATAAGGTAGCATTGTAATCAAATTCAAAAATAAAGAAGGAATCCACGACCACTTGATATCTTGGATCGTTAGATGTAATTAACACATCGGTAATATAGCAATATTCAATGCTGTTTGAATCGGTGGTTTTAAACTCAGAAGAAATATCTTCAAAAGAAATATTCAATACTTTCTGCTGATAGGTATCATAAAACTCATTTTCGAATGGAGTTAAATCTAAAGCCGTTTCCCAAGCTACTAATTTACCTCGCTCTGAATAGATATCATCTATGGTGTAGGTATTACCGTCGTTATGTATTCCGAGAAGTGAAATTTCCGCAATAGGTACATCATCAATATTGGTAAGGTAATCAGTGATGTAAGGTGCTTTTTGGAGTACCATCTGGTCAATAGTAAGTCCTATTGATTGCTCTAACGTGGCATTAAATTTTAAATATAAGATATCACCATCTTTCATATACATAAGATTACCATTTGGATCTATGTACGATTCAGGAAGTGAAATGTTATTATACTCCACTTCATAGGTCTGTTGATTATCATAAATGTTAAGTTCTTCGGTTCTGGTATCCACATTGTAAATTGGATAGATTGGTTCATATAACTCATTTAACACAATTACGTATTGATTATGTGAATAACTTTCATTTAACATTCTGATAAGATCTACATTGAGCAATCCGTTTTTCGCTAATTCAGAATCCCACTCAATCGTCTGTACCGTTGGTATACCTTTTTTGTAAAAATCACCTACAAAATCGGTCGCATTATTAAAGATCGGAGTAAACATAATAGACGCATCATTTGCTACTTTGAAATTAGACCATTGATTTGGTTGACTTGGTTCTGGAAGGGTGATATAGAGAGTTCCTGAATCATCCTCAAACATATCAAGAGACACCAATGTAGATCCTATATAGTTATTCTGTTCGTTATAATAAAAGGAAACATTAAGATATCTGAGCACATCGGGATTTAGAAAGCCCATTTTTAGGATTAATGTATCAAAGGAATCCCATCCGTCATAGGGGTCGTTAAGATCTTCGGTAAGATAATAAATGAGGCTGTTGGTGCTATCCTTAGAGCTATTAAGAATGGCAAAAATTTGCTGTACCTTACCCCTACTTACAGTAGTATAAGGATCGGTATCATAAATAAAGTGCGACGATTCATAATTTGCCATAAGTGTATCTTCGGGATGTTGAGTAGTAGTCCAGTTAAGAAGGGTGATCTGATCGGTTGCCAAATTCACAGTAAAGCTATGATAATTCTGATATTTATTATAATAATTGGCATAAATAGTAAGAGTTATCATATCATTTTCTCCAAGTTCGCCATCCGAGAGCTCATCTAAATTCGAAATGGTGACTGAATTGTTTGAACTATAATAGTAAATATAAATCTCATCAATAACTTCCTGCTGTCCTGTGGAATTCATAAAGGACGCTAATATAATAGGGGTACTATCAGAATATTGTTGGGGTACATTTGGATCCAATTCAATATTGACTTTTTTATTGGCAATATCTCCATTATTCAAAATTGTTTCAAAGGTTAAAATTGCTTTTTCCTGGAGTCTGTAGTTTAACGCCATCTGATATTGATAGTTTGCTGATAGATTGTAGTACAGAGGTGCAATAATTGAACTTCCACTGAACGGATAATAATTATTGTAAAATTTATAATAAAGATGATAGATTATTGGGAATTTATTTTTATGACACCTTAGAACAGGCAAAAAAAGAGTTCTTACATTATGATAGTTTTATTACAGGATATTGTATTATAACCGATAGAACCACTAAGACTCAGTTAAAGATAACTGATAATGGGAAAGAGTCAGTCATTATCTTAGGAAAACAACTTTCCATCAATTCTTAACATTTTTTTCTTTAAATAAATCAAAAAGAAGTGATAGTAATGAGTCGAGCTTTAAATTTTGAATTGGTAAAGGAGGGTATTTTGAAAGCTATTGAACTAAATGATTTTGAACAGTTACACCATTTCAAATCGATGTTAAGTGAACTTATTGCACAAGTTCAGTTTCTAATCGAGAGTAATCCATTGATCAATAAAAACAATGTTGATATATTGGAGAAAGCTCAGAAATTATATTTGTTAGCAGTAAATATCTCAAATTAGTAGAAAGGAATGACTGAAAAAATGAATCACTACTTATTAAGAATCACTTTTCTTTCTTACTAATATTTTTCTTCATTTTAAAATAATTTTAAGAAATTTGCGAGAAGAATGAGGGATTGCTTTGGAAATATTTGTAATTATATGAGATAAATTGAAAGCCTTCCTATTTTGCTGAAAAAGTTACTAATTTATCATTACTTTGAGAAAATTTAAATATGGTATAGGATGAGAAAATAATATTTCACATTCTTGCATATAACTTACTTCTCCTCAAATTTGAAATATAATTCAGAAAAATAGCATATATTTTCAAGTACTTCTTAATATCTCTCTTAAAATCTATCATTTCTGTATATTTCTTGAAGATGACATATTTGAGGTATTTCACCTATATAATTGTTCTTTCTTAATGTTTCGTTGGTTTTCTCATTTAATTTTGTTGGGATACAGTTTTTCCAATCTCCTTCCCTACGATGCAATCCCTCATTCTTACGCAGATCTTTCTTTCTTACTCCGTATTCTTCCCTAAGATATGTTCAAATAGACTTCAAAAGGTCGCGTACATGCTGAAAAGGTACTAATATTCTTCAGCGATTCCAAGATTATATATTTTTTAGATTATGTAAAAATGGCTTCAAAAAGCTTAGGTTTTGCGAATCTTTGAAGATAAAATTTGGTAATGGCATGGAAGATTAACAGAAATTCCATAAATCATCAATCTCTCATTATTGATAAATGATTCAGTCTATTCTATTCATATAAGAAAACATATAAAATGGTAGCTTAAATGATTGATACCCAAAAATACATGGATTTGATAAAAGAAAGCGAAATGGCAAAAGATTTAGAGAAACTCAATGACCTCTTAGACACGGTGTCCAGCCTCTTAGTCGAATTACAATCTCATAGAGGGAACTCCTATAGTGAAGTACAGCAACTCGAAACCCTAATCTGCTGTATATTTCACAGCTACGGGAAGGTTTCGCGAAATCGTGAGTTTAAGCTATCCAAAACACCAAAATTAAAAAAATAACAAAAAAGGATGTGAAAATAAAAAATGTGCTATTATGTGGTAGATTTTTGTAAAAAGACAATTACCAAGTGTGAAACGCAAGGACAAGCGAAAGCCTTGTGTATTTTAGCCTTGACCAAGTCTCCCTCTCTTAATATTTTTTCGTATAACGAGATTGATTTTAACAAGTTGGAGTTAAATAAAACCGAATTTGAAGAATTAACAGTTTTTTAGAATTCAAGAGGAGATGATATGAAAATGATTTATCAAGATATTTATAGGCTGTTAAGTGAGATTGTGGATTTATCTACATTGCGAGATCAGGGATATTTAAAATACAAATCAAGCGGATTTATGGATCTAAACGTGGACTTTCTCATGGAAGATGAGCAAAAGCGGGAAATTATCGCCCTTTCTCATTATTATAAGCAAAATGGTGATATGATTGCCGATCCTGATATGGAACTAAGGATTGATTATGCATGGGATAATCCTACTTGTGAGGCATTGTCTTATCAAGACTATTTTGGTTATAAAAAAGTGTATAATGAGATTGGGAATTTTGATCCCAAGATAAAAGCTGATTTAAATGAGTTTTTATTGATATGGTTAAAGAATCTCAAGAATCAACAATTCAAACTATTTATTTAATAATTTTTTTAATTTTTTCTTTGGGGATCATACATTAATTCAATATTTTATTAATAATATTAGTTATTAGATTTATTAAAAAAAATCAATATGCAAGAGTACAAAAGCATTTATTATTAAAAGTTCGTATATTAAAAATATTAAACTAATTGTATTATTAAACTATTATTCTAAATATCTCAAAATCGTACACAAAGCTCTCACTTATGGTTGTTCGAGAAGCAGGACTGTTATTTAGGGGCTATACATTAGTAAAAAAAAGTTATCACAAATCTACAAAAGGAAAAATTGATACTGACTTAAGAAGTGGATTGCTTACTGCAATCTTAAATTTTGCTCAATCTACTTTTTCAAAAGACTTTGTTGAATATTTTGAAGGTAAAAAATATCTTATTGCATTTACAGAGGACGCAATTAATGCTGAAGATAGTTTTGAACCAGAACTTTTAATTTCTTATGTTATTTTAGATAAAGAGAAAAAAATTGAAAAATATATTAGGAAAATTATTCAACCATTACTTAAACAAATAACTAAAGAATTTAAAACACAAAATGTTGGAAAAAATTTATCAGAAGTTTCTCAATTTAAAGATTTTAAACTATATTTAGATAAAATTTTTGGTTCTGATACAAAAACAATTGATCAAAAATTTAAGAATTTATTTTAATAAAATAAACTTAGTTATGCAAATATTCTCAATATACATTATTTTTTTAGTATGTTTATCAAATACCACAAAATTATTGGTAAAACAATAGTTGCATCTGAAATCACAGTACAATATTTTGCTTTTTCATTCACTTTACCCCATGAAATTGCTTCTCTCAAACTAGCTCCACTCAATCCTCCGGGTTCTGGACGATCCATAGTAATTTGGATGGCAAAAGTGGCAGAATTTGGGCAAAATTGTAATGATTGCATAATAAAATTCTTTGGTACACCACCGCCAACTATACATATACCAGCATTTTTAGCATCCCATGCTAAATTTACCATTTCTAGCATATCTTTAAAGTGATTTAAATTTAAATTTTTATGATGAAATCCTAATTGCATAGCTAATCCTGAATCAGTAAATGCAGGACAGAAAATGGGTATCTCTTTCTCGGCACATACTCTAAGAATGGAATAAGATGATGTCGGTAGCTTTTCACCAAGAAATTTAAGAAATGAACTTACCGACATTTGACTATCTGGTATTGTTAATTTGGAAATGAAGTTTTCAATTCCTTCATATACGTTATTTGGCATGAATATATCATATATTCTATTTATTTCTGTCTTATGTAAATCTCGATCATCAACATCATCCAAATTAATATTGCCTTGTAAATGATGATATCCTAGGGCTTCTGCGAGATCATGGGTTAAGTTTGCACCTGTAGTTACTAAGACATCTATAAATCCTTCCTGTAAGAAATCAAATATAATTTTTTGTAATCCAACAGGAACCATAGCTCCTGCTAATCCGAAAAATTTTACACAGTCATTAGTTCTTATCATTTTTTCATAAATTTCGCAAGCTTCCGCTAATCTCTTTGCATTAAATCCTGTATTTTTCAGAGATTTGACCAAATCAACAATTTTGGTACCCTCATTTATTTCAAATTGCTCTACTTCTCTTAATTTCTCTTTAAAATCTTCTTTTGACATTTATACCATATCTTTTTCCTTACTTGCAATAAATGAAATCAGCTCTATTATTATTTTTGCAGCCAAATTACATGTCATTTTATTTTTTAAATCTAAATTGGGTGCAACTTCAACTAAATCAAATCCAATAATTTTAAAATTTACAGATACCTCTTTTAATATTTTCCATAATTCTCTATAAGAAAAACCTCCTGGAATTGCAAATCCTGTCCCAGGTGCGATAGAGGGATCAAAAGCATCAATATCTATTGAAACATAAAGATAGTTGATATTAGATTTTTTGAAAAAATCAGTAATTCCTGAGATAATATTATCTAATCCATCTGTTAAATGATAAGCACTAATATATTCAATGCTTTCTGCTTTGGCTAACTCTAACTCTGGGATATCTATATCTCTAGCTCCAACAACAAGGAGATTTTTATTATTTATATAATCAAAATCATAAATTCTATGAGAAACTGTGGCATGAGAATAGACGCCCTTATCCCATTCTTGATAAAAATCTAAATGAGAATCAAATACTAACACACCAAATTCTTCTTTTTTTTCAAAATGATCTCCAATTGTTTTTATTACAGGATAAGAACAGAAATGATCACCCCCAATCATAATAGGAATTATGTTTTCATTTTTCTTGTATATATCTTCTATGAAATTCTTGATATTTTTAAGATTTTTATCTATATTCATTTTCTCGACAGGAATATCTCCAATATCAACTACTTTTAATTTAGTTATATGATATCCTAGTTCCGATGTCAAACCAATATCATTAGTTACATTTCTGATTTTTTCTGGAGCAATTGAAGAGTTAGGTAAATCAATTGAAGTTAAATAATCCCATGGTATACCAAAAATAACAAATTGTGTATCTTTTTTGATATCTTTTTCAAAATCAAAAAATCTCATTTTTTACTTACTATTTTTTTTAATTTTCTCACATTTTATCTAAAGTTTCAATTCCTAGTATATCTAGTCCTATTTTAATAACAATTTTTACACAATATATAAGTAATAACCTTGCCTTTTCTAAATCTTTATTATTAGATATAACTTGACAGGATGTATAAAATGAATTGAATGCCTGACATAACGTGAGAAGATATTGTGGAATTAGATGAATATTATAGGATTTTTCTGCTGTATCAATTACTTCAGGAAAGTAAATCAGTTGTTTTATTAGAAATTTTTCTTTTTCATGAGAAAGTAAATCCCATTTAATATTTGTTGTTATTTCTCTTTCTGACTTTGAAATAATTGAGATAATCCTTGCATAACAATATTGAATATAAGGTCCTGTTTCACCCTCAAAAGAGATACTTTCATCAGGTTTGAATACAAAACCCTTTACTGGACTATATTTGAGAAGGTAAAAGATTACTGAAGCTAAACCAATAATTTCGGCTCTTTTTTTCTTTTCATCATTATGTAATTCAGGATATCTCTTATTTACTTCCTCAAGTGCAAGGTTTTCAACTTCTTCAATTACATCATCAGCATCAACAACAGTACCTTCTCTACTTTTCATTTTACCACTAGGTAGACTAATCATACCATATGAAAGATGATAATTATCTCCTTCAAATCCTAAAATATCTAATATAGCAAAGAGCCATTTAAAATGCTGTATCTGTGGATCTCCAACAATATAAATTGATCTGTCATAATTAAAATCTTCTTTTTTTTTATATGCTAGGTATATATCCTGTGTTATATAAATAGAAGTTCCATCGCTCCTTATCAAAATTTTGTCATCTAGATCATATTTCTCTTTTAATTTGGCGATTATAGCACCATCATTGGTTTTTTCAAAAAGACCTTTTTTCAATCCATCTAAAATTATCTCTTTTCCTTTCAAGTATAAATCAGATTCAAAATACTCTTTGGTAAATTTAATTCCAAATTTATTAAATGTAGTTTTAAATCCCTCAAGTGCCCATTTATTCATCTTTTTCCATAAATCTCTAGTTTCTTTATCTCCCTTTTCCCAAGATCTTAATAATTCTTGGGCTTCTATCTCTAAATTAGCATCTGATTTAAATTTTTGAGTATATAATACATAATATTCACCAACGAAATGATCACTTTTTTTATCTGGGGCCTTTCCATTTCCCCATTTCTTATATGCAAGCATACTTTTACAAATATGAATTCCTCTGTCATTATTTAAATTAACTTGAAATACCTTATGTTTTTTATATTCTAATAAATTAGATAAAGATTTACCAAGAACCATATTCCGAACATGTCCAAAATGAAGTGGTTTATTAGTATTAGGAGAAGGATATTCAACTACTATTCTAAGTTTATTAGATTTTTCTGAAATATCTCTTATTCTACCATAATCATTGTTATAATCAAAAATATTTTCAAGAATAGGTCTTTGTTTTATTGTAAAATTTAAATAAGGTCCTTTGACATCAATGTTTTCTATAAACTCCGGGATCTTAATTTTATCTTTTAATTCTTGAGTTATTAATTGTGGTGCTCTTTTCTGTAATTTTGCAAGTTTAAAACAAGGAAATGCATAGTGATACTCATAATCAGGAGGAGGTATTTCTATTGATGATTCGATTTCTTCTAAATTAAGATTGGGGATATATTCCATTAAGATATTGGCTATTGATTTTTTATCTATAATTTTCATATGAATAATCAGAATAAATTCTAAAACTATTATTTATAAATTGATTGATATCTGTATCCTATTTTGATAATTATATATGAAATTATTCATAAAATTTATGAATATGAATTGAGGATGTAAATATCGTTAAAATTAAGATTAAATAATATTAATTTTATATTGTAATAAAAAAAATTAAAATTTTTTAATAAAGAAGATAATTTAATTTCTAGATATTTTAAAATAGCTTATTGGGAATACAATGACAGAAAAAAAAGACAATTTCATATTAAAATGGCATGATGATTCTGGTACATTTATGCCAATCGAATCTGATGCAGATATGAATGAAGGGATTTTCATTGAACTGGTCAATGACTCTAAATGGAGATATTTCTATATTAAAGGTGCATCATTAATCTCTAGACGTACAGCACTTAGAGCTGCAAATGGTATTTCAAAAACAGGATATATTCACCCAAAAACAAATATTCGATATGGTATAGAATGTGAACTTAAAGAGGAAATATCCCCATATGAGGATATGCCTGATACTCTCAGAAAATCTCAACGTTCATGGTATAAAGGTGAATATAAACAATATTAACATATCAATATAATACTTAAATCCTTTTTCTGTTTATTTCTTAAAAAAATTAAAATTCTAAACTAATTGGAGATCTCTTCCCACTATTTATTATGCTACAAAATTAGTTAACTCAACCTTCTCATCTTTTAAATCCTTTCGATTAAGAATTATCTCCTTAATTTTTGGTAATACTTTATCAAAAAATACAAATAAATAAGGGACACCTTGATTGGTTAATATTAATGAATCATATAATAATAATTCAACCCCGGATGGTCTCATTTGCGTAATGAGTAAATATGATTCCATCATAAAAGAAAGCATAAAACCAATCCAAAAAATATATAGAATCGTTTTATAGTCATATCTCAATACAATTAGCAATAAAAATCCACATAAAACGGTAATAATTTCTACTATTCTTAAACTACGCATATGTCTAACCGTAGTTATTTCTAAATCAAGCAAGGGTAATATTTGCGACAAACTAGCTGTTACTAACCAACCACCATATAAAAAAAGAGTCCATAATATTATTTCCTTTAGATTATTCCTTTCAAACATTATCATTACCCAACTAAAGGCTACCAAACCATAGCTAAAATCCATCATAAAATCTACAAAAAATTTGTATTCGGGGGGAAAAATTTCACGAACTCCGGTATTCCACCAAATTATACTATCTATTATTAGAAAAAGTACTCCACATAAAAGACCAACATAAAGTGGTTTTCTTTTTTTCTTAATAATTAGAACTGTAAGAAAAATTAAGAAGAAAATTAAATCGAAAATAAGATAATCCAAATCAAAGTTTCTTGTTATATCATATGTAATCTGTATCATGAAAATCATTAGTCGAATATTTCCTTTCCATTGATCTATTGAAATTAATAACAATTTTAATATTTTTCAATTGCTTATTATTAATTCTGAAATTTAACGCGATGAAGAAAAAATATTGCAAGTAAATTTAACTAAACTTTTTTCATGATAGCTCAAGAAAATCTCTTTCTTTATGGATGGGATGAATTAAGGATGAGAAGAAAAATCATTATATCATTAAACACACCTCTTTTTAAACAAATTACTCTCTATTATATTAATCTGAAACTGACTTAAAAGAAAAACGAAACAGGTGATACAAAAAGGAATAAAAACCACAAAATCCTCAACTATTCAGTTCATATCATAGGCTATTTGTCACGATTTGTCGAATTCTTAACCTATAATGAGGAAAAAATAGGTAAAAGAGTAATAAGAATTGATGAGTCCAAGACTACAAAAGTCTGTTGTAATGGTAAAAAACTGAAAAAAAGGTTACTCTTCGAAAGAAATATTACATGCGACCGTGGAACTCATGTTGACCAAGACCTCAATTCGGTACTCAAAATCATGAGATCATGACTCTTTTTTAAGTCTTCAAGCATAACTATGAATCCCTATCGCATTAACCCTCTGTGAACGGGGAATTATTCCTAACATGATGGAATGGTTTTCTACGACATAAAGACCAACCCGTACTAGAAGCGGTTGCGTACTCGTACAAAAACATAGCCTTTAAGCTATGCCTAGTTCATAAACCAAATAATCTACTTTATGTGGATTCTTTTTTTCATTAGTCATATTTCTAACACCATTATAATGAAAAGTGATGAATATAATTAAAGTGAACTAATGCAAAAAATAAGTAAAAAAAAATTATTTGTATTTATAGTAGTATTATTATTTGAATATTTTTCTATTGAATATTCTAATTATTTAAAAACTACTTATAATAATATTTAATTAAATAAAGAGATTGGATTTATATATCAAATTAGTATGGGCTAAGTTCTTATTTCACAATAGTTATAAAATAGTTAAATAAAAATGAAATATTAAAATTAAGCATATTAATTAATTTTTTGATAGGTCAATAAAATACAATCACATAAAATTTTAAACAAATATTATAATCTTTTTAATATATCACATCGAAATATTTAATATATATAAAAAAAGTTATAGATTATAGAAATCGTATTAGTGATTAACTCTAAAAACAAGAATTCTCACTAAAAGAAGCAAAAATACACAAAAACCTTTCAAATAATAAAACCTACTAAAAAAGGGAGGTAAGCATGCAAATTGTATGATGCAACGTATAAAATTGTAATCTTTGGAGATGCAGGTTGCGGAAAAACTACATTAACTCAAAGGTTTTTGACAAATTTATTTAAATCAGATTCAAAAATGACTATAGGCGTTGATTTCGAAGTAAAAAGCCTAGAAATCAATGGAAAAAAAATAAAACTCCAAATCTGGGATTTTGGTGGAGAAGAACGATTTAGGTTCTTATTACCAACTTATGTTAGGGGAGCCAATGGAGCTCTTTTCATGTATGACGTAACAAATTATAGTTCATTAGCCCACATTGATGATTGGCTTATGGTAATAAAAAAGGAATTAAGAGCTGAAGATCAATTTCCTATTATTGTTGTTGGTGGAAAAGCGGACCTAGTTGGAGAACGTGAAGTAACTGGCGAAGAGGGAATTAATATTGCTAGATCCAGAGTTGTTGATGGTTTTATTGAATGTAGCTCAAAAACGGGTGAAAATGTTGAGGAAACATTCGAAGCTTTAACTCGATTGATGTTACAAAAGTCAAATTTAATCTAAATATAAAAATCTTATTTTTTTAAAAAAAGATTAAAATTAATAAGAGTGACACTGTTAACTTTTAAAACTATGAATTAATATCTTCTTCTAATGCTAATCTTTGCTTAAGTCTTAAATCTCTTCTTCTCCTTGAAACCATTATTTGAAACTCTAAATCTTTTTTGTATCTCTCAGCACAACGCAGAATTTCTTTAGAAACATCTTTTTCATTAATTTCATAGGAAATTTTGATTCCATCAAAAATCGGTATTTCTGAAAACTTATCAAAAATGATTTCTAAAAAATCTTCTGGTAATAGATCTGATCTATCTTTTACAGCGATCTCAATTATTTCTTCAAGCTTTTTGTAGATCTCTCTTTTACTAAATTGACAAAATACACACTTAGACATACGATTTTTGAAAATGTTTAAAATTATTAATCCTGTTATAAATTTGAAATTTCGAATTAATAGATTTTCATCTTCGCTATTATAAACACTAATGTATTGCTGAATATATTTAGTTGTATTAAGATATAATCTAGAAAATAGCTTTGCTCTATCAAAATAAGCAGGAACGATGCAAAAGATACGAGTAAACCAGAATGGATTCATATCTATTGGGGGATCTTGATAAAATATATAATAAACAGTCCTTCCATCTCTTTCTTTGTATAAGGTAGATTCCTTTTTGAGCATATTTAAATATGTTGAAATTGTTGTACGAGCAATTTCTTTAAAGTATCGTTTGTATTCTTCTTCAACTTCTCCTGTTGTTATTTTTTTTTTCCCCGCTAAATAAAATTTTAAAAGAATACCTAAGATCCGGTTCTCGTGAAGTCGACCAGTCTTAATCTGTTGTTCTTCTGATTCATCTTCTCGAAATTGGTATAAATAACCAATTTCTGGAGCAAAATCTTGAATAACTTTATCTATTAATTTAAGTTCAGTATCTTTAATTTCTAAACTTACTAATTTCGTGCTTTCAATTATGAGTTTTTCAATTTCAGATCTTTCAGACAATGCTAAAATACTCTTTAAGTTAAACTTATTTTAATATTAAACTACATTATTAAAATAATTTCATTATTTTAATAAAGTTACTATTTAAATTATATAATATGATTATATTTTTTCTCTATATTTTTTTTTCCATATAGGATCTGCTTCTTGTAATATTCTCCTTTGAATCTTTCCAATTAAATTCTTTGGAATTTCACCGATAACAGCAACGCTATGAGGAACTTTGTAATTTGCCATATTTTCCTTTGCCCATTCTTTTATTTTTTGAGGTGAGCAATCGGAATCTTCTTTAATTGAAACCCATGCTTTTATTATTTCTCCGTATTCTTCGTCAGGAAGACCTGCTACAGCAACCTCTACTATATCGGGATGCTTTATTAATAATTTTTCAACCTCTTTAGGAAATACTGAATATCCTTTACATTTTATAATTTGTTTTTTCCTGTCTCTAATTTCTATAGTTCCATCTTCATTCATAAAACCAATATCTCCAGTTAAAAGCCATAATTTTCCATTATACTCTATAATAGTTTGTTCTGTTTCTTCTGATTCTTCAAGATATTCCATCATTATTTGAGGACCACTTATATAAATCTCACCTGTGTGATCAATTCCAAAATTTTTATCATCAGAATTCCCCATACTTATTGGTCCTTTATTAGGATCGTCAATAGGCCAAATACCCCATTCTGTACCTGTTAAGGGCATTCCAATAGTTCCAATAGGACTCTCACTAAATAAGTTGCCTGCACTTACAACAGGACTAGCTTCTGATAGACCATATCCTTCAACAATCCTACCACCTGTATTTTTAACGAAAGCATCTCGAACAGATTCATGTAAAGGTCCTGCGCCTGAAATACATAAAATTAATTTACCGATAACTCCTGGAAATCTTATTTTTAAATTTTTTAATTCTGCTAATCTTTTAAATAAAATTTCTGTCCCCGCATATATTAACCCTTCCTTACAAGGTAATTTCTCAATTTGTTCACATAATTCCGTTTGAGAAGGAGGAGTTGGGAACAGCATTATCCAGCCACCAACAGCCAAGGAAGTATTCATTACAGCTGTATGAGCGAAACTATGAAATAATGGTAAAATACCAATATTTCCTATTCCGGGTCTCTCACCCCCTAACCATAGTTTACACTGCAATGCATTAGAGACGACATTAAAATGAGTTAAAACGGCAGCTTTTGGTAACCCTGTAGTTCCGCCTGTCATAATATAAGTAGCAGGGTGATATTTTACATCAATATTAATTTTCGGAATATTTACTTCCGTTTTTAGGAGTTCTTGAAATTTAAATGCCCTATGAAAATCAACTTTTCCTGTAGGTATTTTTTTAATAAATTTACTAATAGCTCTCTTTACTCCTTTAATTTCGGATAAATCTGCTAGATTTGTATAAACAACAATTTTTATTATTGACTCGTGAATAATTGGCTTAATTGAAGAATCATATAACGCATCTAATACTATAAGCATTTTTGGCTTTATTATCTCAAGCTGGTGAAGAACTTCCATTGGTTGAAAAGTAGGATTAATTCCACTAGCAATTGCACCAATCCTTGTAATTGCAAAATATGCTACAATATATTGAGGACAATTAGGAAGGTATATTGCAACAACATCACCTTTTTTAATACCTTGGTTTACTAAAGCTGTAGCAAATGACTTCACATAGTCCTGAAACTGCTTATAAGTAATCCAACTATCTAAAAACCATATAAAATTATCTTTTGCGTATTTTTCAACTTGTTCATCTAGAAAATCATTTAACGTTTTTTCTTCGAAGTTAAAATTATAGGGTACATTTTCTGGCCACCATTTTTTAAACCAACGTTTATTTTCATCAACATAGAAGGATTTCTGTATTTTTAAAGCCATAATTTCTAAACAGTTTTTGGAATTTTTTTTGTTTGCTTATATCACTTTGATTATCTAAAATTTAAAGTTTTGTAAGTATTAATAACTGAAAAATCTTAGTCTTAACAAAAATTATCAAATTTGATATTAGAAATCAGTAAATTTAAACAAAAAATAAAAAAAATTAAAAGAAATTAAAATTAGTATCTTCTATCCTTTCTCCGCTTTATCAATATAGTAGCAACACCTACTAAACTTACTCCAGCAATCAAAACGATTATAGCCCAGAAACCTTCCTCTTCGAAAACCATATAGACACTGAAGGTTGGATCGTGCCATATCCCTTGACCAGTACCATTAAACTCAGGATAACAAACCGCATATACCATCACATTAAATTCTGTACTAATTCTAATATCTGAAGCATAGGTTTTGGATTCAGTCCCATTACCTAATTCAAAGGTATCATGTCTATTCAATTCCCATTTGTACAGAACAAGCGGTAATACATTTGTATTTGCATTATGTTCTTCCGCTGTACTTCTATCATTACCAAGTTCATAGAAAAAACCTGCAATATCGACAAAGTCTAACTTTTCTTCTGCTTTTCTACCAATGTAATTTCCTACCTTTAATTCATGTGTTTCATCAACATAATCTTCGTTCGGATCTAAAATTACCTCAGGTTCATCTGCTTCTTCATTAACATTTACATTTAAGTGAAAGTGTAATACGGTAGATACATAAATAATAGCTAAATCTAATCCCGCAATATTTGAATTAGGACCATTACCGTCATTCCAAGGAGCAAAAAATTGATCCAATTTAACATTTCCTCTCGCATATCCAGTTTCTTCATCCTTAGTTGGTATAAATGTGAATCCAAAGTAAATGTATTCAAGATTTTCCTGTTCTGTTTGTAAATATGAATCTAAATCAACAAACATAGGAACTGCAGATATATTTACATCATTTATCCTTAAGCCCCATGAAATACTATTTTCTCCTTCGGCAGGATCTGGTTTTCTAAACTCAAATTCTCCTACAGAGCCTAAAATGAGTCTATGACTTAGTTCAGAACCATCAGGAATCTGTATAGGATCTCCAGCTTCATCTAATATAACATCACCATCAGCATCAGTTACATTTACATAACTCGCTGAGATTTTGTTATTTGAATCTGCATCATTATATAAGAACGCGCCTGCTAAATGATGAGTAAAAAGGTAAAATTCAATATCACAACCGTTAAAAGCACTGGCTATAGCTTGTTCTGCTGATCCGCCATCTCCAGTAAAAGCATCTAAAATCTCACTAACATCAATATGAATTTCGAAATTTTTAACCCATAATTGAATTAAATCAAAAGAGAACTGAGTCCAAAGTTTTTCAGCTAAATCTCCTTCTGTAGTATTTGTTAATAACCATTCCATATAATTATCTCTTCTATTCGTAGCATTAATAAGCCAAGCTTCTTTTTCAACATCGGGAACCTCTATATCACCTTCAGTTATATTATAATCAGAACCGGTATATTTCCAAGTCTTCTCAATAGTATAGCTTGATGGTGTAATATTTAATTTTTGCCAAGTTATGGGATTTAATATGAATAATTCATCTCCAGTAAATATATCATTAAAATGAATTAAAAACCAGGTAATTATTGAAATTCCCTCCTTAATAACATTCTGAGATATTTCTACACCTCTCTCTTGAAGTGTTAATATTTTCCTCAAAAAACCAAGTACTCTATTTATCGCATCCACAAATGATTTATCATGGTCCCAAATGATTAGAGTGACCGCAGCACCTGCTTCTAATTCAAAAGAATAACTACCGTCTTTAGTAATTTCACAATAAGCAAAGCCTTTATCAGAAGATGTTTCATAATCATTCGGAAGATAATAATATTCTTTATTATTCCCTGAGTCAAAATCTTTTATACCAGAAATTGTTCTTGTGGTATTGGCACTTAACACATAGACACTATCCATTTTTTCATGTTTAGTAAGATTTAATCCCTGCATTAATAATGCTTCGAATACAGTTCCGAGGATTTGTCCAGCATATCCTAAGTTATTACTAAAAATTGATCCAAAACCTCCCCGAAAACCATCAAAAATACCAGCATCCACTTGATTCAAATTTAAATCATTGTTATAATCCTTTTCTTGCCCCAATACTGCCATTGGCATTGTAAATACGGAAGTAACTACGATCGTGATAACCATTAAGGATTTCATATTTAAATTTTTCATAATATTCTAATTTTTTATTGTTATAATTTAGTATCTATTAGTTTTATAATCAAAATATGATTTTTTAATAATTTTTGTTCTAATATAATAGAGACTTTAAAAAAATTTACGTTGAATATATATAAATGATGAAAAGTCCATAGAAAGTGTAATTCTAATTTCCTTTTCTACTTAAAATTATCAATATAACAATTATTTTTTATATAAATTGATCGAGATAAAATTTATCTCCAATAAAAGGATTGGGTTGTAAAATGTTCCTGAAATCCTCCTACTTTCTGGGAAATAAAATTATCAGATTTATTTCATTCAGCTTGGAAAAATGTATAAAAAAATACAGAAATATATAAAACCGCTGAAAGAATTAAGCTCCAAATTCTTAAGAATCCAGAAATTTCTGTCGTAGAGAATAGTACATTTGAACCTACAAACACAGCAGCAATAAGATATCCGAATAAATGACTTTTAAAACTCTTTACTTTTGATTTTCCTTGGAAATAATTTACAATCGAAATAATAAGAATAAGAATAAATCCTCCCCAATAAAAAAGTTCAATTACTTCAAACTTATATAGGTCTAGAAATAAAAAAAAGGCAAAAAGAAATATCTCAAAAATTCGAATATCCCAGATAATATCTCTTTTTGAAGAATCTACCCACAGTTGTTCATATTCACTAATACCAGAATTATACAACAATAATATAAAAGACCCTATAGCCAAGGCAGTAAATAACGAGTAAGAGATACTGAATAAAAACGGAAGAAATTTAAGCCATATATCATTCCATAGAAAATCTGTTAATGCTAAAAAACCGGGTAAAACACTTACTGCGCAAAATATTGGAATTACCGATGCCAAGATCATCATAATCCATGTTATTTTTGAAATCTTTGTATCATCCTCCCATCTTTCTTTTCTAAATGTTGTTAATCTCCATGCCATAGAAGCAAAGCTTAGAATGGATATTAATGGTGTAATTATAGGAAAAATGAAAATCATCATAATATAAATAGCATTTATCCCATAGAAGAATTTCAATCTTGATGGAACTACACTAACAGTCTTATCAAAATCATCAAGAGTATTAGCAAAACGATTAATAAAAAGAATCATGAAAAATAACCATGAAACACTAAAAATAAATGGACTCAATATCTTAATTACTAGTATTGTAATTGTAGGATCATTTGTATACCATAAATTAAAATCAGCTAAATTATAGATTAAAAAAATCGCAATAGGAATTAAAATTATTGATAGCAAAACAATTAAACGACTGACTATAATCCCTTTTATCTCTTTAGGCATAATTTATATTCTTACATTGAACTTTTAATATTAATATAGAATACTATGATTCAATAATTAATATATTTTTATTGAAAATATTATCAGATTTAAAAAAATTGATAATTATATTATGTTTTAAAATTTTAAGCTATTAATATCTATTTTTTTGCTCCGCAATTTGTGCAAAATAAATCTTCACTAGTCAATTTAGCTCCACAATTTTTGCAGTAATCAGATGTAGGAGTACTCTCCTCTTCTATAACTTCTCTAGCGAACATTTCGCCCGGTACTAGATCCTCATCCTTGACTTTTATTTTCTTCTTTTTTTTTTTTTCTTTCCCACCTGTAGGTTTATATTTCAAACTTCCTATAAATGCACCAAATACAGCACCAACTAATGTTCCTTCCAAAACTGCTGTAAGAACAGCGACTAGATATGGCAAATCAGTTAATCCTATTAATAATCCATCCAAAATTGCGGGTCCTAATCCTGCTGGTATCACAATTGCTAATATGATGTAAATTATTGAAAGTATAATTACATATCCAATTCCTATGGCAAAACTAGTATGTACTCCTCCACGCGGAGAATGAGCAAATAGACCACTAGTAATAGCACAGCATAGAATCCAAGGAATGGTTACTGCTATTATAAGCATTACATCATCGGGACGATAAAATAAACACCAATGTATAGGAAATAAGAATATTAATACTGCTCCAATTAACATTCCAGCAAGTATTTGTAGTAATAAACCAATCCCACCAAGCTCACTAGTTAATGATCCTATAGCATCATCAACATTAGTAATCAATCCTCCAGTTATACCCTCAGTGAGGTTGAGAAACCTAAATGAAACAAATGCCATTGGAATAAGGCAACACATACCCGCGCATCCTGACTTAATAACACGACCCCATCCCATAATTATCCCAAGTTAAAAGTGATTAAATGATTTTAATTTCATTATTACTATTCAACAACTAAAAACTATTTATACTTTTGTTTTACTTTAATATCTCCAAAACTGTCTATCTTACTTGGAGTATAATTTTACTAATTAAATGATTAACTTATTATTTTATAATCTTAAAATTTTTAAAAAAAGGAATAAAAAATATTGGATTTTATTTAATAGAAATAATTTTCCCGCCATCCATTCTAATTGTTTTAGTTCCATAGGAAGATAAGTCTCTATGTGTTACTACCAAAACAGTAGTTTCCATTTCTTTATTTATCTTTTTTAGTAGTCCCATAACTTCTTTTTCAGATTGAGGATCTAGGTTTCCTGAGGGTTCATCTGCTAAAATAACCCGAGGTCTATGGATTATAGCCCGTGCAATCGCACACCTCTGTTTTTCTCCACCAGACATCTGCACAGGAAAATGATCTTTACGATCAAGTAAATCAACATCTCTCAATGCAGCAATCGCTCTATTTTCAATCTCTTTTTGTCGTAAGACAGTTGGCCATAAAACAGATTCAACATTTTCTATAGCTGTTAAAGTTCTAACAAGATTAAAATCTTGAAACACAAATCCAATTTTCTGTCTTCTAAGCTTACTTAATCTATCTTCTGTTGATCTAGCGATGTTCTCTCCATCTAATATAATTCTCCCTGAATCTGGGAGATCCAATCCGGAAAGAACATTAAGGAGAGTAGATTTTCCACAACCAGTAGGACCTTGGATTATAGCAAATTCTCCAGATCTTATTTTTAAATTCACATCTGCTAATGCTCGTATTATAGCACCAGCTCTTCTATATTCTTTATTAACATCAATAGCTTCAATCATAATATCTTTTTCTGACATTTTTTCTACCTCCTTATTCACCTACTTTTTTAAGTGCTATTATTGGCCTCACCTTAAGGACTTTTCTATAGGCTACAATAAATGCTATTATTTGAACACCTATAAATATACCACTAGTAACAACCACAGGAACTAAGTCTACTAAGATTAAAAGAGTGATATCTAAATCTGTTTGGTTAATATAAGCAACAATAGCAGCGTAATGAAATAACATTTCAATTACAATAAAAAAACCTACTATAGTTGTAAAAAAGATCATACCTGAAACTAAGGACAATATATTTTTATTAGTATAACCAATACATTTAAATGTAGCCCAAATACGCCTTTTTCTCGAAACTAAAATCCAAGCATAAAGTAATGAAAGAAATAAACTGGTAATAAAAAAAATTGACAGAAAATAAGGACCTAAATCTAATTGTATAGCTAAACTTGTTAAAAATATTAATACCGTATATATCAATGTAAAAATAATAAATACTTTTTTTTCACGTAAAGAGAGAAGAACCGCTTTTCTCCACATTCTAAAAACCAAATAATGTCACCGTACTTTTTTCAATTTATTTTTAAATTATATTTAAATTTATAATTGATTTTATTTATGTTATTATAACAATTTAATAATAAATATTTTGGTGGAAATGTCTGAAATTGAAGCACTTATTGATGAATTGTTAAATGAAGAACAAAATATCTTTGGAGTAGCGATAATAAGCAAAGATGGTAGATTGCTAACTCAAACTGAAAATTGGAATATTGTAGGTGATTTAGATTTAATCAATGAATTACTTAACCAGAAGCTTGAGTTAGGTGAAAAGGGAATTAGTAGTATCACAATTCAAGGAATAAAATATATGATCGTAGAAAATACTGAAGAAAGAAAAATTGGCACAAATATCACAGGTAAAGGGCATATCATCATTTGTCCTGTTCCAATCGGAGGTACGGGTGCATTAATCTGTTATATTAATCCCCAAGCAGGACCAAGAGATGCTCTCTTTGCAGCTCAAGAGTATGCTTTAAAATTAAAGGATTTGGTATAATTTATTTTAATTTTTTTTTTTAAATGAAGGCCAGTAATTACTTAAAAGATTTTTTAAATTAGATTTAATCTTATCAATTTCATTCTTTTTTGATTTATTTGAAAAGTCTAGATATTCAAAAGGAGGTCTTTCATATTTCTCTTTCAATAAAGCTTGTATAACTGAATAAACGCAAACAGGTAAACCTAATAGGCTATATCCACCTTCAAGGATAAAAATCAATTTTCCTTCACAGATATCTTCAGCAATCTTTAAAATTTTTTCAGTAAATTTATAATATGAACTCGATGTTAATAAACCATTTCCAATAGGATCTGTATAATGCATATCAAAACCAGCAGCAACTATAATAATATCTGGACTAAATTCTTTCAAAATAGGTTCAACGATTTCTACAAACTCTAAAAAGTCATCATCAACGCAATTCATTGGGATTGGAAAATTTATATTCTTTCCAATACTTTTGCCTGCTCCTAATTCATTTATAAATCCAATATCTCCTTCTATAAAGTCAAATTCATGAATAGAGAAATAAAGAACACTGGGATCCTCATAGAAATATTGTGCCAGACCATCTCCAAAATGATTGTCAATATCTAAAATTGCAATTTTTTTATTAAAATTGAGTCTATCGCGCAAGTATAAAATTGAATTAGCAATATTATTAAAGATACAGAGACCTGATCCACTTTCTCGTAAAGCATGATGCCCAGGAGGTCTAATAAGGGCGAAAGATTGCATTACATCGTTTTCTATAACTGATTCAATTGCTTGGATTGCTCCTCCGATTGCTAATTTGGCGAGCTTGAATGAATCTTTTGTAATAAATACCTCTTCATTCAACATAGCACCTTCTAAACTTGAAAGATACTTAATAGAATCGATATAATATTTAGTATGGGCTAATTGAATAATTGATTCATCTATTTTTTTAGGTTTTATTAAGGTAATTCTGTCGTCATTAAGAACATTTTTACTTTCTAAATAAGTTAGAATAGCATGAATTCGAATAGGGGTTTCATACGAAAAAAAAATAGGATGTGGATAAGGGGGCTTATTTTTTGATGAAAAATCATCATCTATTATTAATCCAATTTTGTTTTTTTTTATCATACTAAAATTAAAAATATTCAAAAATACCTAAATAATTATAATAAAATTAGCAATGTTTTCTTAAATATAATTCTTTAAAAAAAAAATGATCGTGAGAATAGAATGAGTGTGAGTGATGTTTTTTTCACAATAATTCTTAATGTTATTCCAATATTGATTTTAATTATCCCGTATTTCTTCATTCGAAAAAAATTTCTTGGAAAGTTATATTTGAGAATCTATCTGGGAATTTTAATTTTTTATGTTGTGTATTGGTTTCTCCCTATTATATTCCAAACAGATATTTCTCCAGAAAATTTAGAGCATACGACAGATATTCAAGGTTTTGGTTTTTTGGCAGCACACTTTGGATCACTTGTTTCACTTTTCGCTTTCTATCCATTAGTTACCTTACCCTATATTTTTTTTGTAACACCTTTTATTTCTGTATTATATGTATGGAATCGATTAAGAAAAGAAGATGGTTCAACAAAATCAAACTTGATCCATCTAACTTACCAATTTACAGAGAGTCCTGTTAAACAAATTCGCAGGAGCATTTTAAAAAGCGACTGGACAAGAGAAAAAGAAATCCTTAAACTATTAATTGTACTTTTACCCATATCTCTTTATCTTCTGCAAGTTATTCTCTCTGTTTCAAACTTAGAGACTGATCCTGTAATTACAGGAAAAACTGCTTTAGGATGGTTTTTAGAGATTTTATTTGTATATTTGGCAATATTTATCTTTAGTATTGAATTACTCTTTAGTTCCCAAATAGCATTAAAGGGAAGATATATCGGTGAAGACATAAGAACCCAGACATATAAAAGTTTATATACAGTTGGAGCCCCAATTTCAATATTATCTTTATTACTATTTATCGCACAATATGGTTCTTCTATTCTTATCATTTTATACTTTTTTGCATATTTTATAATGGCTTCGGTAATTTTTATCCTATTTCTTAAGATCTTTGAACCAATCTCTATATTGATTTTTATAAAACTAATTGATTGGTGGAAAAATAGGAAACAGAAAGTTAAAAACGTAAATTATACAAACTTTTACTATGGAATAATTATTGCTTTTATAGCCATTATATTGTTTTTTCTTCTAAATTTAATAGCATTTCAGCCATTATTTTCAATTGGTTTTCCTGATAGTAGTAACATAATCGATTCTGCACAATTTATACCATCAGTGAATCCTACTTTATCTTCTGCAATTTCTTTTGATCTTATGATAGTTTTTAATTTCATTATTTTAGAACTATTCCCCATAATCATTATGGCAGGACTTTTAGCGTATATTCTGAAATATATGAAAAGCACTTTCTTAGGACTTATAATTTATTTTATGGTTATAATATCATTTTCAGCTCTCCTAAGTCTTCTTGGAATACCTTCATTAATTAATTTTACTCCAGAGGAATATTGGATCACAGGGCAAACCAGCTATACTACCATTCTTAATTTTAATTTTTATACTCTTCGCTCTGCAGCATTAGATGCTAACTTAAAAGGAGTATTAGGAGCTTTAGCACTTCCATATCTGTATACCAGATATGTATTTAATATCATAATTTGGAGCTTAATGATATTTTATAGTAGAAAGCTATTTAAAACCAAAAATATTCCTCTTGATGATAAAAACATAGAAAAAGTTGTATTTACGACTCTTACCGATTATCTCTCCTTTGATGAATATGATCAAGGAAGTTCAGAAATCCTAATTTCAAGAAAAAAAGATTTCTATGGAAAAGAACTCGAACTAGAACGAGAAGAAGTAAAAGAACTATTGAATAATCTGAACGAGGACAAATTTTTAGATGTTCTTAGGCCTGAAGATGAAAATGAGAGAAAAAGATTCTTTTTCACTTTAAAATATCTCTTTCAAAAGAATTTAATCGATATATGGGAACCAGAATTCAAGTATACGTTTGAAAAAGTTGAAAAACAAGGACTTTATATTATATATGGGGACGGGAGAGGTGTTTTTAATTATGCTTTTAAGAGTGAAGAAGCTCAAGATCCCGGATTGGTATCTGGAATGTTCTCTGCAATCACAGCATTTATTAAAGAAATGACTAAATCGACAGAAACTTTAAAAAAAATTGACCACGGAGATATTACAATACTTCTTGAATATGGAGAAAGAATATTTGGAGCATTATTTATAAAAGGTATTCAAAGCTCAGAAATACGAGCTCCTCTGAAAGAATTTATCCAGAAATTTGAAGCAAAATACAAAAATATATTGAAAGATTGGACAGGAGCTCTCCAACATTTTGAAAGTGAAGAAGATAATAGACTTATAGAAGAGATTTTTAAAGAAGTCTAAAAAAGATATTTTAATAATATTTTAAAATTCAGAAATTATGATTTTCTATGATTTTTAGAGCTCTACTAAAAAAATAATATTTATCATAGTTGGTGGAGAGAAGAAGTATTTTATATAATAAAGTTTTATTATATTTTGAATAAATTTTAGATGAAATAGGAGTTAAATGATGTATCATGGATATTCTCAATATTATAAAAATAACTACAGCAATAATCTCTGTCTCTTTAGCATTAGTAATTGGAATTAATGTGTTATTTTTAAATCCAGATAATTTATTAAATAAATGGTTTTCCTTATTTTTCTTTTCAGCTTCAGGAGGATTCTTGACATATACAATTTACCATTTAGAAACCACTAATGCCAACATTATTATTCCCCTTATGATAACAACTCAAATTCTTTACAATATTATCTTTATATCTTTAGTAATGACCATATTTGTATTAGAAAAATATAAAGATATCGCAATGAGTTTCAGGTATCTTGGAATAATGATCGTTATATTAATTATAATGAGTTTTGGGTATTTTATTTGGGTTCCTGAATTAAACATGGAAGATTTTGAACAGGGGATTGTTAATACCGAAACTCCAAGAGTCTGGTTTATTTTTGTGAATATTATCAGGATAGCTTTAGCTATATATGTTGTATATAAATATGGTATGATGACAAGAAAGGTTGGAGAAGAAACTAAAAAACGGATTCAATGGCTCTTTCTAGCAGTATTTATAGTTATTTTAGGACTTTTACTCAATTTAATTGGGGGATTATTTGAATCAATTTTCGTTGAGATTTTTGCTATGATAGCATTTGATTTCGGGCTAATTGTATTATTTAAAGGCTTTTTAATCAAATAAATGTGTTCGATTTTTTACTATTTCATGTACCTCTCTCAAATAGGTCCTCGATTTTTGACTTGTGAGTTATAATAGATTAAATTATTTTCTATTTTCTAAAAATTGATTTAATACGATCCTCTATATTTAATCTTAGATCTCCAAGAATATCATTCATATGGGGTACAAATGCTTTAAAATACTTAGGATCCTTGAAAAAAATATCCTTGAGAGAATACATCCTAAGAAATTGAGATAGTAATTCTTCTAAGCGACTTTTTACCAACTTACGATTTGTACCTCTCTCAGAAATGGCGAATAATAATAAAGGTTGTGGTTTACTGTCAGGTTTATCTAAAAACTGAATCATTGCGTAATGACAGATAATTTCAAAGTCCTTTAGGGATATAACATTAATCTCATCATCAAAAACTTCTGTGATAAAATCCTTTAAACCAGCTAAAAATCTAGCTCGTACATTAGGATCCAAAATTTTATCCGAAGATAAATGATACTTAATATCAACTAAGTTTTTCTCACCGAGGTTAACTCCAACTTCTACTACTACCATAAAAAAAGAACTTAGAGGGTTATAGGCTATTTTATATCAATATATTCTTTTATTACAATAATTAATTATTAGCATATTTATAATTTTATTTAATACCCCTATTTTCTAAAAAAAGATTTTCCCATGATTCTTAAAAAGATTTTTATGCAAACAGAAATTCTGTGAAGAATGTGGAGTAGATCTTAATGAAATATGTTAAAGAACACAAAAAAAAAAATAGGATAAAAATTCACAGCTGTCGATTCTATTCCAAATAGAATCTATGTGAATGGGATTTCCTATTTATACCATTGGTTAAGAAATTTAATAATTATATAAATTAAATTATAGAATATGAATTTTCGATTTTTAGTGGAAATTACTTAAGATTTTTCCTTTTTGCCTTAATTACTGCCTTTCCCATTTCCCTCACTCTATCGAATGGTGCTTCTCCATCTTCTCTCAATCGCATTTTTATTGCTTCTTCAGGACAAGCTGTAGCGCATAGACCACATCCAAGACATTTCTCTCTGGATACAACAGCGATATTATCCAATTCTATAGCTCCAACAGGACAACGTTCAACACAAGTTCCACAACTAACACAGAGTTCTTCATCAATAATTGATTCAAACATGGCATTCAAAAACTCATGTCTATCTAATCCTTTTTCAGTAATTCCTTTCATTGTAAGACAACAACAAGGGCAACAATTACAGATATTTGATAGGTGTTTGGAATTAGCTCCCGCATGTATGCAACCTGCTTCGTCTGTTTCTTTAATGATTCTTATTGCTTCATCAGCGGAGATTTTCCTTCCAATACCATTTTCAATATAATATTCAGCAGCTACACCAAAACTAAGACAAGATTCAATAGGACGATCACATCCTATACCATTCAATTTCGCCTCCTTTCGACATATGCAATCTGCTACAGAAATCACTCGTGCGTTTCTAATACTTTCCTTTAATTTATGATAAGGATAAAGAGTAGTATTTGGTTCAATCATTTCTTCAATAGGAACTACTTTAAATCCTGGAACACCGCTAATTCCCATTTCTTCTTGATATGCTGTATCATAATATTCCTTATAATATTTAGCAAGCTCTTTATCTATTTTATTAACAGAATATTCGTATATACCTATCATAAAAGGCGCTGCGTTGTACAAAGTATTATTATTTCTTCGAATTTTAAAAATTAAACCCTTTTTCGCCATCGAATCTAACTTATTTTCTAAATTAATAACTTCCATTCCAGTTCTTTTAGCAATTTCACTAACTTCTTCCGGAATGCGAGTCAACATTATTGTTAATTTCGCTTCTTCTTCAGTAAAGAGCCTTTTTAAAATTTTAATTTCAACTCCAGATGGAGTTTCGGGGTAACCTAAAGGAAATTGATTTAAGAATTCTCTTAACTTTAAATACGCTTCATCAGACATTCTGATCAACTATCTGATAAATTGTTTCACTTTTTAATAGTTAACTATTTTTGAATTTTTACATGAAATTTTCTTTTAGAGGTTTATCATGAATTAAGTAAATAAGCCTAAAACTTTTTCAAATTCATATCATTCATTTTGAAAACAAAAAATAATTGTTTAAA
The DNA here is from genome assembly GCA_048937405.1 of Promethearchaeota archaeon. Taxonomy (GTDB): domain Archaea; phylum Asgardarchaeota; class Lokiarchaeia; order Sigyniarchaeales; family SOKP01; genus Loki-b32. The sequence goes on from JBHLNF010000002.1 coordinate 304,037, forward strand.
ATAGAAAAAAGATTATTCAGTATACTTTTTTTTGAGCTTTATATGTTTTATGGAGCAATAACAATTCTATAATTCTTATTTAATTATTGTAGCATTCTTAGCAATTTTATTTAGTTTAAGTAGTGAAGATTAATTATCTTAAGATTTCCTCATAAAGTTTCAGGACGAAACCTTCAAAATCATCTTTTGTAAATTTGACATTCAGCATATGCCATAATAACCGAGGAATATCATCATCATCTTCATAAATAGGAATAATTTTCATTAATCCTTTTTTAACCATTTGATAAGCTGACTGCCATTCTCCTTTTACAGCTTCAGATTTCATAGAATTCTTAGAACAAAATAAAATGAATGTGTTGGTCTTTTTCAGAGCCTCCTCCATATATTCAACAATATTTTGTTTGCTATCCGCTTTCCAGAATAAGACTTCTCCTATTTCAGGATATAATTCTAAACGGCTAAAAACTTTTGGGATTTGAAAGTAATCAGAATCTATTGTAGCATAACTTAAAAAAATATTATATTTCGCAATTTTTTCCTTTTCTGGTATAGGCGTGACTCGTTTTAACTTAAGGGATTTAGAACTTGAGAAATAATCACCATAAATTTCTTTCTTATTGATCATATCCTCAATTACAGTTTCGATTAATTCTTCATTTTGAATTCCAGTTCTCTCACTGATATCTGTCAGTTGTAAAAGAGTATATTCCCCACCTAATGCTAAAATTGTCTGCTTAATTTTAGAAATAGTTTCTGCTTCTGATTTTCTATACAAAATTATCTTTTCTTCAATTATGTTTACAATTTTTGATAAATTATACACCTGAGCTGCTTTTTGAATTGCAATTAATGCCTTAATAGATTTATCAAATTTGCTTTCCTTGATCAGGTCCTCAATTAATTTGAGACTTTTCTTTAGATTTTTTAAATTTTTAACTTCATTTTCTCCAAATTTAAAGACCAACTTCTCTTCTTGTTCTGTTTTTGGAACAAACAATTTTTTCTTCCATACTAAAACACCCGTTACGCTTAAAACAGCAATAATACTGATGATAATAATTATTATGATTTCGATTGGAACTTGAGTCCCACCTCCAATTGAAAGATTATTATCAGAAATTATATTACCTATGCTCTTTCCTTCCTGTTTAATTGCTCCCTTATGATTATCTCTCAAATCATTATAGGTTACATTATTATAACTAGAATTCTCTAAATAAATTCCAAATTCGCTATTAAAGTTTATTGTATTATTGCTGATTTTATTATAATCACTTAGCCGTAAATGAATCCCATATCTCTTATTATGATTTATAGTCTCATCATTGTATTTAATGGAGATATTTTTACAATTTGATAAGAGAATCCCATTATAACTATTATTATTTACAGTACTATGCGAAATTGTAATGTTTTCACATGAATCTAAAAAGATACCACTTCCAAAATTCTGGGAACAATTATTAGAGAATAATCGTCCATTATTTGCCAATTTTAATTTAAGTCCTGCCATATTTTCAGAACTACCTGAACTATAAAATATACAATCTCTAATTACAAAATAGGAACTAGTATTACTAATTTCTAAGCCGCTAGAAGAATTATGACCATCAATTATTATATTTTCAATCACATAAGGATCAGCTGAAGTCCCAGAACCAGTACATAATCCTAAATTAAATGCTTCAGTCCAGTTATAAGTTCCCGTCCCTAAATCGTCAATTATAAAAGGTGGAAGAAGCCATATTCCTACTCGTTTTATGACTCGAAGTACTTGAGTTTGAATATGACCCGCAGTATCATTCGCATAAAATGTAATAATAATTAACCCATTTCCAAACAAATTCCATTGTTCTTGCATAATATTCCCATTCCAATCAAATTTGTCAGACGTTACCGCACTATTTTGTAATGTAAACCATGTGTGTTCTAAATTGGGATCAGTAATACTCACATTAATAGAGGGAGGAGTAGTTGCAAATTTTTCATAGTCCTCTGGTGAATTAATCGTAATAACTGGCTTTGTATCATCTCCATCACTATAAATTGGTAAATAATCAATAACCCCATTCTTGCTATAAGGAGTATCTCCTATCCCATCATCGTTCAAATCGGAACCACTATAATCACTCCAGGAATTCCCTATTATAGAATTATTCCAATCATTATTACCATTATCAATTGCGTTTATATCATTATCCAAAGTATTATTATAAAAGAGATTATCTTGACAATCACTAGTAGATATATATATTCCATATAAATTATTACTAGAGATGCTATTCCCTGATAACGTGTTATCGTCGCAATTATCCCCTAAATATATTCCGTGGTTTGTGTTGTTATTTGAAACATTTTCAGAGATGTTGTTCTTTTTGCAATTGTTGGTCAAAAATAATCCACTGTCTTTATTGCTACTTACATTATTGTTCGAGATGGTGTTATTACTACTAAATTCTAAATATATTCCATAGTTTGTGTTATTATTTGCATTATTTCCTGAGATTTGATTATTATTGCAATTATTCCCTAAACTAATCCCAATTCCATTGTTGTTAGTAGTATTATTCGAGATTATATTATCAACATTACCATTACTTAAAGCTATTCCAGCTGTGTTGTTAAACGCAGTGTTTCCTGAGATATTGTTATTATAACAATTCATCCCCAAAAGAATCCCGGCATAATTATTTATTGCGGTGTTTTCCAAGAACTTGTTATTACTACTAGAAGATAAAAATATCCCATAATTGTTTTTAATAAAAAAGTTTCCCGATAAATTATTATCGCTAGAATCTTCCATATATACCGCATAGAATGTGTTGTTAATAAAGGTATTTCCCAATAAAATGATATTATAACCATAAAATAATGATATTCCGAATCTATTATTTAAAAAATCATTATTTATCAAACTTCCATTGCCCGTACCATACAAACAGATTCCTGCATAAAGAAAAAAACTTCCTGCATTATGGACTTTACAATTTTTTATGGTAAAATAAACGTTTGAATTTTGAATTGTAATACATGCTTCGGATCCTCCTCCATCAATCTCTAAACCATCAATGATATATGGATCAAAATAGGTTCCTGAACCCGAAACCCATGCTTTTAGTTTGGCTATTTGACTCCAATTATTTAAACCTGGACCCGAATCGTCAATATTAATTATTTCTCCTTCATAAACAGGACTTTCTACTAGTGGAAAATAATCTATACTACCTGCAGTTCCATTAATCGATATATATTCGGTATCAACAATGTTATCAGTGTTATCGTCAGGGGATGTGTGATTATCCCAATAATTACCAACAATCGAATTATTCCAGTGATTATTGATGCCCGTGTCGCTCGCATGCCATTTATTGTTTTCTTTCAGAGCATTATGATAGATTAAATTATTCTGACTACTAATATCATCTATTTGAATTCCATTAATTAGATTACTTTTGATAAGATTTCCCACAATGGTGTTATTACTACTAGAGGATAAATAAATTCCGTTTTCCGTATTGTTATTTACAATATTTCCGGATATGGTGTTATTATCACTAGAGGATAAATAAATTCCATTTTCCGTATTGTTATTTACAATATTTCCTGATATGGTGTTATTATTTCCTGAGGAAATATATATCCCACTCTTAATATTATTAGTTGCATTATTTTCTGAAACAATATTGGAAGAGCTATCATACAATAATTTAATCCCGCATTCTGTGTTATTGTTTACGTTATTTTCTGAGATGTTATTATTCTTGTTATCGGTACTTAAACAAATTCCAACTTGATTGTTATTAACAGTGTTGTTTGAGATAGTGTTATCACTACTAAGTTGAATACTTATCCCACAATCTGAGTTGTTGTTTACACTGTTTCCAAAGATAACATTATTATTGGAACTGGTTACAATTATCCCGCATTCTGTGTTATTGTTTAAATCATTTCCTATGATGAAGCTATTATTGGTGTATATCCATATCCCTCTTCTATTCTTGTTTGCAATATTTCCTGTGACAGTAGTGTAATCGCAATATGCCCATAACTCTATCCCTTCATAAAAATTTTCATATACGGTATTTTCTGAAACGGTATTATATTCACTCCAATATATATCAATACCATATTTGTTGTTATTTGCGGTGTTTTGTGAGAAAGTGTTATTATTACTAAAATTTATATTTATCCCACACATTGAGTTGTTGTTTGCTGTGTTTCCTGAAACGATGTTATTGTAACTAGAGGATAAAAATATCCCATCGGACGTGTTGTTATTTACGATGTTTTTCGAGATTGTGTTACTTTGACTTGAGGATAAATATATTCCATCGTAAGTGTTGTTATTTACAGTGTTTTCCGAGATTGTATTATTATTACAACTATTAAACAACCAAATACCATTACCTCCATTATAAGAACAATTGTTTTTGAATAAGTTTCCGTTGTTGGTATTTCTCAATTTGATTGCAGCATCCTCATGATCTATTCCTGCGTTGAAAATTGTAACATTTCTGATGACAAAGTAAACATTTTTAGAATTTTCTATGAAAATTCCATTTCCCGTAGGTGAACTGGATGCATCAATTGTGACATTTTCGATAACATAGGGATTGCTCCATGAACCATCACCATTACACCAATCGTTTAACGATGTAAGGGACCAGTTATCATTAATATGGATATACGTAAGTTCCCAAGAATTTGACTTCTTAAGGTTTTTTAAATTAATATCATCTGAATCTGTTGAATTTGACATATTGTAAATATATAGATTATTTAACAACAATATTGTCATCAAAAAAATGAAGCTTGTTATTAACACATATTTCCTACCGATTTTTTTTTTCAATTTCATTTAAATTCCACCTATTTCACCCTTATTTTATCCCTTATCATTAAATAGTGTTAATTTGCATTTTGAACTCGTGGTAAATGGTATTTTTAGATTTCTTTTTATAATTTACTTATAAAATTCTCTAGCTTATAAATATCTTTATTTTCCTATTAGAAGATAGATTTAATTCATTCTTTTAAAAAAGATAAGGTATAAAATTCTGGAGAACTCAAATTAATAAGATCATCTGGCATAAAATAATGTTAAAACATATATACATTATTTTGATTTTTTCCACGTTATTCTTCTTTATCGTATAACTATAATCCTTCATAAAAAAAATGGTAGACAGGTGGTAAAACCTAATAAAATGCCTGCTGTTATCCCTCCAATTAGCAATGAAATTGCCATTTTTGGATTAAAAGGTATTTTATTCACCATATACCATACAGCAATTACTAAATCTGTGATTGCTATAAACGATCCAAATGCCACGACATAATAGATTGTTTGTTCATGTGGGTAAATGGATGCACTTATATCCATAATTCTATTCATTGTAAAAGGATCAATAATTCCACTAAAATTAATAAAGTTAAAAATCAGCCTATCGGGTAATGGTTCTAATACAAAAATTAAAACCATTGTAAGCCAATTGAATAAAATTCCAAATGCTAGTGCAATATAAATAGAACCTAAAATAAGCCGTGGTCTTCTTAATTTATTAACTTCCTTCATATCTTTTAAACCCTTATCTCCATATTTCATTCTCTCTTGAAGATAAGTTCCGCGTAATTTTACCAATGTTAAAATTCCAATCGATAGCATTACGAAAAATAAAATATATTTCACAAACCCAAAAAAAATTACAGCAAATTCATTAAATGCAACACACCATGCCTCTAATCCATTAAAAAGGTCGGTAAAAGGATTATTAAGATATTTATCTAAAGGAAGGTATATCATCTATAATCTATTTTATCTCAAATATTTAAAGTCTACAAAGAAATTTCTTATACCTATTTGCGTTTTTGTTGTTTTACATATAACTCATCCAGATAATTCTTAAGATTCTCATATGCCTCTTCAGGATCAACAGAAGATTCTGATATATCATCATTAACTTCATATTCACTAGAATAATTGTCTAAATATTCGTCACCATTCAAAATCTCATTTGATTTGGCTTTATTTTTATTTATCTTGTTATTCTTCTCTCCATCTTTAATTTTTATTTTTTTTAAAAAACCAGTAAATTTTTCTATAAAATTTCTAAAATTGTGAGTTTGTTTTGTATTTTTTATTTCTACACTCTTATTTTTTAACTGATCGAATTTTTTTAATACTCTTTCATTATTTTTATTAATTTCAGTAATCTTTAGCCATTCACGAGGAATATGAGGGACTTTTAGGAGAAATGGTCTCTCTATTGAATTCACACGAGCAATACATTGCCCCTTCTTTAAAATCGATAAATAATCTTCATGTTCTATATCCAAATTTAAAAGTTTACATAAAAATTCTTTATCCATATGAGTTTTAAAACATATTAAAACTCCACAATTTGCCAAAATCTCTTCGCTAATATCTGGGTGAGTTGCCAGTGATATCAAACATTCTCCGGTACCTCTCTGAAGTAAAGCAATATCTTCAAGATACGTGGTTAGCTTACTTTTTCGGGTAAGATCTTTTGGAGCAAAATATTGAGTATCTTCTACTATGGTTATATGCTTTATTCCTTGAAAATTATACGCTCCACGAGTAAGATTTCTGTCCCAGAGGTATTTTAAAAGCATATTCAAAAAGAAAAGAGCATCTTCCTTTTCTCCACCAAGACGGATAATTGAACTGAGATCTATCAAGATATTTCTGCTAAAAAGGGTATCAGTTTTTATTTTATGCTCAGTATCGAATAGCACTTTAAGAGGGCCTAACGAAAATCTTCGTATTCGATTGGTGATACTAATGATGGTCTGACTGAGCATAGGAATCTCCTTTTTTTTATTGATGGCATACCCATTGCAATATTTATAAAATCCTTCCCAACTCTGAAATTGTTTCTTTTGGCACACTTTTGTTAAGATATCTACTAGAACCTTTTGCATCTGTGCGGAATATTCCTCTGTGGTATCGAGGAATTTACCACTCTTTAATATATCAAATATTCTTTCAGCATGGATTTCTGGAGGCGATGTTCCAGGATTAAAGATATTTATAGAAAAATTCTCACCGGGACGAATAACTAACAAATCTTCAATCTTTCTCTGGAGAAAATGATATTCTCCTTTAAATTCTGCAAGCATAAATGGAATTTTATATCGTCGTATAAGATTGATTAAGAAATGTTGTAAAAAATTACTTTTACCTGTACCAGTCGCACCACAGATAAACATATGCTTCTCAAGGTCTTCGAGAGAAAGATAAAATGGTCGTTTAGTTCTCCCATTTTCTATGATGGTTCCTGCCTTAACTTTTCCCTTTCGAGACTGTAACAATGATGGTTTATCTAATTTTACAATGTCGCTTTCATAGTGAAATGAGGAACAAATAAACATTCCGGCAGAAAATAGCAGCGAAAAAAAGAATATATTGCTAAATATCCCTTTTATAGGAAACGTTGCAGAATCAGGATTAATGGTAAGATAAGGGAGTGAACTAAGAGTGAAAATTAGAATTTCTGTTCCTAATAAACATATAAAGAACAATTTCGATAGTGTTCGTGAACCTCCTCGCTTCCTAGTATAGTAAAAAATAACGCTATATACAATTAAAACAACAATGAGAATTATACTTATTGAATCTATGAGAGTAGACATGTGACTTTTAATTGGTGTAGGATATTAAAAATAGCACGAAAAATGCTTATAATCCAATTTTCCTCAAACTAATGGGAATATAGTAAAAGATGTAGAGCCTACTTCTCACCAATAATATTGGACTTTATATACGAAAAATGAATGCTAAGTTAAGGATTTAGTAAAATTATTAAATAAAAGATTATAGAAATTGAAGTGAATTAAGAATTAACAATATAAAAATTTAAAAAAGAGGAAAAAAATGTTTTTGGAAGAAAAATGTAATAGGGATACGTGTGGAATTGCCTGTTTAACAAAATGTTATTATATGGACTATTCAGAGCAACAGGCAAAAGAAGAATTTGAAAAATTAATAAGAGGTGAACTGTCTCCTGTAACATCGGAATGTATTACATGCTGTGCGTGCACAATGTATTGCCCACATGGTGCAGATCCTTTTGATCTCATCAGCAGGAGAATGGAAGAAACAGGAACATTTATTGGGGATGAACGTGCAGTCAATCAAACGAAAATGGCTAATTTAATGCCATCATCTGTAAAAAAAGGGGATCCTGATAAGCCTATAATGAATCTTTGCACAGTTAATTTGATTGCAGGGTCAATTGAGGGACAATTATTTGAAGGATTAACCCTTCTTCAAGGAGGAGATTATTTCTGTCAAATTGGAGGATATCATGCCGGATTACCAAGTATGGTGAGAGAAAATGCCCAGAAATTCATTACTACCCTTACAAAAGTCGCTTCTGATGATAATTATGTAATTTGCTTCCATGACGATTGCTTTATGATGCTGGAACATTATGCAAAAGATTTTGGGATAGAAGTTCCGTTTAGATATATGCATATCATTGAATATCTTCGAGATTATGTGAAAAAGAATCCCGATAAAATTAAGAAACTCAACATGAAAGTGGCATACCAGCAACCATGCGCGTCTCGTATAGGATGGGATGCTTTCAGGAAAAAAGACAAAACACTTGATGAGTTATTCGATTTATTGGGTGTTGAAAGAGTAGCTCGAAAATATGATCGCGACGCAGCACTCTGTTGTACAGCAGTTATTTCTCCTAATGATAAATATTGGAAAATGAACATAGCCGATGCTAAAGAAGCAGGGGCAGAAGCGATGGTATTTCTCTGCCCCGTCTGTTGCTTATACCTAAGGAGCAAAGCTAAAGCAGAGGGGTTGGAACCTTATTTTCTAAGCAATCTCGTAAGGGAAGCATTGGGTGAGAGGCTCCCCCAAGGGAAAGCCGGTAAAATTTATGAATAAAATAAAGCAAAAATACTATATTTTTTTTTAGTTGTCAAATCCAATTTATCTGTTTAGTACTAAAAATGTAGGACTTTAAATACGAAAAATACAAGCTATAAGTACTGTATGATCACTATTTTTAGAAAAGAGAACAAGAACCATAACACTTTCCCTCATTTACTTCTCTTTTCTTTTCTTCTCAAAAAATCTCTGAAAAATATAGATTTTAAGGCTTTTGACATAGAATAAATGGTCTATTGATTGTTTTATTCTCTCAATATAAATCTATTTTTACAAAAATTGACCAAAAAAAGAAAAAGAAGAAAGGGGAAATTATAAAGCATTATAAAGAGCGTCAATAATTCTCTCACTTCGGGGATCTCCTGCGATGGTATTTGTCATTTTATTCATAACATAGGCAATACTTAACCTAGCATCAAGATCCATTCTGCATACTGAACCTCCAGCTCCACCCCAATATAACACATTTTTATTTGGACCTTTAGGGCGTTCTTTTTGTTGCAACCCAAAACCCAAGCCGAAACGTACTGGTAATTGAACGACCAAATCTGTTCCATACGATTGTTCCTCTAGAGCCTTTTTAATAGTCTTTAATGAAAGTATCTGCACACCATCAAGTTCACCTCCACAGGCTATTGCTGCAGCTATTCTGGCAACAGAGCGAGCATTTCCATGACCATTTGCAGCTGGAATTTCGGCTCCACGCCAAGCGCGAGTCTTAACTTCTCCAGGAGGTATTGGAGAACTCATAACTGTTTTTATAACAACAGAATTTGGATCTAATTGTCCTAATTGGCTTAGATCTCTAGTGGGAGGAGGTATAAGTTCTCCGACACGGGAATCATACTCTTCCGAAAGTCCGATGTGAAAGTCTGCATTGAGAGGTACAGCAACTTCTTCTCTAAAAAATGTTCCAAGGGTTTTTCCTGTTATACGACGTACTATCTCACCTAATAAGTATCCAAAAGTTACCATATGATAACCGCTTTTGGTTCCAGGTTCCCACCATGGCTTTTGGGCAGCTAACAAGTTAACCGTTTTTTCCCAGTCATAAAGAGTCTTGATTCCAACGGGCTTATCGAAACCAGAAAGTCCCGATGTATGACTTAGTAGATACCGAACTGGTAATGTATCTTTTCCTGCTTGGGCAAACTCAGGCCAATACTTAGCAACAGGAGCATCAAGATCTAGTTGACCTCGATCAACAAGCATGAGGGTGCATATTGCGGTCATTATTTTTGTTGTTGAATAGACATTCACAATTGTATCCTTTTCCCATGGTTTTGTTTGGGCAACGTCAGAATGTCCCGCCCACATATCTATTATGAATTTGCCATTTAACGTTGCTGCAAATGAAGCTCCAACCTCTAAATCCTCTTCGAAATTTTGAGCAAAAGCGTCTTTCACCGCGTTAAATTGGTCATCACAAAATCCATGAATTTCAACCATAATTTTTCACATTCAATTATTTAATTTAATTTGTAGGGGAGAATTTATTTTAAGTTTTCATTTTCTCCAAAATTTGGTGAAAAAATATCTAGTTTATTAATCCGAGGTTGATTAATATACATAAAACATTAATGTTAGAATTATGAAAACTATAGTAAATACTTCTTTAGGAGAAATTGAAGGTATTCAAGAATCAGGCCATCAATCGTTTTTGGGGATTCGTTATGCTAAACCACCCGTGAATGAATTACGTTTTTCTACTCCTCTCCCAATTGAAGCATGGGACGGAACTTATGATGCGACTCATTTTGGTCATAATGCTCCTCAATTTGATAGGGGTATAGGATATTTTAAAGATAATTCTGAAGATTGTTTATTTTTGAATGTGTATACTCCTAAGGCTGATGACGCAAAAAGGCCTGTAATGGTATGGATCCATGGTGGGGGTTTTGTATTTGGAACAGGGGCAACCGTAGGGTATGGAAAAAAAATAGTTCCAAGAGGTAATATTGTTTTGGTCACAATCAATTATCGATTAGGAGTTTTTGGCTTTTTTAATTGGCCTGATTTAACAAAAAATAACGGATTGCTAGATCAAATTTGTGCTCTTGAATGGGTTAGAGATAATATTCGATATTTCGGAGGGGATAATACTAATGTAACGATTTTTGGGCAATCTTCTGGTGGAAGGGCAGTAACTACATTACTAACAATGCCTTCAGCAAAGGGATTATTCCACAAAGCAATCCCCCAAAGTGGTACCGCACATCCTTATGCGTATGATACTAAGCCGAGTAAGGAAGCTTCAAGAGTCGTGTTTGATGTATTAGGAATTAAAACGGGGGATATCGATTCATTAAGAGAAGTAGAATGGTCCGAATTGAAAAAGGCTCAGGCTGAAATTTTTAGTAAACTAGATCCGAAAGAACATCGAATTATGTTTCCTTTTAGACCCGTACTTGATAAAGATACTATTCCAGTTGTACCCTTGGATGCCATTCGGAATGGATATGCAAAAAATATTCCGTTACTTATCGGAAACACATTGGACGAAAGGAAAATTTATAATAGAGGATTAATCCGGGCAAACCAAGTTGCATTAATACATAGACGACATGAAAACACAGATGATGCGAGGCTTTTAAAATTTGCTAATAGATATATGAAATACTACGGTAAAACAGAAGATGATGCAAAAGACTTAATTGAAACGTACAAAAAATCTAGAAAGGGTAAGTTACCAATAGAGTCCTATGAACTTGAATATGTTATCAATACTGATGAGGCATATCGAATACCAGTCATCCGAATTGCTGAAGCACAAAGCCAAAATCAACAAAATACTTATTGCTACCTATTTGGGTTCAAATCACCCGTCTATGAGGATTTGCTAGGTGCATGTCATATAATTGATTTACCATTTATTTTCGGCACTTATGATAATTCAGATCCGAATACAGAAGTAATGGTTGGAACCAATATAGAGGTACTTGAACCTTTTTCAAACATAATCATGGATACATGGATAGCATTTGCTAAAAATGGAGACCCGAATCACCGAGGGCTTCCCAAGTGGCCACAATACGATCTGAATAACCGTGCTACAATGATCCTCAAACCAAATCCAGAGGTTGTCAATGCCCCAATGGACGAGGTACGCGCTGCATGGGAAAAAGTTTTCTAAATTAAATTTTTTTTTATAACACTTTTACTTGAGATTAAAATTATGGGGGAAAAAAAGATAAAAAAAAACCGATTGGAGGAATTAATTGGAACAGTAAGTAAAGATCCTCACTTACTTTCTTCCCAGTTGGATTATCCATCTATTACTGAACCATTAGCTAAGTACATTTCAGAAACCCAATTTAGTACAATCCCAGACGATATACTCGAACTTGCTAAACGCCATATCCTAGATACTTTGGCTTCAGTGGTGGTAAGTTCACAGTTAAAACCTTCTCGTCTAGCACGTCAATTTGCAATCTTTAATGGTGGAAAAGCTGATACCGCACATTTACTTACTACAAATCAAACCACCACCTTATTGGATGCTATTTTTGCAAACGCAATAACGGCTCATGCAACAGAAATAAATGATTTTTGCCCATCCGCATTCGTGCAACCTGGTCCTCCAATTATATCCACTGCATTATCTATTGGGGAAACTATAGGAGCATCTGGAGAAGAAATACTCAAAGCAGTTGTTATTGGTTATGAAATTGCGTGTAAACTACCAAAAGCCTTGGGAACGATGAACCTACGTACAGCGGGATTATCATCTCATGGTGTCGGACCTACCTTTGGTTCAGCCGCAACAGCAGCATCACTTTTAAAATTACCAAAAAGGGAAATTAGATATGTTTTAGCTTATTGTGTTCAACAAGCATCAGGTTCTTTTAATTGGATTCGTGATGAAGAACATATCGAAAAAGCTTTTCTATTTGCTGGAATGCCTGCAAGAAATGGAGCTTCTGCCGCTTTAATGGTTCATAAGGGATTTACAGGTGTAAATGATCCTTTTAAAGGAAGACCCAACTGGTTGCTCAGTTCTATTTTCATTGGAATTGATTCTGATCTTGATTTAAATAGATTAATTCATGATTTAGGAGTAGAATACGAGATGCCCTTGGTAGGGTATAAACGATATCCTGTAGGTGGTCCAGTCCAAGCCAGTGTTGAGGGATTAATGGAGTTAATAAAAAAGGTAGACCGAACATCAATTATTAAAATTGAAATAAAGATGCCAGGAAATGTAAGCATTTTTTCTGATGCGGAAATGCCCGCATTAAATTTACGATATTTGGCAGCAGTTATTTTAGAGGATGGTGATCTATCCTTTCACATGGCACAATCTCACGAACGTATGTCCACAGAATCAATTAGAAAAAAAATGGAGTATGTTACCTTAATCCACGATCCCACTCAAGAAAAAGAACCTCGAGTAGAATCAGCACTAGTAAAAGTGACCCAAAAAAATGGTGAAAATCATGAGATTTTCATCGAACATGTCCTTGGATTCCCTGAACGCCCTATGAATCATCAAGATGTTGAAGATAAAGTGAAAAGCTTAATTACTCCGATATTGGAATACTCAAAAGCAAATGACTTAATTGAGACAATATGGAATCTGGAATCCTTACCAAACATCCAGACCATTATTCCGTTATTAATTCCACCAAATACTTAATCATTCTGATTTTTTGCTAGTATTTTTAAAATTTTACCCAAAAACTCAATTGGAAAAAAATGGTAAATTTAATGTCTAATTTCAATGAAAATTCTTTTAAAAAATTTTAGGAACATTTTAGGAATATATGGATTTACTAATTAAGATGATTATTGTAAATGATAAACTAAAAACAAAATAAAAAGAAGATATAATAAAATTGGTTGATATTTAATGAGTTATTTATCAAGGTTATATGCAACTTCAAATCCTTCATGTACAGCCTCCAGCATTGTCCTCGGTTCTTTACTATCCCCTATATTAAACAGTTTGAATGAGGGATTCGTGGATTTTATTTTTTCATAAAGGTCGGTATTACTTTTCACGCCGGTTGCGAGGATAAATGTATCAACATTATCAATTGTATGGATTTCTTGACCCTGATCGGGAATATTAATCCTGTATTCAATTGAATTTCCCTCGAATTTTATAATTTCTACGTTCAAAATCTCTTTTATCTGTAATTTTTTTGAAATACCGATTAAATATCCTCTTGTTGTTCGTCCCACATTCATAGCCAGTTTCGGCAAAACATCTATTATGGTAACATTTCGATTTCCTTTTAGCCATCGTTTGATAATTTCCTCTTGGGGTATTAATTCATAAAAACTAAGGAAATGTGCAATATCGGAATTAATCGCTCCCAATTCAGCAGCCCAAATTGCTGTCTCTAAACCGGTTGCTCCCCCGCCAACAACAACGACATTTTTACCAACAACATGATTCCCAGCTAAGGCTTCCTCTGCAGAACACATATCACTCCCATTTGATCCGTCAATACCAGGAATATCAGGGATGGAAATCTTTACACCAGTTGCAAATATCACTGCATCTGGATTAAAATCGTTGATAAATTCTGGTGTTGCTTCGGTAGCCAATCGTAATTTTATATGACGATGATGGATTTGTGCTTCATAATAGCGTATCATTTCTGAGATGTTTCTTCTGCTATGGGGAACAGCAGCAGTTTTCATCTGTCCTCCAATAGAATCACTTTTTTCTACTATGGTAACGTCATGACCCAGTATAGCAGCAATACGTGCCGCTTCAAGTCCACCCGGACCGCTCCCAACGATTAACACTTTTTGAGGATTGTCAGTTTTCTTACTTAGGTCAATATCTCCCTCTTTTGCGGTAATATAATTTCTCATACACACGACAGACTTACCACTGAAGATAGTGTCAAAGCATCCTTGATTACATGCCACACATTTCATAATATCCCAAAGTCGGTTTTCTCTTGCTTTATTGGGTAATTCAGGATCAGCGATTAACGCTCTTCCCATACTAATAGCATCTACTCTTTCATCTCTTAATATTTGCTCGGCAATTAAGGGATCATTTATCCGATTCGCCATAAAAACAGGGACATTCACCTCCTTTTTAATGTTCTCACCGAGATATACATAGGCCGCTTGTGGCACCATCATAGGGATTTGAGGAATCCGTGTCTCGTGCCACCCTCCCGTTACATTCAAAAATTCTATTCCTGCTTCTTCATAGTGTTTTGAAAATATAGGGCTTTGCGTCCAATCATTGGATCCTGGAACGAAATCATCACCAGCAACTCGCATTCCAACTCTCATTTTACCACCAACTCTCTTTTTCATCAGTTTTATTAGCTCGAGTGGATATCTTAATCGATTTTCTAAAGATCCACCATACTCATCGGTTCTTTTGTTGATCTTTGGGCTTAAAAATTGAGTAATTAAATACCCTGCACTTCCAAGTAATTCCACTCCATCAAAACCAGCTTCCAATAAACGTTCTGCAGCTAATGCATGATCTTCCTGTATTTGTTTTATTTCATCGATTGTTAATTCCTTAGGTATCAGGCCTGTAAGGTTTGATCTCACTGCAGAAGCAGATACCGCATTTTTACCAGAAAAATATGCTCCTGAATGCATTAATTGTGCCATAACTTTAACACCATGTTTATGCATTTTTTCGGCAAAAGCGGCATATCCAGGAATTAGTTTATCATCTCCGATATATGGTGTACCTCCACTATTAGGACTAATTCCTATTCCACCAATTATAATTAATCCTGCTCCACCTTTTGCTCGTTTTTCGTAAAAATTGCTAAAAATATCAGTTACTTCTCCTTTAGGTGTATACCCCAAACCCAGAGCGGGCATAACAATTCGATTTTTTATTTCTAAATCCTGAATTTTAAAAGGTTCAAATAATTTAATGAGTTTCATTTTTTTCACATTTACTTTTATATTTATTAGATATTATTAGTTTTGAACTATTAATGAATTTTAACTCTTTTCTTTTGATAAAATTGATATAATGGATTTTAAATTAGGATCAATTCATAGAAACCTTTGTATTTAAACATAGTATCATTTATTTTACTATTTTATCTTAGATGCGATATCTAATATATTTGAGATATTTACCCAGTTTAGTCAAGCTTTACTTGCCCTTCATTCATTAAAATCAATTTATTGACAAATCAAAGAATCTTTTCAGATATTGGTCTCCAAATTTTTTATAACAGTTATTTTTTTAATTTCTAATATGAATATGAGAAATGAAGTGGATGGTCTTTTTGAATTAACTCCAGATTATGTTGAAAAGGCTATTACAGTGGCAGGGAGTGCTTTTCAAGATGATCCTATAATGGTATTTACATATCCTGATGAAGAAGAAAGAAAACAAAATGCACAATATGGATTTTACATGCTCTATAGGTATGGAATAAAATTTGGACTCACTTATGCTACATCTAAGAACTTGGAAGGAATTACAATATGGCTCCCCCCTGATAGAATCTATCCTTCTACCTGGACAATGATGAAAATGGGTGGTTTTTATACTATGCGAAAAGTAGGGTTAAAACTAAAAGCAATGAAAAGATCTATGATGGTTTTTAAGTTTGAGGAAGAGAGACATAAAGAACTTGTACCCTATGATCATTGGTATTTCCAAAATATTGCCGTTAAACCAGAAGAACAAGGAAAAGGATATGGGGGATTATTGATAAAGACTATGCTACACACAATTGAGAATGATGGATTACCAATTTATGTAGAAACTAACACTGAAAAAGCCATGTTAATTTACCAGAAATATGGATTTGAAATACTAGAACACGTTGTAATCCCTGATACTGATATACCTCTTTGGTGTATGTTAAAAACATCAAAATAAGCGTGATAAATGAATATAGTATATACAAAAAAAGTTCCATTAGACCCTTAGCTTTCTTTTGCAGAAGAATATCTAAGAACTTATGCATCTAATTTGGTTCCACAGTAAACACAATAGGTATCATTTCTACTATTTGCTTCGCCGCAATGAACACACAATACTTTTGATAAATGAGCAATTTGATGTCGTGAAATTTCTTGGATTTTATCAAGATTAGCTAAGAAAGTATAGTCAATTTCTTTAACCAGTTTCATTGGAGTAATGCCCATTTCATAAGCCCATTCTTTCATCATGTCTTTTGGTACTTTCGATGGGATACCCTTTCCAAAATTTGAGTATTTAACAGAAATGCTAACATAAGTAAGGCCATCAGAAGGATTATACCCAAAAGTCATTTCATATGTTTCACCCATAGATGTACCATAAATATGCATTGAAGTACCATGACGTATCGTAAGTTTTCGATATAACTTATTTGTAGAGATGTATTGATCTTTTATTTTACCCTTATGATTCCTAAAAAATACTAATGTTCTATTCCAGGTATCTTCTAAAGGTAAATTAAGTGCATGATAGCAATATCTTTTCATAATTCAGTATATTACAATCTTGTTTTAGACTTTATTGTTTTTCATAAACTTATAAATATTAGTTTAAAAAAAAAATTAAAATAAAATGGAGTCCAATTTTTCATTTATAACTTTAATACTAAAAAAATAATTTCATGAATATACAACTCTAGGGGAGCATGGGTTTAGTTTAGAGTACTTTTATAAAAAATTACGAGCTATGACACCTTTAGAGTATGCATTGGGTTAAAAAGCATAAAATTAAGGAATTACCTTTTAATTTTTAATAATTTGATGTCATCCTGATTTATAATATTAATAATCAGTATTATTTCGTTAGAGCCCAAATACAATTAATATTATCTTTGAAAATCCTCGCGTTTTTGAATTTTGTAGATTTTATAAACTGTTTAAAACTTTTTTCATTGTAATGCCTCGCACCAAAGAATACTTCATCCCATTTCAATATACCTTTCCCTAAAGTCTTAACCTTTTCTACTTCAAATGTATTGGGAACCATTTCCTCTCCCATAACTAAAACACCATCATCTTTTAATAATTTATATATTTCATCAATAAAATCCTTCCTATAGATATCATCACCTCTTATTTCATGAAGAACCTCATTTAGTAGAATTACATCAAACTTATTATCTTCATCTCTGAGAAGGTATTCTCTTACATTACAATTTACTACTTCAACCTGATTTTGCCAATTATTAATTTTAATCAGTTCCTTAATTATTGATATTACAGTGGGATTAGGATCGATTGCGACAAAATTGGTATTTTTATATTTTTCCACCCAAATTTGCAGATTTATTCCAATTCCACAGCCAATCTCAAGAATTTGACCTCCATTTCGCAATTTTTGATGATAATTTTTAAAATTTTTGGAAAATAACCTTAATCTTGCAATATTTTTAATTGTACTCAACTTTTGACCATCTCTGCTTGAGGCTTCACAAACTGCTCCATCCAAACGTTCGATGATTCGACCTGTTTTGAAGCTCTCAAAAATTAAATTCTGCAAGACTGCGTTTTTATAGACCCACCCATATAAATTTCCTAAGTAGAATGAAGAATCGGTATCCACAAAAAGTTCATAAATATATGGGGCAGTTTCAAGATACCCATTTTTTTCTTGACTAACATTGAAGATACCTAATTCTAGAGCAATATGAAACCATGCATCCAAGAAAATTGGGTCTAACTTTAAATCATTTGCTATAATATCTGGAGAAAAAATTATAATTTGCGTTTTCCCATTAACACCATCTGATTTTTCTTTTTTTAATAAATAATCAAAGATTCCAAGTCTTCTTCCTAAAGAAATCAATAATACAGAATAATATCCTTGAATACATTCCCGGCCATAATAATCAATTATTTTATTTAATTCTTGAATCATTTTTACTATCTCGTCCTAATTTTTGGATTGAATAATATGATTAAGTTTAACAAATAAATTTAATGAAAACACTTTATTTGAGTTAAAAAGAATGAAAAATTTTTATTTAAATCATTTTCAAAATTCATTTCATAAAAAATAAACCTTTAATCTCATATCGTATAATTAAACAGCAAAAAATGGAATGAATGGCACATTCAGAATCGAATCTAAATGAAAATTTCTTTGAGTTAAAATTGATAATAAAAAAGTATATTTCAACGTCTTGTCCTATTTATAAATAACGTATAACTTGGTGATTGAGCTTTATTTTAATTCGTTTGATTGTGAGTGCTAGATTTAGAACGAATTGTTATCTTTTCGGAGATGAAAATACAAAAGAAATTGTTATTATTGACCCCGGGATTGATTCAAATAATATCAAAAACCTTATTACTAGAGAAGGATACAAACCGGTTTATATAATAGGTACACATGCACACCATGACCATATTCAATGCGCTGCTGATGTTATGGATTTTTATCATATTCCATTATTGATCAAGGATTTTGGGAATAGGAGTATTGAAACTATAAAACTCATTAAAGAAAATGATGTAATCAAAATTGGATCAGAATGTCTTCATGTAATTGAAACACCAGGGCATTCCAAAAATGACATAATGCTGATTGATTACAATAACAAGCTTATCTTTACAGGAGATACTCTTTTGAGGGGAAGAATCCCTTGGCAACTAGTGAATTATGATGATTTGATGACTAGTATTAAAAAAATATTATACTATCCTAAAATTTCAGGTGAATTCAAAATCTATCCAGGTCACGGTAGTCATTCTACAATCGGCAAAGAAAGGTTGAATTATTAATTTTATGTTAATTGTATTGGATAGATAAATTTCAAGTCTGATTTCAATGAAAATTTAGTAAAATCATGTGGATATTAATAAGGGTTCTCCTAAACAAATGATGTTCTTATAAGCCTCGAAGATAATCAGGTCGACGCATTTTTGGGTTTTTAATACCCATTTCAATTGCTTTAAGAAATTGTTTTTTATCTCGACTTAATTCTCCTTTCAAATTTAGATAATTTGAAGCATGATTTGTGTTAAATACACATTTCTGCAAATCATCAGAGGTATGTTCTATCATCGTATATAATTCTTCTAAAATTTGGGTGCTTGAACATGGGTGGAATTCTTCATTTGCTTGTTGAGTCCACAATTCAGATCCTGGAGTAACCCTTAAGGTTAAGGGTGAGATATACCAAGGAATTGGAGTTGGTGGAGACATCCTATTAATTAATTTTGCAGATTCAATCGCATGTTTTCGACTTTTTTCAGGATCATTTCCAGCAAGTCCTAATAAAAATATACCGGACCAAGAAATTCCTGCTTTATGACACTTTTGAGCTGCGAGGGCAAACTCATCCTGCGTGGTTCCCTTTTTACAATTTTTTAGAACATCATTATCTCCACTTTCGATACCCACGTAAACCATTGTAAATCCACTATCTGCTATTCTTTTTAAATCTTCGTCCGATTTTTTTATGATATCTTTAGCATGAGCATAAGCACTTACTTTCTTGAGATTCGGATGAATTCTATAACAATATTTAGTCAGTTCAATGAGGACCTCAGGTTTAACAACAAACGCATTTCCATCTTCAAAAAAGACTTTACGTATGCGATTTCCATACACAACTCTCGCAACTTTAATATCCTCTTTAATTTCTTCAAGATTTCTGCGAATTGAGAATGTTTTTGACCGATACATGGAACAAAAGGTACATCTATGGGTGCAGCCATTTGTTATTGCAATCAATAAGGCATCCCACTCCGAAGGTGGTCTAAAGACGGGATCTTCCAAATTACCTACTACATAATTCATGATTACTTCTGTTTATAAGATGATTTCGTACTATTATTTTAACTATAGTTATTTAATTCAATTTGAACTTATTGGAAAAAATATTGAATTACTGAAAAAGTTATTACTTACATCTGCTAAATGATTATCAAATTTCTTTTTTATTTTAAAAATTAGCTTAAAATCTATAAATTACACTGAAAGGTTGCACAGAGTCGGATTTCAATGGAAAATTTTTAAAGCGATTTGAATAATTGAAAAGAACCCTTTTAAACAGATGAAATTTTTAGAACCCACGAAGATAATCAGGTCGACGAAATTGTGGATATATAATACCCAGTTCAACTGCTTTAAGAAATTGTGCTTTATCTCTGCTTAACTCTCCCCTTAAATTTAAATAATTTGAAGGATGATATGTGCTAAATACACACTTCTGCAAATCATCAGAGGTGTGTTTTATCATCGTATATAATTCTTGTAAAATTTGAGTACTTGAACATAACTGGAATTCTCCATTTGTCTGTTGAGTCCACAGCTCAGATCCTGGAGTAGGATTTAAGGTTAAGGGTGAGATATACCAAGGAATTGGGGTTGGTGGAGCCATTCGATTAATTAATTTTGCTGACTCAATCGCATGTTTTCGACTTTTTTCAGGATCATTTCCGGCAAGGCCTAATAGAAATATACCAAACCATGCAATGCCTGCTTTATGACATTTTTGGGCAGCGAGAGCAAGCTCATCTTGGGTAGTTCCCTTTTTACATTTTTTTAGAACATCATCATCTCCACTTTCGATACCCACGTAAACCATTGTAAATCCACTATCTGCTATTTTTTTTAAATCTTCATCCGACTTGTTTATTATATCTTTAGCATGGGCATACGCACTTACTTTCTTGAGATTCGGATGGATTTCATAACAGAATTCCGTAAGTTCAATGAGAACCTCCGATTTAACAACAAACGCATTTCCGTCTTCGAAAAATACTTTGCGAATACGATCTCCATATACAGCTTCCGCTATTTTAATATCACCTTTAATTTCTTCGAGATTTCTACGAATTGAAAACGTTTTTGACCGATACATGGAACAAAAGGTACATCTATGGGTGCAGCCATTCGTTATTGCAATCAATAAGGCATCCCACTCTGGGGGTGGTCTATATACTGGTTCCTCCAAATTTCCAACTCTAAAATTCATGATTCCTTTAAGGTATACGTTAATGTTTAACCTTTCCTTCAGTCAGTTTTTATTCCATTAGAAGTTAATATTTATAGTATTGAATTACTGAAAAAGTTATAAGGAAAACTAAAGCCTCATTAAATGTCTTATCGATCCAATAACCTCAAAAAATTAAGGAAAAATCGGTTTAACAAGATATTAAGAGAAATTTCTATTTACAAATTCATTATTGAGGGAGGTGATTTTTCTAAAAAGTATCTTTGGGTAAAATATAATAAGATATTCAGTTTTGTATGCTTTAATAGGATACTAAAATTATATCGGAAAATCATACTTATTATCTACATAATAGACAAGTTAAAGTATTATTCTATATTTTATTGAATAGAAGGGTAATATACACTAATTTGAGCAAACATTGGATTTCGCCCTCTATAAACCTTTCAATAGGTTTTTCTCTCCCTAAAATTTTAGCTCAAATTTTTATTCCCTTCTCTTACTTACTTTTTTAATATTCACAATTAGTACTTTTAAATTCCCTAATTTCAATCTTTAATTGTAAATTAATCATATCAATTGAAATCTCAACCACACTTTTTTCATTATACAATCATAAAATCTTCAAATAATATATAGCAATAAGATTTTTTTTGTTTCTCATATGTTCTTTATTATAGTTTTAATGAATAGTTAAAATATAATTTAATTAGCTTCACTCAAATTCTATTGAATTTTTAATGTAAGCTGCTTATCTTATATGAAAAGAAGTGAGAATGATAAAAGAAAATGCGAATCTCCCTACAAGGGTACAAAAATTTGGAAATGAGACGCAAGATACTTCTGGGTCACATATAACCGTTGTAAGAATGTATGCAGATCGAGCTTATATCGGAATTCCCGAGTTACTAAAAGAAGTTATCGATGATTCCAACAGGGAATCTTGGAGAAAAATATGCACAAAGATAGATTATATTTACGAGAATTTAAACCATATTTTCAGAGCGCTCGGGGAAGAAACAAGGATAAAAGAGAAACTCCGTTTAGATCTCGAAAAGGGGAAGATCCTTCTTTTTAAACCAAACATAGTAAATCCTATGGTCATTGATCCTATTACCCATAATGAGGGAATTGCTACTAAGGTTTCTACAGAGTGGGCTCTCGTAGCCGCCTTGATGAGATGGATTCATGACAATTTTGATGTTTCATATCATCAGATGGCTTTGGGTGAAGCCGCTACCCTCATTTCTATGTATACAGGATTATATAATATAAATCTTGATTTAAAAAAAAAAATAACCACAGAAGCCATCATCGAAGGCAAAAGTGGAGACTTTTATGGAGGGTGGGGTTTTTATTTTGTAAGAAAATATCTATCTGAAAATCATCAACCTTCTCATGACGACGATCCAATGCATGGATATGAGGAAAGTGTCCTAGGAACCTATATATCTCCGGGTAGAGCATATAACAAGCTCATGGTCTACGATTTGAATCGTGTTTATGATTTAAAAGATAAGGCCAGAACAATTCCAGTTCCTGATGGTGTAAACTTTAAAGAAATAACCCTTCACAAAATAATAGTTGGAGGAGATCCAGATAATCCAAAAGATGCTACTGATTATCCTGGGTGCATCCTAATCAACATTCCCAGACTCAAGTTACATATGCTCGAACTTCTAACAAATGCAATCAAGAATCTAGGAATGGGACTTTATCCAATGCAAGCAACCAAAAAGGATGATCCCCAGAACCTCAGATGGAAATATAGTTTTCCTCATAATCTAATACCAGGATTAAAAGCAGAACTCCCTCATGAGATTTGGCACCCTATATGGGAGGAAGAAACCAATCTTCCATTACGAGATCAAAACGGCAATTATCTAGTGAATAAAACAGGTGGAATCTACGCTACACAATCCGACATGATCAAGGCGATTATGAATCAGGATATATTAATGATTCATATTGTAGATGCCATTCAAGCGTTGAATCTTAGTCACACTGGCGGCGGAGTAAAGGTCCCTGAAGGCTTAATCCTTGCTTCTCTCGATCCTGTAGCTTTGGATCTTCTTTGTGCCAGATACTGTTTTAAAATGGTACCTATAAGGGAAGCATGCGAGCTTCAGAAGAAAATGGGATTAAAAAGTGACTTTTTACAGAGAGTAAGGATTCCGAGAGTAGATGGAAAAAACATTTCAAGTGTAGAAGGATTTGATTCTCCACTCCCTAGGTATAAGCTATATGAATATGCGGAATCCAGAGGATTAGGACAACAAAAATATTATGTTAAAGGATGGGATGCTATAGGAGATGTCTCTCTTGTTTCGATGCAAGGTCATCTCGGCTGGTTTGAAGATAGAAAATTTTGTGAGTTAATGACTTCAGAATTTTATTATAATCCCGCTGCTATGATCTGGGGGCTTCAAAAAACAGTAATAGCCTATTTAGAAGCAAATGATTTACTCACGGGATCATCATATCGAAAGATGTTATTCAACCTTTTTGATGAGAACCATGATGGCATAATTGATTATGATGAGAAAGGTAAGCTGGGTTGCTCAATGCCCCTCATAAGACTTAGAAGCATTCATCACACAATCCAAGGCACTGAGAGATATGGATTCTTACATGGACCATTTGAAAGTATAGGGATGATGAAATATGAAAAAAAGGAGTGGAATGCTCATGGACACGACTTTTCTAAAGATTTTGAGCTTTCTTTTAAAATTGCATTGGCATATAATATGTCCCAAATGCAAAATGAGCAATCAGACCCTTTCTTCCACACAATGACTTGGGGTAACGGCAAGTGGCCGAGTCTCCAGTATGCCACTTTCTTTTCAATATTAATAGGTATATACGGCCCTCGATTTCCAACAACTATAAGTATTTCCTCCTTATATGGTTTTGCTTTCCAATATGCAGATAAGACGTTGAATAACTCATATTATACAGGGGATATAGGCATGCCCAGTGACCCTGAAGCCGTTAACCATTATATCCAAGCTGTTCAAGAGGGTAAGGATCAACTAGACTTTGTAGTTTATGTTCCTAAGGGATTTGGTACAATAAACGGAAAAATCTTACCTAATATTGTGGAAACGGATGATTCTCATAGAATTTTTACAGCTAGATTTGATAATGGTCAAGAAGTTTGGTAATAGACAGGAAGCCTGAGCTCTTAAGGATTATTTCTAAAATTTTTGTATTGTTGAGCCTCTTATAAGACAAAATATTAAAGAAAAAAAAAGAATTATCTGCTTATAAGAGCACCAATTAAAGTAATAATAAATACTCCAATAGCTATAAAAAAGCCATTTCCCAATCTCCACGCCCAATCTCCTCCCAATCCTAAATCTTCACTTCCCCGAAACACAATATAATCCTCATGAATCAACCAACTTAAACCTTCTAAAATATCCTCGAAATTTTCAATTACCGCTAATCTATAGCAAAAGAGTCCTAAGCTACCGACCACGACAAACGCAAATACGATTGAAAGTTCTTTTTTTCTTTAATAGCAGAAACAATTATTAATACTGAATCCGATTAAAAATAATTCCTCCGATTAGAAGTAAAGGTTCATGAAATTCAGAATTAACTGAATCATCGGACACTTAACTCAACTCGACTCTATTACTTTAATTAGAAATTACACTTCTTCAAATTATGCATTTGTGTTTTCAAAAAACCAATATTCAATTTATTTAAATCTATTGAATTGTGAGTTTTTAAATAACAAATCTTTTCTTATCATTTTGCATGACAAAAAATAAAAAAAAAATACTCCTTCTAGGTCTGGCAAATAGTGGAAAAACATCTATCGCTCTTTCAATGCAAAATATTACAGATTTGGTATCGTATACTGCCTTACAACCAACAAGAGGACTAGAGATTTCGGAGTTTGAGAATGACGACACAGAATTTTTCATATGGGATTTTGGGGGACAAGAAAAATATAGAGAACAATACAAACAAAAGTTAAATAAATATATCGCCGAAACAAGTGAGATTATATATGTTATCGATATCCAAGATGATAATGTATTTTTTATATCTGTTGTTTTCTTAAGAGAAATCTTAAATATATTAAAAACTGCTGGTTTTAAGTTTGAATTATCCATATATTTTCATAAATTTGATGATAACTTCAAACCAGATGAAGAAAAAATCAAAGATTTATTGAAAATTATTAAAGAAGAAATTCCTGAAGGGTTTACCTATAAAATTTATCATACCAAAATACATGCCCTTTTTGAAAAAAACCTCTCACCCTATACTATATAAAGTTTTCTGATGCTTTGGGAAAATAATGCAATCTATAAATTTTGATTTAAATTCCCCAAAATATTAATTCTGGGATTACTGGTTATTTTTGCAATTAATTCGTCTTGTGATAATTTTACCATAATATAAATTGATGATGAGGCAGAATGAATTAATATTGCGATAAGAACTCCTCAACATCCTTTATGAAGTTCATTGTTCCTTTTTCTATTTGCCCAGTTAATGCATCTAAATCTCGAAAATCCGGATTGTCAACTAACACATATTCTACCACAGAATCAATCCCTTGTATACTCGATGGAATACGGTATTTATCCCACCCTTTTTCCCTCACCAAATCCCAATATTCTTTCTGAACAGTCTTATTGTATCCTCCCAACCATACTTCAAACTTGAATTCCTCATGCAGAAAGACAATCGCAACTCTCAATTTTCGAGCTTTCAATAAAGGGGGGTTGACCGCGAAATATGTCATATCCATATATCCAAAATAAATCCCACCTGACACTGCGTACTTGGGATGCTTCTTTTTAAAATACGCTCTCAATGATCCAAAATATTCCATTAATCCTCGATATGCTTTCTGAATTATCCCCTTCCTTAACTGGTTTCGATATTCAATGATACTGTCATAAAATGAACTCATATATACACATTGTGGTCAATATTTTATATTTGATTGTATTCCATTATTTCCACAGATTAACTAAAGAGTTAAGATTCACTGAATTTTCATTGAAATCAGACTCTGAATTTGACATTCAAGATTCTTTTAAAATAATTATCCGAATCAAAATGTTTGAAATTAAATATGTAATCTCACATAGTTTATTGTTCTGATCAGAACTAATAAATAAATTTAAATATAAATATCACTTACTTTTTTGCAGAAATCCTTAAAGATTAGAAGACAATATTAGAATCAAAATTAGTAATTAATTAAGGGCACTATAAATGGAAATTTATGAATTTAATTCTTCATCAATCTACCTTCCACGTGATCGAAACACAAACATAGAGACCATAAAAAGCATACTAAATGCTCCTAATGAGGCAATTTACTTGCAGGCGAGAAAACAATTTGGTGAAAATTATCACCCTTCCCTATTTGCGGAATTTGATTATCTTGAGAGAATAATATCTGGAGATGAAAATCACATTTATTATAATAATAGATCTGATATACATAACCTTAATAGTGATCTATATTTAGAAAATTTAAATAAAATCATTTCTCTTAGAATAAAAGAAATTCCTGAAGATAAAGAAGAACTTGCTTTAGAAGTTACTGAGAATTTGGATTTTTATCAATTTATTACTTATGATGAGCCAGATCTTTTAAAATTATTAAGCAAAGAACAATCAGAAATAATTTCGAATTTATTAAAAATCAAAAGAGAAGAAAAAGATTATATAGACCTTCTTCAAAAAAAAGCCCATAATTATAAAGAAATCCAGGCAAAAGTTTTTGAATCTTTAAAAAAAATAAAAGACTGTCAACGAATCCATCAAGTTATCTCCATTTTTCTAATAAATAGTGTATTAATTCAATTAGATAAATTAACCTCTCGTCTGAGAACGAGTAATTTTGTTTATAAAGAAAATATTACACACTCTTCAATTTTACCTATAAAAGATCTAAACACTGAGCAAGATCTCGGTGATTTAAAAGATAA
The DNA here is from genome assembly GCA_048937405.1 of Promethearchaeota archaeon. GTDB lineage: Archaea > Asgardarchaeota > Lokiarchaeia > Sigyniarchaeales > SOKP01 > Loki-b32. The sequence goes on from JBHLNF010000002.1 coordinate 331,795, forward strand.
TTTAAAACAATTAATGAATAAAGCATTGGGATGGCGACTAGGGCTTCTTTTCATGGTTTGTGATACCTGCTTGAAGTTTTTAGACGACGTTCCTGTTCTTGAGCTAAAAGAGTTTGAAGGTTCTTATGCCGTAGGTTTAGGTCCATGTGGTAATTGCTCTATGATGTTTGCTAGTACTTCACTAATTTCATTGGATTCAACTTGTCATTTTCTTTATAGTATGGGAGAGGATTGGTTAACCATACCGCTCTTCAACTATATATCATGTCCTTTTTGCGGTTATAGTGCACGGTTAGAAACTCCAGTAATGTTTCACTCTTTTAAAAGAAACCAAACAATATATTGCTTTCCAAGTTCTCTTAGGGGTAAATCCCCAGAACAATTAAATGATTTTAAAGGATTTTTTGAATCTGTTCGAAATTCTTATACAATCCGGTTATCCACCAAAGAAGTAAAAAATTTCAAAAAATCCATTGAATTAGTAACGTTTGGATGGTCAGAATTTGTTTATGCGATTCAAATGGGAAATCTTGATAAACAAGCCCATACAACTCTTATAAATAGGTATTCTCCTTCAAATCGTTATTTTATATTAGATCCTACTAACAAGATTTCAATCGAATTAGCTCCTGAGGAGATAGATAAATATGATACCTGTGAGCCCAAATTCGAAAAATCTGAAATCATTAAAAATTTCATAAAAATAGAAAGTGTAGATGAAGCAATTGAATTGTATAATTCTGGTCAATTGTTAAAATCAAAAGAAATTCTTGAAAATCTTCTAAAGCAAGGAGGAGATAATTATGTTAAATATAATTTAGGAACAGTACTTTATGCTTTGGGAGAAGAAGAAAAAGCTAGAAAAATATTTTCCGAATTAAAAGAGATAGGATGGACACCATATTGGCAGATATAGTTGATTTTATTAAGAATCCAATCGGTGCAATTACAGCATTAATAGGACTTATTGCTGCAATATTGGGGCTTGCTTATACCATTTTAAAAATTATTAAAAAGATAAAAGAAATTAAAGAACAGCATAGAACTTCAGCTCTTCTAAAGATAACAAATCTTAACCTCTCAGGAACAAATTATAGTGAAACTAAGGAACTACGATTTCAATTAGTAAATGATGGAAAAACAACTGTTATTTTAAAGACAATGAAACTTACTATATCTGAGTGTGGTCCTAATAAAAATTTACGAATGATAGTACCTGGAGCGGAACTACAAGTCTATGAATATAATTTGGATTTAGATCCAAATCAAAGTGAATATGAGATAATTTCTTCCAATTATACTAAGGAAAAACCTCCATTATTCTATAAAAATGGAGAAGCAGACGCTTTTCTCATAAAAATCTCCTCGCAGCAAGCTTATTGGTATCAATTTTCAATTCTGGTAATTTGGTATTCCACTGATAAACCAAATGAAATAAGAAATACTCAAAGTCGAGAAATGAGAATTGAATTCTCTAAAACTGAACCAGAAGAAATATTAGATATGATTGATCTCTAAATCTCAGAACTTCCGATTAAAAAAATTTTTAAATTCCGAATATTAAAATGAATGGTAATAAAGTAATGAAATGTAAATATAGATTATATTTAACAAATTCTCTGATAAAATATGGTGTGTGTAATAGATTAAGATATCTTAATAAATCTTCGGAAATATCCTCTGAGGATTTAACTCTTTCAATAAGGTCCTCAGGATAAATTAGATTACTTGTTAAATATTGAAATTTCACCAAAGCATATATAATAATTAAAAAATTAATACCAAATAATATTATAGAAATAGAACCAAAAACCATAGTTAGACGTCCTGGTGATGTAGTTCCAAAATAATATAAAAAGAAAAATCCAAAAAACACGGAATAAGAAATACTTAAGATTTCTAATGATCTAATAATAACTAATCTTTTTGCGATAAAGACTTTACGATCTGTTCTTTTTTCTTTAAATTCTTTTTCTTCCCTCTCTGTTTTATAAAATGCAATTAATATTGGAATACCTTGATAAAAAGAAAATAGAAATAACCACCCAAATGGTCCCCAAAAAAAAAACCTGGAAAAGTAGTGAAAATAACAATTAAAGAAATACTAATAGGTATGGAAATTATGAAAATCTTACTTTCTCTTTCTAATTCTTTCATATTAATCTAAATTCAAACCATTTATTGATTTATGAAAATTATTGTTATAATTGATTTCTTAAAAATAATGTACTTTACTTATTTATAATTGAAATTCAAGTTCTATATGAGGAGGACTGTATTTAAGTTTTTAGTTTTCAAGATTAATAACATCCTTATATACATTTTTTTTCAATTGTTTTTTGCTGTTTACCAATAATACATTATTATTTCTAAAACCAGAAAATGAAAAAAACAAATAGATGATGGTTTTTATAAGATATTTAGTTTATTTTGTTTTTTCAAAGGATTTTTCATTGAAACCAGATGCTGAATTTACATTCCATTTCTAATTTCAAAGCAAAATTAGACAAAAAGATTTTAGTCCTATAGATATTTATCTATATTTACTTCTCTCCTTATGAACTCTTAATACTTTTTTAGGACATAAATATCATGGTTCGAAAAATCAAGGTAGTTCCACATGATCCAAAATGGAAAAAAAAGTTTATTTTGGAAGCTAGAATCATTAAATCGATTTTTAACCAAGAAATCTTAGCAATCTATCATATAGGGAGCACGGCCATCCCTGAAATTAGTGCTAAACCTATTATTGATATTTTGGTTGAGGTGCATAATATTGATGTAATAGATGACTATAATGCTAAAATGATTGAGCAGGATTATATACCCAAAGGGGAGTTTGGTATCCCTAGAAGGAGATACTTTATAAAAGGAAGTGAAGAATTTAGAACATTTCATGTTCATGTCTTTGAAAAAGGGAATCCTGAAATAACGCGTCATTTAAATTTTAGAAATTATATGATTGCTCATCCTAAAAAAGCGCAAGAATATAGCCAATTAAAAGAGAAACTCGTGCGAGAATACCCAGAAAATATAAATGGCTATATAAATGGAAAAGATTCCTTCATTAAAAACATAGATAAAAAAGCTAGAGATTGGAGATAATTTGTTTATAATTTTTCTACGAAATTTTCATTGAACTCAGACTCTGAATTTACCTTTCCTGAAAGTTATGACTTCTATATCAAATCAGAATTTAATAGGATTAGCAGAAATAAAAATTAAAAAAAAGGGAATCACATAAACAAATTAGCAGGATTGTAAACGTGGGTAAGTAAATCTTCAAAATTATTCTTTTGAACCAATTTTCGTTCGAATAATTTTAAACACTACGGGGTTATTCGGATCTGGACAACAAACCATTGTTGTATCCTTATCTTGGGACCAAGGAAAAGAACCGTCAAATCTTAATGTGGTAATAGACGGATAAATCGTATGATACGCAGACTGGCAAAGTTTCCCAACGTCATCGGGATATTTAAATTTATCACCGACCTTATGCCCTAGAGGACATTCTCCTCTTTCGAGGATTTTAACAATCTCTAAAGTAATTTCATTCATTATTTTTCCACCTTTATTTAATAATTATTTTAATCTTTTCATTAATTAAACTATTTCTTATCTTAGAGAGATTCTCCAATATTTCTAGAAGTACCTTCAATTTTTTCAAAGGAATTTTCATTGAAATCAGACGCTGAATTTACGTTTTCTCAAATGAACTTTTTCAAGGACAAAATGACTCAATAGATAGCAAACTATAACTGTTAAAGGAAATACAATTGCCACTTTTAAAGTAGGATAAATTCTTAAGAATGCAAATCCAAGTGATATAACAATAAGGACGGGTGGATGAAGAAGGTACATATGATATGCGCTACTGGATAGGTTATGTAATATAGATCCTTGTTTATTGAATTTTGAGTAAAAAATCTTAATCAAAATAAAAATAACTCCCATACAGATGACATTATCAACCATAGCAAGTAAAAAAGCATGCAAATTGAGTCCCCCATTGAAATCTATAAATTCTTTGTCCATTGCTATAGCTAGAAAAAAATCAATATAAATTATTACGAGTGAAATTATTATTGTAATTAACCAAATTTTTACATGTCTTTTAGTCATTTTTTCGAACCAACGATACCTAATGCAAATAACTCCAATGCTGAACATCATTAGATACTGAATAAGTTGACCCCATGGTATTTCCAAAGGGCGTACATCTATAGGTAAGAATATACGAACTAAAAAAGTAAGAAATCCTAACCCTATAGCTAAAAGAAGTAAATAAGAATATTTTGGAATCGAAAATTCCTTTGGAATTTTTTGCTGTACCCAACCTAACTTAGTTACTTGACGCCAAAGTGTATAAACAGCAGTGAATATTAGTAAAACCTTAAGAAACCACATAGGGCCCCCAAATGAAATGAAGTTAATAAAATCTTCCCAAGATAAAAATCTACTGAAGTAATAATCTAAAAATGTTCCTTGCAGCATAGGGTTTGTATTCCAAGAAGGGATCCCTAATTTTGCTAGGGTATAAATCATAAGAGGATTTATTAATAGGGTATAAACAAGGAGAGGGATGCCGAGACGAATAAGGCGTTCTTTCCAAAAACTGCGAACACCTTTTCGATCATAACTTTTAGGAGTAAAATAACCCCCTAATAAAAAGAATAATCCTAAGAGTGAAGTTTGAAAAACACCTCCTATTGAAGCGACAAGTAGAAAGAAAATTTCACTGAATGGATCAACTGGATTAGATTCTTTATAATACCACCACCCTACTTCAAAATAAGTGACCATTGTGTGCCAAAAAATCACTAGAATAGTAAAAAGGACTTTTATATTGTCAAGGAAAAGATACCGTATTCTCTCAGATTCTGTGTTCATATGAAATATTATAACCTTATTAACTCTATTTCTTCAACTCACAACGATTTAATTATTTTTTTTGATTTAAAACCCTTAGCATTTATTTACACATATAATTTCATCTAAGATCTTAATATTTTTTGTTTATTTGATTATATAATAAAAAGATGGGTTTTAAAAAAGAACATACCAATCTTATTACTTTTTATTTTGTCTTTTTGTATGGAATTTTCACCAAAATCAGACTCTGAATTTACACTTCCATCCAATTTTCACAGAAAATTAAGACAAAATTTAAAAAGGCTCGAACCGTGTGTTTCTTAAAAAGGAGGAAAATACAAATAAGAGAAAAATGCATTAGAACAAAAAAATGATCTAATGTAGAAAAATGAGAGAGAATAAAATAATTACTGATATAGAGCAGTTAACACCAGAATGGTTGACGAGGATCCTCAAAAATAAAGGATACTTTAACCAAGGAAAAGTAACTAAAATAATTAAGAAAAGATCACAAGAAACTATAACTTCTAATGTACATTTCTTAGAGCTAAACTTTTCAAATGATGCTCAAACGGAACCATCTTCTTCTGAAATAGTTGTAAAAATCCCCAAATCCAATGACGTATCTAGGTTTGTTGGGAAACATGAAGCAAAATTTTATCGTATCGTAGCTGAAATGATGAGCGAAATGCCAATTCCAATCTGTTATGATGCAGCGTTTTCTGAAGAAACTGGTTTTTCACATATTATCCTTGAAAATTTATCAAAAACACATGTGGAAAATTTCGAATATCCTCCTTCAAAACGAAATAATGAAAGAGCAATTGACTGTTTAGCAGAATTACATGCTTTTTGGTGGGATCACCCCATGCTTAAGGAACTATCGAAAAATTCTTACGTTCTTTACACATTTAAAGAAAATTCTTTTAATAAAGAAGAAATTTTTAAATGGTTTAATAACCAGAAAATGACACTCAAGCCATTTTTAGAAATCTTAGGAGAACGAATAGGAAATAAAAGTAAGGAGTTATTTAAAACCATATTCTCATTATATCCTCAAGTGGCATATGAACGAATCGCAAAAGAGAATATAACAGTAATCCATTGTGATGCTCATTTCGGGAATTTTTTCTATCCAAAAGACATAATAGATCAAAAATATAAAACAATATTACCTGATTGGCAAAATTGGAGTATCGGTGTAGGAGGTCAAGATCTAGCATATATGATAGGACTCTCTTTCTTTCCTGACTATCGGCATTTAATGGAAAAAGATCTTATCAAACGTTATCATAATAAGCTTTTAAAGTCAGGTGTGAAAAATTATAGCTGGGACGAGTGTTGGTATGATTACAAGTTATTTACTATATTAAATATTTACAGAATTATCTGGTGGTGGAGTATTGGTATACCTTCTATAGTTTGGTGGCCTCAATTAGAAGCTTCCATTAATACTATAAAAGATTTAAATTGTATGGAGCTTTTAGAAAGCTAAAATACTTATAGTTTTTTTTTTAATAAATTTCATTGTTGGAATTGTGTCTTTAGTTCCGTACACCAGACTTAATATGAGAAGAAGGAAGAATCAGATGCAAAATCCTCGAAATTATAAATAACTCCTCTTTTTTTAATTTAAAGAAAATTAAGCCTCTTTTTTTGAAAATTAATATATTGCTCGAAACCAATCACTGCATCCAGTAATATCAGTAACTTTATCTTTCATCCCTGGAATATTTGCTAATAAAATATTGAAATTCAAGAATAAATTATATAAAAGAGCGTATCTTCCTCTCTTTTAATCCAATAATTTTTTACAAAAAAGTAAATGAAGGATGAAATAATTATTAAAAGAAAAGTTTTATTGTTATCGATTTTCGCTATTCTTGTATTTTTTTCAGTAATAAATTTCTTGCCAGTTGTTCACGGTTTAAACCTTAATATCAATGATGCAGAAAATGATGTTATCCGTAATTGCGGTACTGGGGACGATACTGGCGATTATTATGATGAAATAGATATTGTTAAACTCATTATTTCTGGAAGAAATGTTAATGTAACAATAGCGGGTAGTTTAGCTAAGTGGAATCTAAGTCACTATGGGAGTGTTATATTTTCTGAATGGTTCAGGGCTGTTTCAGCCCCCAGTTATTTTGCATATAATGTTCCTTATTATGCTATTGATTACGATAATGACATTGGTTCGATGGTAGCTAAATTGGAAAAGGGATACCCTCTTAATGATGAAGGTTATGCTTATGAAGTTTGGAATGGTACTGCCTGGGAAGATAGATTTGATATGGTAGGAAGTCCTTTCAATATAGTAGACACTGTGACTAATCATTCAATAACTTTTTATATTCCTGATGCAGTTGAGGAACTTCCAAGCAATATGAAAGCAGTTGTCAGTAATCGTTTCTCAAAAATCTTTGGGAACTGTGATTTTATAGATTTTACTCCTCTTCCTTCTGATCATGGGATTAATTCTGATCAATGGATTTCTAGTTATGATATATTCGTACTTATATGTACTATGATTGGTATTTCATTTATAATAATTAAAAACTACAAAACACAGAATCCATAAAACAAATTATTTAATTTCTTATTTTTTCTTTAGCTATAATCTAAATTTAAAACCTTAACTCATGAAGGAATAATCTGCAGCGGTTATTCTTATATGAGAGTCATAATAACACCGTTTCGGGAAATAATATAAATTATAACTATCGTGGAATATATATACATGGCAGCTCTTATTATGGAACAATTAGTAATAGCAATTATATCTAAGGAAACACTTTAATCGGAAATTATTGTTGTATTTACAAAGATGAAATTTGTTACGATAAAATTATTGAAAATAACGATTGTGGTGAAAGCAACGAGAGATTCCCTTTCGGAATTTTAATTTCAATTATTAGTATAGGAGGTGTAATAGGGATAGCAACCATCCTTCTAATTAGACACAAAAGGAAAGGAACGGGATAATACACTGTTATAATGGTACCTCATGAAACCTCTCCAAACACTTGACTTACCCTCACGCTCTAAGATTGAAACTTGAGTGTCTAAACACTAAAATAAAAAATTTTAATTATTTGAGAAGGTTCTATTTTATATAGTATCAAGGACGCGGATTAGCGGTAAATATCAAGGAGAGTAATAAAAGAATGAGGATTTTACTATTTCTCCATGGAACCTGTATCATGCACAGGAATGCCTTAGGTCTATCAAGAATTCAAATAGTACAGCAGGTTATTGAGGATAATGATCATTCAATCTCTGATTTTGCTTCGTATATTCCAATTGGTAAAGTTATTAAGAAATTAACATCATGGAAAAATCAAGGGGCTGAGATTTCATATCTTAGTTCTCATTTAACTCTTGAAAACGTGAAAAGAGACGAAATTGTATTAAAAAAATGTAATTTTCCTAAAGGCACCATATTTTATCGACAAAAAGAGGAAGATTGGAACGTACAAATTGAAAAAGCAAAACCAGATATAATAATTGAAGATGATTGCGAGAGTATTGGAGGAAAACATCAGATGACTTTCCCTAATCTTAAACCGGAATTACAATCTAAAATAATTTCTATTGTTATAAAAGAATTCGGGGAATTGATCATCTTCCTGATGATATAAATAGACTAAAGGATTTTGCTGCTGAATAATGATATTTTAATAAGACTTTTCAAAGGAATTTTCATTGAGATCAGACTCTGAATTTACCTTTCCATTCCAATTTTCACAGAAAATTGGGACAAATATTACTTTATTAATGATACATTCGAGCAATAGTATTTTGTTTTTCAAAATTCATAACTAAATCCTATATCTATATACTATTTTATAATTCATTAAGTGGGAATTTCTCAAATAAATTTAAATAAAAGCTCTTTTATAATTAAGTACAAGTTAATCCCACTAATTAGCAAAAAAATGAGAAAAATGAAATTAGCTAATAAACTAGTCATGCCTTTAGTTTTGGTTCTTTTATCTCTTCCAATTAATGTTGGAGCAACATATTGGCTTAAGGACAGTTTTGAGGAGTCTAAAGTCGTTAATAATGAATTTTGGTACTTTAATTTAGGATCGAGCACTGCATCTTACAAATTAGATATTGACATAACGAGTGAAAGATCCATAGATGTTTTGTTTATGGATGATGAAAATTATTATAAATATGATTTTGGAAGTAATTTTACGTATTTTGCCGGAGCAAGTCAATTAGATATAACTTTCATGGACGTTGTTTATACTACAACTCCACAAATTGCTTACTTTTTAGTAATTGACAACACGGATAATGTACCGAATGGAGCAAGTTATACGGGTCCAACAAATGTAACTGTGAAGGTTATTTCTACGAGAGTAGATGGTAGTAACCTCACTATACCTGGTTATCCAATATTGATCCTTGGTGTATTTACTGGAGTTGCTGTTATTATAAGCTATAAGAAAAAGAAAAAAAGTTTTAAATTTATAAAGTAAACTATTTCAAGTAAATTATTCTCTTTTTTTACCCCAATAGAGAATAAAGGTTTGTTATTTTCAAAGAAATTTTCATTGAGCTAAGACGCTGAATTTACCTTTCCATTCCAATTTCACAGAAAATTGGGATTTAATGATATTTTATTTTTAAAGATTTGTTATATCTAAATTTATTAAAAAGATATTGTTTTTTAGAAATGCTCTGATTATTATAATTACTACCTGTAAAAGTAGCTATTATGAATAAATTAAAAGTTCCTTATCGTGTAACTGAGGGACAAGCTAAAGCGGCTGCTAAAACACTTGCTCGAGCATTCCATGATTACCCCATACATACTTATTTATTCCCTGATGAAGATGAAAGAATTAGAAAGGTACCAATACTTATGGAATATTTAGTTCGTTATGGAATCATCTATGGTGAAGTATATGGTAGCTCACCAAATCTAGAGGGTATAGCTGTTTGGCTTCCTTTTTGGGATGCTGAAATGACTGAAGAGAGATTAAAAAAATGTCGTATGTCTTATAGAGATGGTAAAGAACTTCCCTCTGTATTTGATGAGGAATTTTCTAAGAACTATGAACCTATAGAACAGTGTGAATACAGATGTCATAAACAATACGCTGATTTTTTTAACTGGTATTTATATCCAATTGGTGTAGATCCAGATCATCAAGGAAGTGGCTATGCGGGGTTATTATTAAGATCGAAATTCGAGGAAATTGACAAACAAGATATACCTTGTTATTTAGAAACTTATAAGGAAAAAAATGTTCCGCTCTATCAACATTTTGGTTTTAAAACTGTTGAAACCGGAATAATAACCAGAACAGATCTTACATTTTGGGCAATGTTACGCAAAAAAGATTAAGAAATTATTCCACTAAATTTTCATTGAACTCTAACTCTAAATTTTCCTTTCCATTCAATTTTCACAGAAAATTGGGACAAAAGTTAAAAAGGTTGGGAGGACAACTAATCGTCTCCTAATTAGAGGCAAAGATTATAAATATTATCATATCTTAATTTTTGTTGAAAAAGAAGGATTTATATTATGCAAGAAAAGTGCCTTGATTGTGGAGCGGATATAAAACCAGGATGGGATTTCTGTCTGACATGTGGTTCAAAATTCGCAGATCAGATGGAAAGGACCCTAGAAGAGCAGCAAATAATAGATAAAAAAATAAAAGAGAAGCAAAAGCAGCAAAAAAAGGAATTTAAAGAAAGTATGCGGGGACGGAAAGAAAGGAAGAGAAAGGAGATTAAAAAAGCTATTCGAAGATCAATGATGAAATTCCTTATATTCCTTGGGATCAGTCTTTTGACAGGGATAATTGGATTTTTCATTGGATCAATTTATTTTGATCAGGGGGGTCTAGGATTTATTATTGGATTTTTTACTCCCTTGATTGTGTTAGGTGTTATAGTATGGATTTCTAATTATTAGTCTTAGATTTCATCGAGAGGGAGAAAATTTTTTTTTAATAGTTTATAGAAGGGAGTGATGTTGGGTGAGCAAATTGGATAACACCCCCTCCCCTTGAAAAACCACTGATCATGGATGGTTGTTCCATATAGCAGAAATTTACTAATTTTCTGATTTATTTCAAAGGAATTTTCATTGAACTCAGACGCTGAATTTACATTTCAATAATAATATACTCTTGAAATTAAATATAAAAGAAAAAATTATAATTAATTTTCACTAACTTTGAAGCATCTTACACAAAATTACTTCAACCTGAAAATACAAGCAAAATTGCTTCAAAAGACATAAGTAAATTATAAAATCAATCTTTAAACTCCTTTATGTTAAAAAAATGGGGAGGAAAGTGATAATTGCTGATATTTTTGTCAATAATCCAATTTTTATTAATTTCTCGTCTTTTAATTTCAAATAAAGAGTAAGATAAAAGTTTTGCTTTGACCCCGATTCATATTGTATCCGCCTTTGGAGAATTTTTATTATCTTCTTTCTTTCACTAATCTCCTTTTTTATTTTGAAAGCTAAAAGACTAGGGATTAATATGTACATTATGTAAGTAGGGGAAAAAATTATAAGAATCAGCCAATAATGATAAATATAACTGCTTAACGGAAAAACAGAATAAATATCAAGAAGAAAAGGAAAAAAAAATTGTAAATCAAGCATAATGAAGCGAGAGAGATCCCAATATCTAAAATAAAAATTTTCAATCGAAGAATATTCCAATTTTATATCAATGTGTTCCTTAAAATAATACATTTTAATAGCTTTACCTATCAATATAATAGTGAATAAGGAGGACAATGCTAGCATTATAAATATTATAAATATTGATAATGTGGATATAATCTGTTCAACGTTTAATATGATAATAAATAAATTAATTATAGGTAAGGAGAGCAAACCTAGATATAAATAGATAGTTACAATGTAGGAAATTAAATGCATCCTTTTTAAAAATCTCAATGAAGAGTAAATATTCCTACTCTTATCATTTTCAGTTATCTCAGTTAAATGAAATTTCTTAAACCTATTGCTAATCCTATCTATATTATTTCGCCAGTATAAATATTCTCCTGATTTATAGAAGATACGGTTATTAGTAATTACATATATAGTAACCTCTGTTTTATCAGGTAAATTTAATATTAGTTGATGAATCTCATCAGAAGTCAAATCGATGATCTCTTCGTGAAATAAATCAAATTTACCTGTAGAAGTATTAAAGTTTCTAATCAAAACTTCCATACAAAATCATACAATTTTTTCATTGAATTAATTATAGCAATATCTCAAGATATTTATTCTTAACCCTCAAAATGGTTCTTAGGAGTTTAAATGGCTTATAGATATATTTTAAAATAACTTATACAGAATCAATGCGTCTTGAAACCCGCGCAATAAAATACACCTCGTTTTCCTTTTTTTTATTGCTGACAAGTTTTCCACCAAAATACCCTCCAACACCTCCAACACCAAAAATACATATTGTCTGCTTTTCTGATGTTCCCCCTTTACTCATATTCATACCTGTATCATCATCCTAAAGTTTTAATCTTAGTATCAGTCTACTCATATTTTAAGATTATGTATAATCCCTTTAGAAAGTTTAAACTATCCTAAGTAATTAAAAGAAAAATAGAAAGAAAATATGGCAGAATGATAATGAGAGATACGAATAATGAGATACCATTAGATAAATTATTTAAATCCGCTCCTCTTAAGTTATTTTATGGGAACGTGTCCATTTTGTAGTAAAGAACTTCTTATAGAAGATTTTTTCCATTCTTACAAGAAAGAGACAAAGAAAGGAAAAATTAAAGTTAAATTAGGTGATTTTAAAGGAGATAAAAGACAACTCACAGTTAATCATAATGTACGCATGTGGTCTTGTCCATCTTGTGATGCTATTTTGGGATTTTCTGAATTTGCATCATACTAGTTTCGCTCTTAACTTATCTTTACTAATATGAAACTTAAAGTAGGAAAGCAATGAAAAGAGAAAGAAGAGGATATAGTGGATTGTAGGTTGGAGTTGAACTATAATAACAGAAAATCAATTAAAGGATAAGGAAAAAGAACCACCAAATTATATGACCATTGATGAAATTACCAAGTTGCTTGTGGAAGTAAGGGTTGATCTAACCATATTAAAGAAATCGGTTACCTCCAAGAAAATAAAAGAACAATTAAAATGGGCAATTAACGGAATTGATATTGTTGGATGTGAATTAAACCAAAATATAGCCGAAAAATTAATAGAAAAATAGAAAGAAAAAATAAAGAAAATAAATTAATTGAAACTTCTAATACATTCCCGGGGGCATGCCCATACCACCACCCATCCCACCCATTCCAGGAGGCATACCTCCCATCCCCCCACCAGGAGGCATTGGAGGCATTGCAGATTTAGCAGAGGCAATTACATCATCGATGCGTAAGATCATGGAGGTAGCTTCTGTCGAACTTTTAATCGCTTGTACTTTTACGACAGTTGGTTCGACAACGCCTATGGATGACATATCATTGACCACATCACCAGTATCGAGGTCATGTCCCGCGAATTTTTGCCCTTGCTGATGTGCAGCTCTTAATTTCATGAGGGTATCAATCTGGTCGAGCCCAGCATTTTCAGCAAGAGTTTTAGGAATGATATCAAGGGAATCCGCAAAGATTTCGACAGCAAGTTGTTCACGACCGCCAAGGGAAGATGCATACTTTCTGAGTTGGATTGCGGTTTCAACTTCAGGAGCCCCACCACCGCCCACAAGTTTTTCATCTTCCACCACATCTCTAACAACACAGAGAGCATCATGAAGGGCTCTTTCAACTTCATCAACGATGAGTTCAGTCCCGCCACGGATAAGGATGACAACTGATTTTGGGTCTTTACATTCTTCAATAAAGATCCAAGAGTCGTTCATAATTTTCCGCTCTTCGACAAGACCTGCCCATCCGAGCTTTTCAGGGACAATATCATCGAGGTTTGTAAAGATAGTGCCACCGGTGGCTTTAGAGAGTTTTTCGATATCGGATTTTTTAACCCTTCGTACAGCCATGATACCGGCTTTAGAGAGGAAATGTTGAGCCATATCATCAATTCCTTTTTGGCAGATAAGAACTTTTGCGCCAGAGTTTTGAATTTTTTTAGCCATATTTCTGAGCATATTTTCTTCTTCATCGAGGAATTGTTGAATTTGTTCAGGGCTGTTGATTTGTAGTTTGGAGTCAAATTCAGTTTTTTCAATTTCGACGGCGCTTTGTAGAAGTAAGATTTTGGCATCGGTAACGCTTTTTGGCATTCCGGGGCTCACAACTTCTTTATCGAGGATAATTCCTTTAATGAGATTAGTATCATCGATTGAATCGCCTTGTTTTTTCTGAATTTGGACTTTTTCGATGTCAGCGACCCATTTTCCATTCTCAGTTTTTTCAGAAATAGCTTTAATCGCATCCATACAGATTTGAGCGAGTTTTTCTTTTGATTCAGAGACAATCTTGCTGGACATACAGGTCATAGCGGCGTTTTTAAGACCTTTTTCATCGTCAATACCACTTTTTATGGAAATACTATCGAGTATTTCAACTGCTTTTTCGGCAGCTTTTCTGAATCCTTCAGTAATGACAGTAGGATGGATTTTTTGTTCTATGAGCTTTTTTGCTCGTTTAAGGAGTTCTCCAGCGAGTATAACTGAAGTAGTGGTTCCATCGCCAACTTCAGAATCTTGAGTTTTAGCGACTTCTACCATCATTTTAGCAGCAGGATGTTGGACATCAATTTCTTTTAAAATAGTAGCGCCGTCATTGGTGATGACGACATCGCCAAATTGGTCTACGAGCATTTTGTCCATACCACGAGGTCCAAGAGAAGTTCTCACAGCTTCAGCGATGACAATTGCGGCAGCAATGTTATTTTGCATAGCATCTCTACCGCGTTGTCGTTCAGTGCCTTCTTTCATAATTAATACGGGTGTTCCGCCTAATTGTGCCATTATTTATCACATTTTATAATTTTAATTTAGACAAATTTTTTTGAAATACAATTTTCTTTATATAGATCTCTAAGTCATAAAATTAAAAAAGTTTACGATTTTTGGTATTTAAAATGTAAAAGGGTTAAATTTGCGAGTTTGAAGATTAGTATTTATAAATTGAAAAAGTTAAAGAATGCAAATTTGTAATTTTTTTATAGAGGTTAAAACTACCAAATAACTCCTATTTAGCTTTATCTGATATTTTTTGATCTATTTGTGCTATATTATGGGCAATGGGAGGACTTCTTTTTTGTTTTTTAACGGTATTTCCAACTGCAAGGATAATAGCTATGGAGAAGAATATACCATTAAAAAGGACAGAACCATCAGGTAATATTTTAAAAAATATATATGCTAATATCATAAAAACTACGAAGATACTTGCTGGAATTAAAATCTGTTCGAGACTTAATACTGGTTTGAGCTTAGAAGCTCTAAATTGAATTATAATAAATAAAATTATAATATAAATAGAAGGGACTATAAGTAATATATTTCGTAAAAAAATTTCAGATCTCGACATCTCAAACAAAATTTTTCGTCTTTCTGTTAAATCATTTCAATTGATTTAAGATATATTATTGTATATTGAATTTAAAATTAATAATTTTTTAGATTCAATAATATGTTAAAGAAGAAAGAATAGTATAGCTGTGAATTGAGATTTTGAAGTAAAAAAAACTAATCTAATGATTTATTTAGTAAGTTCTCTTCTCTTTAAGCGCAGATCTTTTCCATGACATCTGCGGCATTTTTTTGCTTTTATAGGATTAAGAGCGCCACAACGTCTACAGACAGTTTTTTCGAGGAGATGGTATCGTGCAATACGTCTTTTTTCAGGGTCATCAATGGGGGACATTTTTTCTCAGTTTATATTTTTAGTTGTTTTTCGAGACTTAGCATAGTAATAATACTAATGAGAATATCTTGAAAAAGGTATGATTCAAAATAAAATTTTTGTTTAGGGTGTTGGAAAATATGATAAAATTAAAATTCTATAGATAATAGATCTATTCATACTATAGGTTTTGAAATAATAGTTGATAAACAGTGCCACGAGAAATATTTGATGAGGATGAGTTTCGCGAGCTTTCTGAGTTTGCGATTCATTGTCGGGTCAAGCGTTTAAGAGATGTAGTAAAATTAAAATTAAGGACTAAGAAAATTCTTTATACATATAAGGTGGACCCATTGACAGCAGAGAGGTTATTAAGAGATATAAGTTGTGATATTATCGAATTATAGAATATCTTTTCAAAAGTTCAACTATTTTATCTGTTTCAATCTCAAATCTCTTGGGATTAATTTATTATTCTGTATTAGTAAATCTACATGAAATCTGCTTGAACTAAATCTAATTAAAACTGTCCTTTCTCCTGATTAGACAATATTTATTGAAAAAGATAATTATAAATTGTTCTTCTATTATTTTATTGTTAAAATTAATAGGATAATTATTAAGTAAATTTAAGATGATTCAAGCACTTTATATTTTTCAGAGCGATACAAAGGACCTTATGTATAATAAAAATTTTCAAAGTGATGAAAAATTAGAGATGTTTGATTCATTTTTTTCGGCTTTACAGACATTCGTTACAGAACTTACTGATAGCAGTACTGAATCATTGAATACAATTGTATTAGGAGAACATCTGGTCTTAATTACACGAATCATGGAGACATTATCAGATTTAGTTATTATTACTAATAAAGAAGATATAAAAGAAGTTCAAAAATTAATCCCAGAAATGACAGAAATTGTTTTGAGTTATAAAGATTTGTTTATTAATTGGGATAGAAAACCAGAAAAACTGGAGAAGTTTGATTCAAAAATAATCAAATTAGTTCTATCAGATAAAAAATTAAATGAAGGGTACTCTTTAACAGCTGATCAAAGTACAATTTTAAAATCAATTTGGGATCAAAAAGGGAGACTGTCTGATCAACTAAGAGAGGATTTGCTAAAAGAAAGGAAGGAATTAGAGACTAAATATGCTGAAGAAGAGAATTTTATCAAAAAATATAACTTTTCGAAGAGTTTAATCGAAATTTCAGAAAAACTTCGAGATGACGAGAAATTTATCGAATATCAAACAGAAGCGAAATCTCTTAAAGATGAAATAAAAGATCGAAATTTAAGGTTAAAGTATTATTTGGATAAAATAAAAGAATCATTGGATTATTCTAAATATGCAGAGACATATTCATACCTCTATTCATTTTGTTTAAAACTGGTCAATTTTGCTGATCCAGAAATAATCTCCAAGTATAAAAGCCTTGCTAAGACAGTACTTAACCGGAATAAAATACCTAAAGAAGAATTTAAACAAACGATTGAAGAGATATCTCTGATTGAAAAAGAGATTAAAAAAATCTTGTTATTAAACAGATAATTCCCTTAATTAAAAAAACTTTATGACCTTTTTATTTCTATATTAATACTTAGTTAACCAATATGAACTAAATCGGAGTATAGCCCATTTCCTAAATAATTAATTAAAACAACATCATTCTCAGAACTTTCAATTGAATACTCCATCTTCAATATTTCTTGCCAAAAAATTGTTACCGAGGATTCATTATTAATTACAAAGTCTGGAAAAACATAAGGCTTATTTGAAAAAATTTGACTATGTACAATACTGAAATTGTTTAATTCAAAAAAATGGATATTTAAATCGTCATCATAAAAAGTCATATATCCTTTGGAAGAATTGTAGTATCTAATAATGGGATTAGAAATAGGAATAGTTGAATTAAACAATAATATTGGAGTTTCAAAAATACCTGTCCTATTAGATGTAATGTAAATTTTTGTTTGATTTTCTAACCAAGAGAAATAAAAATTATTTGAAAAATCACAAAAAACATTCAAATTTTCAATATTATTAGAGATATTGATAATATTATTCAGAGTTTGAGGATTACTAAAGTTCTTATCTTTAATTAAAGAATAGTAAAAAGTATTGTTACTTCTAAAAAGAAAAAAGATTTCATCTAAATTATTTCTACATATCCTGAAATTATTTGAACTTTTATTTATGAGAGGTAACGAATTAGATAAATTATATGAAAAAACAATTTCGGTTCTTGAAGAAGATTCATTTGTAATACTATTTAAATCTACATGACTGAAAATAAATAACGGTTCTTGATTTTTGTCTAATGTAAAATAATATTCATTAATTGATCTAAAAAATAAAGAAGGTACTGATACTAAATTTAATTGAAAATTTGTTGAGATTTCAGTTTGATTTATTAAAATTTTATCATAATTGCTTTCTAAAATACATGTCCAGAAAAATGTTTCTAAATTTTTATCATATTCTATAAAAGGAGCTGAAAAATGGACATTAGAAATTTCTTCAATTAGAATTTGGCTTTCAATTATTTCATCTGTATATAAAAAACTTCCTAACTTTATATTGTTATTTGTAATCCATATCAAATACAATGTGTTATTTATTTTTGTATATTTAATTGATTTAAAAGAATCATGAATATTAATATAATTAGAATTAGTTGAGTTATCTTTATTTATCAAAGCATAGATTGGAATAAAAAGAGATACTGAAAATATTATTATATATATAAGTGATAATGATTTGATAATTCTCTTTTTGTAGATAGATAAATTCATTTGATAAAGTTCTCTCGGCTTCTTTAATGACAACCGAAATTGAAATAAATGAGTTAAGTTAAAAGAGGATCTAAATAAAAGATAGGTTAAGAAAATTGTAAAAATAAGAAGATAATAAATAATTGCAAGTAAAATATCATAGAAATATAATGATGCAAAATCAAAGGATAAGGTATAAAGTCCTATAAGTCTCAATAAATTTAAAAAAAATTTACAGGAATAAAAATTGTTGAAAGGCGTAATCCTTCTTTCCAATGTATTTTAGTAAAAAAACAAAAAAATATAATAAAAAATACAAATATAAAACCAGATAATTCATTTGATAATTGAACAGAAAAATTTGATTTAATAATTAAATATGTGATATTATATTTTTCAATTTCAAAATTAAAATTGAATGTGTATGATAAAAAATTGATAAATTCAATTGAGGGAAAATTCAGAACTGCAGGAGGTATAATAACATATAAAATTACCGTAATTAAAATGATAGAAAAAAAAATTAAGATAATTTGGGTAATTAAGTGTTTTTTCACGAAATTCATTTAATTTTCTCAACAACTGGTTTTTATTTCATATGAGTTTATGTATTGTTTTGTAATGATGACAAGAATATATAGAGTTATTATAGATATAAAAAGATAAATTTCTTATTTTTATAAATACAATTCATTTTTTTTTAGGATTTAGTTGCCAATAAATCAGCTTATTGTTCGAATGTCTACAAAGAACTGCTTTTAAATATAAATTTAAGAACTCTTACCGCAATATTAATTAACCATTTTTAATAAAGATCAATTGCAATACAGTTTATCAAAAAGATATATTAGAATTAACATAAAGTTTAGATAATAATTTTGGTATAATATTAATGAAAGCTCTTCCAGCAGATAAGACGTGCATAAAATCTGGCTTTTTATGTTCTAACTGTCAAGCTAGACTTGATACAGAAGAAATAACAGAATTTGAGTTAGATTTGGCAAGAGATCTTATGCAATTAGAGGAAGAAGATGAACGGTTTGCTTTTTTAAGAGATGTTTCTTTTTACAAAGCTATTGATTATGAAGATGTTGTAATTCTCGTAGTGGCGAAAAAAGATAAATTAATAATAAGTCAAGAACTAATAGATTGGATAAAAGAAACATATGAGATAGATGAAATAATTTTAGTAGAGAAAACTAATAAACCACGTCCAGTAGTAGAAGCATTAATTAATCCCTATAAATTAATATCGTTAAATGAAATATTTCTGGCTACCGGAGATATTCAATTTAGAGCTGTACTCTGGGAAGATGATAAAAAATATTTTTTATTTACACAAGAAGAACTTGAACAACTTATTTTTGAATTAACAGGAAATATTACCCGAGTTGAATTTCAATAATTAGTAATGTTTAATTGTCAAATTTCTTACTAATAGATAGATTTACTGTGGAAGAATATAAACAAGTAATTTTAGTTAGAACGGATCTTAAAATGGGGACTGGTAAAAAATGTGCCCAATCGTGTCATGCGAGTGTTTCCGCTTCAGATCTGGTGAGAATTAAAAATAAACCTGCCTGGAAGAATTGGAAGAATTCTGGTCAGAAAAAGGTTGTTTTAAAAATACAAAATATGGACCAATTTAAAGACGTTGTAATCAAACTTGAATCAAGTAAGATACCATATTTCATTGTGAATGATGCGGGATTAACTCAATTAGCTCCAGGAACAACAACAGCGATTGGTATTGGTCCTGTATTATCAACAGAAATTGATAAAATAACAGGAGATTTAAAATTATTATAATAGTAAAACTATAGGCTACTAATGTGTCTGAGTTAGAAGCAGCTTCTTATTCTTTTAAGGAAAATAATGAAAGAGAAGTAGAGAAATTTGTAGGAATTCACGCATATGCAACTCAAAAGATGAGTTCTATAGGAGGAGAATATAAAAAAATCTATAAGGATTTTATTGTAAAAGAAGTTGGTGCTTATGGTAAAATCCTCGACCTTAAAGAGGATTCTAAAAGTCATAAATATTCCGAAGAATTGAAAGACAAGTATACAACCTTTAACTTAGTAAAAATAAATAAAGATACATTTGAAGCATTAAGAAATATTAGTAGAGATTTAAATGTTCCTTATGATCTTTTTAGTTATTCTGGATTAAAAGATAAATTTTCAATTTCAGTTCAAAAAATTTCCATTAAAGGAGATTTTGTGGAAAAATTAAAAAAAGTAAAGATTCAAGATATTTTCATTAGAAATATTACTCCTACTAAAAAACCTGTTAAAGTAGGAAGTCATTGGGGCAATCATTTTACAATTGTTTTACGAAATATAGAGAATAATAAGAACTTAAAAAACAAATTAGAGAACTATGTAAATTACTTGACTGATTTTGGTTTTCCAAACTATTTTGGGCTTCAAAGATTTGGTAGTTATAGACCAAACTCACACATTGTTGGACGTTTTCTTTTAGAGGGTAAATTCAAGAATACATTTGAAGAATTAGTCACTAAAACATACTCAACGGAATCTATAGAATCAAGACAAGCGAGGAAACATTTAGAAAAAACAGGAAATCTAAAAAAAGCATTCAAAGAATTTCCTAATAATCTAAATTATGAGAAAAAAATGATTAAATATTTGCTTGACAATCCTGAAGATTATGAAGGAAGTGTTAATACACTCTCAACTGATTTGAAAAAGCTCTTAATTAGTTCTTTTCAATCATATCTATTTAACAGGATGCTTTCAAAAAGAATTGAAGAAGGTTTTTCTTTATTTAAACCAATAAAAGGGGACGTTATCAGTATTTTAGACGATTTCAATGGAAATATTACACAGGTAAAATATATATATGGTAATGATTATGATAAATACTTAAATAAAGCAATAAGCTTGAATAGAGCTGTAATAATTTTACCTATCATTGGTACGAATACGAATTTAGATGAGTTCCCATTAATGAAATCACTTTACGAGAAAGTTCTAAATCAAGAAAATATTAACAAGAATATTTTTATTAATGCTATAATTCATGAACTGGAATTTAAAGGTTCAATTAGACCTATAACAATAAAACCAACTGGTTTAAAATTATTAGATTTCGATGATGATGATCTTTATCCTGGAAAGAAAAAGGTCAAGTTTGAGTTTTCTCTTCAAAAGGGAAGTTATGCTACAATGCTAATCAGAGAAATTATTAAATAACACTGATAATAGATGATTTTATAGTTTCAATTCCAAAAATATCAATCATTTTGACTGAGATTTCATATTTCCCAGGTTCAGAATAATTATATATATTGGATACTAAAGAAATTTTTCTTTTTTTTGGAGTTCTATAAGTAAACCACATATTTTTAAAAATTTCATTTTGATAATTAAAATCAATTGCCCAAAAGTCAATCCAGTCTGAATAAGATCCAATGTTTTCTTTTATTTTTTCTGATATAAAACCTTCGTAAGGAACTTTATAGTCAAGTAATTCCACTTTGATTTGTTTATCAATTTGATGTATTTTGTAGATGACATCAGGATATTTTTTCAATTCTATATTTTCTTCGACTTTGGCATCTTTATCTAATAATACCCTAGGAATAAATTGTCTTATTTCCTTTTTCTTGGTACTTAAAATTTTAAAGGAATTAGGATCTTTATTATAACTCTTTTTCCAATCTAATATATTATTACTTTTAGCCAAATTAAGGATTCTTTTTCTTATCATATGAATAGCGTGCTTGTTTAAATCACATCCAATCCATCTTCTACCAAGCTTTTCTGCTACTGTGAGAGTTGTTCCTGAACCGCAGAAAAAATCAGCTACAAGATCATCCTTGTCTGAGGAGGCTAAAATAATTCTTCTTAAAAGACGTTCGGGTTTTTGAGTTGAAAAACCTTGATATTCCACAGTATTTGCTCTAACATAAGGAATATCATTCCATACATCTCTAGGAAAAATTCCTTCATTTTCAATATATACTTTTCTAGATAACTTCTTTCCATTATGGCTCCCCCCTCTATAGTAAAATACACCCTTGGCATCTTTTTTCAGTGCATTCTTTACACGATCAGAAAATTCCTGATATATTTTAGGATTATCATTAAAAATATAATTATTACTTTTGGAATAGAATAAAATAGTATCATAGGATCTAATAAAAAATCGTCTTGTTTTAACTGAGGCAGCTGGATAAGCCCAAATTATCTCATTCCGAAAATTCTCACTTCCGAAAATTTCATCCATTATTAATTTAACATAATGTGAAATGTGCCAATCTAAATGTAAATATATAGAACCTTTATCAGATAACAAATTTTTCATTACATAAAGTCTTTCATATAAGAAGGATAGATATGAAGTAATTCCCTCTTTCCACTTATCTTTATAGGCGACATTGTCAACAAAATTACCTTCTTCTCCTATTTGAATTTTAAGATTAAATTCTCCTCCTGTTGCAAAAGGAGGATCAATGTAGATAAGATTAATTTTATTTCCAAATGATTTCAACAGTGAATTCATAACTAATTTGTTGTTTCCCCAAATAAGCAGATTTTTCCACTCATCATCTAATTTGAATTCAGATTTGCTAGATGAATAAACATCAAGAACTTGAAATGGACTGGTATTTTGCATTTCTAATAGAATATCTTCTTCCTTTTTTTTTCCATTCCATTTCAAAACTACCATGAATAATAGATAAGAAGGCAAAAATTTTATTGTTAATTTAATTTTTTAAAATTATTCTATAATATATAAAGAAGTGGAGCACTATTTTTAGTAATTAAAGCTTTTTTTTACTTAATATCCTAATCTGAAAGTTTTTGATATAAATTTATATATATGTTCTTATAAAGAATTCTTATTAGAAATCTAAAAAAATAAAACAAAAAAAAAGGAATGTTAAATAATGGGTAATAATGGAGCAGCCTTAGGCATAATAGCTATAATTTTATGTGTAGGTGTTGGCGTATTTGTATTTTTCATATGGAATGGTCAAAATACAACTAATTCAGATGTAGATGATTTACAAGAACAAATTAATAATCTGGAATCAGATTTTAATAATTCGATAACAACTAAGTTTGTAGGGATATGGGATGATCTTGCAAGAAATATGGATTATTCTCCCCATAATTCATCCACGGATTGGCTTATAGAATTCCAAGATAATAATTTAACTAATCCTGAATATATATCTGTTTCAAATAATAATACTCGTGTTACCTTATTACAATCTGGTTGGTATCGAATACATCTCACTATTGCATTGACTAATCATTTTGGTGGTAGCTTTTACTGGATACATCTTTTGAAAGATGGTGTAGAAGATGAAAATTTCGATGCTTATTCAACATCAACATATACTCCTCCACTTCGTCATATTGATTCATCAGTATTTATTTACAGTAATGGTACAAATTATATAGAAGTCAATCCAGTGACTACTGCTGTGGGTGGTTTATTAATTTGGTATTATGAAGTGATTCATCAATTCATAATTGAATATGTAGCGAGTTAACCATTCATGATTAAAAATTAACAATATTAGATTTTTAATCATTAAATCTCTTTTTTTTCCTTTCCATTTCAAAACTATCATGAATTATAGATAAGAAGATAAAAATTTTATTATTATTTTTATTTTTAAAATTATATTTTTTTTATAATATATTACATTATGTTGCGAGGATATGTTAGATAAACTAGGAGATTGGAGAAAAACACACTATACTAAAGATCTTACCTCAGATATGGTAGATAAAGAAGTTATTTTAGGAGGATGGGTCAGAAATTATAGAAATCTCGGGGGATTAAAATTTATCTCTTTACAAGATAAATATGGAGAACGCCAAATAACCTTAAAAAAGGGAGTTGTTTCTGATGAATTATTTGAAAATACAAAAATCGGATATCAATACTGTTTGATGGTAAAAGGAATTGTAAAAGCATTTAAGGAAGCTCCAGGGGGTATTGAAATAATACCATCTGAAATTAAGCTATTAAATGCAACACCAGAGAAACTCCCTATAGATATGACTGGAGAAACTGTTTCTGAGTTGGATCTCAGATTAAACAATAGAGCATTAGATCTCAGATCCCTTAAAAATCAAGCTGTTTTTAGGATTAGGGGAGAAATGCTTAGATCGATTCGAGCATTTTTGTTTGAAAAAGATTTTACTGAGATTGCAACCCCCAAAATTATAGGATCTGCAACAGAGGGAGGTACAGAATTGTTTCCTATAATATATTTTGACAAAGAGGCATTTCTTACGCAATCTGCCCAATTATACAAAGAACAATTAAGTGGAGTATATGAGAGAGTATTTGAAATAAGTGACTGTTTTAGAGCTGAAAAAAGTCGCACCAGAAGACATATTTGTGAGATCTTTACGTTAGATGTAGAAATGGCATTCTCCAAAATGGAAGATATTCTGAAAATATTGGAAGAAATAGTTCATAACGCTATTAGAGATATACGAAAGAATCAAATGACAGCTTTGGAATATTTAGAAATGGATGATAAGACGATTGTGCCAGAAATACCATTTCCAAGATATAAATATGAAGAAATTATTGAGTTACTAAACACCAAATTTGAGATTGATATCGAATTTGGTGAAGATATTTCTACAGATGCATACCGAAAATTGGGGCAGGAATTAACAAGTTATTATTATATTACTCATTGGCCAATGGAGATAAAACCATTTTATATTATGCCTTCAGAGAATCCAAAATACAGTGAATCTTTTGATTTGCAAAAAGGAATGCTAGAATTAACGTCTGGAGGAACCAGAGTTCATAATAAACAACAACTTATTAACGCTTTGGAAAAACAAGGGCTCAATCCAGCATCTTTTAAAACACATTTACAAGCATTTGATTATGGGATGCCTCCGCATGCTGGTTTTGGATTAGGTATAGATAGATGGCTTACTATCATATGTGGACTAGATGATATTAGAGAAGCGGTTATGTATCCTCGAACTCCAGATAGATTAACACCTTGAACTATTTATTAAATTTAAAATTCTTAAATCATGACTGAAAATAATTATATTCAAGATTATATAAAAGCGGGAAAAGGTGTAATTGCTGCTAAAAAGATGGCAAGGAAGATAACTAAGCCTGGGACCTCTTTTTTGGAAATTGCAAATAAATGTGAAGCTGAAATAATCAAAACTGGATGTAATCTTTCTTTTCCCATTAATATGTCATTAAATGAAATTGCAGCCCATTACAGTCCTCCAATTGATGATCAAACAATAGTCCCAGATAAAGGATTATTAAAAATCGATATCGGAGCACATTTTAATGGGTATATAGCAGATTCAGCATTCACCATCAATATAGATGAAGATCCTAAACTTCAGAACTATATTGAAGCCGCAAAAGAAGCTCTTGAAGCAGCAATTGAATTATTTAGACCTGGAACTAAATTATATGAACTAGGTGAAGTAATTGAGCGAAAAATTACAAGTCGAGGTTTAAAACCAATAAAAAATTTAGGTGGTCATGAATTAAAACGATACAATTTGCATGCTGGTCCGTTTATTCCAAACTATGAAGAAAAAGTTCATAACCAGGAACTCAAATTAGGAGATGCATATGCTTGTGAGCCTTTCACGACTTCTGGAGCAGGAAGAGTTGTTAATGGGGACCATGCTTATATATATCGTTTTTTAAAGAAGGTTAAGAAAAACATGTCTTATGAGCATTTAGGATATATGAACAATGTTGAAAATAGTTTTGGAAAGCTTCCTTTTTCACCACGATGGATTGAAAAGAATAATATAATCCCAAAAAGTAAAATTCAAAGAACACTTGAATTTTTTATAGGAAAAAAAATTTTAAGTAAATATCCTATTTTAGTTGAAGCTTTAAAAGAACCTGTAGCTCAAGAAGAGCATACCATTATTTTGGATTTAGAAGGGAACAAGATTGTCACAACTAAAAAATAATCTTAAAGAAAAACTAAGTGTTGTTATTTTATGTGCGGGAGAGGGAAAAAGGCTTAAAAAAGTAACGAAAAGAAATCCTAAACCTTTATTAAAACTGGAAATTTTAGGACATAAAAGTATACTTCAAGATACTATTTTTAAATTTGAAAAATTAGGAATTGAGCAAATTGTAATTATCATTGGCCATTTAGGGTCAACTATCGTGGATTTTATTTCAAAATTATCAAAAAATAATGTTTCATTTCAAAATAAATTAATAGTAATTGATTCTAAAAATCGATATAAATTTGGACCATTATTTTCTTTTTTATCCATTACTAAGAATAAAACAGTTTACAACGAAAAAAACAGTTATTTATTAATTCCTGGAGATACTATTTTTGATTTTAATTTATTAAAGTCAATTTTGAGTATAATTTCAGAAAATACAAATTTACTTCATAAATATCCATTTGTTTTTTATCAAACTACAACTTTAAAGAGATTAAGAGAAATTCAACCTAAAAAAAAGATAATCTCTAATGCTGAACTTGACATTGAGGGTTCAGAAATTATATTAAAAAGGATTTCTCAAATAAAAATAAGAAGTAGTCATTTACAAGCGGAATTAAAGGAAACAATCCCTGTTTTTTACTTAAATTACGAAACTATAAATGAAATCTTAAATTTAAAGAAAGATCTTCCAATCACTACTGTATGGGAAGCATTGAATTATTTAATATCAAACAAAAAGAGAGTTAATGCATATAAAGTTGAGAACAAATATCCTTATTTTGATATTGATACTAAATATGATTTGAAACTATTAAAAAAAGAAGAGGACAATAGGTGCTCCGATTATTCAATGAATAATTGATTCAGTGGAAATAACCAATAATCCTCCATTGAAGCAATTTAGTAATCAAAGCTCCTATTAAATTATTTATTCTTTGTTTCGATTTATTGGTATTATGCTTAAAAGTCTCTTGTATCAACTAAATCTAACAAATATTCAACAAGAATTCTGTTTTTCTCATTTGATCATATACCAAAATCGCAATAACGAATAGTACCATAAAATAATGCCCCAAAGTGCTGGATCAGAAATCATCTGGATATTACTCAATGTTTATAGCACTACAGGAACAGGTGATTATAATGAATTAATTTTTTAAAGCTTTTACAGAATTTAATTTCTCATCAGAGTCTAAAAAAAAAAATATACCAGAAATTAATCGGTGTAAGAACCGTAATTTAGTTTCTTTATCCAATGCAAAATATACCTATTGTCCAGATAAACATATAACAATTTGACTATTTAAATTTTGTTATTAAGACAAATAATCAGATCTTTGGATTTTTTGACAAAAATTGTATAGATTTAAGAAATAGATTAATATAATATAAATATCAGAAATTACATTATTTATAAAATATGTCTGTAGCTATAAAGATCAATTTATTTGGTATAGGTATTATTGAAGCGGATATTATTCGTCATATGGCACCTCTTACAGCAGATGCGGTTATTGATAAATTACCCTTTGTGCTAAGAGGGAGATTTAGTTTTGGTTCAAAGAAATATTGGACCTTACCAGGAATAGAAATATTTAAAGGAGCTAATTCAAAATCAACAGAAATAGTAGAAAAAGGTGATATTATATATAATCCTAAAACAGACGAATTTATAATTTCATTGGAAGATCAAGAAATACCAAATAAAGTAAATAAAATTGGGAAGGTTACAGCTAACCTTGAAATATTGTTGCAAGCGAGAAATGGATTAAATACAAAAATAGTTAAAAAATAGTAGGAATATGGCAATTTCGAAAAATTTAACGATTGTTTTTGCAATAATTTATTTAATAGTTATTATTTACATATTTCTTTTTCTTTTTGTTCCTGATTTTCAAAATTTGGTTATAACTTCAAGACAAAATCTAATAGGAATCACTCAGGGATCTAATTTTTTTTGGGCTCTATTGATTTCTTTTGGAATTTGCTTTTTAGGATCAGCATCGATTGGATTTCCTGTACCTTTTCCGTTTGTATTATTTTCACTCTCAAATTCTGTATTTCTAAAATATGTTGATATGGGGTTAAGTATTAACCAAATTTTACAAACGGGTCCATTTTGGCTGGAAATTCTTGCTCTTTCTCTAATAGGGGGATTAGGTAGTGTTTTGGGTGAATTCACTGGTTATGCTGTTGGTTATGGGGCAAAAAAAATCACAGATGAACGAAATTCAGATTTATTAAATAATGTTAATGGATTTGGAAAATTAATTTTAAAAAATGAAAGAAGAACTCCACTATACATTTTTTTTTTTGCTTTAACACCCCTCCCTGATGATATTTTGTTTTTACCATTAGGTATGATTAAATATCCTTTTTGGAAATGCATTATTCCTGGATGGTTGGGCAAGAATTTTACTACCTTATTTTATTGTATCTGGCCCATTTTTGTAGCAATTGGATTTATGTCTCAGGGGATTCAATCAAATGATAATTCCAGTATAATAACTGAAGCTATTTTATTACTAGTCACAATTACTGTTATGTTTTTTATCATGTCTTTTAATTGGACCAAATTTCTTGAAAAGAGGAGCCAAAAAAGACTTAATAAAGAACAGGACTATAAAGTGATGTGAAACAAATCTTAACTTCCGTTTTCTAAGCAATTTTTGCAAACAAAAATGGTCTTTTCTTTTTTAGCCGATCGCTCATCATAATAAATTTGCTTATATATGAAATTATTACAGATTTCACAAACCGCTGTAGTTCGAGTTTCATTCAACAAAGGACCCAAATGGTTAAATTTAGCTTTCATGACTTATGTTGTTGATTTTGTTTGAAGCGTAATTTCAATATTGGAAATAATATCTTTTTTTTTATTGTTACCCTTATTATTTTTACTGTAGTATCCCCGTTGTCTATTATCAATATAGGGGCGACTTCCTAAAGAAACATTTGCAATTTCTATTCTAGGATACATTCGACTTTTTAAAATTTCAGCCACTTCTACTGCTGTACTGATTTCTTGACCTTCACCTTTTATCAATAACGATTTACTACCTCCTGAAAATGCAAAGATTGCGTCTTTAATTGACTTATCTTTATCATTTCTGTTTCTTATAATAATTTTAGTTTCATTGACCATGAAAATCTCATTTGCAATAGAAATTTTTTACTTTATTAAAAAGAAGCTCAGTTTAATTCTTAATAATATAGTATCAAAATAAAACTTTACTATAGTTCTTAAATTGATTATATTTTTTTATGTTTTTAAAGTTTGATAAATACTGAATAAAATATTTTTATTAATCTATACTCAAATTCAATTCTGAACGTTCATTTAATTCATCTAAAATTTTACAATATTCAGATCTTTTCTCTTCCAGATACTCAATAACTTTTCTTTCATCAGTATCCAAATAAGAATAATAAGGGAAAATAGTTTCGATTCTTTTAGAAAGATCATTAATTAATTTGTCATACCATTCGTTTGGTGTTTTTAGCATATTTTGAATTTTCTTTTTTAGTTTTTCTCTTTTCTTTTCATATACTTCATTATTATTTTCTTCACTTAGCTTATCTAATTCATCATAAGCAGTAACTATAGCATTTTCAATTTTTTCTCTAAATTTTGGAATACGATATGTCTTTTTAAAAAAGTCTGGATCCCATTCATAAAGATATTTTTCATCATCTTCAGCTAATTCTTTATTATCAGTAATAACTATATCTTCTTTAGGTACCATTATCAGCCCATAATTTCTCTGTAATTGCGCTAAAGCTTTTTTACGAAGTACTTCCTCAACATATTCTATCTCTTTTAATGCTTTTTCCATATTTTTATTAATATTTTTAATTACTTTTTCAACTTTTTCTACCATTTCCTCTTTTTCTAACTCATATTTTAATTCTATTAGGTCATAAGTAGAAGAAATCCCTAATTCTGGATCTTTTAATCTTAATCCCGCAATTCCTAAAAAATGGGATTCAGATTTCTTTTCACGATGGTCAAATATTAGCCCCACAGCATAAGGATTAGGGATTTGGTATCCAAGTTGTGTCATACAATCGATAGGACTGTAGAAAAAACCAAAGCCAGGATGTGTGTGGAACCATCCTATAATAAAATCAGTTTTATCATCTTGGATCGATCTTTCAAAGACAGATGCATCAATTTGAGCCATATCAACATATTGCTTATTTTCATATTTCACACCTGCTCTATCTCCAACCACCATTGGGATTGCGTCTTTTACAATGACCTCAGAGTTATTATTGATCGAACCAATTAGAATGCCATAAACTTCTCGCCATTTTTCAGAGTTTAGATCATCATTTGCATATCGAATTCCATAACCCACTATTCTCTCATATGCTTTAAGAGTTAGTAGCACTGGTGTCTTAACCGGATCAATTTTTTTACTTTTTGGCATAAATAATGAAAATTTTACTTTTGATTTGATATACTTTAAAATTTTTAAGTCTTATTCTATATAGAATTTAAATAAAATCTAAATATAAAAATTATATTCAACAAAATTCTCCATTAAATATGAAAGTAATTGCAATTTGCGGACTTCCAGGATCAGGAAAAACAACAGCCATAAAAGCAATAGAAGATTTAGGTATTGTTGTATCAATGGGAGATGTTGTTCGGAATGAAGCGAGAAAAATGCATTTGGAACCCTCTGGATTTATCATTGGGGAGATAGCGAAGGAATTGCGCGAAAAAGGGGGCCCTGCAATAATAGCTGAGAAATGTGTGGAATTAATTAAAAACTTGGATACCGAAGTTGTTTTTGTCGATGGAGTAAGATCCTTCTATGAAGTTAATGTATTTAGAGAATTTTGGAAATTTCCGATTGTAGCTATTATTACTGATGAACAAAAAAGAATCAATCGTCTATTTGAGCGAGGTCGAAGTGATGATCCAAAACATATTGAAGAATTAAAAGAGAGAGACAAAAGAGAAAGAGAATTTGGGCAGGAGGAAGTTTTGGAAAAAGCCAATTACACCATTTTAAATAATTCTACTATTGATGCTCTAAAGAAAAATTCAAGAAAAATAATTATAGAAATAATTAATAACTACTAATCTTTTAAAATTATTATTTTAAGTAATCCGCTATTATTTTTGCTAATGACGCCTTACTAGCTTCATTATCAATTGAGTCAGTACCAATTATTTCATCGACTCCAGCATTTAAAATCCTAAATCTAGCTTGGTCTAATAATAGTGTGTGGGTAGCAACTGCAAAAATTGTTCTTGCTCCACTCTCATTTGCAATTTTTATTGCTGTTGCCATTGTACCTCCTGTAGCAATAATATCATCGGCAATAACCACATCTTTTTCTTTTAGGTTTAATACACCACTCATTTCTATTTCTCCTGTTTTGACATTTCTTTTTTTTTCTAATATCTCTACTGGAGTATTTTCTCCGAAGTGTTTAGCAAATGCGGTAGATCTTTCAATAGCTCCTTTATCAGGGGATACAACCACAATATCTTTAGCTCCTTTTGCTTTAATAGAATCCGCTAATAATTTCATAGAATCAATATTTATAACTTTACATGCACATTCTTCCATTATTAAAGTAGAATGGATATCTACAACATAAAATTCGTCTATTCCTAAAGTATTTATAAAGCGAAAAATTACATTACCAAATTGACTTTCTCCTGGTCTAAATATTTTATCTTGACGAGCGTAAGCTAGATAGGGTACAACAACGATGATTTTTTTTGCTCCCATACGCTTAACGGAGTCAATCATCATGAAGAGTTCTAATAATCTAGCATTTTGATCTGAACTAGCGCTTGGCCCCGTTGTTTGTACAATAATTACTTCTTTTTCAGAAATTATTGTTTCATCTTCAATATTTATTCTTAAATAATTTTCTCCATCCGGAAATCTTTTAATCTCTGTGTTTATCGCCTCAATATCCAATTCTTTAGCAATTTTTACTCCAAGAATTTGTGAAGCAGGTCCTGCTATTAATATTCTTTTCATTCTTTTTCAACCTCTTGATTATAAATCATAGAAATTCAAATTTTAATTTTCTTTCTTATAACTTTTTTAAGAATTCGAGAAAATATTTAAAAATTTCTTCTCTACGTCCTTTAAATGAATGTCCACCATTATCAAATTTAATTACATTATTTTCATTTAATTCAAGAAGTTCTTGTATTTGTATTAGATTATGAAATGGAACTCTATTATCATCTTTACAATGTGCAATGAGTATTCTATCATGGTTATTTTGATGTTTTCGTAAAAAATTATGCGGACTAAATTTTCTAATAGCTTCTTCTTGAAATTTAACTTGAGTTGTATGATAATCATATCTGGGAGCAAGAGCAATTAAGATTTTGGCTCTATCATCAATAAAACCATGAGATAATACTATTCCTCCTCCTAAACTTCTTCCGACAAGAGCAATCTTATCATTTAACAGTCTTTCTGATTGATGTTCAAGTATCCAATCTAAAACTATATGAATATCTGAAAATATTAATGGAAATATAATATTCCATTTTGATCTATGATTAGTTTTTGTTTCACCATGAGCTCTATAATCATACGATAAAACATAATAACCATTTTCGGCAAATTTCCTGGAAAAGAATTTTACAAAACTACTTTCTCTATCTTCTTGAAATCCTGGTAAAATTATTATAAAGGGTGCTTTAGGATTGGTTTTAGCCGAATAATATATTGACCCTTTTAGTATTATATCATCTGGTTCTGTAGGAATTTCAATATCTTCGATTATTATATCTATCATTTTATATTTCTTTTAATTCTTTTAGTTTATATTTTTTGATTAAATCTTTAAGTATGTCTATGGCAAAATAAGTACAATATTGTTCTTCTTTTGGTAACCCCAATAGTGCATCATTGATGTCTTCTGCTTTCAAATTTTCAGCAAAATCAATAGATTTATTCTTAATTAAAATTGTAAGTTGACTTCCAGTTGCAACCATTACACCACATCCATCTGTTATAAAATTAGCTTCAATTATGTTCTTGTTTTCTATTTTTAAATACAAACCTAATAGGTACTTTTTTGGACCTCCTCTTCTTTCCTCGAAGACAGTGATATCTTTTTCTGGAAGTTTTCCCCAATTTTTTGGATTATAAAACAAATTCACAATTTTTTCATTATGTTCTATAATAGCTTCCTTTTTAATTCTCTTTTGAAGTTTTTCTACATATTCTTCAAAATTATTTGTCATATTTTCGCAAATTTTTTGTTTATTCTAAATGCTTTAAAACATGTTTTTCTAATCCTACAATATCTTCAGGTTTTCTTTGATATTTTTTAAGAATATCTATAATTCTGTGATTT
Organism: Promethearchaeota archaeon; assembly: GCA_048937405.1. Taxonomy (GTDB): domain Archaea; phylum Asgardarchaeota; class Lokiarchaeia; order Sigyniarchaeales; family SOKP01; genus Loki-b32. The sequence goes on from JBHLNF010000002.1 coordinate 365,620, forward strand.
AAATCTTGATGTTCTTCCAAACAACTTGATTTTTCTAGTAAATGTTCTCCTCGTCGGATAGCAGCAGTATTTTCTGTAACTTTTATAAGTTCTGTAGCAATAATTCCATTGATATAAATTAAATCTGCTAACATATTTTTAATATATAAAAGAATTGAAGTTTGTTCAGACATAACTAGAAAAAGTTTACTTAGAATAAAAAGTGTAATTTTTACAACAATTTTAATACCAATAAGAAAATCTAATTCGGGAAATTTATAAAATTAAAACTAAATATATGATTTTGTTAAATGGATTTAAAAGACTTTAAGGATGGATTAACTAGCCTTGCATTATTGTTATTTTTTTTTTCCTTCACTCTCTTAATAGATTATTTTGTCTTAGAATCTTATATCGGATTGGGTGTTCAAGAAAGAAATTGCATTGTTATTTTATGTTTAATAAATATTATAATTACGTTCTATTATTTATTGAATGCTACAAGATTAGAAAAAGTATTCAAATTAGAGAATAAAAACATAATAAAATTTGCAAAAAAGATAGGAATCATAACCTTGATTTATATTATCCATCCTTTTTTATTTTCATCTCTTTTTTTAAGAGACTTATATAGCCTTGGATATACTCTAATCTTTCTTATATTTCTTGTAGAAATAATATTAATTGGTCTAGTTTTTAAGGAAGTATATGATTTATTGTTTGTAGAAGAAGTTAAAACGGATTTTGAATTAGAAGCAAACCGTAAAAAATATTTGGAAAAGAAACCAAATTTTTAACTGGAGAAATATTTTAGTTTTTGTAAAAGAAATTTATGATTTTTTTGCTAATTTTTGTATTGCAGAGTCAATCATTTTTAGTTTTACTGAATATTTTTCCATAAGAGCAGCAAATTTTTCGATCTCGATATCATTATTATCCTTTAAAAGTTTTAATTCATTGATAGTTCTTACAACACCCGCTTTCTTATCAATTAATCTTTCCTTTTTGCTGTAGGGAATCTTTTCTTCTAATTTCTTCTTCTGATATGATTTAAATCGTTTAATATTAAGATCTTTTGGTACAAATTTAGTTAAGTATATTATACTTTTTGGAACAAAAGGAGCAAGATTTTCTGGAATGATGATAATTGGTTCTGGGTCTTGAATCTTTTTTATATCTTCATATTCTAATTGATCAGCATTATTTTCACTTAAATTTTCCTTTACTATCGATAAATTCATTTCAATATTAGTTTTTTCATCATTCGAAACTGAAAGAGTACTAAGCATATCTTCCCAAATATCTCGTGCTTTTAAAAAATACCATTTAGCTTTTTGCTGTAATTTTGTAATTTTGTCATGATTAATTGATGTTATTGAAGATTCTACAGAGGCACGTGCTTTAAGAGAACAAGCTTTTCCCATATCATAATGAAATTGTGCTCTTATTTGTTGTTTCTTTTTCTCGTCATGTTTTTTAAGATAAAATAATCTTTTTGATAAAAGACTCAAACCAGCATACAATTTTGAAGAAAAATAAAGATTATTGTTATTCTCCTCTCGTAAAGCAGCAATACTTTGAGCAATAGTTCTCGAATCTTCTGAGTTCAACTCTAAATTCTCTGGATTTAGAGTTATCCCCAAATCGTCTTGATTTATAGCAGCAACAATAAAATAAGCGGCACTTTTATAAATCTTACTACTTTCCGTCATAGCAATAATTGCATTTTCCCATTCCTCTTCCTCTTCATATAGATCAGATAATTCAGAATAAGCTTTAGCCATGACCCATAAGACTCGACCACATTCAAACATAATGTCTTGAACTTCTATCTCCTTCTTGGCTTGAGGATCATAAAAATTTGGAGTTAATTCTAATTCTTTTAATATTTCTAGATGATTTCTATTTGTATAGTTTATATTCAAAATCTTTGTATATTCCATTATAAGATTTAAATCATCTAAACTGAAGTGTTCTTCTTCTTTCTCTAAAGCTACTTCAATTTTTTTTATAGAGAAGTGTAAATATCTTATCCTTCTCATTGTTTCTTCGTCAAAAAACATGTAAAAATCAGCATTTTTTTATAGATTCAAGTTATATAACAATATTTAATATTTCCTTTAAAATCTTTTGATGGAAATGTAAAAATTTTTTAATAAAATCAGATCTTTCCCTTTTTTTCTTAAATTTGAGTTAATTAAGATATTTTTATCATCATTTTAAAACTAATCTATCAAAATGTTTTTATGAATGTATATTTTAGAGAACTCTGTAAATTAAGAATTTTTTTAAAAATGAGAAAAAAAATTATTTTTATCTTTGAATTTGTTTCGGGAGGTGGTTTTAATTTAGAAAAGATTCCCATATCACTTTTTTGTGAAGGATTTGGGATGTTAAGATCTATCATAGCAGATTTCAAAGCATTAGATTTTGAGGTATATACAATTTTAGATTATAGAATTTTCTTTTTATCAAGTTTTTTACAAGCTGATATTATTAAAATAGTAGAAAAAAATGATGAATATATCAAACTTTTCAAAGAGATGGTAAATAAATCTAATTATAGTTTTATCATCGCTCCTGAAACATCAATGACTCTTTATAATTTAACGAAAATTGTTAAAAAATGTAAAAAAATAGTATTGAGTACCAATCTAAAAGGTATAATGCATGGTACATCAAAATTACTAACTTATCAGTTTTTTAAAAAAAGTGATATATTGACACCAAGAACATTTTTGATACTTAAGAAGAAAAACTACTTCAATGCAGATTTTTTAATTCAAAAATTTAAAGAATTTAAAAATTCGATTGTAATCAAACCTGATGATGGTGTAGGTGCGGAAAATATATTTCATTTTGAAGAGGAATCTCAAATCTTCAATTTCTTAACAAATATTAATAATCATATAGACAAAAATAGGAGTTATATAATTCAGGAATTCATTGAAGGGAAAAATTTAAGTGCATCATTGATCGGTGCACCGAATAATGAAGAAAGTCCAAAAATCTTGAGTATAAATTCACAAAATATTAATCTTAAGAATTTTATGCCGGAATATCTTGGAGGGTATACTCCGCTGAGTAATTATGAAGAATTAATAGAGAAATTATCATCAATTTTAAGAAAGATAAGTAATCTAAAAATTGAAGGCTATTTTGGTATTGATTTCATAGAACAGAATAATGGTTTATTAAATATGATAGAAATTAATCCAAGATTAACCACATCTTATATAGGACTTAGAAATGCAATTAATTTGAATTGCGCAGAGTTAATTTTTAATTCAAGGTTAAATCTTCTGAGAATTCCTGAAGTAAAATTGCTAAATCATTCTATTTTTACGCGAATTGATTTTTATTCTAATGAACATCAAAGTGTAGAAGAGTTCTATGAATATATAATGCCCAAATTAATAAAACTAATCCCCGAATTTGTTACTCCTCCAATAGCACTTGATAATTCAAATCTTTATTCAAGTTTTATTGCAACAAAAACAAAAGATTCAAATTCTTCAAAAATTAGAATGGGTAAAATTCTTGAGTCTTTAGAAAGTCTAAATTTAAGAGTTATTAGACCAGTAAAAAAAGAATTATTGTGAAAGACCCATAATGAAGTAATAGCGAAAAAATTAAACTTGTTTCAATTTTTAGTTCTTTATTCATACATAGGCTATATGATAATAACCATAATGACCACACTTGAAAAATAATTAGTAATATTTTATCAAGAAGATTGAATATACTAATACTCAAAAGATCGAAGAATTTAAATCCTAGATGAGCTATAAGATAAATTATCATTGGAAATTGTATGAATGGAAAAGAAATTAAAAATCTCATTGAATTCTCTTTTTTCTTAAACAAGATTCGTGCAATTCCTTCGATTATAATGAAAAAAAAAATTGAATTTAAGAAAAAACTCAGGGTTATTAATATTCTCAACGTAGTATCTATATTTAATTGTTCAAAATCAATAAAAAATAATGAGAATGAATAGAAGTTATTTAATCCACATAAAATTGAACCTATTATCAATATACCTAAAGATAATATAATTGTGATAAGTTTATCGTCATTCCCAAAACAGATAAATCTTTTAGAGGTTAATTTCATAAATTTTCGTAATATTGGTGATTTTAATTTTTGATGAGAGGAATTTGGAGTTTTAATTAATTCAATATTATCTTTTAGAGAATTATATGCATATTGTCCTAATTCTTTCAAGTAATATTTTTTATCTTTTTTTTGTTGAATTAATTCTGATAAACTTTCTAAATGATGATAAATTGTACCAGTACTCACTCCAAGCACCTTTTTAAGATGAGTAAAAGATGTAAACTCATTATCACCAATAATAGTAATGATTTTTCTTCGTATTTCATGACCTAATGCATAATAATAACGTGATTCCGCATCCTGTCCATTAGGTTCTTTATCTATTTCATCAACTCTATTGGAAATTCTTAATTAGCCTCCGTATGTTTTTCTAATGTGAAAAGTATATTTAAAACATTAAAGAAAATAATGAGAAAACCCATAACTCCTAAAAAGAAACCAATACCTGCGCTATAAAAATATTCAATTTCTTGAGAGATATAATCAATAAAAAAAATTATTAGAAATCCTAAACCAACAAAATATACAATAACAGATTTTATTTTTAGCTCGATTTTATAAATCACTAAAAGACTTGCAAATAAGCATATAATTCCACTCATTAATGGAAATAAAAATAAAAATGAATCTTCTATATTTACAGATGTGGTAATTATATAAATTTCAATTAAAGTATAATTAGAAAACCATGAAAAGAATTCAGATATTATTAATATTATTGAACCAATTATACCTAAAATATAACTATTTATATATTTTTTAAGGTTCATCCAAAATCATCCAAATTTTACCATGAAAATTACAAAATTATAAAAATTCAGAAAGAATAATATTAAAATAAATTTTGAAAATATTAATTTTTCTTAGATTTTTGGTAAGAAATCAATTAATAAAAGATTGAGATAAAATGTCTTCCCAATCATTAACGGAAATAGAAACAGAATCCCCTCCATTATTCAATTATTTAAAACAAGAGATACCTCTAGAAGACCTAAAAGATTATGCGTCACCTAAACGAATAACATCTATAGATTTTCTTAAGGGTTTTGCGATTGTTTTTGTAATGTTAGCTCACACTGCTCAAGGATGGCTTGCTCCGGATTCAGATTATTTGTATGGATTAATGTTTGCGTTATTAGACATTTTAGGTCCCTCTTTATTTGTTTTTCTTTCCGCTCTGAGTGTTATTTTTAGTATAAAAAGAAAAGAAGGAATTGTTCATCCCAAAATTATCAGAAATCGGATTTTTACCCGTGGTCTTGTAATGATAATTATAGGAATGATAACTAATATCGTTGTTATTCAGGATGGAGTTGTAACTGTTGCCATTTATGGTTGGAATATTATAACTTTCATTGGATTTGCTCAAATTTTCTCATATTATATCTTGAAATTAAGAAAGTCAAGACGCATTTTAATTGGATTATTGATAATATTTTTATCTCCTGCGTTAAGAGCTATACTTTATATAGGAAAAGAAGATGGAAACATAATACTGAGTTTATTTTGGTATATTATTACATCTCCAACACCACATTTAACACTTTTGCCATGGGTGTCTATTTGCTTTATTTCAACGATTTTTGGAGAATACATATATGAAGCCATGAATAAAGGAACAACAGATGCTTATATCGGGTTATTTCGGATATTTTTTGTGTGGGGAATAATATTTGTACTTATTGGGATTTTTTCTTATTATCCTAACGGATTTAATTTTGCAGATTGGCAACCTGGTTGGTTTTTACAAACACCCACATCAATGGAGGAAATTGGGGGAATATCAGAATATCCACAATTACACTTACTTGCGATTGCGAATAAACAGGATTTTTTTGAAATTCCTGGAATGCCAAGTTTTTTAATAAGGGGAACAAGTGCAAATATGTTTTATAATCAAGGCATGGCATTATTAATTATTTCGATATTCTTCTATTATATCGATATTAAGAAAAATTCCAATAATTTCACCAATATGTTAATATACTATGGAAAAACATCACTCAGTTTATTTCTTATTCACTTTTTATTTATCCCGTTATTTTTCAATCAATATAGTGTTGTTATTTTCTTGATAGTAAGCTTATCATATATTGGATTTCTTGGTATTTTTATGTACATATGGATGGAATATGCTAATGGCGTAGGTTCCCCTGAGTGGTTAATGATACAAATTGGTAGGATTGGTCAAAAATCTGGTGAAGCTGTCAAGAAAACAAGCAAAAAAGTATATAACAGACTTATAAAAGAAAGGGTTAAAAAGATGGAAGATTTCATGAAAAAACTATCAAAAGATGATAGTAATAAAAATAATTCTTAAGATTTTTTAATCTAAAATTATTATTAAAGACCTAATTATTAATAATATTTTCATAAATTATTGACTTAATTTGAAGATAATAAATGAATAAAACACAAATTTTATTTATTTTTGCTGTTTTAATTAATGCTGTTTATATAATAATAACATTTATATTCTTCTTTTATTTAGACAGTCCTTTGATAAGTAGTAAGAATTCAGATTATTTAACTTTCTATAATGCTGGTTTAATCATTCTAGAAAATCCCTCAGATTTGTATAATTCATTATTATATCTCTTTCCCTTTAGATATCTACCAATTTCTGCTTATTATTTTACTCCTTTTTCATTGATGGGGCTAAAATGGGGATTTTTTTTTTACCAAATATGTAATTTTACATTAAATTTTTTTATTATCTTTTTAATGTTTAAGATAATTCAAATTATAAAGAACTCAGGTAAAAGCATGAATATAAATTATAAATTGGATAGATTCAAAGATATTTTTCAAGATCCAGATAATGAATCGATACTTCATTACTCTGCCTTTTTTTTAATAATACTTCCGCAATTTATGAATTATTTCTTAGGGCAGATAAATAGTGTAGTCTCGTTTTTCATTCTTATTTCACTCTTCTTCTTTTTAAAAAATACTTCAAAATATGACCTATTTGGTGGTTTTTTTTTAGGTTTAGGGATCTCTTTCAAGCCCTCCCTGATTTTGCTTATACCTTTTATATTTCTCTTAAATTTTAATAGACAAACTAATAAATTTTACTTTCAATTTAAAAGAACGATTATAAGATTATTTGGAATATTTTTGCCAAGTATCTTCTCAGGATTATTTTTCCTAATCTATCCTGAAATGATTAAAGGATTCATTGAAGTTAATCTCACGGGGGATTTTACATATATTGTTGGAGGAGATTTAAAGATCAACCCTTCATATAGTCTAACAAGGATTATATTAATTATTTTTCAACTTATTGAAATTAACGTCAATTCTTTCATAGTTTTCATTCTAATTACATTACTTTTTTATATGCCTATATTTATTATGTATATTATTTCTGAAGCTTCGCAAGAAAAGTTAATTTATGGGTATTTTGCGAGTATTACTATCATGATATTAGTCTATTTTGATTCATGGCCTCATCATATAATTGTTTTAGCACCATTATTAATTTTATTTATATTAATAGAGAGAGATTTTAAGCAGAATATCTTTATTAAAACAGTTTATTATTTAATTGGTTTTTTAATAGTTATATTCTGGATTATATTTTATTTAACCTATGAAATTTTTCCTTTAAACCTAGGTGGATTAATTTTGATAATTCTAATATACTATTCCTTAGTTGTTTATTATCTTAACCAAATCAAGAAATATTCGAAAAATTTCACATAAAGACCCTAAAAAATAAAGACACTTATCAGAAAGTCCAATTTAAAAAAATATCAGATAAAATCAATATTAGAAAGGAAGAAATGGTTAAAACTATAGAATAAATTTACTTTTTTTTTTTAGTGTCATTAAAAAAGAACAAAAGATTTAAATCTTCAATAAAAATTGATAAATATTTTAATTGGGAACTTGTATTTTTCATCATTTTAAACAATTAATAGAATGATCTATAATGTCTATAACAATTGAAGATGATCTAACTAATGATGTCATAATTGACAGCACAAAAAGAATTGCTTCTATAGATTTTGTTAAAGGATTTGCCATTGTTTGGATAATATTAGCTCATTCGGCATTAAGTTGGTTTGATAAAGACTGGAGGTATATTTATGGACTCGTATTTGCATTTATGGATGTTATGGGACCTTCATTATTTGTATTTCTTTCCGCTTTAAGTGTAGTATTTAGTGTTAGAAGAAAAAAAGGTAAATTACCAGAAAAAGTAATTCGTAATGGAATCTTGATGAGAGGAATGGTAATTATTATAATAGGAGTACTCTTCAATCCACTCTCCTTACAAACTGCTGGGGAAACAGTTCCCTTCCCTACAAATTTATGGGGGTGGAATATATTAATGTTTATTGGATTTTCACAGATAATTTCTTATTACGTATTAAAATTAAAAAGAAACATACGTGCTATACTTGGAGTATTAATTATTTACTTTTCCCCTTGGTTTAGAGACTTTCTTTATGTGGGAAAAAGCGCAGAAAATGTCTTTCCTTTTTTTCGCTTAATATTAAGTTTTCTACATTTTATTATAGTCTCACCTCTCCCTCAAGTGCCAATTTTACCATACGTAGCAGTATGCTTCATATGTACGATTTTTGGTGAGTATTTATATGATGCAATGGTTCAAGGAACTAGTAAAGCATATTATGATCTAGTTAAAAAATTTCTGATTTATGGATTTATCTTAGTATTCGTAGGAATATTTGCATTTGCTCCGAGAGGTGTAAGATTTGACATATGGGAAGCTGGGTGGGCATTACAGGTTCCAGCGGATACTATCTCACCAGGCACCATAATAAAATCAGAATATTTACATATAGACCTATTAAGAATTGCAAATCAACAGGATTATTATCAGTTTCCAGGAATGCCACTTTTCATGATAAGATGTACGGCACATAATATGTTTTATAATCTAGGAATTGGGTTTTTATTTGTAGCATTATGTTTTTATTTAATTGATATAAAAAAAAAAATCAATGATGTTTCAAAATTAGTGATCTTCTACGGAAAAACAAGTCTTTCAATGTTTTTAATTCAATATTTATTTCTTCCATTGTATTTAGGGCAATTCTCAATAATTTTTATGCCTATTCTTTATGTTGCATATTGTGGGTTTCTAGGACTACTAATGTATATTTGGTTGAAATTTTTTGATGGTGTAGGAACTCCTGAATGGATAATGAGCAAAGTTGGAAGTAGTGGAAAAACAAAGAAAAACTATTAAACAGTATTTCATCAAGAGGATTTTTAAAAATAATTAAGCTTTTTTATAAACATATAAATATCTTTAAATGATAATATGAAATAATAAGCAATGAATTAATTAATATTATAATATGTTTAAGTTGATTAAATTCATATAATAAATAATATATTTATTTTTATATAGAGACACTAATTGTTTATTTCTTACGAGGAAAATAAAAATGAATCCAAATTCTCAATTTAAATTTAAGATAACTCTCTTCGGTCCAGGTGGAGTGGGTAAAACTTCTCTATTATTACGATATATAAAAGATTATTTTGCTGATGATTTAAAAAAAACTATTGGAAGCAATTTTTTAATCAAAGACGTAGATCTTGAAGGAAAATCCGTCCGTCTTCTTCTCTGGGATATAGGAGGACAACCACAATTCCATAAGTTACGCACTATTTATTTTAAAGGGAGTAATGCAGCACTGGGTGTTTTTGATTTATCGTCTAGTCAAACACTTCTAAAAATTCCAGGATGGATTAGTTCTATAAAAAAAACAGTAAAGAGGGCAATACCTATGGTCCTCATAGGAAACAAGGTTGATTTAGAAAGAGAGGTTGATCGATTAGAAGCAGAAGATTTAGCTAAGAGGTTAAATTGCGAATATTTGGAGACATCAGCTAAAACAGGGGAAAATGTAGAATTAGCATTTGAGAAAATAGCAAAAGCTTGTCTTGAAGATATAAGTGAATTATAAAAAATTTAAAATTACTTTTTTATAAAACTCCCAAATTCTTTAATTCTTCAATTAGATCATTTTCATTTGTAAATTTAATGCCTATAATTCCTAAACCCATTGCTGAACGTACATTATTTATACCATCGTCAATAAAAACAATCTGTTTTGGTTTAAAACCAGCCTTTTTAATTGTATAATTAAATATCCTAGGATCGGGTTTAACTAAATGAATTTCATGAGAAAGAATTAGTTCATCAAAATATTTTATAAATTCCCATTTTTTATTTAAAACATACGCCCAATGACTAGCATTTACATTCGATAAAGCTAAAAGTTTATATCGATTCTTTTCTCTAATTTTTTTAATAATTTCTACTACTTCTGGATTAAAACCAGAAATAATAGAATTAAATGCATTAAAAAACTCAGATTGACTTAACATACAAACTTGAAGGAGTTCACATGCCAGTTGATAAAATTCATCATCAGACATGTTTCCTTGATGATAAATGTCTGATTGTCTAAAAAATTCCAACATAATTGGTGTTTGAGGTTTATTTAATGGTGACTGAGTGATTATTTTGTTATAAAAATTAGAAAAATCTAAATCGACTACTACACCTCCTAAATCAAATACAATAGCTTTAATTGTCATTATAAACAAAATAAGTTTTTATTTACGGAAATAAATTCTAGTACTAAATTTCCTAAATGGTATTGGTAATTTATACTTTGGAAAATTTCTAGTATCATCCTCTAGCAATTCTAATAGTTTATCCAACTTAATATCATTTAGTTGTTCGGAGGTTTGTTTTTTTGGACCAAATGGTTCACCAATAAGTCTTTTTCTGATAGAAATAGTTTGGTTCTGTTGTTCTTTTTTTCCAATAATTATTGTATATGGAATCCACTCAATTTCAGATTGTCTAATTTTCTTTCCTATAGTTTCCTCTCGATCATCAAAATCTGCTCTAAAATCTTCGCCATTAATGATATTAAGTAATTTCTCCCCATATTCGTTTTGTTCTTCACTCACGGTAATAATTCGGACTTGGATTGGAGATATCCAAGTTTTGAATCCTGGTATAAGTTTATCTTTATTTCGAATAGCTGATTCAATTAATCCCCATAATACTCTCTCTATAGCACCAGTTGGAGAATTATGAAGAATTATTGGATGTTTTGGTTGACCATCAGAGTCTATAAAGGATATATTATATTTCTGTCTTTTTATTCCATCATTATCAGTCATAAATTCTAAAGAGCTCTCTACATCTATTTGATTAGTTGCTAATGTAGCGCTTTTACCTTGTGCTGAAAGAACATTTCTTTCAAATTTAAGGATATAATAATAGTATCTATCTTCCCATAGTTCTAAAAGTGCGGGATCTTTTTCTGATTTGATTAAATCAATGATCCATTCTTTATTTTCCTTATAAAATTCCTGGGTAGCTCTAAATATAACATATGTTTTTATTCCTAAATCAATTTCCAATCTTTTAATTAAATCGTATTGCTTTTTGAATTCATCAATAGAAGAATTAATGTCTTTACACATAGTATGCATATCTGGCATTGTAAAAGCGCGTAATCTTCTTAAACCACTTAATTCTCCTTCTAATTCTCGTCTAAATGCATATTGCTCATATTCATATGCTCTTAAAGGAAAATAATGTGGTTTTAAATTCATTTGAGAGAATAAGTCGAAAAGTAGGAAATCACTAGCATATCTTAGGAGATATCTGTCACTTCCAGATTCAACCCAATAGCTCCTTGCTGGAAACCTAGCAGTTTGAGCGGTTAATTTTTTATTTTTGACAGTATACATCACGGGAGTATCAATAAGAATCGCCCCATAATCAATTAATCTATCTTCAATATAGTTTTTTATAAGATTTTTCATAATTATTCCTTTTGTATACCATCTAAAGTTCCCAGCATCTGTATTAGGATCAAAATCTATTAACTCAAACTCCTTAATCACTTTTAAATGAGCTGGTTCTATTGCTTTTTCAGTCAATCTTGATCCTAATTCAGATTTTAAAAAGTCATGAAAATCTTCTTCATTAATATCCTTTGGTGGTACGAACTTCAGATCTTCATCAAAATTTAATTCAATTTCTTTTCCAGAATTTGTAATTACTTTGAATATAGAATTTTTAACCTGTTCCTCTGGTTTAATTGCTAATTTAACATCTCTATACATTTCAGCTAACTCATGACCTAAACAATTTATTTTGAATGATTTATACCATCCAAAAGGGGAAAATCTTGACTCTATACCCCTTTCTTTTAGATTTTCAACAATTTTTGGACATACTTCCATAGCATTTGCTTCCTTACTAAGGAATTTACTTAAATGTGCCCAAGGATAAACTAAAACTCTGTCAACACGATACATCTCGCGTTTCTTTATAAGTTCTAATAATTTCCTTTGTTTTCCTTTTTTTTTTCCTATTTCAATTTTTCTATTTAATTCTCTTATTTCCTCATTTTTTTCTCTGATATATTCTGGAAAACCTGTGATTTGTAATATAGCAGCTTCTATTTCATCAGCTCCTTGTTTAGCAATCAAATCTGTATCATAAGTATCTTGATCTTCAACAGATACAAAACAAACAAGAACTAAACCTTCCATTTTTATAAAATCATCAGTAAAGTCTTGCGGATTGCTTGTTGCTTCTTTATTTTTAATTACTTCTACATTCTCCGAATGAATTAATAAGATTTTCATGATAGATCTCTTTAATAGTATGTTAAGTTATACTATATGATAAATTCTAAATATTTTACATAATTTTGATATATTATTATATTCAAAATTCAAAATAATTATTACTAAAATTTGGTTCTGTTATGATGAATCTTAAAAAAGCTATCTCAGAAATATCAGAGACACTTGAGATACTATATCAAGATAGAGAAGAAATTCTGAAATTGTCTCGTACAATAATTAGAGATTGTAGTATAGCAATAAAAAATATTCATAGAAAAGAATTTAATAAGTTTCAAGATAAAATTGATATCATTAAAATTAATCATTTAAATTTAGTACAATTAGTTAATAAAAATCCTGGTGTTTTTTTTAAATATTTAAAGACTCCTGAGCAAGAATACACTGAATCAATAATATTTTATTCAATAATCTCAAGAACTGATATTCCGACACCTTTGGATTTAAAAGTTCATCCTTTAAATTATGTTTTGGGTTTATCAGATGTAATTGGAGAATTACGAAGATTTGCATTAGATAACATTAGAAATTCCCATGTTGAAAATTTAAACGAAATTTTAGAGAGAATGGATGAGATCTATACTTATCTATTTGCTATTGATTATCCTTCAGCAGTAGCACAAGATTTAAGGCATAAAGTAGATATAGCAAGAAGTTTAATTGAAAAAACAAGAGGAGATATCTCTCTAGCAATACAAATGGATGATTTGAAAAGTTGTTTTGAAAAAAATACATAATTCTGACTTAAAAAAATGTTATTTTCAGAAGAGGATATTATATGAATAAAGAAAAGAAAATTGTTTTAGTAGCAGGAACATTTGATCTCATTCACGCAGGTCATACTTTTTTAATCAATGAAGCGTCAAAGTTGGGTGATGTATATGTAGTTGTTGCTACTGATGAAAATCGTAAACTATTTTCAGGTCAACTTCCAATTATCCCCCAAGAACAAAGATTAGAAGTAATAAAAAACCTGAAAAATGTAAAAGATGCTAGATTAGGAAGAAGCGATAATGATACTTTAAAAACTGTTGAAGAAATCAATCCAGATATTATTCTTTTAGGTCCAGATCAGAAATATAGTATTGACATTTTAAAGGAAGAACTTAAAAAAAAGGGATTGAATCATATAGAGGTAAGGAGACTGGAGATCTATTATGATAAATATAAGTTGCATAGTTCCAGATTGATTAAACAAAAAATAATTGAAAGATATAAGAATAATAACTTTGAAAAACCTTAAAATGGAAAACAATACTGAAGTTTCTCCGGAAAACTATTCAAATTGGTTTGCTCTTTATCATCTATGTCAAAATATTGGTAGTCAAAAAGCTATTCATATAAGCAGCGTTGAATTCAGTAAGATATTACATTTATCACAACAAACAGCATCAAGGAGAATTAAAGATTTAGAGGATCAAGGTTGGATTGAGAGGAAGATCAAAGGGAAAGTACAAGTAATTAGAATTACGAAGTTAGGAGCAGATATGATGCTCTTAATGTATAAAAAATTAAAACAAATTCTTCAGGATATATTGATTGTAGGTGAAGTATCTAAAGGAATTGGAGAAGGTGGGTATTATGTCAGAATTCCAGAGTATCTATCTCAATTTAAAGAAAAATTGGGTTATAAACCTTATTTCGGTACTTTAAACCTTCAATTAAGCGACCTTAATAATGATCTATTAGAAGAAAATCAAAAAAATCGAATACCTGTAAAAATAGAAGGATTTAAGAAAGAAGGTCGTACTTATGGATCTGTGGAATGTTATAACTGCTTAATTTCTAGATTAGATAATCAAGATAAAAAATTGAATGCTGCAATTTTAAAGATAAAAAGAACTCATCATAAAAAAAATATTGTAGAAATATTAGCTGAACCATACGTAAGGGATTTTTTTAAATTGAAAGATGGTGATCGGATTAGAATAGAATTTTACAAGAGAGATGAATAATTTAATTTATTTATTTATCCTTATTTTCAATTTGAATGAATATTTTAATAATCCTATAAATATAAGTACCAAGAACTAACCACATAAATACAAAAATAAGCACAGCAGTAAGATCATAAAAAAATCCAATCAAAGACATGATAAAAATATAAAATAGTCTTTCAGATCTAGCCATTAGCCCTAAATCAAAATCTCCTTTGAAAAATATTTCTGCTCTTACTCTACAATAACTTATCATGAAAGAAACTAAATAAGTTATGAATAATATTAATTTCACGTCAATCAAGTTCCATAAATAAGCATTCCAACTATAAATTATCAATCCAAGGAATATAAAAAATTCTGATATTCTATCCATTACAGAATCAAAAAATCCTCCAAATTTGGTTGATTTTTGGGTTAATCGAGCAATAGCACCATCACATCCATCCATAATCCCTGTTAAAAAAACTAAAAAGGAAAAAATTATTAAGTTTTGAAAAACAGACAACCAAATAAAGCTTAGGAATGAAAAGCAAAGCATCAATATTGTCGCTAGATTTGGAGTAACTCTAATTCTAATTAATCCTTTAGCCAATAACTGGATTAAGGGTTTGAAAATCTTTCTTAACCGATATTTAGAGGGCATAAATAATATATAATTTAATACTTTTAAAAATTTAATAATGAATAATATTTTACATATATAATTAACTCATTTATACAAAATAGGGTTTGAAACCTCTTGAAATTACGTTTGATTTTAAAAACAACTACAAAAAAGAATAAAGATATTCACCTTAAATTTAATATTGCTCCAAGTAAACATATTGGGTTTATAAACTTTATAAACTTGGCCTTAAACCAAGAATTACCAATAGAACTATCTTTTGAGAAAGTATCTAAAACAGGAGAGAGAGAAGAAAGTAAGATTTTTGGACAATTTAAACTTCAGGGTAAAGTTAATTCACAAGTTTATGAATTAGAAGAAGAGATTAAGAATGAAGATCGAAAGAGAAAGAAAATTCAACAAAAAAGGAAACAGCATTAAAAATATCTTTACTAAGAAATAACACGATACTCAAATTCCCAGATTTTTTTGACCTGAAGATTATCATTTATAGTATCATAAATTATTGCTCTTTCACTTAATCCTCCTAAATCTTCAGCAATAACTTCGATTCCCCAGGTGTCTAATTCTTTTTTTATGGCATCTATGTTTTCTTGATAAGTCATGTCATAATCTAAAAACAATTTTGCTCCACCTACTATAAGAGCCGTGATATTAGTATTGTTAGCACCATTATATATCAAATTATTGTATAAATCTTTAACCGAAGTATCTGCAAAGGTATGTGGGAAAAGTAAATGATAACCTTGTTTTGAAGCGGATGAAGAGGGCAAAGATATATGTGACATTGCGAAAATATTATTAACAGGATCTTTAAGGATAAGAGCAATCCCTGATCCTAATCCATGTATAACAAATTTTGTTGCGGTTTCATTTTTATCGAATGAATTTATCAAACCATAATATCCCATTGGAATTATTAATTCTTTACTATTATTTGAATTATAAATACGATCTAAACGTTCTTTTCCATATTTTTCAATATCAGTTTTACCAGAAGTAATACTTTTTGATGATCCACCTGCTTGAATTTCTTGAGTTGCTGCTTGTATTGTATATTCTCCTACTTGTTTAACACGACGATTCAGTTGATTTTCTTTTTGTTTTACTAATTTTTCTCTTTGCTCTACCTGTTTTGTAAGGCGTTCCAAAATTTCTACACGGTTTTTGATCTCCGATTCTTTCTTTTTAATTATTTTAGTTAACTTTTTTACTTCATTTCTTTTTTCAATTATGTTATTATATTTTTCATCTAAAAAAGCAATCCTTTCTTCAATTATTTTTTCTTGTTCCTCTAGGATTTGCTCTCGTTTTGAAATTTCTTCTTCACGCTTTTTTAATAAAGAATCTATTTTTGGTTCTATTGAATGACTGGTCTTAGTTCTCGTCGATTTTTTACTAAATGCATTATGAACTTCAATACCAGTTATTTTAACTTCAGTTTCTATTTTTTGAGGTTCAATCTGATCTTGATTCTCTTTTTCTGGTTCAATTAGATTTTTTCTTGGTTCTTCTTTTAAAGTCGCTTTACTACTTGGAGTTTTTTTAAGTTTTTCACTTATATTTGATTTCTCCTGAACCCTTTTTGATTTAATTTCGACAGGCTTAGACGTATCCTTAAATGGATGGATTTTCCTCTCATGTTTTTTTCTTATAGATTCGCTAAATAGAGTACAAACCTGATTTTTATAGAGATTTTTAAGAGAAGCTATGTTTTTAATATAAAAACGTTCTCTCATATTGATTGGTTGAAAAATATTAGTTTTATGAGGTAATGTTTCTGATCCACCCAAAATTAATAAGCCCCCATCATAGAGATGTGATTCTAAAGTAGTTAAGAGTTTTTCTCTGGCAAATTGATTAATATATATGAAAAAATTTCTACAGAAAATAACATCATATTTATAATTCTTTTTATGACCTTTGATTATATCCTCTTGGATAAATTCTACATTATCTTTAATTTCTTGACTTAAAATATATTTAGGTCCAAGTTCAGTATCTTTTTTTGTAAAATAAGTATCTAGATAAAATTTTGGCATTTCATGTACAGGATATTCTCCATATATTCCTTTAACTGCTACTCTGAGAGCAGCAGGATCAATATCAGAACCAATAATCTCAAAATCAGGAAAATATTTATCCTTTTTTTTTAATTTATCTAAAATCATTGCAATTGAATAAGGTTCATCTCCAGTAGCACAAGGAGCTGACCAAATACACAGTTTTTTTTTACTACGATTAACATAAATATTAATAAATTTCTCAAAATTCTTATAAACACTGTTATTTCTAAAAAAATAGGTGTAATTGATAGTGAATTTGTCTAAAAATAAGTCAATCTCAACTGGATGTCTACGAATGTAGCTAACATAATCTTGATAATAGTCAAGATTTAGATTTTTCATTCTAAAATTAATTCGTTTCTCAAGGAATTTTCGTTGGTAATGATCAAATTTCATTCCTGTGGCATTTTTTAACTCTTCTATTAATGCTTCTATTGATGATGCTATTTTCTACACCAAAACTCCTATTATTATGATTTTTTACACTAATATATATAGAAAATTACTATATTAATATTCATATCCTTTATTTTATAATGTGATTGATAACCACACATAATATATTGTAGTAAAAATGCACATAAATTAGCTAAATCAGTTGAATCAGTTCAATCTGATGAAGCCCATTTTAATGAGATTTTTACAGACATTATACACTTGATTTTGATTTAGATTTAAATTATTTGCAATTTGATCAATAGTTTTTTCTCCATTTATTTGATTATATACTTTACAAGAACTATCTCCTGTCAAGTAATACTTGGGATTAATTTTTTTGGAGGTTGTGAAGATTGGAATGAATTTATAATAATCTGGATTTTCTTCTGTATCTTTTATTTCTTTTTTTGGTTCTGAAGGTTTTATATCATCTTCTATAAAACTATTAAAAAATTCTAAAATTCTATCATTCTCCTTATCTTGATTCTTTTTATCTTCATTTTTGAGGATCAATTTTAAAATTTCTTCGAAATTCTTAAAAGAGTTTAATTTGCCATTCCAATTGATAATTTGCTCAATGCGATATTCTTTTAGAAAACTGCGAGAAATTTTTTTTAAAAATGCTTGTACCTCTAATAATTCTGATTTATTGTCATAAGTAGCAAGATAAATTAAATCTGGAATGTTCAAATCCTTTAAAAAAGATAGTTTAAGATTGTTATTTGATAATTTTAACTCAGTTATAGTTCCCATATCTTCAAACGAATCTGAAAAGGAATTTAATGCGGAAAAAAACCCGGATATCATAATTAGATTGTCTTCTTGAGATAAAAGATGTTTAATATTTGAAGAATTAGAAAAACTTTTAGAAAATAAGGGTAATCCATCTTTTATTATTATAACATCGCAAATCATGAATCTCAGTAATCAGTTTCAAATATTTTTAAAAATATTGATGTCTTACTTAATAAATCAATAATACCTACGTAATTTGAAAAAAAAAAGAATTATAATACATCTGTGATATCTGTGTAATATAAATTTTCTTTATATCATGACTACCATATGCTTTTCTGATTGGATCCTTTTAAATAATGTGTATCAAGATGATTTAAACTTTGTCCCTGATTCGAAGGCCACAATGGATTATAGATATTTTCTTGTTAGTTAAAATAATTAAAAAAGTTGAAAATTTAGTATATAATGTTATCAATCCTAATAGAGATGAGATTAAGTGAAAGCGGTCATACTATGTGCAGGCTATGGAAAGCGTTTAAGACCATATACAAACACAATCCAAAAATCTATGATACCTATTCTTGGCAAACCACTATTAGAATATATCCTCAATGAATTAATCTACGCAGGATTTAAAGATATTGTAATTGTTGTTGGCTACAGAAAAGAACAAGTTATTGAATATTTTAACAATGGAGATAAATGGGGGATAAAAATTGAATATGTTAAACAAAAGCAACTTGATGGTACAGGTGGAGCTGTATTATCTTGTGAAAGTACCATTAAAGATTCTCATTTCTTCTTAACTTGGGGAGATATTTTAGTACCATATGAGATATATAAGAAAGTTATTAGTCTATTTAGGGAAGAAAAACATGACTTTATCTTAGTTGCTAATTATACAGAAGATCCTTATAAAGGAAGTGCTCTTTATTGCAGGGATAATTTCTTAATTAATATATTAGAAAAACCATCAAAAGGTAAATCTCAAACTAATCTAAATAATTGTGGAATCTTTATCCTTTCGACCGAAATTTTTGAAACTTTAAAAACTCTTAAGCCCTCTAAACGAGGAGAAATCGAATTAACTGACGCACTAAATTTTGGAATTTTAGAAAGAAAATGGAAAGTTCGAGTAATAAAAATGGAAAAAAATCAATTTAGAGGAGATTTCGGTGACATTAAAGTGTATGAGCAATTGAATAAGGATTCAAGTTGGTTAAAGGAGTTGAATAAGCCTCGACTATAACTTATGATTATCGAATAAGTATATCCTCTTTTAAATGTGGTTTATTACAGATAATACCATATTTCAAGCATTTTAAATTTTTTATTAAACAAATATATAGGATTATTCTATTTTTTAATGAAATTTCATGTTTTAATTATGAAGTTTTTAAAAAAATGAAAAAAAAATAAATTTTTTGGTATTATAGGCTTTCTAATATCATTTTCAGAGTTTGTTTTTCGTATACTTGACAGAAAGTTTTAAATAGAAAGGATCAAAATTCTTGTATTGAATACTTATACATTTATGTAAAAGTATTTAGAGAAATCAATAACAATTTAGAAAGAGAATCATAAATTTAAAAAAAAAGATGATTATAATGAGGAAAAAATACTTTAGGACTTTAATCTTAATTACATGCCTACTATTTAGTATGTTTGGATTCATCACTCCAATTATTGGAGATCCTCTAGTTACTTCTCGCACTTATACTCTTGATGCCGATTTCGATGATGGTGTTCTAGTTGGTGTTGAACATGATACAATCCATGATCAATTACAACTCTCTGAAGAATATGTTACATTACCCTTTATTTGGGTACCAAATAATGAAGGTACAGTTTCTAAGATCAATACAGAAACAGGTAAAGAAATAGGACGATATTGGGTTTCCCCTGATCCAACTCATATTTATTATCCAGGGATTTCGGGAAGTCCTTCAAGGACCACAGTCGATCTCCAAGGTAATTGCTGGGTAGGGTGTAGAGATGCGGGTACCGTTGTTAAAATAGGACTTTATGAGGCTGGGCAATATATTGATAGAAATAATGACGGAATTATTCAAACTTCAAGAGATTTAAACGATGATGGGGTAATTACTGGTGGAGAACTTTTACCATGGGGACAAGATGAATGTGTTCTTTTCGAGGTTGTATTATATGAACATCCAATGGTAACTAAAGGTCCTTATGCGCCAGGAACATTTCCTGGACCTTATGATACTAGTCATTGGAGAACTTCCCCCAGAGGATTAGCAATTGATTCAGAAAATAATCTCTGGGCAGGTACCTGCCCAACAAACTATCAATCTACTATGAATTGCGTGTACCATTATATTGATGGTGTTACAGGAGAAATTTTAAATGAAGTAGAGATAATAGGACATTATGCATATGGTGCTGTAATAGATGAAAATGGGATTCTATGGTCAGCAAATCGTCCAACTGCTGCTGGAACGCCGCATCTTTTGAGATTTAATCCAGAAAATTTTGCATATACAAAATTATTTAACAACAAAATGACTTATGGAATGGGATTGGACCATATTGGAAACTTGTTTTTTTCAGGATGGACACAATATAATCTCAATAAAGTAGATGTCAATTCTAATAGTCTAATATGGACAGTCACTGATTCAAGTCGTCTTTATCAGACTAGAGGTGTAACGTGTACCAGTGATAATGATGTTTGGGTTGCAAGTACGTACTGGAGTACAGTAAGTAGGTATAATAACAATGGTGGTTTGATCGCAACAATCCCTGTCGGTCCAAATCCCTCTGGAGTCTCTGTTGATGCATCTGGGAAAGTCTGGGTTTGTAGTATGGCGGATGATACAATCCATAGAATTAATCCCCTCACTAATACGGTAGATAAAGTAGTGCACATTAGTGGAAGTGGTGGTCATTATAGTTATAGTGATATGACTGGTCTTATGGCAAGGACAATCACAACAAAGATAGGTACATGGACAGTTAATTTTGATAGTGAAGAATCTGATACGCCTTGGGGAACAATTTCTTGGAACAGTTTAGAACCTGATGAAACTTCTATAGTAATAAAAGTCAGGAGTTCAAATGATGAAACAACCTGGTCTAGTTGGGAAGAAGCTTTCAATGGTAATGCACTAAGTTCAACTCCAAATGGTCAATATCTTCAAATTGAAGTGACCTTTCAGACAGATGAAGATGAAATATCACCAATACTTTATGATCTTACCGTTGAAGTAGGAAATTTACCTCCTGTAGCTGAAGTTGGAGGTCCTTATATAGGATATGAAGGTTCTGAAATAATTTTCGATGCTTCTGAATCATTCGATCCAGATGGAACAATAGTTTTATATGAATGGGATTTTAATGAGGATGGTATCTACGAGGAAAGTTCTATCTCACCTATAATAGGGTATACATGGAATGATGATTATACTGGTGTAGTTAATTTGAGGGTTACTGATGACCAAGGAGAAATTAGTACAGATACAGCCGATGTTATAGTAAATAATGTTGCTCCGATAGTAACTATTGATACTATTGAACAGATGCAAAAATTTGACCTTGAAGAATCAACTTTTATAATTCGGGATTTTGTTAAATTTACAGGTATAGCTTATGATCCTGGGTGTGATGATCTCATATTTAATTGGGATTGGGGTGATGGTACAGACCCAACTGTAACCACATATAACAATGATGGATTAACTTATCCAGTAGAGATTGAAGAAACAGTAGATCATATTTATAATGAACCTGGAGTATATACAATCACACTCACCGTTGAGGATGATGATGGCGGTATTGGAACTGATGATGCAGAAATTAAAATCTGGGGTCCACAAGATCTAAAAAAAGCGGTACTATTTGAACTAGAATCGGTTAAAACCGATTCTCGTTGTATAGATTTCAAAATATATCTAGCCATTAAATTAATAGAAAAAAGTCTTAATGAGAAATTTTGGAATGATGCAACTCATTTGGAATCAAAATGTGGGATTATGGTATTTATTTATGAACAATTAGCTGCTGCTAGCCTGAAAAAAGACTTGGATTTATCTCAATTTGAAACATTGATATTGAAACTAATTAAAGCTGATGAATTGCTTGCTGAAATAGCATTAGAGGATGCTGAGGCTACTCCCGTGAAAGAACCAATATTCCAGAAAATAGTAGATTTTTACTTAGCGAGAGTTAACGATCAGATGATTAAAGCAACTGAAAGTATTGAAAGTGGTTTATATATATCAGCAATAGTACATTATAAGCTTGCCTGGACATATTCTCAGTTTGCTATAAGTTGGGCAAATAGAGAATGTAAGTGTACTAATTAGGTAAAACTGCAAAAATAGTAAGCAAGTATAACTAAAATTAATAAAAAATAAATTTTTTACTTTTTTTTTTTTCTTATACGAATTAACTAGTAATATTTAAATATTTAATGTTTTTTATAGAGGGAAAGGGATTTTATATCTTTTGCTAAAATAAGATAGATTATTTTTGCAATATCAAGAACTGGACTATTGAAAAATTATTACCTAAATATTTTTATTCTCAAGTATAATAAATTACTCAAAAACATTTTGATTGATAGAAATGAGCGAAGATAAATACAGAAATAGATATGTTTATAAGGAAACCTATGAAGCTGCTGTTGGAACCTTTGCAGTAGCAATAGTTTTTCTGTTTGTCGCAATTTTATCTTTATTTTTCATACATTTTGATATTAAATTCATAGGACTTGCAAGTTGGGGGTATTGGCTTTTCATTCCTGCATTTTTCATATTTCTTGGAGGATTTTCACAACTTTATCGGAATTATAAATATAAACAAGTTGTTAAGAGTGCCCTTGCCCAACGGAACTTTCAAGGTACTTATAAACTCGAACATATCGCTTTAGAAATAGGGATGAAACCTAAAATTTTACTCAGTGTCTTGTTAGATTTAAGAACTAAAGGAATAATTCAATATAGTTTTGACCCAGATTCAGGTAAAATCATCTTAGGTCAACCCATCCAATATACTCCTGCAAATGAATATATTCCTCCCCCTAAAAGATTAGAAGCGCCATTACCAACAGAAGGAAAAAGATTTTGTGTCTATTGTGGTCATAAACTGGAATCTGATGGAAATTTTTGCCCTAATTGTGGATCTAACCTCTAACTTAATATAAAATCTATTACACTTTTTTTTGTACCTATATTATTATTAGACCAAACTTAATTTGACTTAAATTTACAATTTGGATTTAGTATTCCAAGTAGCTATTCAAATTTCCACTAAATCCAGAGAGGCTTTTTTTTTAAATAATAAGTTGATTTTAAGTAGAATAAATTGAATTTTTTTCGAGATGATAGATAATTTCAAAAGGCTTGATTGACAAAGAGTATTCTAATCCTTTACCTGAAAAAAATTCTAAATTGGAGAATTCTAATCAATTTAATCATATTAATTCTCAAACCTTAAATAATAGAATGATTTCTAATCTTGTTTCGGAGTTATTCAGTAACATCAATTCAAGTGAATCATTAAATTATATTTCTAATCTATTATTCACTTTACTTGATGAGTATAAAAAGAAATTTCTTTATGAAAGTTGTATAGAAAGTAAGCAATCTTCTTCTAATAATACAACTAATTATGATATTGAAAATGTACAAAAAATGTTAAAGGATTCATATGAAGAATACCTTGCAATTTCGAATGACATTCACTTAATTTTATCTAAAGGATCAGAATTAACAAACACACAGAAGCTTGATTTTTGTAATAACCAAAGATTCTTTATGAAGTTATATTTAAAAGAATTGGTAATTAGAATAAATAAAACCTGAGTTCAGAGAAATTTCTTTAATATTTGAATTAATTTAAGCGTTTTTTTAAAAATGAAAAAAAAAAAAAGAAAAAATTTAATTTAGGTTTTTTAGGTTTTTAAACCTAGATACATCCAGATGGCATAGGTAGTCATTGCGATTCTAATAATACCAACAATTGGAGTTACTGTAAAAATGACTTCTAACATACTAACTACTACAAATATTATATAACCAATCGACAAATAAAGGAACTTTTTCCTTAATAAACCTGTTGCTTGTTTTGCTTTTACTGCACACCCTATTCCCATGAAAACTAATATAACTATTAGAAATATCATTAACAAAATAAATGTTGGATAAATCATATTAAAACCCGCTTGAATGAGACCATCTTCTTCTCTAACTTCTATGAACTTAAAAGAATCAAAAGGTTGATACCATACAAGAACTCCAAAGATTGTTCCTAAGACAATAAAAATTACGACAAGCAACCATTTATACTTGGGTATCAAAAGTTCACCTCCTATATACGCAGAAAACAACAGAGCTGGTGCAAACCATGTATATTTTAAAAAAACATAAGTTTCTACTGGACTAAGATTTGTATCTGAGTTTAATTTCACCAAAAAATCAAAAGTTGGTCCAAGCCATATAAATCCGATAAAAACTACATTTATACCAGCGATACAAAGTAATTTAGCTTTCAATTTTATTGATTTGTAGATAAAAAATAATCCAAAAATCAATCCGAATAAAACGATGAGGGAGGCAGTTATTCCATCTAACCAACCATCTAAAGCAATTGCCATTTGTTTTTTCACACCTTAAAAATACAAATTTAATAGATGCATATCTATTAATATTAATTTTATTTATAGTTATTTTTTTTTTGCTAATAAATTAAGGTAAATTTTATTAGACAATTATAATAGGATTTTAATCGAAATTGATTACTTATTTTAGGTAAATTTTCTGTAATAAAAAGTAAAGATCTCTTGTTTTTCATACTTATGTTTTAAGCGGTACTCCTCTTTTAAAATAGTATTAAAATTTTCAAGGTGATATTTATGAGATATAATAATAACTCCCTTTTTTGCCTTATAAAAGATATGTTTTAGAGATCTGTGAATAATAGGCAATGAATAAATATAGATAAAATCATAATTCCTTAGATTAATAAAAAAAAGATCTCCTAGTCTAATCTTTATTTTTTTGAATAATATCTTAGGATATTTTTCTTCTTTTTTCAATGATATAATACGGCTTTTAGCTTCTTCTATTAAGCTTTGATCAATCTCAATTCCTTCAGATTTAATATTATAATTTAATGCCATAAAAATTACTAAGCTACCATTCCCTGCTCCTAAGTCAATGAACTTTTGTCTTGAATTTCTTTTTAATCCAAACTTTTGTTCAAGAGTTTGAAATATCTCCCTAATAGACTTAATATTAGTCTCAGAAAAAGGTAAATCTAATTGTGAATAAAATTTATCAAAATTTAGCAGTTTGTGTTTCAAATGAGATTCTCTAATTTATTAATTAATAATTTGGAGGATCATTAATCTAATAATTTTAATTCTTTAATAAATACATTCTAATTTTATTAAGAAAACCTAATAAAAGTTATTCTAAGGACTTTTAATATTAAATGATATGCTATATGATGATCTTCTCGTTCTTCAAGTTTCTAAAGCGTTTCAGGATGTAGCACCTTGGCAAGATAAAAAACCAGAGTTTAGATGATTTATACAAATAATATTTTTATTTCCATTTTGTCAAGATCTCTTCACGTTGAAATACAGCTCGACTGAGAAAAAACAAGCAAACAACAATTACAGCAACAATTCCTGCGATGATAAGCAAGGTATTAGTAGCAAGCGTAAATATCTTAGTTTCAGTCAGTATGTATATTGCAAAAAATGGAATAATTGCTAGTATAGATAATTGTTGAGCGGCTCTGACGTCATTTACACGAGAAGAAATAATGATACTTAATTCTACAGTCATAATGGCTGCGAGCGGAGCGATTAAAAGAATTTTAATTGCAAATTCCCAATTTGGGAAATAAAAATAACCGACTTTATCTGTTGTAAAAAAATCCATAAGAAACATGAAGATAGTTGCGCTAATGAATAGTATACACAATGTGGGCAAAAAAGCAGCCAAACTCTTGCCGAGTAAAATTTCGCTATCAGTAGTTGGAGTCGCTAATAATGGTTCTAGTGATTTCTCCTTTTTTTCACCAACAAAACTGTATGATGCGATAAAGGATGGAATTATTGCCGCAAGGATAATAAAAAATAAGCCAAATGCATCAAAAAGTGGAAATAAGGTTTGAATTGGCGGATTTTTATTGTTTATAACATACCAAATTATGGTAGGTAATCCGATTGAAAAAATAAACGGTAAAGCAAATGCTGTATAAAGAATCGATTTTTTTTTGACAAAAAGTCCGAGATCTTTTGTAGTAATCGTCCACACGTTTTTAATATTCAATTTACTCATTCCTCCGAATTTTTTTTAAATAAATATCTTCCAGGCTTGGAACAAGCTCCGAAACAAATTGAACTTGGCCTCCAGCATCTTGAATTGCTCGAATGATGGAAGGATTATCATGGTGGGGATCATTTACGTCAATCGTCATTTTGTTATTATCTATCGTAATAGTTCCAAAACCCAGTGATTTTATATTTTCAAGAATTTTGTCGGTGACAGCATCCACCTCAACAATAGATTTCTTTCCCCATAACGATTGACGTAATTCAGTGGTGGTACCAATATCTATTAATTGTGTTTTCAATATTCCTACACGATCACAGATCCTTTCTGCCTCATCGAGCATATGGGTATTTAAAAAAATCGTGCGATTTTCTTTTTTTAACTCAAGAATAAAATCTCTTACCATTTTAGATGCTTCCGGATCTAAATTTGCAGTGGGTTCATCTAAAAATAATATTTTTGGTTCATGAATCAATGCTCGAGCAATAGCTAATTTTTGTTTCATTCCTTTGGAAAAGGTACCGGCAACCTTATCTTTTCTATCCCATAAATCTAACATTTTCAAATAATATTCAATTCGCTCCTTCCGTTTATTTTCTGGATATTGATAGAGTTTAGCAATGAAATTTAAATTTTTATATGCGGTCATGTCTTCATAAAGACCCACATTTTCAGGTAGTATTCCGATTATTTTACGAATTGCAAGATGATCTTTTTTATTATCAAGGGATAAATCATCTATAATCGCATTACCGCTGGTTTTTGATATGAGGCAACAAAGCATCCTAATAATTGTCGTTTTACCTGCTCCATTAGGACCGAGTAAACCAAAAACCTCACCTTCTTTGATTTCCAATGAAATATTATCAACCGCAAGTAAATTGCCATATTTCTTGGTTAAATTTTCAATCTTAATCATGATTTCATAACTCTTAGATTTTTATTTTCCTTTTTTTACTTTTAAGAAATAATTAATATAAATGGAATTTTCCGTGAAAACTTCTTTCGATTAATGTAATTCCGTATCTTTGGGATTCTTATCTCGTTTCACCTTTAGTTCCCAAATTATCCCAATCACTACCAATACTATTCCTATTATAGGTAATACAAGAAAAATTGGTAAATAGCCTTTGATAATAATCAGGATTATGCTTATCAAGATTATGATACATCCCGCTATTATTAGCCTTAATTTTATAGCATACATTTTTTTTCACATCCCATTTGGAATTTTAATAAAAGTTTTTTATTTATAATTATGTTTTTTCATATAATATTTTAGCAGAACATCTAAAATATAAATCATATAATTAAAAATTATAAATTATTACGATTTAGACTTGCTATAGTTAAACAAAAGAGTATTAAAATATTTAAAAAAGTTAGATATCAATCATGAATAAAGAAGATATTTGTTTCATGTCGGCTTATGACATGGCAGAAACGATAAAAAGACAAGAATTAACATCTTTAGAAATAACAGAAACTATCATTGAGAGAATAGAAAAAATAAATCCAATTATTAACGCCTATTGTACCACTACTTTTGATATTGCAAGGGAAAATGCTAAAAAAGCCGATGAGGCCGTAAAAAAAGGGGAAAAATTAGGATTATTACATGGAATTCCTACATCTATTAAAGATTTAGAAAACACAGACGGAATAAGAACAACAATGGGATGTAAAATTTATGAACATAATATCCCAAAAAAAGATGCTATCCCTGTTAAAAGAATAAAAGATGCTGGTGCAATAATTTTAGGCAAAACTAATACCCCTTCCTTAGGATATAAAGGGGTTACAGATAATTTAATTTTTGGTGCAACAAAAAATCCTTGGAACTTAGAAAAAACATGTGGAGGATCTAGTGGTGGTGCTGCCGCTGCTGTTGCATCTGGATTGGGCCCATTAGCACTGGGTTCTGATGGTGGAGGTTCAATTAGAATACCTAGTAGCTTCTGTGGAGTATATGGATTTAAACCCAATTATGGTCGGATCCCGCATGATTATATGAAATTTATGGGCTATTTAGGAACTTTAACTCATAAAGGTCCTATTGTGAGATATGTAAAGGATGCCGCATTAATGTTAGATGCAATGGTTGGAGAAGATATAGTAGATAGATATTCATTACCGAAACCAAATTTTAGTTATTTGGAAGAATTTGAGAATGAGCCTAATAATATACGGATAGGTTATTCACTTGATCTTGGATTTGCTAAGGCTCTCGATTCAGGAGTTAAAAAAGTAATGCTAGACGCAATTTATAAATTTGAGAATTTAAATTGGTCAATTGAAGAAAGTAGTATTAAACTGCCGAGTCCAGCAATGGCACATTGGATTATTTGGACTACGGGATTTTATTATAATTTAAAGCCATATATAAAACAATGGGGAGATAAAATAGATCCTCAGTTGGTTGAAATAGTAAAAATAGGATCTCAATTTACAATTGATGATATTAAATGGGCAGAAATTCGAAGAGAAATGGTTTATGAAGAGATCTGCCGAAATTTTAATAATTTTGATATTCTAATTACTCCCACTTTAGCTTGTCCTGCTTTTAATTTAGATAATCAATTTCCGGAAACAATTGATGGAAAAAAGGTAGATGCAGGAGCATGGTTACCATTTACATATCCTTTTAACTTGAGTGGACATCCCGCTGCCTCAATATCATGTGGTTGGTCTAGTAATGGATTACCAATAGGTATGCAAATTGTTGGTCCTCGTTTAGATGAGTTAATAGTACTTCAAGTTTCAAGAATGTTTGAGGAATTATCTCCATGGCAAGATAAAAAACCAAATTTTAAACCATAATTTATTTTTTCATTTGCTAATTTTGTCTTTAAAAGATTATATATTAGAAGTGGTAATATAAGAGGAATCTCCAATAGTAATACTTTTCTTAATTAAGTCTTCTAAAATTGTATAATCTCCAACAATACTTTTGGATGAAATAATTTTTCTTAAGTTAGCTCCATCACCAATTACAGAATCAGATATAATACATTTTTCTAAAACTACATTATCTCCAATTGATACATTTGGTCCGATAACAGAGTCAATTATTTTAATATTTTCACCAATGAAAATGGGAGGAACTATTTTTGAATCTATTATATTACCAGACTGATATAGTTTTTCATATGTAGGATCTTGTATTTTAACTTCAGCTAATAATAGACGATTCCCTGCTATTAAACTTTCAGGACGTCCAAAATCTAAAATCTCTTTTTTCATTTCATTAATTTTTAATTTAAATCCTTCTTCAATTAATTGCTGAATAATTGGCGTAATAGTATGCTCTTGACCATTTTCTAATGGGATCTTACTTTGATTTTCTAACAATTCAAATAATCGTGGTATCATATTCATTCCAAATAAGTATACCCCAGATACTGCGAGATTTGATTTTGGTTTAATTGGTTTCTCTTGTATCTTCTTTACTGTTCCATTTTCATCTAATTCAATCACACCATAAAATTGAGGATTTTCGACTTGTTTAACATTTATTACACCATCACAAATATCTTGATGAAAGTTTAATATAATTTGTGAATAGTCTTCTAAGGGTAATCTATCACTTAAAAATATAAAAAGATCATCATTTTCAACAAAACTTTTAGCTAATAATATAGCATCTCCAAGACCACTAAAATATGGAGTGTCTGCTTCGAATCCTAAAGGTTTCTGCTCAATAAAATAGAGATTAAAATAATCTGAATGATTCAATTTAAGATATTCTGTTATTTGTCTTTTTTTATATCCAACTATAAAACAGATATTTGTTCCCTTTGGAAAGGAATTTTTGAGTTTTATAAGAATATGATCAATTAATCTTCTCCCTGCTACTTTTAAAAAAGCTTTTGGCTTAGAATATGTAAATGGCTGTAATCTTTTACCTACACCAGCAATAGGACAAATAAGCCACATTTATTATCCGAAGTTGCATCTAATTTTAAATATAGAAATTATAAACTTCTATTAAATAAAAAGTATATTGAAATGTCTTTATCAATCTATATTATTCCAACTAATTTATCCAAGATTTGATAATATTCTGCTTCTTTAAGTTTCTCTTTGAGATTACTTTTCAATTTTCTCAAATAATAATTATCTGAATTTGTTCTTGGTGTATTATAAATTAGTTTATTTAATGCAACTCTAGTTTTCTCATCAAGGAATTTTGGTGGAATTTCTTTGTATCTTTCAATTATTTTCCTTTTTTGATTATAATTAGCAGATTTCTCTCCAAAATCAGAACTAAAATTAACAAGTGAATATAAATTTCTTATCCACATTTCAATTTTTGCAATATCTCCCTTTAAATATGTCCGTTGATTTAACCAATCTCTAAACTCTATAATATTATCTAAAAAAATATCTTCTTTGGATAAATCCATAGATTTTTGCGCTTCTTTTTGAGTCATATCTCGAATCTTCTTTTTCTTTAGATTCTGAACTTCTTGCTTAGATAGTTTTTTAAAAGCTTTCTCTCTTCTCAATCGTTCTTCTTTAGAGGCTTTTTCATTAAGCCATTTATCAATTGACATATTGTTTCACCTATTTATTAAACTAAAACATTAATATTTTGTTTTTTATGATGTACTTAACAGAAATGATAGAATACATATTTACATTTTATTTCAGATAAGTTAAAATTAAGTTTTACTCTTTATAATTATTAACACGATGATGATTAAAGGAATTATTTTTGATTTTGGGTTTACATTGTTTCACTTTATTAATCCTTCTGTTGAAAGATATTATGAATGTTATAAAAATGGGTTATTAAAATCTATTAAAATTCTAAGGGAAAAAAAAATTTGGAATGAAAAATTGTCACATGAATCATTTTTTGAGGAATTTATCAAAAGAAGACAAAATTTTTTCAGAGAAAGTATTAAGACAAAAACAGAATTTCCCACTTCACTGATTTTTAAAAGTGTTTTAGAATCTCTTAGAGAGGAAGAAATTATTTCTAATCTCGAGCATATTGATGATAATACCTATGATAAATTAGCTGAATTATATCATTCTTGTGAAGAAGAAGAATGGGAACCCTTTGAAAACACAAGGGAAACTTTAGAAACGTTGACAGAAATGAAATTAAAATTAGCTTTAATTTCCAACCATCCAAATCATCGAACTATAAAAAATATGTTAAAAAGGTATGATCTAGCGAAATTTTTTAATCCAATAATGACCTCTGCCAAATATGGGAAAAGAAAACCAGATCCTAGCATATTTTTACATACAATTGAGAAAATGGGTTTAAAGGATCAAAATAATTCAATAATTATGTGTGGAGATGAATATGCAGATATTATTGGTGCTCAAAGAGCAAACATTCAGTCAATTTTACTTGAAAGAAAATATAAATTTCCTTTTGAAAAAGAAATAAATATAGAAAATCTGAGAAAAATAAGCATTATTTCAGAAATTTTTGATTATATTAAATAATTTTAATAAATAGTTTATTAAAGACTTAAGATAATAGTGGCCTGGGGGGGATTTGAACCCTCGATTTCCAGTGTAAAATGTTTTTTTTCCATATCTGGCTCCGCAAGCCAGCGCCCTATCCATTCCATATCTCAGAAAATTTTCTAGAGATATACTAGACTACCAGGCCTAAATAAATTATGAGTTTTAATTTTATTAAGATTTAATTACGATTATATTTTATTGAATTTCTTTAGCTTTTTAGTTTTTTTTGCTTTAATTAATAGTTAAATCCTACTCTAATTAAAGTGCTTGAATTAATTAGATTATGACTGTATTGATTAATGTAATAATTACTTCCTCTATTAATATAAGTATATTAATGGAATGTTCCTCTTATGAGTTCTATAAGGAAAACCATTTTTCTGCACTATAATAATCTATGTATTCCCTACTATAATTAGAGGATGTTTCTATTTAAAGGAAATAAAACTTATCATTTTTGAAAATAGAAGCTATTGTTTTTATTTGAAAAAGAGCAACAAACAAATTTTATTAAAATTTTATTATAAATAATAATATTTTTATCATTATTTAGGATGTTAATTATAAACGAGGATTATAAATCCTTAAAATAATTTGTCAGAAGTAAATTTTCAATGAACGTTGAAGAGATAAGAAAGATCTTATGGTTAAGTGGATTGAAAAATTCAGTTAAATTCAATGGAAAACCAAACAAAAAAGCAATAATGGGAAAACTCATGGCTACGAGATCTGACTTAAGATCAGAAACTAAAATAATTTTACCATTATTAGAGCAAATTATTGGAGAAATTTTGAAATTAACTATAGATCAACAGACGGAACAGTTATTAAAATTGGATCCACATGCTTTGGATAAAGAAGTAAAAAGGAAAGAAACAAAAGAATTACCAGAATTACCAAATATTTCAAATTACAAAAAAGTAATTATGCGTTTAGCACCTTATCCTAGTGGTGCATTGCATATTGGAAATGCTAGAATGATTGTATTAAATGATGAATATGTGAAAAAATATAATGGAGAACTTATTTTATTTTATGATGATACAATTGGAAGCCCAAAATCATTGCGTGATAGTCCCAAAGCTAAATATGTATTACCTCAAGCTTACGATTTAATTAAGGAAGGTTTAGATTGGCTAGGAGTAAAGTATAGTAAAATATATTATAAAAGTGAACGTTTAGAAATATTTTATGAGTATTGTGAAAAACTAATTAAGGACAGTATCGCTTATGTTTGTTTTTGTCCTGCAGATAAATTTAGGGAAGAATTCAAAAAAAATAAGAAAGCTTGCCCACATAGAACCAATTCGATTGAAACGAACTTAGAACAATGGCAAAACATGCTTAATGGGGTATATCATGAGGGTGAAGCAGTTGTGAGATTAAAAACTGGAATGGATCAAAAAAATCCAGCCCTACGAGACCAAATAATTATGAGAATTTCTGAAGCAGAACATCCAAGAGTAGGGAGTAAGTATGTAGTATGGCCTATGCTAGAGTATAGTTGGGCTATTGATGATTTCCTTATTGGGGCTTCTCATATATTGAGAGGAATAGATTTAGTAAAGGAAGGTCTTATTGAAGAGTTTATTTGGGATCATTTTGGTTGGAAAAAAGCGGAATTACTTTATTATGGAAGAATAAATTTTTCTGATATGAAATTAAGTAAAACAAAATCAAGAAATAATATCCAAAGTGGAAAATATGAAGGATGGGATGATCCAAGAACATGGAGCTTGCAATCTCTAAAAAAACGGGGAATTAGGCCGGAAGCATTGCGAGAAACGCTATTAGATCTTGGTATGTCTCAATCTGGAATAAGATTCTCTGTAAATTGGCTATATTCAAAAAATCAGGAAATAATAGATGAAATATCTAACCGTTATTTTTATGTAGAAGATCCAGTCATGCTAGTAATTGATAAAGTACCAGAAAAGAAATATATTGCCGAACCATTATTGCTTCCAACAGAGCCAAAAAAAGGAAAAAGGAAGATTAAATGTATAACAAATCAAAATCAATTAATTTTACTAATTTCTTTAGTGGATGCTAAAACATTAGAAAAAGATGTAATTATACGGTTAAAGGATCTGATAAATGTCAAAGTGAACTCTATTAGCTTAAAAAGTGAAAAAATATATGCTACTTATGAAAGTAAAGAGTTAAACCGAGAATTTCAAATTATTCATTGGGTTCCTCAAGATGAAAATATAAAAGTCTCAATCCTAAAACCTAATGGGACATTATCAAAAGGCTTTGGAGAGATTGAGCTAATAAAAATACCCTTGGAAAAAACAATTCAGTTTGAACGCTATGGATTTGTAAATCCTGTTGAAAGGGAAAAAAATCATCTTTACTGTTATTTTACTCACTAATCAACTTTTAAGTATATCTTAAAATAATTTTTCTTCTATTTAGCCTGTAAATCTTTCGATTATTTTCTAAAGATAATAAATCAAAATATTCTAAAAATATAAAGAATAAGGATAAAATTTTAATAATTATCTATAAATTTGTAACTCTGTAAGATACATGATAAATTAATTTCAATAAGAACATACCTAATGCTCTCTTATCTTCCTTGTAAAAATTGTGGTTCTGGATTGCCTCTTGTAAAGGGATCAGATGCTAAGTGTCCTTATTGTGGGGCAAAATCTTCGTATATGGAATCCAAATTATCCTTAAAATATTATTTAAATGAAATTTTACATATTGAATCAATTAAAAAAAAAAAAATTATTAAAGATTCAGAAATCGAAAGAAGAAAGGCTTTAATAAATTCTTTTTTTTCTAAGTTGAAATCTGATTTCAATGAATATAGACATTTAATTTTGACTAAATTGGATAAGATTAGTATTGATCCTATAAAACTATATATTTTAATTCGGTCTTCTGGTAATTTTGAAATTATAATTGAAAAATATCTTTTAACTTATCTAAGAGATGAAGTTATAAGAAAAAAATATCGAGAATTTCGAGATATTGTTTATATAATCAATAAGTCTTCTTTAGGATTATATTTTAGTTATTTAGCTAGGAACTCATCATGCTTTGAAATTAGTTTTAAATATTATCAGTTTGTTGAAAAAAATTACAGAAATATTGTTGATTTTTATAATATAACACAATTTGAGAATGATAATCCTAAAGTTAACGAAAAAAGAGTATTGTATGAGATTTTAACCGAATTTGCCATAATATTACGAGGAATTCTAAACAAAAATCCTAAATATTATTCAAAAAAATTAGAGGATTTATTATTTAAACTAAATAGAATTAAAGCTAAGGGTTTTCATAAATATATTTTATATTCTCAAATTGAAAGTATATACAAATTGGAACATAACACAAGTGTTTTATTAGAAAAAGTTAAACTTAGTAATCCATTTTTATTTACTTATTTTTTTGAGGAAAATTTTATTTATAATACAGAAGAAAATCTTAAGAAAATAAATAGTGTAAGAAATTGGATAAAAAATTTATCTGATAATTATCGATTATTTCAAGCAAATCTTTTAAAATTACATTCTGGAAGACTAATTAATTATCTTGAATCATACAATACAGAATTTGCAAATTATGAATATTTCTATATTAAAAAATTCAATAGGTTACTTGAGGAAATGATTATGAGAGCTTTTGAGGTTTATAACTCTGAAGCTGTTGAAATTATAAAATTCGCTGGTGATCTTTTGTATGAAGATATATTCAATGAGGAAATTATTAAGAAGTTTGAAATTAAATATAATTATTTGATCAATTTAGATGAATCATTAAAAAAGTTTATTACAAATATTTTTCAAAAACCTCTTCTTCGAAAATTTACATCAGAATATTATAAAAAATTAACATCACTTATTTCAGTCAAACATTCAGAATTTGATCAACATATCTTAAAGTTTATCAATAGAATATTCCAATATTTCGAAGATTTTAGAAGTAAAAATATTCTCTCTTTAGAAGAACAAAAATATCAGTTTAAAAATAAAATTCAACCTACACTTCAAAAACTTCTTAATCTTAGTTTCAATTTAAATGAGAGTATATTATCCTATCCTCTTTTCATTGATATCAAAGTACAAAATAAAACCTTAAAACAAAATAATCCCGAAACTATTAACCTTATTATTGAAAATCCTAATTTAACTGCTATTAAAGATATCAAGATTTATTTTTTCATGCCTACTTCTTTTCAATCTAAATTGAAATCTACTAGTATAAAAAGACTTAGAGTAAATGAAAGAAGAAAAATCAAGATTAAAATTACACCTAGAGATTATGGGACCTCTTTTTTTATGGTGATGGCAGAATATCAACATACAAATAAAACTTTTTGGATGCCATCAATTAGACTTAAATTTAAAGTAGAAAGGGTCGAACAAATTGTTAAACATTATTACTATCGATACCCCAATTCGGGATTTTTTCAAAATGAAATAGATTTTTATAGGATCAATAGATTTGTAAAAAATTATGTTTAAAACTTTAATTGAACTTTATTATAGAAATAAAAATCTTTTTGTAATTTAATTAACTTTTGTATTTTGAAAATGAATGATAGAGAAATTCAAGAATCTGAAAATCCTAATAAAAATACGACTATTAGGGATAAAAATTGGTCCTTCTGTCCTGTTTGTGGAAATAAACTTCCAGAAGTCCAAAATCTTAGGTTCTGTATAAAATGTGGGATAAATCTTCAATATCTTAAGGAATATAAACAAATTAAGGCAAAAAGAAATGTAAATCCTTATATTATACCCACATTATCTCCCCAATCTCGCATACCTCAAATTAAGCATGAACCTAGAAAAATTTCAGATGAAGATATATTAAATACAAAAGAATCTGAATTATGGGGAACTTGGCCTTCAATTGGAATTCCTTTAGGAGCATTTTTATTAATGAATGTTTTAACAATCGTAATTCTTATTCCGCTTATCTTTATCTATTCTTTTAATTTGGATAGAATAATGGATTTTATGTTAAATCCTTATTTCATAATAGGTAGTACATTTTTAGAACTTGTCTTTATTCTAGTACCTGTATTATATATTGGGCAATATCTTCAAAGACCTACTTTGAACAATAGACTTGGACTATTAGGATTTACTAGAAGAAATTTTGATAGAGTTGGATTAATTAAAGAAATCTTAATTGGACTAGGACTTGCTTTAGTAGGGATCGGTTTAGTAATAGGAGTATCAATTTTGACTGAGATCTTATTAGAAACTGTTTTTAATGTCACTTTTACTGATAGTTCAACTGAAACAGATATTATATTCACCTCCGCAGATGTTCTTAGTATTATCCTCTTTTCCATTGTGATGATTCTTATTGTTGGAACCTCTGAAGAGATATTATTTAGGGGATTTATGCAAAAAGGTTTAACTCGAAATTTAGGAAATTGGGGAGGAATATTACTTACGGCGTTGATTTTTGCAATGATTCATGTTATAGGAGTTTTTGTCTACCTAGATACTCCATTCTTGTTACTTATATCATTTCTTTATTTGTTTATTCCATATTTTTCAATCTCACTTTTTTTGGGACTCATTTATTTTTGGCGAAATGAAAATCTGATAGCAGTTTCTATTACTCATGGGGTATATGATGCATTAACAATTATCTTAGTGTTCATTTTTCCTAATTTTTTCTAATTATTATATTAAGTTAGAAATTATGATACAGAAATTCAAAGAAGCAGCAAAAGGAAAAAATTCTAATATTGGAATTGGGTTAGGCATATCTGAAGATCAAAATCAAAAAATCTTGCAAGCTAGTTTGAATTTTGTAAGGTCCAATAAAGCGAATGTTTATCTTTTTGGTAATTCGAGTCATATAAATTCTCTTCGTGAGCAAACTCCAGAAAATTACTTAAATTCTCGAGTTAAATTTATTGAATGTCAAAACCCTGAATTTACGATTTTATCTTCTTTAATTGACGATAGAATTCAATCTATTGTAAGAGGTTCTATGAGCTCAAATAAATTCTTAACTAATCTTAAAGATGAATTAAAAGTTAAAAAAATTAATAGATTAGCATTATTGGAAACATATTTTGGTCAAGAATTCTTCTTTGGACCAGTAGGGATTGATGAATGTAATAACCTTAAAAATAAAACCCATTTTTTAAATCTTGCAATACATATTTTGCACGAATTTGAAATAAATCCAAGAATAAGCATTTTAAGCGGGGGTAGAAAAAGTGATATCGGTAGGGACCGCAAAGTTGATAAATTAATTCAAGATGCTGATAAAATAGTTCACATTTTTAAAGAAAAAAATAAAAAACTGGAAATCTCTCATAATGAAATATTAATTGAACAAGCAATAGAAAGTAACTCAAATTTAATAATCGCCCCTGATGGTATCTCTGGAAATCTGATTTATCGTACATTGGTTCATTTAGGTGGAGGAAAAGCATATGGAGCAATATATATGGGATTAAAAAATATAATTGTCGATACCTCTAGAGTTGGAGATATTTCTGAAATACAAGGTGCTTTATTATTAGCCCTTGCTTTATCAAAATAATAATTATATTTTTTGTTCAATTTGATGAAATAAAAAGATCTATTAAAGAAAGAATCAAGATTATCAGAAAAACATAATTAAAGTTTATAATAATAAAAAGGAAAAAAAAGTATATTTAGCTTAAGGCTCCTATAAGTGTCGCAATAAGTACAACAATTCCACCAATCCAACTCCCAAATATAATTAGAAAAAGACCTAGTACCCCTAAAATAGTGGGTGTATAATGTATTGGTTTTATTCCTAATAGAATAACAATAATAGCAAGAGCAATAGCGACGATATCGACATATAACCCAAAACTCCAA
The DNA here is from genome assembly GCA_048937405.1 of Promethearchaeota archaeon. Lineage (GTDB taxonomy): Archaea > Asgardarchaeota > Lokiarchaeia > Sigyniarchaeales > SOKP01 > Loki-b32. The sequence continues at coordinate 404,830 of JBHLNF010000002.1, forward strand.
AATTCAAAAATGTCAATCAAATGTAGGATTGATTCGATCAGAGAAATTACTCCCCCAATTATAGCTACAACACACATAAACTTATCTGATGCTTGTAACTTACTCCATACCATTTTATTCAACTTTCTTATTTTTATTATTTTTTTATCAGAAAATAGATTAGAACAATTTATAAATGTTAACTAAAAAGATGTAAGTAACATTAATAAGTAAAAAAATGGATTAATTTTTTTTTTAATAAAAACAAATTAAGAGTATTTTTCAATAATATAATTTTGTAAGGAACAAACATACTTCTCAAGATTTAATATTAGAATCCTCTGTTCTACTTCACGAAGATATGATACATCTAAATAATTAAACAATTCTTTTAATCTGCTTATATTATTGAATAATTCTGTGATTATTTTCCAATCATTAGCCCATTCGTGATCTTGAAATTCTTCCATCTGTATAATTTTTAATCACTCCCTTTAAGGGTTTTTTTTAAATATTATACAACAATTTGGTTTATAAAATGTTAAGATACTCGAAGAAAAGTAATTTACATTAGCATTAATTTAGAAAAGAAAAATTAAAATAATATGATGAGAGAGGGGGGATTTAAAATTCTGACCATTTACTTTATATTGAGAGATTAAACAAACATAGGGATCTTCTTAAAAAGTGGATCAATACAGTTTGAAAACTTATAAGAATTATGTGATATTTATTTTAATCAAATTAAACATTATTCATCAATAATGCTTATAAAATTATTTTATTCATTATCTTCAATCATTAAGTCATTGTTTTAATATGCATTCAACACAATTTCAGTCTCTTATAAACACATTAAAATCAGGAAATATCTCAGATTTTATAAGTTTAGTCAAAAAACTTACTGAAAATAGCCTTTCTTATATTACAGATTCACAAAATTATGATAAATTCAGAACTAGTCTCAAAAAAGCTTATTATAATGCGCTCTCAAGATGCTTGTATACCATGCGATTTGATGAGTTTAGCCAATTATTTAACAATTCTGATAAGATTGGAATCTTTATTGATATCTCTAATATTGATGCTGTAAGAATTATTAGTCAATTACATGTAGATGGCATTAAAATTGGAGATACAGGTAGAATTATTAAACTTGTTAGCTTTTTTAATAAATACAATTTATTTGAGAGAAAGTTCACTGCTGAAGAATATAAAATAATTCAAGAAATAAAAGAGACTGATAAACTACTTATCAACACCTTAAAAGATTTATTTGGAAATGTTACTGATTCATTAATATATTATGTCTGTAAAATAATGCCACAAGATTATATAGTATGGCTACGTGAACGAGAATTTGTAGTTGATCCCAATTTTTTAAAAAATTGGACTGATAATTTTTCCATATATGGGTTAAGTGTTAGAAATTTAGGGAGAGTAGAAGATTTTATAAAAAAGGTTGAAACTAAACAAAGCTCCGAAAATTCAGATAAGGATTTCATAACTTTAGAGTTTAATCCTCGCTACATAATTAGTTACAACGGACAACGTATTTTACGGGAATATCATGAAATACATCTTGTTTACCCAGAGAATATAATGAAAAACAAAGAAAAAATCTTAGATAAAGAAAATTATAATTTTTATAGTCTCTCAATGGTTATTTTTGGTGGATTAGGTCCAGAAGGGTTTGGTTTTACTTATTCTACTCCTAAAGGAGAAGTTATAGAAATTTGTTCTGATCAAAGGGAAACTGAAGCTATCATCATAAAATTCAAACAGTACCTAAAGAGAAAATTTTTAGATAAACTTGAAGAAGAAATGGTCAGTTTAAAAATAAATGTCGACATTAGAAGAAAAGTTATTAAATATTTATCAGATATTATTAATCCCAAAGATCTAATTAGCTATCATGATAAAAATTCAATTTTAAAAAAAATAAGAAACTTCCTCTTTCAGTTTGATGAATTTCAGAAGATAAGAGAATCAGAACTTGAAGAGATCCTCCTAAATATTTCTATAGCAATTTCAATCATACTTAAAAATGTAAAACTTAAAGACCAATTCATGACTCGAATGGAATTAATAGTAAGTAATAAATTAAAATCTGAAGATTTAGCAAAACTCACGAGCTTAAAAGGAAAATCCCATTATGATGTATTGAGAGAAAGGATTTTTCTCCAAAATAAACCAAAATGGTTTTTCAAAGATTATCCTGAAGAAATAAAAGAATTTGAAAAGGAATATAATAATGCAGTTAGAAGAACATGGAGATGGTAAATTAGGATTTTTAATATTACTTTTCAACTAATTGATTTTTTTTAAAATTGTTCCAATCAAGTGAAAGAACTTGGAATGAAATTTTTGAATTATTAAAACAAAAGTGTTGATTTAATGGGAGAGGAGGGATTTGAACCCCCGACCACTTGGCATCTGGAAACTATGCCAAAGCATTAATTTTCCCCAGCCAAATTAACTTGATTGGTTAAATACCAATTAATGTATCATACCAATCTAGACTACCCTCCCACTTAAGCAAGGGGTCAATATATTATGTAAAGAATAGTGAAAACTGTTAATTAAATCTTTTTTGTTTCAATTCCTTAAATTTAAACCAATAATTTTTAAATTCTTTTAAGAGTTTTCTATATTAAATTTTATATTATTTTTCTATTTATTTCTAAAAACATGCGTTCTAGAAAACCCTTTATTATCTTTTGGCCTCAATATTTTGATATAAAAAGAAGTCGTAGTGATGGCAGACGACTTCCTAAAAAATTTGCATGTGAAAAAGTTAGTTTAGAAGATATTGCTAAATCAGCAGAAAAGTTAGGTTATAAAACACAGATTGAAAGAGGATATAGATATTCAAGAACATGGTGGGATGATGCAGGAAGAGTACTAATAGATGTAAAAGGTAAAAAAAAAAGTAAAGTAATGCTGGAAGTTGCGAAAGAAATTAGAAAGCTACATACAAAAGGTTAGTATCCTTATTATGCATGAATTTTCCTTTGCTTATGACATTTTTAAGATTGCTGAAGCTACGGCACTTAAATATAATGCCAAACGAATAACTGAAGTTTTACTTGAAATAGGAGAGTTAACACTTATTGTACCCGAACTTCTTCAACGATCCTTTGAAATGGCTACAAAAGGGTCAATAGCTGAGGGTGCTAAATTAACGGTTACAATAACGCCTGGAAAAGTTAAATGTCGAGAGTGTAATAAAGTCTCAGAAGTATCTATAACTCGAGAAGCACAATTAACCGGACTTCAGCTTTTTAAATGCTCTCATTGTGATAGTAATAATACGGAAATTATTGAAGGAAAAAAAGCTAATGTAAAGAATATTAAAATCCAAGAATAATCAACTTATAGATTTTGAAATCTTGGAAGTTAATCAAACCTATAAACAAATTATTTCTAAAAATTAGACTAAAATACCATTAAGTAATCCATGTTGCCCTGGTCTGCTAGTTATTTTTGCATTCCCTAATTCTGTCTCAACAATTGCTCCTTTTGTTAGTATGTGTCTTCGATTCAGATCCTTTGAAGCTTCATTACTTTCGAAACGTAGAATTCTAACTTTTTTTGTTTTATTCGTATTTGGATCTGTAACATTAATAAATTGTGTCGCAAATAATTTAACTTTATAATTCCCTCCCATCGTACGTTGTTTCTTATTTTTCTCTGGACCTATTTCAGTATCAATTCTAGGACGTTCTAATTCTCTTTTTCTTTTCTTTCTAAAGTGTTTATATTTCTTACCTGTGTATTTTCGCTTACTTCTTGCTTGAGACCTGGCCATGAAACATTTACCAACTTTTAGCTAGTATAATACTTGAAATAAGAAACGATATCTTTAAAATTTTTTTAAAAAACCCTCTTCCTTATAATTATGATTTATTAAAGTAAAATAAATATAGAACAAATTTTTATTTATTATATATCATTACTCTAACTATTCAATAAAACCGTATCTAATTTTTAGGAAAATGATGGAAAATAACTTTCATAAAAAACAATTGGACTATGAACAATATGAGAAGATGCTCCAAACTGGGACAACAACCGTAGGTATTATGATAAAAGAAGGAGTTATTATCGCTACAGATTCACAAGCAACCGCTGGAACTTTCATAGCATCTAAACAAGCTCAAAAGTTATTTGAAATTAATAAATATACTGCAGCAACCATTGCAGGGGGAGTTGCGGACTGTCAATATGTCATAAATCAAATACGGGCTTTATCTCGGTTAAAGGAAATAGAAGAAGGAAAAGTTCCTGAGCCAAAATATGTAGCTAGTATTTGTCGTAATATCTTATTCGGTGGTAGAAGCTACTTTTTAAGTTTGATGATTGTGGGGGGTTATTCATTGAAAGAAAAAATCGGCATACTATATGGGATCGATCTTCTAGGCACTCTATATGAAGAGAATAGTTATTTATCTTTTGGAAGTGGTAGTCCATTTAGTCTTGGAGTTTTAGAATCTGAATGGAAACCCAACTTACCTAAAACAAAAGGTATTGATCTTGTTAAAACAGCTATAAACAGTTCAAAAGAAAGAGATTCGGGTTCTGGTTATGAACTGCAAATCTGTACTATTGATAAGGACGGTTTTACAAAAGTTCAATAATCTATCTTATTTTAAGTTAAAAGTCTTTTAACTTTACTGAAATTTGTCTAAGTTCATTAAAAATATATATAAAACCATTTAATTTATCATTAATAGCATTCATAATTGTCCAGATTAAATGTTTAAACTTTGATATTCCGCTCTTGTAATATCCTTCTATATATGGAATATCTATTCCACTTGGATAAGCATTTCCTGGATGAGAATGAAAAATACTGATTAATTGATAATTATACTCATTTAAATATGTATTAGATATTTCTATAAGTTTAGTATAATCATCCATCAAAAAAGCAATTGGACTTTTATGTGTCGATTCAATACACTTAAATTTATATCCAAAATACTGATATGAATAATCATCTTCACGGGAATTTTTTCTTTTTTCAACAATTGAACCAAAAATTAACCCACAAGCCTCATTGGGATTAGCTTTCTTTACACACTTTTTAATTTCGTTAAAAACTTCAAGATCAATAATTAGAATTATATCTTCTTCAACTTTCAATTGATAAATATCTAACCTCTTTATTAAATTATTGTTAAAGCAGCATTCAGAGCAGCTAGCCTTGCTTTTTCAGGATTTTCGCCAAGTCCTATAATAACAACGTCATTTTTTTCTAATTGAGATTTTTTACTAATGAATAGAGAGTTGATATATTTGAATGTCTCAGAATCAACTCTCATTTGTTCATCTTCATTTTCAGAACTTATATATGAAGGAAAAATTAAATCTTTTCCATTATATAGAAGACATGTTGCTCCTACACCTCCAATCTTAATAGCAGCATCTCTTTGTTCAATCCCCTTAGATATTTTGTCAGAAGCTTTTCTTACTAGACAGAAGTATGGATTGCTACCATCAGATTTAATAACAATATCTCTTAATTCAGTTGGATCTCCTGCTACCATCAAAGGGATTTTTTGTTTAATTTTTTTTAGAAAATTCAACCCTTCTCTGGTAAGAATATGACCCTTTCTCTTGTTTTCATCAGTTAAAACTATAATAAAGTTAGTATTTTCATTTAACTTCTTAATTAGAGATCTAGCGGTTCCAGAACCAATTAATAGTTCTTTTCGTAATCGATACCTTCCAATACCATCTTGATTTTCCTCAAATAAATATAATGCTAAAATAACATGCACTTTCTCAAATGAAGGCTTTATTGTAGGACTCTGAAATAAAGTATCTAATTCTTCAAGCATTAATGCATTCCAATATAAATAATTAATATAAATAAGTTAAAAATAAATTTAAATCAAAATGTAATTTTATTAAATATCTAGATTTCAAAAATTCTACTTTGCTAACCTTAATTACAAATAATTTTTCAATAATATGCCTAAAAAAGAAAAGGAAATTGATCATCAACATACACAAAATTTAGTTATCTTTAAAGAAAAAGAAGAACTTAAGAAGAAACCAAGAGATAAATACACTTTTGAGAAAGTTGATCAAGAATATAGAATTAAATGTAAATGTAGCTTTTCTCCTTTTGGTAGTCATTTTAGATATTCAATTCTTATAGATAATCAGAGTTTGGCTCCAATCACAGAAATGAAAATAAAGATTAGATATCCCAATTTTTTAACCCTTATTAGAGCCTTTCCGCCTACAATTAGAATACATCAAATAACTGCTGAAGAAGAAACTAATCAGATAAATTTTGAATTTGATGAATTAAAAGAAAATAGTAATAAACAAATTCATCTTCATTTTTCTCCCAATCTCCTGGAAAAGAAAGGGGATATAAGAACTATTGTCACTTATGTAAATAATAAGGATATTGTCAGAGTTATAGATTCAAGACCTGCAGAAATTACAGTTGATAAAATAGTATTGGAGCCAAAAGTAGTTCCTTCAAGTTTTGTAAGAGATTTTTCGAAACAGCCCGGCATTAAGAAAGTAATTAAGAGTATGGGTATTGCAATTGAGCATCAAGTGCATTCTGAAATAATATTCGATATTTTAGAACAGCTTTTTTTACTACATAATTTTCAATTAATTGCTAAGGATGTAGAAAAAAGAATTTTATGGTACATTGGAACAGAATCCTTTAGTAAAGAAGATATTTTGGCAATTGGGCAAATCGTGTCAAATAAGATAGAAATAATCGCATCTTCGCTAGATCATTATCTCTTAATCTCCTTTTTAACACAAATTTCAAATGATTTTAAACAATTTTTAATATTAAATGGAATTATAAATTCCAAGGATAAAGTCCATGATTTAGAATGCAAAAATTGTGGAGCTATTCTAGATTATTTTCCTAAAAAAAATGAACATATCGAATGTAAAACATGCAATTACGAACAGACTGTTTGGTAATAATCTAGAAACATAGTTGTTTATTTATAACTGAAAATTTTCCAAAAAAAATTTTTTGGAAAATTCCAAGAAAAAGTTCAATAAAATATTTTTTCTTAATGAGAATAATTTATATATATTTCAATAAATTTCCTCTTATTTTTTCTTGATAAACTCTACATTTTTAATCTATTAGGTTCTAAATGTTCATTTTTTAAAAATAAATCATATTGTATAATATCAAAAATATACTTATATAGCATTTCACATCTTAACAATTTTTGCGTTATCTTTTTTAGATTCGACTATTCCAATGATCATACGCATTTTATAATGGTAATTAATTATAAAGTACATAGATTTTAATAAAAAACGAGTTACCATGAGATAATCTTAACTTCAACGAGATTGATCATCTTCATAAGTTTGAATTTTGTCTTTCAATTTTTTTTATTTTTTTCTCCATAAATCTAAGTTTTGATAAAAATCTTTAAATATATAAAAGATATATATCTATATAACAAACTCTTAAAAAATAACAAATTTCGATAATAATTATAAAAAATTACATTATAGTGGAGGAATAAAAAATGTCCGAATATATTAGTTGGAGTCCTATTAGAAGATTAATGAAACACAACGGGGCTATTATTGTCGCTCGTGATGCAGTTGATGAATTAGTTGATTGGATGGGTCAATCAGCTGAAAAAATCACAAAAACAGCCTTAACACTCACGAAACACTCAAAAAGAAAGAAAGTAACAAGGGATGACATTCTTTTAGCAATAAAATACTTTTAAATTTATCTAAAAGGATGAGAAACTTTTCCTATCATCTACTTTTTTTTTCCTTATTTTAATCTTCAATTTTTAATTTAGGAAATTCAATATCTGAATTCCTTAGATTACATTTTGATATTAAAATCTTATTTTTTTTTTTTCTAATTATAATTATCAAATAACCAGCGGGAATTGCTATGATAAATCCCCATAATGGAGATTTGAATATTAATAAAATACTTCCAATTGGATATAGAAAACGACAAACAAATTTGACTGTTCGATTTTTAAGTGGTTTCTTTTCTGTAATCTGAATTGCATATTGTAATATTGATGGAATCCAGCAAATTAAAAATATAATCAGAAATAAAGGTAAGTCAATATAATTTACAATAAAATAATAAAAAATATTTGCTACTATTAACGTGAAAGCAGCACCTAAAGCAAATGCAAAACATCCTATACAAACAGCATAATTGAATATATAAAATACATGTTCATTGAAGTCCTCACGTTTAGGATTATGATGAGCTAACCAATGAATTATTTTTATATCTCTTTGAGATACATCTTTTTGATGGTGCATTTTTTTATTCAAATTATATAATCTATAACTATATGTTTATCTGATGTTATATCAAAATTTTGTCTATTGAAATTTAAAAATTGTATGAAAAGAGATTTTAACAATCGCATCCACTGCAATCACAATCACAGCCACTACAATCACTACAATCACAACCACTACAATCTCCACCACCCGCATATACAACTCCGCGGCGTCGTCTACGACCACACCCACCACATGCTATGCATAAAATTATAATAGCCCCTATTACAAGTAAAGTTATTCCTATACTACTACTAGACCCAACTATCAATGAGGTCGCTCCAAAAGACAAAAATACAAATCCAATGATAAAAACAGCACAGATGGCAGCAACTATACCACCACCTGCACTTGCTGATTTTGGCTTAGATTCCGAAGGTATAGGGGTTGGTGTTGGTGTTGGTTGTGTTTGTTGAGCTCTTGGAATTTGACGGCTAGGTGAGTAATCGGTAGTTGCTCCACAAAAAGTACAAAATTTTGCATCATCTGGTATTTCTGAACCGCATTGAGTACAATACATTTAAATCAATATTTGTTATATTGAAATTTATTTAATCCTTTACTATAGAATTAATGAAGCAACTTTATAATATAAATATAGAAGTACAATATAGAAATTTAATAATCTAACATCCATTATTTATTTTTTAACTATATTTTAAACATAAATTTTTTTTTTTTCCAATATTTTTGAATCTCGTTTATGAATGAAGTTTATCCTGATATTTTCTTAATAAAGGAAAAAGGAAATTTTGGAGTAATAAAACCTCCAGAAAATATATATGTCTTAGCTGGTTCTGACGGTATAATATATGATGCAGGTTATGGTACAAAACGAGCTGTAAATCACCTAATTAAGGAGATAAAAGCAATAAAGAAAAATTATGAAGAACAAAATAAAAATTTTCATCTTAGCAGAATTATTATATCTCATTGTCATCCTGATCATTTCAGTGGTCTAAAAAGAATAAGAGATGCTTTAGGAGTAAAGATAATTCTCACAAATAAGAGTGCTGAAATTATAAAAAATAAGGAAAATTTTAAAAAAAGTTTTGAAGCTGATGAATACAAAGATTATCTAACAATAAGGAATAAAATTTCAAGAAGAATTGTAAATACCTTAAGATATATTAGTTCAAATTTTTTTTATCAAAAATTTTATGGTGTGTCATATATAGATGATCCAGATGAAATTATCGAAGAAAACATAAAAATTTCAATTAATGGTGAGTTATGGAATATTTTTTCTTCTCCGGGACATGCAATTGACCATATATCTCTTTATAATGAGGAAAAAGGGATCTTATTTTCTGGAGATAATATATTAAGATCTATAACTACTTGGCTTGGACCTCCAAATTGTAATGTTGCTGAATATATAAATACTATAAAAGAAATTCAGAACCTATCTAATCTTCGATTAATTCTCGCAGCTCATGGAAGTCCTATAGAAGATCCTAAAGAAAGAATAGTAGAGATATTAGAGCATAGAAAAGAAAGAACAAAACAAGTTTTAAATATAATTCATGATAATTTTGAATATGGAATTGCTCCAAAAGATATTATTAAATCAATCTATTCTAATACTGGTAGAGTACATCATCAAATTGCTCGTGGGTGGGTTGTACTAACTCTAAAAATGTTAGAAGAAAAAAATTTGATAAAAAGAAAAGTTGCACAAAAAAAGATACTATTTTTCCCTGTAGAAAAGGATTAGAATCTTCGCAAACGTGATATAATACAAGTTTTAATAATTATTTCTTAGTTAATAATTAGATTCTATTAGTAAAAGTATATTATAATATTATAAAAATTTGACAGCGATGTTATTTTTAAATGTAATTTAGTTGCAATAATTCTTAATATGCAAAAAGAGTTAAAACACTATTTTAATGGGCCTTTCCTAAAAAAAAATCAAGTTATTCAGAGAAGTTATCAAAAAAATATTGTTAATAGCTGTAAAAATAAGAATTCCTTGGTAGTTTTACCAACAGGTTTAGGAAAAACAATAATTGGTATCTTATTAATATCTAAATGTTTATATAAATACCCAAAAGCAAAGATTATCATTCTTGCTCCTACACGACCACTAGTTTCACAACATCGAGATTCCTGTGAGAGATTTCTTGATATTGATTTAGAAGAAATTACTACATTCACAGGAAAAATTCCACCAGAAAAAAGAATTTTGTCATTTAGAACCTCAAAAATTATAATATCTACACCTCAAGTGATCAAAAATGATCTATTGAGAGATAGATACAATTTAAAACAGGTTTCATTAATTATTTTCGATGAAGCTCATAAAACTAAGGGTAACTATGCATATAATTTTATTTCAGAGGAATATATTAATACATGTTCAGATCCTTTAATATTGGGATTAACAGCATCTCCAGGAAAGGATTATGATCGAATTCAACAAATATGTGATAACTTATATATTGAAAATATAATCTTTAAAAAATATCAAGATAAAGATGTAAAGGACTATATTTATGATATTGATACGTATATTAATTTGGTAGATTTGCCAATTAAACTGAGGGAAATTAGTGCTGTTTGGTATAATTTATTTGAAAAATTTTTAAGATTTTTTATTAAAAGTAATTTGCTACCTCCGAATAAACCCTATTACTCAAAATTAGATTTTTTAGGAATATCTCGTGATTTAACATTATCTTTGTATTTTGAAAAAGAAAATACGCTTGAAATGCCAGAAGAAGAATATTTGGAGGCACTATACTATAAATCACCTAAAATTATTGATATAGTTCAAGAAAATCAGCTTGACATCCCTTCTGTATATTCTTACTGTTCGAGTTGTATATCGATCCTTCATGCTAAAAATTTATTAGAAACTCAGAACATTACTCTTTTTATTTCTTTTTTAAATAAAATTAAGTACAAAGCAAGTAAAGATATATTATCCGCTAAAAGAATCATTAATTCAGAGAATTTTAATTATATAAATTCAATAATTGAAAGTGAAGAACAAATCAACCTGTCTCATCCTAAATTAAAAAAGATAGTATCAATTATAAAAGAGGAAGTTGAGGAGTTTAATAACAACAAAATTCTTATTTTTACACAATATCGTGAAATGGCAGAATTTCTCAAGAATTTTTTAAAAAATGAATTTAAAGAACAATTTAAAATTGAAAAATTTATTGGTCAAACATCAAAAACGGATGATACAGGATTTCCTCAGCATTTACAGATAGAAATAATGAATAAATTTAGAGAAGGAATAATAGACATTCTTATTGCTACAAGTGTTGCTGAAGAAGGATTAGATATTCCTAATGTAGATGCAATAATCTTTTTTGAACCTGTTCCATCAGAAATTAGATTAATTCAAAGAAGAGGAAGAACTGGTAGATACGCTCCAGGAAGATGTTATATACTTGTTACAGAAGAGACTGCTGATATCCCCTTTTTTATTGTTGCTAGGCGTAAAGAAAGTTCTATGAATTCAGTTCTATCTGATTCTGGACAATTAAATTTAAATGAAAACTTAAAAAGAAAAAAAATTGAGTTTCCTCAACAAAAAGAAAAACGTCAAGAATCTCATATTTTTAAAAATTTTAGAGAAAAGAGAGAATTAGAACAAGAATTTTTATCAAATCGATCTATAGAAGAGATTCTTTTCCGATTAGATAATTTCTGTAATAGTGAAGAATATAAAAATATCAAAAATTGTGGTGTTACATTTTATTCAGACTTAATAAAATTTGATGAATCCACTATACGAGAAAAAATAAAAGAATTAAAAGTTCATAAAAATAATAAACCTAATCACCAAAAAATATATTTAAATAAACATGTAAAAACCTTAGTAAATTTAGTTAAGATTTATGGTATTAATGGTTCATTAAATTACAATAAATTTCAAGAACTTGCTCAAGAAGAGGATATTATTGATAGGAAGTTTTATCTTCATTTCGATCAAGCCTGTTCTTTAGGATATCTCAAAAAATTAGATAATCAGGTCCATTTTATTATGGATTTTGATTAGCTTGAATTTTAATATAAGAAAAAAAGTTAAAAAACCCATATTATGAAATGGTAATCAATTAATTGTTTGTTCTTTATTTTTTTTTAGTACATAAAAGATTAAAATAAGAATTGTTAGGGTTATAGGCAACGCAATTACGACGGGATTATTTCCACTAAAAAGATAAAAATAATAGGTGATAGTAATAATAGAAGCAAATAAAGCGATTACACTTCCATACTGACTAGCCAAATTTTTCAGATGACGTAACATCATATTTAATTTATAATTAGTGCTTTTTATAACTTCTAATTCAGTTTCATCTAATTCATCTAAAACTTCGGGATTTTCGAAATAAATAGCAATTCGAGGATCAAACTTGCCTTCTAATTCTCCTGAACTAATTAAAAATAGTAAATGGTCTTGAATATTTTGTTTTTTTATTTTTAATTCATTGTTTAAAAAACCAACTGTCAAATATTCATTCGCTACAGCTTTTATTGTCATTTTTATATATGATTTTAAAATCAAACGTTCCAACGCTTTTACTTTTTCGTTTAAAATCTCAAAATATTCCTCAATAAATTTATTAAAATCATCTAAAACGAATTTAGATATTTGTAAAAAGTTTTTTGACTTTTTAGAAAAATCCTTAATGGTATTTTCAATGTGTTTTTTAACTTCTTTTATCTCTAATTCAATATTCTTAGCTCGTTTTTGGATGAGATAATTACATTTCTTGAATTCTTTAATTTCAATATTATCTTCTACTTTCCTTTCCAAATTACCTAGTAATTGACTCAAATGAATTTTTTTATTATTTATTATTATTATTAATTGTTCACGGAATGATTCATTCTTCAATGAAGTTATCTTATCAGTAATTTTGTGAACTTTATTATCAAATTCATTACTATAAGAATTTTTCGATCTCACATACAATTCTCTTATTTCAGGAATTAGCTTATTTAAATCCTCAGTTGCATTCAAAACTGATTTTATTTGTTCCTCAACCTTATTTTGAACTTTTTTGAAATTTTCATTAATTAAATGCTTTTCAGTTTCATAAATGTCTTGAATTTTTATATAATTATCATAGTTTTCCATCCTTCTGAAAACTTTATTACTAAACTCTCTTATTTCATTATTGAGATTATTGAATTGTTTTTCAAGGTAATTATGCATTTTATTAAATAAGTTAAGACTACTTTTTATATCACTAATAGCAATTCTGTCATTTTCTAAAATTGATTCAAAATATTTTTTGGTTTCAATGAATTCGGTTCTTTCTTGGAGAATTTTAAGATCTCTTGCTTTTTCATTGAACTTATTAGGGAGAAAATCATCGAAGATATTTAATTCATTAATTCTATTTTGAAGCTCTAACATATTTACATTTAAGGTTCTATTCCTTATACTTGAATCATATAGTGCTAAAATTTTGCCAATTCTCTCTCTATTTAATTTTAATAAATGATTATCCACATAATTTTTAAGATCTTTGTTTAAATAATAATAATCTGTGTACACTAAAATGGATTTTTCATCCTCATTAAGTTCTGCATTCATTTTTGAAAGATCTATCATATCCTTTAATCTACTGATGAGGACTTTGCATGATAATTTTACTTCATTTTTTAAATCATCTAATTTAATGTAATTTGTTTTCTTCTCAATTGCTATTATGTTTACGCTATTTGAAATTACTTTATTAATATATTCATCTTTTAAAATAGAAAGATCATCGTTAAAAGATTCAATGAAATTTTCCCATTGAATTATACTTAATTCTGACTGTTCCTTAAAATTCTCAATATTTTTTGTACATTCATTTATTTTTTTTAAATATAACTTTTTTGATTTAGTGAATTGACTCTGAATATGATCAAATTCTTTATTAATCTGGTCAATTTTCAAATTATCAGAATGATCAAAATTATTTTTGATTATTTTTAGTTGAGATTTCAAATTTGAAATTTCTTGTGAAACAAAATTATCAAAATCTTCAATTTTAGATTTATTTCTCTCCTCAGCTATAAATTTTTTTAACGTTTTAACCTGATTGGCAATTAATTCAATTACTTCAGCTTCTAATTCTTCTAAAATCTCCTGTAAATGGCGATAAAGTAAATAAAGTTTTTGTTTCTTTCGTATCTCTCGTTTTACAATAGACTGAATCTCTTTGATTTCAGCTATTTTCTCTTTCATCAAGAGATCATATTCTCTCTTGGTGAAATTATAAGCATCTTGAAAATCATTTGCTTTTATTTTATTTTTTGCTTTTTCTCCAATTTCTAATATTTCTGCTTTTATCTGTTTACTAACGTCCTCTATTTTTTGAAGATTTATGTTGAAAAATTGAAATCCTTTGATATAGAAATCAAATTCAGTATTAAATTGTTCTTTAATTTTTATCCAATTTTCAATTATTTTTTTATGTTTTTTAACAATTTTCTTTTCCTTAACTGTAATCTGTTGAGAAACACCATATATTATATGATCATATTTTCTTACATTTTGAGAAAGTTGGTCCAAACTTTGAATAATAAGATTTAATTCTACCTCGTCATATTTCTTTTCAAGAATCTCGTTAAATTGTTTCTTAAATAAATCTAATTTTTTTATTAAGTCCTCCTCTAAAACGTCTATTTTTTCATTTAAAGTCTCTAATAAACTAGATAAATTTCTTAATTCTTCTTTTTCTTGAATTTTACCTTTTAGATATGACTCAACTTCTGATAATTTCTTCTGTAAAACAGAATATTCTTTTTTCCATTGAGCTATTTCTGAACCTAAACTTGCTTGTATATTAATATATTTAAGAATCTCATTAAAAGAACCTTCAATATTCTCATTTAAAAAGTCTGCTTCCATTAAAGCATCACGTAGAATAAATTTTAAGCGTTCTTTTGCATAATTAGTCTCATTTATTACAAGATAACTTTCAATTTCTTCTCGAATTTGAGAACTGATATTTTTTAGCTTCAAAGTCATATTATAGATATCATTCTTGATATCATCTAGTTTCTCTTTTTCTTCATATAGTCTTTCTGTATTTAGATCCACATCAGAAATAATAATCTTTTTCAATAGATATTTTAAATAAAATAAATATTTAGTCCTAAATCCTAAAAATGATTTTTTAGTTCTTATAGCACCAATGAATAATTTTTTATTTACCATATCCTTTATTGTAGGGAAAATATCTTCTTTTAATTTTAAAGGTTCTAAATGCTCTGTTTTATGTTTTTTGAAAAGTTCAGAAAGGGATATTATACTATTGTTATTCAATTTATTATAAAAATTTTTAAAGAATTCTTTCTTGCCATAACTGAAATTACTGATATAATTCTTGAATTCAATCTCATTATCTAAAATCTGTAATTTAAAATTATAATTGAGATTAATGTATAAAATAAGTTCATCTATATATTCTACTAATCCAAAAGTCGACTTTAATTGATTTATATCAACATACTTTTCTTTTTCAAGTTGTCTGAATAAAACCCTTTCAATTTCATCACTAAATTTTTTCCAAACGATAGATAAAAGAATTATTAATTTTGAAGTTTCATTTAATATTTCAGAATTCCAATTCTCTGGATTCTTTAATATTTCTTTTAATTTTTGAGTAATAAAGGAATAAATTCCTGCAGGATTATAATCCAATAACCATGAATATAATTCAAGGATATAAACTAACCAGAAAGTGATATCAACGTTATCATCCTGATTAAAACTGAAACCACCATTTTCTTTCTGAAGCTGTTGAAGTAATTGAAGTTCTTTATCTTTAACCTCCATATCCAAATCTAAATATTTAAGGCAAAGTAATCTAAAAATTAACGAGGAATCTTTTTTCTTTTCTCCCGTATATGTACGGAACTGCTCTCTATTTAAACGGACATCCACTCCAAGGATTGTAAATATTTCCATCACATAAAATAACAATTTTGACGTAGAAATATTTCTACAAATTTCACAATCTTTGGCTTGGCAATGTATAAACTTATTCCCCTTTTTCAGTGATAAAATAAAATTTCTAATTTGTTCTTTTACTTGAGTTCTTCCTTCGGATAACATGTATTGATTTAATAAACCTGCAGTTTTTAAACAGGACAGCGCAAAGAATGTAGAACAAATATCAGGATCATTATTAGAATGGGGAGTAGAAATAAATCCTATTTTATTATCCAGCTGAACTTCACAATTTTTAATAAAAGAAAAAATTTCATCCCTATTTTTCCTTTTTTCTAGTTTTAAATATTTCCGAAGCAATAGTAACCAAAAGACATTTTCAAGATTTAGATGCGATGTATTTATAAATTTTTGATTAAAATGTTCATAGAATTCAATTATTTTATTATATTCACTATAATAAAAAATTAGAATATCTCTTCGTTTAATATTTATAAAAGATTTAAATGGTTCTTTTTTAAATTTTGTTATGTAAGGATATGCAAATTTCTCTTCGTACGCATTGCTCAATACTAAATAAGCCCCAGAGATGTTAATTTCTTTTTTTGTTAGTAATATAAATCAATCCATATATTTCTTTGGAATCAAAAATATTGAGTATGTGAATATTTCGTATATATAAAATCTCTTTATCTAATATTATCAATAACCTATCAATTTATGATAATATATTTGTAATAAATTATCAAAAAAATCTAATAATTATCAAAAAGAACACTTATTTCTCTCTATTGTTTGTTTTGGATCGTGTAAGCAAATTTTTATTAAGATAAACACATATTCCTGTAGAAATTAATGAAACGATGAAAAAAAAAAAAATTACATTAAATATTCCTGGTGATTTAGGTAAATTTATATACACATAATACTCCTCAGACTTTCCTACATTCTCAGATAAAGATGAATCTTTTGCCGAGATCTGAATAATATATTCACCCCCATTAGAATATGCACTAACATTACTCCAATAATAAAACCATAAATTTTCATTTTCATAAAACATAGTGGCATTGAATAATGAAGTAGTCTGATTTGAGATTTGAAGTGTAACACTCCCATTTAAAGGAGGATTCTCATCACTCACATTAACTTCTATAATAAATGTATAAACATTGATTATGGTATTGTTCTCACTGGGATTGATGAAGCTAATGATTGGAGATGATGTATCTTCATCTGATCCTTGAGCTATATATACATCCCTATTATCAGTAAGATGATTTCTAAAATCATCTTGATTCCATAAAAAAGCATAATAATGAAACATAACAAGTACTAAAAAAAGAATATACAAAATAATATCCTTAAAGAATATCTTTCTCTCTTTCCCATTCAACACTAAAGCCATTGCTAACAATGCTTTTTGTTATATTGAATCATAATTCTAATATAAAATTAAGTAATGAAATAA
Source organism: Promethearchaeota archaeon (assembly GCA_048937405.1). Classification (GTDB taxonomy): domain Archaea; phylum Asgardarchaeota; class Lokiarchaeia; order Sigyniarchaeales; family SOKP01; genus Loki-b32. The sequence continues at coordinate 422,532 of JBHLNF010000002.1, forward strand.
ATTTATTTTTAGAAATCTAATTGATTTATAGAATTAAAAAAATAGAATGTATAAAAAAGAATAAAAAAAAGAAATAAGATTTTAATTAATATTATTTTTTGTCTTTTGGTAAATGGCCTATCTCTTCTCTAATAGATGGGGTTAAAAAGTCTTTTTCCGTAGGCTTATTTAATATCTCTAAAAGATTATATTCTGTGATCATTTGAAGGATTCCCAGAACTTTCATACCATGCTCGTACATATCGTTCGCATCGGACAAATTCCTCCAACAAAATGGACACTCAGTTGTTAAAATATCCGCTCCAACAGCATTCGCTTCATCACATCGTAAACTTGCTGTTTTAAGTGAAAATTCAGGATATCCTGCCCTTACTCCACCTCCAGCTCCGCAACACATACTATCAATTTTTATTCTGTACATCTCTTTGAATACTAAACCTACATCCTCCTCAAGTTTTCTAAGAATGATACGTGGAACTTCATACCATGCTTCGATTGCTTTATCAATCGCTCGATGTTCTATTATAAGCTTCGTTGATTCTTTTATCATTTCTTGCTCCATATCGATAGCAAAATGTCTGCCTGTATGACAAGGATCATGATAAGTAACAACTTTTCCTTTCAATTCTTTGTTTGGTTTGAATTTGATTTTCTCTTGTTGCACTAATCTTGCAACAAGTTCAAATGCGTGTTGTGTTTTAAATGGAAGCTTCTCATCCTCACCCATCCATTTTGGATAATCGATAGTAAAAGTTCTATAACAACCTGCACAACTAAAATAGACCATTTTGACATTCTTGAAAGCTTCGAGATTTTTTCTCATTAATTCCTGAGCGGTATCAACTGCCCCAATTCTAAAGAATGGACTTCCACAACATACTTCATCATCAACTAAGGTAAAATTCATCCCTAATTGCTCAAATAATTTAGCAGTTGCAATTGCTACTTCTACTTGACGATAACTAGCTGTACATCCAACGTAATAGGCAATTTTTGCATCCTTATTATCAATAAACTTTTCTAGTCCTGCATCCTTCGCCCATTTCATTCTTTCACTAGCAGCTCCACCATATGGATTATTTCTTTCTTTGACTAATTTATCCACTACCTCATGTTTATCGATCATCGGTATACCAGCTTCTATACATGCTGCCCTCAATGATTCAATGATATCAACAGTAGGAACCTTATTTTCACATTGCGCTGAGCATTGACCACATGTTATACAGGGTAAAAATACATCTCGCACTTCTTCACTAAATTCTAAATCACCACTTAAAATCGAGCGAGCAATCCACATTTTACCGGCATTCCAGAAAGCTTCCCATCCATATTCTATTCCCGCAGGACATGCATCTACCATTCCTTCATAAAGAACCGTTCCTTGCTTTCCTGCAAATTCTCCTATTCCCTCCCTATCAGGTTCATTCGAATAAGCAAATCTACATGCTTTACAATGAATACATTTATAAACCTCTTTTTTTAATTCTTCTAATCTTTCCATTCCTGTTTTTGCCATTTTTTTATCAACCTCCTTTCTTTATGGAAGAGCAAGTCTCCCTGGGTGCATTATCATATTTGGATCAACAAGCTTTTTAAAAGCCCTTAGATATTTCCAATACATTCCTGCTTGATAATACGCTTGTATATGAATGTATGGGTCTGGTCTATAATTTAACCAACCTTGTTTTAACGCGTATTCTGTAGTCTCTCTATTTAATTCTTGAACTCTTTCGAAATCTGACTGTTTAGTGGAGTCAAAACCAATTATAGGCATACATATCGCTTGTCTGCAACGCTCAATACTAGCTACCCAAATTGTAGGGGGAAGACCATGTTTCTCCGCCGCTTTTATATACATATCGCAAAAGTGAGCGCATTCATTCCATGGTGTATACCATGTAATAAAGAGAAAACCAGCTTCCCATAAACTATATGAAATTGCTAGTTTATTTGGCTTTTTCATTCGACTTGCTATTTGTTTAGGATGTAATTCTTGTTTTACAAGAGCATCAGGATCTTTTGCTCGCTTTTTAAAATCTTCTGCTTGTTTGTCGATAGTCTCAATTACATGCTCCAATTCGCTTTTTTCTTGAGCCCAAATCTCCCAATTCATCCACCATGGTGCAACTCCAAGTTCCTTATAGAATTCATAATCATGTGGGACTTTATCTTTTGGCCAGCGAGTCATAACTAAAGGATAATTTCCTCCCTGAACCATTACAGTATGATGAGCAATTCCAAACTCTTTTTTACCAACTTCAAGAGTTAAGTCTTGCATATCATAAGGATTCGACATACACCAGACAACTACAGTTTTATGTTTTGGGTGGGGATAAATTTTCACAGCAGCTTTAGTAATAACACCCATAGACCCTTGAGAACCCATTAAATAACTCCACATATCAGGACCTAAACCATATTTATAAAATGGTTTAGCAAAAGGAAGTGCCCAAGATCCAGTTCGTACTACATCTCCATTAGGGAAAACAATTTCTCCACACATAAAATTATCTCCCTGTGGACCAACTGAAGACGTATATAAAGAGAATCCCCGATCAATTGCATCTCCCATAACTGTCGCTGCTGGAGGTGCACCATCAGGAATAGGGGGTGCCCAATCTGGGTGGTTTTTATTCATATAAGCCCAGAGTTCCCCATTAGTAACTCCCGGTTCTATAATACAATATCGATTTTCCTCATCGATTTCAATGATCCTTTTCATTCTTCCTAAATCAAGAACAACTCCACCAGGTCTTATTGTAGGGCATGCAAATCCTCCAGATAACCCACCGGAGATAGGACTTACAGGGATCTTTTCAGCAGAACAATAAATCAATATTTTGCGTATCTCCTCGACATATTTCGGTCTAATAACGATATTAGGAATCTGTGACTCTAATCCCATAACTGATTTTGCCAAATAACCCGCAGTAATTGCCTTGTTGTTTGTAGCAAATTCTTTACCGACAATACCAATCATAGCTTCTAAATCTTTTTCATCTGGTAATTTATAGCTCATATTTTCCAACCTATTAATAATTCTTCTAAATCTTGTTTTTTTATAATTTAAAATATTATTTTGGAAAATTAAGTACTAAATTTTAATTTTTCTTATATCTTTTACAAGTAAACAAAGATTTTTTCTTTATTTTTAGAGTATTGTTTTAATTAATTAAAGTGTATTAAACATTCTTTAATGATAGAAATAGTTTGAGAATAACTTCAGAAATTCTTTTCTTATCTTGTTTTAAAGATATGAGTTGAATTATTCTTCTATTATAAATATTATTTTTATCTAATTAGGTATTGCTATACCAAAATTATATTTCTTGAATTTCCTGATCTAATCCTATTTGGTTATATTCACTATTAATATTAGAAAATGTCGAGAATTTTCTATGTTTATTATCATTTATAATGAATTTATGAAAAGTTTTATTTTGATCATCAATAAATTCTCTAAATTCTTCATAAATTTCTTTTAATGTCATTTTTCTATTATTTAGGGGGCCTTCTTGCTTGATACTTTTGTTTTCACTATTTTTTTCCTTATTTATAGGGACAAATTTCACAATATCTCTATCATAAATTATTTGCTCAAATAGATCACGATCTTTATTATCAAATTGACTAAATGCTTTGACACCATTGCTTAAATTTTTTGTACTTTCTTGGTTCAATTCCAAATCAACCTTTTGATATCCTCGAATTTGAAATTGATTGTCCATAAAAAATTGAAAGTGATGAGGGCAAATTAGACCTTTTTGGATTGAAATTGTAGTTAATCGAGAGTTTTTATTTATTTGTGATCTTGGTATACCAACAAGATCTCTGGTTTTACAGATTGGACAAATGACTTGAATCTTATTTGTCTTTGTAATAATATTCATTAAGAATCACAAAATTAAATTAATTAAAAGTATTTTATATGTCTCTAAATTGGCATATTTAAACTTCTGCAATTCTCTCTTTTTATTAAAAATTCATTAAATCACAAAAAATTATCTTCTTAAGAATATTTTCGATGAATACCTTATACCAATAAAGAGAAAGAATAGAGAAAAAATTAGCGTTAAAGGCAATTGTCCTATTATAATGTAGGCGAAATTAGGTTCTGCTGAATAGAAATACAACGTAATGGTTACTCCTAAAAATATGAACGAATTTGTAAGGGCAATTTTCCAGTTTGGAGACAAAAATCCAAAAATTAAATTTGGAGGTAAAAACAGAATAACGATATTTGCTGTTGATAACAATATTAAAATTGGCATGAAAGTTGTGAATAATTGATCCGCGTTATAGAATCGGTTTAAATTAAAGTATTGAAAAATGAATAAAGTTGTATTTATACTCATAAAAATTAAAAAAAATGATAAAGGTCCAACGATTAACCATGATAATAGTGTCCTTATAATCGGTTTTTGCATTACTTTTCCTTTTAAATTATTATTAAATATTTCTTCCATCTCCTCAGGAAAAATTAATTCTGGATTATAATCAGGAGAATATGAGTCAATAAAATCTTGCATCATATTTTTAAGAATTTTTGAAACTAATTCGTTATTTTCATTCACTCCTACAACAGCAGCCACGAGAAATCTTTCTTCTTCGTTAGGAACTAAAATTAGTTTATCATTCTCACCGAGATCAACATTTTTAACTACACTTCCAAGAGCTTCTCTACTAAAATTAGCAATTGAGGAGAAGAATCCTATTAGAATATTTTCATCATATTTTTTTTCCATAAAATTTTTCGAATATAATAAAATTCCATTTTCATCTAAGAAATATACACTTTTTATCATATTAATCTCTCAATTTATTAATTTTCAATTTTATTTATAATCTTGTTCAAAAAATTCTTTATAATCCTCTAAAGATGCTTTAGATCTTTTAAAACTGAAAAGATATTTACCGAATAATTCTATTAGGCGAATTATCATCTTGTTTGGGTTATCTTTTAGAAATATTTTATACTTTTCATTTTTTCTCTCTTCTTGAATTTTGGCTACTTCATCAAACTTATATAGTTTCTCAATTAATCTCTCATCCGGATTATTTAATTCTATGGTAATAATTTCACCTGATTGAGGCAATTCTTCAATTAATTTTTTGAATGTCCCAATTTTTGATTCTTTTTTACCAATGGTTAATATTTGATCACAATTAGAAACAATTCCCTCTGGAGCATGAAAAATTAGAATTACATTAAATTTCTCTTTTATTTTTTCCATAGAATTATTGAATTTATCATATTCTAATCGATCTAATATTTCAAAGGGAATAAAGAACATAATTATTGAAGGAAATTTTACCAAAGCTTTAGCAATTGAAAATAAAAGGAAATCTAAATGATTTAATTCTGAACAACGCTTATTTTTCTTAAGTGATAATCCTGTAAGCTCTAAGGCATTTTTAATATACGATTTACCATGAATTAATCTCCTTGAAGGAGCTACGAATATTTCTCCAATTATCTCATCAATCCTAGGAACAAATCCCGCAGTTTTTAATATCAGTTGGAGTTTGGATTTTCGATTTTTCAGAATTCCTTTAATGTCAATTTTATATTTAATTGCTTTCTTGACTTTCATATTTAATATTTTTGATTCATGCGCCTGAGGTAATATTACTATTTTTTCTAAATCTTTTCTATTTAAAAATTGAACCTCTTTTCCAAAAATTTCAATATTCCCAAAAAAATCAGAAAAATTCCCAGCAATACTCCAAAAAAGATAAAATAAATCATATTTATGTTCTGTATCAGATAATAGTTCTTCATCATAAAGAATCCCTATTGATTTTCCTCTGTGAATCCTGAAAGAAACATTTTGTATTCCATTCTCTATAGAGACATTTTTCAATATTAAGTGTTGAGAATTTGGTCCTAATCTATCTAATTTTAACCGTTTTTCGATTATATTACAAATTACCTCAATTATTTGATAAATGTGGGGGGGATTTAGTTCATTCCAATTTTTAATTATATCTTCTTTGATAAAATCTCTTTCACTTATAATCTTTGAAAGTGTTCTTGAAAAGGAAAATAATGGTATAAGAGGGTATTTTTCAAAATTTATATGTAATTTAATCACAAAATAAGGAAAAGAAATTCTAAATTCTCTATTATAAGGATTACTATCAACCATATAATTTTCAAATCTCTCATCTAATAACTCAACTTCTCTATCAAGTAGCATTATATGATTTTGAAATTCCTTTCGAATGAGGTTCCTCATACGTTCGATGATTTTTTTAGGACTAACTAGTCCATCCTCATCGAAATCAGGATCAACAATAATTTCATTAAAATCAAATTCATCTATAAGGGGTGTATAAATTTTTAATAAAGGTACTCCCTTGTCCTTTACATCCTGATTAGTAAAGAATAATACTTCGATAAAAGATTTTTTATAGATTAAATTTAAAATTGAAGCAATACCAAAAGTGTTTTCTCTATATGTCATCCAAAAACGTCTAGAAAATCTGACAGCATCCAAAATTTTCAGTCTAAGACGCTCTAATTCAAGGTTTCTAGAGGGCTTAAAAAATTTAGATTTCTTCAAATCCTTAGATTTCATTAACTTTTGGCACCTCCATTGCTTTATAACGAAAATATTGTTCCATTTTTGAATCTATTTGTTTTACTTCTTTAATTGATTCTTTTCCCATCTCTTCTTCTATTTTTTCAACCAACATATCGATATTTAAATTAGTGAAAATTGAATAATTTGTACCTACTTTATTTTCTAAGACTTTATCAATCCCTTCAATCCCTTCGAGTTTATTAATTACATTTTCTTTTATATTTGTAAATTCAACTTCAATCGATCTTCCCTTTCCAGGTAAATTAACTAAAAGTGATTTAGGCTGTCCAAAATCTATCATTCCACGCTTTCGACCAAAGATAGCAACTAGATTACAAAATCTAGACTCTTCAGGATAGTGGGTAATAACAACTAATGTTGTATTGAATTGCTCATTAATCTTAGTTAATACAAGCCATAAGTTTTCTCGTACAACAGGATCCAAACCGCTAGTTGGTTCATCTAAAATTAAAAACATCGGTGAATGCATTAGTCCTATTGCAATACTAACTCTTCTTTTTTGCCCACCAGAGAGATTTTTAACGTACTCATCTATTTTATCCTCAATTTCTAGGCTGCGTAAAATTCGCTTCGCTCGACTCATAATCTCTTTTTCTGTAAGACCATACTGGCTTCCAAAATATAATAAATTTTCAAACGTGGTAAAATTATGATAAATTTTACCTAAATCTTGAGGAACATACCCATATATTGGTCTAATTCTTCTTGAAATTCTTCTATTCATATTCATTCCATAAATTTGACAAAATCCAGTAATTTTTCTCATACCTAATAAACCTTTAATAAAGGTTGATTTCCCTGCACCGCTCTCTCCTAAAATTCCTAAAATTTTTCCATGCTTTACATTCATAGAAACGGAATCAACTATTAATTTTCCTCCTGCAAAAATACTTAAATTTTCACAATTAATTGCGGGAAATTTTTTTAAATAGGATTCATTAAGTTTCCCTCCAAAACCAAATAATAATTTAATTCTTTGTGGTATAGAAAGCCGTTGATAGAGTTTAAACAATATAAAAAATCCAATACCCGCAGCTTCAATAAGCAGAATATATGTTAATAAAAGGTTCCAAGGTTTTGAATCAAAACTTTGATCATATTGCAATTCATCTACAATAACAATTGCATTAGCCATATTTCTTAAATCACCTCCAAATCCTGGATTATCACCCACTCCTCCTGTATTAAAACTAATACATTGAATATACCAATTTAAAGTAGTTTTTATATTTTCTGGCTGAAATCTGTAGTCATAAAGCCCTTTTGATCCAAAATAAGTAATCATAAAGTTGGATGGTAAGTCAAGATAAGCCCCAAAAGCGGGTAAAACTAAAAACGAGCCATCTGAAGTTTGTGAGTTCTTTAGAAACTCGATGGCGGCTATTTTAGCCATTGGCTCAGAATTTAATAAATCAGTGAAAATTTCCAATCCATAATAAGTTGAAATAACATCACTATGGAAGCCTATAAATAAAGAAAATCCACCATCTGGATTTTGACATGATCTCATCCAATGAGTAAGATTAACATGATTGATATTATCTAAATCATTGATTACTTCCAACGAATATAAAGCCCAATACGTGCTTTCCATAGTTGACATATTTGAATTAATTAAATATATCAGTATTTGATAAACTGCTCCATACATGTTTAAAACTGCTTCTACATCCTGACCCACACTAAATCCACCATCTGGATTTTGAAGATCGACTAAATAATTTGTAATATTCCCAATCTCATCATCTTCAGGCCATTTATTTGTAAAAGGAAAAAGGATTTTATAAATATTTAATCCACAATAGGTAGCATATAAAGTGGCATTTTCACCAGGAGAGGATGAAAATCCACCATTATAAGGATTATAACATCTATCAACAAAATTTGTTATGTTTTTCAATATTTCTTCATTCATAATCTCTTTATTTATAAATTCAGTAAATATTTCAGGATTATAATTATAAAGGGCTGAGATCCCGTTAAAATTTGCTTCAATTGTAGTGCTTCCAAATAATGAATTTTGTCCTTGAAAAAAATGAAGCCATTCATAATAATTAAGAGTTGCTTCTCTAATATCAGCAAGGTTACTTTCAGTTAAGGACTCTAATTTGAGACTATCAATTGACTTCATAGCAGCCCACCCTGATATAAAATCGGAATTATCATTCGAAATTGGATTTGAACGAAAACCTCCATCTCCATTTGAACAATTAAGTATAAAAGAAAGAGTCTTTTGTTCATCAAATAGCAAAGGATTATATAAACCTAATCTCCTTAATGATGATAAAGCATAATATGTCGATTGGACATCAGAAGGTCCACCTAAAATATTAGAAAAACCATAATCTATAACATTATATAGCGAATTAAAATAGGTATAAATAGCCGACAATTCTGCAGAAGAATAGGTCATATTCATTCCTAAAAATGCTTGAATGCCATAATAGGTTGATTCGGCTGTTGCTACACTTAAAGCATCATTTGTCAATTTATAACTTCCTACTAGCCATGTGGAATTAATATATTTTGAAATATTATCATTTCTAAGGATGAAATCACCATTTAAAATATTAGCTAAATCAATAGCACATGAAGTAGATCTTAAATCAGTAATATTTAAAAAGGGAATTAACTTAAATCCCCCTTCTTTTTTGTTCAGTGAATTATTTAGATAATTTAAAATATTGTCTGTCTGATTTTGCTGAATTTTATTTAGCAAATATGATTGATTTGCAATCTCTAAAGTCTTTATTGCTTGATATGTAGAAATCATATTTCCCAATCCACCTATATCTGAATATGAACCATCTATATTTTGTTTTTCAAAAATATAATCAAAGAATATATTTGGTTTATAATCTTTTACATGTTTATTCGAAATATCATTTGGATTTACAAGATCTGAAGAATATAATTCAACAAACGTAAAATTTATTGAATCAACTGCTCTAAAATTTGAATCTAAAGTTGGTTCTATGAACAATCCATCATCATTTTGATGTGTCCATGTGAAAAAAACAGCATTGTCTTTAATGAATTGAACATCTTCATTTTTAATATATTCAATATAAGGAATATTAACTAGAATAATAGATATAATTGGAACACCTACTAGAATTCCCAAAACCAAGATATTTTTTAGCAATCGTTTTGTTTTGTGACCCAAATCAATTATTTTCTAATCACCTTTAAATCATTCGAACTAATTATTTTTTCTTCCTCTTGTAAAATTCTAATTTGAAAGTATCTTCTAAAAGTAGCGAGATCTTTACTCATTGAAGTTATGATAATATTATTATCTAACATATACTCGATTAATTTTGATAAATTTTCCTCATAATTTTCCATTAGAACCTCAATTGCTTCATTTCCTACTCTTATTATTCTTCTTATAGACGGAAATTTCTCAATAAATGCAATTATTTTTTCATTTAGATTTTGAATTGTAAACCTTGCTATTAATCCTTCACTTGGTAAGGAAGATATTAGGTTTTGAGAGGTATCAAACTCTAATAACCTTCCATCTCTTAAAATTGCTGCTTTATCACATATTAATGCAGCTTCTAAATCATGAGTAATTATAAACATCGTCGTATTTAATCTTTGGTTTAGTTTCTTTAAATAGCTAAGTATATCATAGCGTTTCGAGGCATCCACGCCAGTAGTAGGCTCGTCTAAGAACAAAACATCTGGATTATGAATTAAACCGATAGCCATTGACAATCGTTTCTTTTCTCCACCGCTCATTTTTTCAACTTTCTTTTTCCAAGTATCTTCTGGAATATCAAGGATTTTAAACAATTTTTTTGCTATTTCTTTTGCATTTTTTTTATTCATTCCATATGTAGAGGTAAAGACCTCAACGTTTACCATTGGATCTAATTCGAAATATAAATTTAACATTTCAAGTTGTGGAACATATCCAATATTGCTGAGAATCTTTGAATGATTACTCTTTTTATCAGGAGATAAACCAGTAACTTTAACTTCTCCAGACCAATTTTTTTTTTCAATTTGACAGGTCATTACTCTGACTATGGTTGTCTTTCCTGCTCCTGAAATTCCAAATAAGCCTATAATTTCTCCTTTATCAACAGTAAAGCTAACGTCATGAACAACATGTTTTTCTCCAAATTTAACATTTAAATTTTTTACATCTACCATCCTTTTCATTGTTTCAAGAGAACTAATTGCTTACACCTCATATTTTCTCCTTTTAAATATTATAAATGATACCATTGTCAAGATAGAACTAATAGCTAATAACCAAAAGAAGTGTAATCCCAGAATTGATTGACCTTTTTGAATTATACCGCGAAGTAAGGGATCTCCATGAGATAGAGGCAAAATATATGCAATAACTTGCAAATAGGGAGGCATACCTTCAATAGGAATAAAAATTCCACTTAAAAGAACGGCAACAAGAAAAACAGCAAGAAATAACTGATTTGCTTGAGTCTTTGTTTTGCTCATTGAGCTAATAAAAACTCCCATCGTCAATCCAGAAAAACCAATTATGAATAGAGCAAGAAATAAATCTATTAGAGTACCCGCTATATATAATCCCATTGATAAACCACTGATTAGCAATAAAGTAACTTGAAATAATAATACTAGAGTATATGTAATATATTTAGATATTAAAATTTCTGATCTCTTTACTGGAGTGAGTAATAATCGCGCAATCGGTTTCTCTTGAACAATTACTAATATTGATAATACAAAAGCGATACCAAAAACCATAAATGAAAGGGCCATTACAATACTAGAATTGAAATTATGACTATATCCTTCAGGAATAATAAATTCTTCAAATCCATGAAGTTCAAATTGGGGTGTAAGATTATTCTCATTTACAAATATCTTAATTGAATCATAAACGGCGTTAAGACTCTGTTGAATAAACTGAATTTCTGAGGCATCTGGAACACAATCAATCAATCCTGGTAAACCAAATTTAAGTAATTCAGTAAAATCGACAGGCAAAGATAGAATAATTGAGATCTCCCCAGATATTAGAGCGTTTCTGGCTGTTTCCATTGCATATATCTCTTCAGTTGCGTTATAAAATTGAACTAAATCAAGCATAACCGACTTATTTACAGCCTCTACATATGGTATGGTATAATTATCTAAATATGATTCTGTTAAATCATTTTGGTTAATAACTATATTAGAATCGTATGATATTAACATACAAGGAATTGATTGCGTTTCGGGAGGTGTATCTGTCATTGTAAACCCTAACATAACTATTATTAAAGGAGGTAACACGATAGCAAGCAGGAGATTAAATTTATCAGTCCATAAAAGTCTAAATTCTTTTTTAACCTGTTTTAAGATTCTTAGAGCGTTATTTTTTGATTTTAAAATTTTTTCAATAAATTTATTAAAATCAGGTTTTAGATTGGATACTTTACTTTTTACCTTCTCAAAATTTGGCTTGATTTTAGAATACTTCTCTTTAATCTTTTTTTTATCCAACCTTAAAGGTTTTTTTTTAATCTTAACTATATTACACCTCTAATTTCTTAAACATGTAGATGAAATATGCTAATGATGCATAAATTAAAGAGCTTAAATTAAGCCAAAATATACTAATTAAATTAGGAGGTAATCCTTTTAATGTTATTTCAGTTATCAATGGAACTGCATTTGATAATGGAAGCATATTCATAAAAATTTGTATACCTCCTTCCGTATCACCTAAAGGAAGTATACTTCCCGAAAAAAGTATTATAATAATAAACATAATTAGATACATTTGATTAGCACTTTGTTCTGTAGGGCTTAATGCAGAAATAAATAACCCAATACAGATTCCACTAAAACCGATCATTATAAGTACTAAAAAGAAATAAAATAATGAACCCAAACTATACAATCCAAAAAATGCAGTTAAAATAAAAATCTCTGTGGATTGAAGTAGCATAATTGCAGAATTAGCAATTAATTTACTTAAAATGATTTCTCTTTTAGCAGTTGGAGTTATAAGCATTCGAGGAAGTGGACCCTCGGAGACTATTGAAAGAGAAGTTAAGTTCATAGTTGTTCCAAGAATTATAATGGGTAGAATTAAAGGGATTGCATAATTTAAAATTGCTGATTCCCAAAAAGGGACATCAAATTCTAAATAAGGCACCATAATAGTAAAATTTGCCATCATATCTGTCTGTGCTCTAAATAATGCTATAGGTTCTTGAATTGCAACTTCAACTGCTGTTATTGCCGCGAGATCAGAAGCATCAATATGATATATCAGAATTGGATTGGATTTATTCTCAACTAACTCTGAAAAATTACTTGGTAAAACAATAATTATATCTATATCTCCACTTCTTAAGAGTTCATAACAAGTCTGGTATGCATTTTCGTATTCATCTAAATTAGTAGCATTATAATAACCATGAAATCCCCATGATGAGGTACTATTTTGCATTATTGATATGAAAGTTTCATCATATTTTGAAGAATTCGTAGGAAAGTCATCATATGTAGGCATATCATCGAGTGTGATAATAGCAGATGTAAAAAATTTTGTAAGACCCCCCCCAGTAGTTAAACCAAAAACTAAGATTAGTAATACAGGAATTATAAATATTAAAATTAATGTTCTTTTATCTGCTCTAATTCTACCAAATTCCTTTCGTATTAATCCGCCTAGATACATTATATAGGGCTCTTAGGGACTAAATCAACTATGCTGTAATTTTAATTAATCAAATTAATATAGTAAATGATACTTTAAAAGAAAAATTGTTATTTATATTTAAAATTAGAAAGAATGTGGTCTAAAGATTTATCAAAAAAAAACTAATTCTTTCTAATATTATCTATTTGAAGGAGAAAAATCATTTTTCTAGTTTTCTTTTTCATTTCAAAATTATAATCTTAACCTTTAATTTCACTGGATAAATCATATAACATAACTATTTTTTATTTTAAATTATCGACTAAATATTATTATGAAAGAACTTGATTTTTTTTTTGATCCTAAATCAGTTGCAATAATTGGGGCTTCAGATAATTATAAATTCGGATATGCTACAACAAAATATTTATTGAACTCAAAATTTAAAACATATCCAGTTAACCTCAATAAGCAAGAGATTCATGGACATAAAGTTTATAAGAACATAAAAGATATTCATGAAGATGTTGAATTAGCGATAGTCCTTGTTGGTAATGAATATGTTCTTCAAGTTGTTAAGGATTGTATTGAAAAGGGTGTAAAAGGGATAATAATAGAAACAGCCGGTTTTGCGGAGACAGGATTAAAAAAATATATTAATATTCAACATCAAATTGAAAAAATCGCTAAAGATTCAAAGGTTCGAATTATAGGTCCCAATTGCATAGGAGTAACTAATTTTAATAATCAGTTTTCTTCAGCAGATATGGATTTTGATAAAGCGATTAAAGGATCAATTGCAGTTATAGCTCAATCAGGTGTTTTAGGAAATATCTTTGTTGATTGGGCTCAAGACAAAGGTATTGGATTTTCAAAAACCATTACAATAGGAAATAAACTAGATGTTGATGAAGTTGATATGCTTAATTATTTGAATGATGATCCCGAAACTAAAATTATTACTCTCTATTTAGAAGGCACAAAGCGTGGAAAAGAATTTATAGAGACACTCAAGAATATGAAAAAACCAGTAATAATACTTAAAAATGGGAGAAGTGAAATTGGCTCTAAAGCTGTTAATAGTCATACAGGATCACTAGCGGGGAATGACAAAATTTATGATGCTGCTATCAAACAAAATTCTAAAATTTTTCGAGTTAAAAATTTCTATGAAATGTTTACTATTGCTCATATTTTTGATACTCAACCTTTACCTAGAGGGAAAAATATAGCAATAGTAACGGGATCAGGAAGTTTAGGTGCTTTAGCATGTGATGAGATTGAAAGACATGGATTAAATCTTGCGAATTTAAGTAAAAACACAGTCTCACTTATTAAATCCGTGATTCCTAATTGGGTTTCAATTAGAGGTACCATAGATTTAGGACCGTCTTTATTTCAGACATTTGTCACCTCTATGAAAGCAATTTTTGAAGATAAAAATGTTGATGCTATATTATACATTTTTTCAGTCCCTCGGTGGCCACTACAACTTAGGGGCTCTATGGCCTCAGAATGGGCAATTCAACAATTTAATATAGTAAAAAAGTTAATTCAGGAATTTAATAAACCAATTGCTTGCGTATGCTTTGGATCGAGATGGACATTTGAATTTCTTAGAAAAGCAGAATCATTAACCAATCCTGAAATTAAAATTCCTATAATTAGCAGAATAAAACATGCTATTAAAGCTTTTAAAATCATGCATGAATACAATTTAGAACTATAGCAGAATTTTTAAAATTTTAAGTTTTAATTCTGAATCTAATTATTTTATTATTATCCTAATTTAAAAACCCTTTTTTTAAAAATTGGACTCCAAATTTTTTTAATTTAATTAAAATCTCCTCTTAATTAAGTAAAAAATAAATATTGGAGTGATAAAAAAAATGGATGGATTAAATTTTTTTGGCACCACATGGCAAGAAATTGTTGATTGGTTTCTGATTCAACCACTTTATGCACAAGTCCTTGTTTTAATAGGTGTTATTGCAGTTTTAATTCTTGCGGTAATTTTAGTATACTATATTCTAAAGGGTGTTGGATATTTAATATATTATATTTTAAAAGGACTATATTATCTTTTCAAAGGAATCGGTTTACTATTTTATAAGGGCTTTCAAGGATTATATTACGCAATTTCAGGGAAACCTAAACCCAATAAAAATCAAGATGATACACAACAATTTTCACCTCAGGTTATAATAGTTAAACAACCAAAAGAACCTATTGTTCCAATTCAAGAAACCACTCAAATTGTTAGACCTGAAGTGACGTATTGTAGTGAATGTGGAATGAAATTCTCAGAATCGATGATTCAAACTTTATCAGAAAGAGGATTTGCCTACTGTATTCATTGTGGAAATAAAAAAACTCAAGAAAACCATATGAGTATTGAAGTTCAATAATTTTTTTATTCTCTTTTTTTTAATCAATTTTAGAAAATTAATTCATATCAGTATATTATTTCTAAAATATCTTTTGCTGATGTTATAATATAAATAGAATACTAAGAGGTAATGAATTAGTATACAAAAGATTATTCCAAAACTTAGAAACATATAGCCAAGGTATAATCCCATTAAGAAAGGATATATCAAGTTTACTAATAAAAGTGTTCTATTTTTATATGAAAACCATGCATGGAAATGATATAATGAAAAGATTAGGCTTGAAATAAAAATAACAGACAGATCATCTAAATTTAATGAATTTATCAAGATTCCAATTAGATAATACCTAAAAATTAATTCTTCCATAATCATTGTTAATGGTAAAAATATCAATATGATTTTTCTATTATTTCCTTCAATTAAAGCATTTGTAACATCATGTTTCCGCATCAATTCGATATTATCCTTATTGAAAATAAAAATTTCAATAAATTTTCCTATGGTTAGAAGAATAAGTAAACCAAAGAGTAAAAATAAAATTATAAAAAGATTAAATTCTCTGATTACAAGATATCTAACATTAAAGCCAAAAAATATTGGAATAAACAATAATATAGATACAAGAGTAATAATTGTGTATTTATTAGAGTTTTCCAAGATTCTACATACCTAAATTCCAATCTTTTATTTAATTTAGCGATATAAGTAAGAAAATTCAATTAGGATAATCATTTTTAGAGCCCATTAGAGTAGTGGTTTCTTCAATCCACTGCGATAATTCCTGATCTAATCTACAATAAGTGACTACTTTATCTATATCTTTTAATTTAGAAAAAGAACATTCAACCATAACATCCCACCCTCCATACACAGGAGTGGCATAAGTAATTTTCCAATCTTCATCTGGTTGAGTAGATTTTAAGTCTTTTAATTTTTCAACAACGCTCCATTCTGTTCCAACTGCTTTTAAACGAATCAATATGTATCCTCGATAATAAATTTCCTACACCTCGATTTTTTCAATTTAAGAAAATTTTCTTCTTCTTTCTAATATTTATTTAACTTTAAATTGGAATATATTAAAGTAATTTAATGTTGCTATTATAAATTGTTTTAATAAACATTTAAGGTAAAACTACTAAAAATGATTGGTATACATCATAATATAACTAAAATTGTCTTAGACACCTCAATCAACTTTCTCTTTACTCAAGTTTAAATAATTCGACTTTTTTTTCTTTATAAAAAATCACAATTTTTGTCTTTTTTTTTAAAAATAAAAAGTTGAATTTTCCTTATGACAACAAAAATCACTTTTATTGGTATGCCTGAAGTAGGAAAGACAACCATTAAGAAAGTAATTTTCGATGGAGAAGATCCAAATAAATTAATTTTATTTCCTCTTGAAGCCTCTTTAAGGATTGATTATTCTGTACATGAGTTTATGGGTTCTAAAATTGTTTTAATAGATACTCCAGGGCAAACTTTATCAGATTTATTAGAAAATGATGAAAAGCAAAAAAGAGCCTTCGAAAATGCTAATGCGATAATCTATATTTTCGATTATCCTACTTACATAAAAAATTCTGAAGCGATAATCAATGATATCAGGAATCTTTATAATGTCAATAGAAAACATGAATTTGGGGCTAAAATTATATTGTTTTTACATAAAGTCGATCTTATCCTAGCTAAAAAAATTGGTTTTAAACTTGCTATTGTCCAAAAACAAATTAATAAATTACTAAGTTTGCCTGAGGATTTGCCTATTCATTTTACAAGCTTACATCCTAACTTAATATATACAGTTTATAATGCGTTATCAGATACAATCGGGATATTTTCAGATGAAATTTCAAGTTTAAAGAATATACTTAAAAACTTCATGAAGGAGTTATCTAAGACAATTATTTTAGTATCTAATAAAGAAGATAACCTAATAATTCAAATATTATCTGATGATTTTGATACATCTCTTCTCTTTTCTATTTATGAAAATATTTATAGATCACGCAAATCACCAGATGATATCTTAGCTAAGAGCAGTTTAATTATGTTAGATTCCAATATATTGCATGTTGTGAAGTCAAATATCTCAACTTTGAATATAAATTTTAAAAACATGATAATAATATCTGAAACACTAAAAATTAATGAGTTAGAAAACCTAATTGGAGAAATCAAAGAGAGAATAAATTGATTCTAAGACCATAAATATGTTACGTCAAGCTTATATACTTCTTAATGATGAGCTTCTATATCAAAAAAGTTATGCAAAAGGTATTGATGCTTCTTTTTTTACAAAAGTATACTCGAGAGTTAAAAAAGATTCATTTTCTTTAAAAGGAAGTGAAATTGGTCTTTTTGAGTTTTTTGAAAGTAGAATTTCATATATAGTTGATAAAGAACTAAAATTAATTTTTCTTCTTATTGTTGGATTCTCAGATGATTTTGATGGTATTAAACTACTTCTACTCGATTTGAAGAAAAAATTTTTGAATACTTTTGGTCAGAATATTAGAAATAATGATATATCCTTCAAAACTGAAGATATCAATCCCATTATTGATTCTATTCAAAGGAATTTCAAGGCAAAAATCTCAATAGTAGGGAGTTCAGGAGTAGGAAAAACAACAATCGCTAGGCTAATTAAAGCTGAAGAAATTCCTATTGAACATATCCCTACTATCACTGGTAAGGTTGCAACTATTAAACTTGAAGAAACAAGTCTTTATTTATGGGATTTTGCAGGTCAAGATGATTTTGATTATCTCTGGGAAAATTTCATGATGGGGAGTGATGCTATACTTGTAATGACAGATTCTACTCTAGAAAATATTGAAAAAAGCAAAAAATTTATAGATATTGCTAGTAAAATTACCCCTTATTCACGTATCGCAATTATTGCTAATAAACAAGACTTACCCAACGCAATGAAAATAGAAGATATCGAAGAAAAAATGGGGCAAAAAACCTATGCTATGATTGGAATAGATCCAAATAATAGAATTAAAATCATAAGGATAATTGCAGATCTCTTAGATATTAATCCTCAAGTATCACCACTATTAAAGCCAATGCTTGAAAGAGAACTTTTGATGCATAAAGTACAAAATGCATTAGATCAAGGGAACCTCAATGATACCGTAGAATTTTTTGATAGAATTAGTAGAGTATGTTATGAAATTGGAGATCAAAGACAAGCCATTGAATTTAAAAGTAAAGCTGATAAGTTACGTCTTTTAGTAGATTAGGTATATATTCATTTTCATAAATTTCTTTTATTATATATCCTATTGGAATTGAAAAAGATTCTCTAAATGGAAATCTATCGTTTTACTCAAGTTTAAATACATCAATTATTATTTGAATATAAAAAAATACT
The DNA here is from genome assembly GCA_048937405.1 of Promethearchaeota archaeon. Classification (GTDB taxonomy): domain Archaea; phylum Asgardarchaeota; class Lokiarchaeia; order Sigyniarchaeales; family SOKP01; genus Loki-b32. The sequence continues at coordinate 441,552 of JBHLNF010000002.1, forward strand.
TATTTTTCCTAGTAAAAAATATAGTTATAGAAGTAAGATGCTGAATTATGATAACAAAACGCGTTTCCTTGGTTGGCAAGCCTGCAGTTGGAAAGACAACAATTAAGAAAGTAATTTTTGAAGGAGAAGATCCTAATGAATTAGTTCTTTTCCCTCTCGAAGCAACAATTGGGATACAATATTCTGTGCATGAATTTATGAATATGAAAATAAGTTTAATAGATACACCTGGTCAATCCTTACCAATCCTATTACAGGATGAAGAAAAACAGATTACATCGTTTGAAAATACAGGGGCAATAATATATATTTTTGATTATCCAACCTGGATTACTGATTCTCAAGCTATTATTGATGATATTCAAACTATATATAAAATTAATAAAAAACATAATTTTGGATCGAAAATTATTTTGTTTTTACATAAAGTTGATCTTTTAATAGATAAGAAGATTGGGAGTAGACTTGATCTTATTGGAAAACAAATATATAATCAATTAGATCTACCAGAAAAGTTTCCTATATATTTCACCAGTTTACATCCAAATTTAATTTACACAATCTATAATGCAATTTCAGATACAATTAGTAATTTTTCAGAAGATTCTTCAAGATTGAAAGAGATTTTAAAGAAATTAGTAGAAAAAACTTCTAAAACAATATGCTTTGTTTCTAATAAAGAAGGTAACCTAATTATTCAGACTTCTAGTTTAGATTTTGATACAACTACTCTTTATTATTTATATGAAAAAATATATCACTCAATTAAAACCACAGAGCAACCTCTTTTTAACAGTAAGTTTATAAACGCAGGACCTAAATTATTATATGTGATAGTTGAGGATATTAATAAATTTCATCCTAACTTTAAAAATCTACTATTTTTCTCCGAAGTATTGAAAGAAAATGAATTGAATACGTTAACAAATGAAGTTAAGAAAAAACTTGAGCAATTATATAATTAATATATTATTGAGAAAAAAGAGATGCTAAGACAAATCTATATAATTTTAAATGACAGAATAATATATCAACGGAATTATGCTAAAGGTTTAGATGAAACTCTTTTTTCAAATGTCCTTTTAAATATCAAAAAAACGGTTTTTGCCAAATTTGCTGAAGAAACTGCATCTTATGAGTTTTTTACATATAAACTTTCATATATTGTAGAGAAAAGTTTGAAATTAATATTACTTTTTGTTACTGGTCTAGGAGATGATTTTAAGAATATAAAACCTCAATTACAGAATTTTAAAAAAGAATTCATAGATTATTTTGGTGATAATTTAACTTCTGATAATCCAACAATCATCACTGATGTTCTTGATCCTATAATTGATGCCATTCATAGAAATTTAAAACCTAAAATATCTATTGTGGGATTTTCTGGAGTAGGGAAAACTACTACTACTAAACTAATAAAATCAGAAGAAATCCCAATGCAACATATCCCAACTATTACTGGTGAGGTTGCAACAATAAAAATTGGCAAATTACACTTCTTCCTATGGGATTTTGCAGGTCAAGATCAATTTGATTTTCTTTGGGAGAAATTTATTAAGGGAAGCGATGCTGTTCTCTTGATGACGGATTCAACATTAGAAAACCTTGAAAAAAGTAAATATTTCTTTGAATTAGTTAATAAGATAATCCCATACGCTCGTTTAGCAGTTATTGCTAACAAACAAGATCTTCCAGAGGCAATGAAGATAGAGGATATTGAGAGATTAATGGGACAAAAAACTTATTCTATGATTGCTATTGACCCATATAATCGACCAAAAATGATTCGTATTATAGCAGATCTTTTAGATATGGATGCAAAAGTATCACCATTATTAAAACCTATTTTTGAAAGAGATTTATTGATGGATAAAGTTCAAAATGCTTTAGAACAAGGAGAATTTAACCAAGCAGTTGAAATTTTTGAAAAAATAAGTAATTTATGTTTAGAACTGGGAGATGATTCTCTTTCAATAGAGCTCCAAGAAAAGGCAGATAAAATTAAAAGTCTATTAGGATAATTACCATGTTCTTGTTAAATTTTGGAGAAAAACCAATACTTCATCCTTTTTAATAGGTACAATATCAGACCGAAAAACAATTTGATTTTCTTTATATAGGATTATAAACTTCATTATTACAGATTCTTCATTTTCTAAAGCTTTTTCTATATTATTTAATGTATCTTCAGCAATTTTTTCTGGTAAAACATCATAAACACTTCTTCCGATAAAATTTTCAGTAGAAGTAGCTATTTTGAAAATTTTTTCTATTTTACTATCTAATTGAGCATCTATGAAAATTCCCTCTGCAGATATTCGAAAAATCGAGAAAGGAATATGTTTCATAAGAATTGAATTTTTAGCTTCATTTTGTAATAATTCTTCTTGATTTTTGAGTTTATCTATCGCTGTTCCTATCTCCAAAGCAATTGAAATAATTAATTCCATCTCATCAGGAGAAATCTTTTTGTTATCATTTAGAATCATATTAATTGATCCAATAATTTCAAATTTTGAAAATAGAGGGATCACCGCTCCTGAAATTGAATTATCCCCTTTAAAAAACTGTTTTATAGCGCTTGGAAAATTCTCATTAAAGAGTGCTACTCCTTGTGAAAAAACAATTTCAAAAGGACTAGTTTTAATATTGATATTATTATTATTTTCATAAAAGAATTGTGGAAGTCCCTTATGAGCTTTGATTGTTGCTACATTCTGCAATTTATTAACTAGATATATACAACATCCATTAAGGTTTAGAAAATTAATAATGGAATTTATTGTTTTGTCAAGAAGCTCAGATAAGCTAGTTGCCTGATTTGCAATACTGATAAAATTATTCAGGGTATCTATTTTCTTAGCATGTCCCTTAAGTTTCTCTTCAATTGAATAAACATCAGTAAAATCATGAAATAGATATTGAATATAAAATTCTTCTCCTAACTTTATTTCATTTACACTGACTTCTAAATATAAAAGTGTACCTGTGGATTCCTTCTTTCTTGAAATTATTGGGGGTGGTTGTTCTAGTAAGTGATAAATCATATTTGGATCGACTAAACCTTCATCAAATAGATCAAGTTGCAATGCTTTAATCCCAACAATTTCTTCCCTAGTCTTTTCCACTAATCTTTCAGCTTCTAAATTCGCATCAATTATTACCCCCGTATCACGATTCATAATGAATATTGCATCTCGAGCTGCCTGAAACAAAGATTGATAACGTTGTTCGGCCATTTCTAAAGTTTTGAGTACAGGTTTGATTGATTCAAAATATGAGAAAAAGAAATTTTGAATTTCTTTTAACTTATTAGTATCAGCCTTGTGATCTTTAGGTTCATAATCGAATGCTAGATAAGCATCGTCAAGGTTGATAAGATAATTAGCAAATCCTTTAAGAAGTCTATTAGCTAACATTAAACTTATCTGGGTTTTAATATCAGTTAATATTGTTATTAAGAAACTCTCATACCCTCCTCTAGCAAATTTATTAGGTTGTTTGAAGAATAAATTTGCAGTCTTAATTTCTTTAAAAATATGAATAAAAACACCCTTGGTTGGGAGTTCTATTAGTGATGGAATATCTTGAATGCTTTCATCTTTTAATGAATCTGGTGCTTTCAAAAAAATGCTTGGTCCATAAAGAGGATCAAAACGTACAAGCAATAATCCAATCAAGATATTTCACGTCTTTATAGATATAATTACGAATTTTTAATAATAATAGAATTATAAAAATTTATTGATATACAATTGTTTTTTAACAATATATACAGAAATTAGTCCCAATGAATTTTAAAGTTAAATGAAATAAGAAAATATTAGTATATATTTTAGCTTAAAGTAGTCATAACTCCCTCTTAAGACAGTCAACATCAATTTATATTTCTATAGAGAAATATTCTAAAAGGATAAATTTTTTTTCATTATCATGGAGGATTTAAATACTTATTTACAACCAACAGAATTTCTTGATTTTAATAAAAAAAGTGTAAGTAGAAAAGCTTTTGAAATTACAGATGGGCTAACAACCGATAAAGAAAAGGCTATTGCTCTATTTTATTGGGTTAGAGATAAAATCAAGTATAACATGTATACATATGATCCAAGTAATAAATCAAATCTTAAAGCTTCTGTTACATTACATAGAGGTAATGGATTTTGTATGTCAAAAGCTATTTTATTATCAACTTTTGCTAGAGCAGTAGGTATTCCTGCAAGAATTCATATGGTCGATATTATTAATCACAAAATTCCTAATTGGATTGAGGAATTAATGGGAACTAGAACATTTCATTGTCATGGTTATAGTGAATTATATATAGATGGGAAATGGAGTAAATTAACTCCCGTCTTTGATAAAAAAACAGTAATTAAGGCAGGTTATGAACCATTAGTAGAATATGACGGAGAAAATGATGCTCTTTTAGCTCAATATGATAAAGAAGGGAATTTATTCGTAGAGTATACTGAAGATCATGGTATTTATACTGATGTACCATTAGAAAAAATTAGAGATATCTTCGCAAAAAACTATGGTAAGTTTCGTGATAAAGAAAAGTTTCAAAAACTTGTAAAATTAAAAAGAGAAAAATAATTTACATTTTAGAAAATTTATTCTTTCTTAATCCAAAATCTTTTAAATAAATTTTATATTTTCCTAAATTTCCTCCATAGTTTCCGGCAGAAACTTTGATTAATCCCTCTATTTTTATTATTCCTTCGATAACTCGTAACATTGTCTTCTTAATTGTATCAAGGTCTAAGGCGTTAAACACAATTTCAGGTATCGAATATACACCATCTGGTACCTTGAATTCTTCAGATGGTATTTTACTTCTCAATGTTGGACAATATGGATGATTTGTTGTAGGACCAATTTCAGGAAACTTAGTTTCAATTTTTGATCCTGCCGAACACACATCAAAAATACTGCATACATTGTCTATTTCTGAAATAATCTTAATAGCTTCTCGTCCTACCTTAATTCCAGAATCAATGGAATCACAAAATAACCATAGATTTCCTCCCATAACGCCTTTAGAGTAAGCAAGATTATGTTCTATTAAAAAGTCATATCCCATCATAATTGGAACAGAGATCATTTTTCTTTCAAATTTCATTATTACTTCTTCATATGCATCTCCGCAATGTCCAACATTATTCATCATATCAAAATTCATTTCAGTTTCAAAAGGAAAGTGATCAAAAACCGCCGTGGTAGGAACAACTAAAATTCCTTGTCTAATACGTTTTCCTAATTGTTCATATAGTTTAGAAATTGCTTTTTTTCCTGTTCCAGTAACCCATAGTTGAACAATAGCGCCGAGTCTCCCATCAATAGTTTTCTTCTCTGTAAGCCATCTAACAATACCTCCTTCAGCATCTCCAAAAACCGTAGATGGTAAGGCGATAAACGAGTTGACGGCTTTGTTTAAAAACTCAGCATCTTGAGCTGTAACCATTATTTGACAACATAATCCCTCAAATGCCTCACAATAAGTATCTTCAATAATCACCATACTAATCAGATATAGATAATTACTGAAAAGATAAATACTTAATATTATCCTATTTACTTATTAAGTCTAAAAAATTTAATAATTTACTAAAAAAAAAATATCAGAAAAGTAATAAAATGCCCAGAGCAATAATATTTTATGAAATTGATCCTTCATTTGGACCTAATATTATCGCAGAATATTATTTAAAACAAAATGAAAAAATTCTTCCTTCTGTTTTAAAAGATTTTTCAGATAAGCACATTTCAAAAGGTTTAATTGAAGCAACAATCTTTAATGAAGATAATCGTTATTTTTCAAAAAAAATTAATGCTGAATCTTTACATAAAGAAAATCTTTATATTAGCTTTATATTGCAAGAGGGAGAAGATATTGTTTCTTTAAAGAGTATCTTTGAAAATATAGAGAAGAAAACTGTCCAAAATTATACTGATGATAAGAAAAAGATGAATAAAATTCTTCAAGATGCATTAAATTCAATTTTGAGTCTATTACAGAAATTACAAGAACCAAAAATTATAAAAGAAACTATTAATGAGAGGACTAAGAAAATGCTTGATGATGGAAAACTAACAGAAGCACGCGATTTGATAGACTTAGGTGAAGATATTCCAAAAAAACTAGCAGCTGAAGTTAAATTAGCAGGACAATTATTAAATGATGGGTTTTATAGAAAAGCTAAGAAAAGTTATTTAAAAGCAGCCGAATTAGCGGACATTATACAAGAAGAAGAAATTGCATCATTTTTAAGAAGTAAGGGGGAACAGGTTGGATTGTTTCCTGACTTGATAAAAGAACGGGAAACTCTAAATAAACAATTAGAGAAAATTTTCAATGATATTGATATATCTCAATTATTTTTATATAATAATCTTATCGAACCAATAGATAAATTAATTGAGATTTCACATTCATTTGAAGATCATGAATTTATAACTGACTTGACGAAACTAAAACAAATTTCTCAGAGAGCTTCTAGATTAGCAAAAGAACTAAATGAAGCAGATAAAAAAATAGAAGAGATTTTAAAAAAATTTTAAGTTTGTAAATTTATTTAGGTGTTTATCCATCTGAAGGAGAATTTTCCTCGAGTGGTGGTTGATATTCTCCAATATCCTTAAAAATTATTTTACAAATATCCCAGCCCTCTTTCGGTGGATATTTTAATGCATTCTCGATTAACTTTTCTCCAATCTCATTATTTATTTCTACTTTATGGATATCAGGATTGTCTTTAAGAATCATTTCATATTTTGCTCCCCCAGTTCCCGAAGGTACGATTAATAGACCTGAATCAATTGCTCTTTCGGTCATAGCATCTTTTAATCTTTTAGCAGCATAATATCCAGCAACTCCAGCACTTCTATCAAAAGTTTTAATAGATGGTATTTCTAAACCCCATTTCTTGCCTTCAGCTTCAATTGCAGCAGCTAAAGTTTGTGATCTTTTACCAAGTTTAAATTTAAACTCCATCTGTGTTTTGAATTTTTTCTTTTTTTCTCCTCCAACCATCTCTATATATTTTAAAGTAGCACCAGCTACAGATTGAGGATTAACATCAATTGAATATTCTTCCTCTGCGAGAATATCATCGATTGTCTTCTTAATGACCTCTCTTGGTTTAGAAAAATCAACAATTTCTTCAGCTTCTACTTGAGGTGTTGCTGTAGCAACCATATCAACTCCAACTTCCAATAATTGATCAACAGTCATTTCTTCCATAACTACTTTATCTATGAATCTTCTACAAAGTTTAATTGAATTTCGAGGGTTCCCTTGTGTTTTTTCAAATATTAATTCAATTAATTTTTCATTTAATGGAAAAAGCGGATATAAGGGGGGATTCAAGTTATTGTCTTCCCAGAAAGCTTCCATTGATTTTGAGAAAAAAATCTTTAAGTCATTTAAACTAAATGGTCTTAATTCTTGTTCAGGCTCCATACGGGATCTTAATGGAGCATCTGCTATCTCTATAATTCTAGGCCAGATTTCCTTCAGGACAGCAATAGTAATGACTAATCCTTTAACCTCATTATAGAGTCTTTTCAATATTTCAAGAAATTTTCTTTCGGCAGATTCACCAAACATTCTAAATGGGGACTCTAATTCATCAAAATAAAGAATAAGCACTTTGTCTAAGTTTTCTGTAACAATTTTAATCAGAGCAAGACATACATCATCCTCTTCGACTACAGAATTAATTCCTAGTTCACTTAACTCCTCATCTTCTAGATCTTCACCGAGAAGCCACCTTTCAGCAAGAGCTTTCTTATTTTTATCTAATTGATAAGTCACTAAAGCTTTTACACAATCAGCAAATACACCAGGAAATTCTCTTATCCCCTTCTGAATTACTTCTTCAATCTTTGGTTTTTGGAAAACACCTTTTTTAAGACCACCCCATTTTCTTAATAATTTCTCAGAAACAACATCAAGCAATCCTGCACCAAGTTCCTCAATAATACAGGTATAAACATGAAGTAGAACACGTATACTAGCGGGAGGGCTTGGAACATATACAATTGTCCAATCAGCAGAAGTTGATACTTTACCAGCGTCAACTTCCTCTAATTCAGTATCAGTTTCCAATTTCTTTTTGTTTTCACGTTCTTTATCTTTAAATGAGTGATAGGCATGTGTTTTACCTGTTCCTGCAGAACCAAGGATTGGAATTAATCTTGAACTTCGATCCCGATATGTTTGTTGCACAAGTCTATATACTTCTCTGTCTATATGGCTTCTTGGACGTGCAATATCAACTTTGTCAGGAATATCCCCTCTAGATGCGAATTTTGAGAAAGGTAATATTGGAGCTTCTCTTAAAACATCCAAATACATCTCTTTATCATCATCAGAAAGTTCAGAATACATTTTAATCTCCTATCCAGTTTTTACTTTTTGATAAATAAGTTTTTATGTGGAATAGATTTATTAATTCAAACAATTTTTTCTAGAATATAAGCTAATTAGTATTTAGCTGTTATAATATTTAATTAAAAATATTGCCTATTAAATTTATTTGATAGTATAATGTTTATTGCATTTAAGGAGGAACAAATATGCCGAAAAAAAATAATGATGAAAATGAAGATGAGAAAGAAGAAAAAAAAGACACTTTTGATTTTTATAAGTTTTTTGAGGATCCTCAAAAATTTTTCAGTGATCCAAATAAATTCTTACTAGATCCTAATAAAATATTTCAATCCAAGCAATTTCGACACATGTTTAAAGATATATTTGAAAGAATCATGAAAAATTTGCCTCCAGAATTTCAAAATCTTTCTCCTGAGGAGATAATGAGGGAATTTAAAAAGAATCAGTCTAAGTTTGGATTTCCGATAATGTATGGATTCAATATTAATCTTGGTCCTGATGGTCCAACCATAGATTCTTTTGGTAATGTTAAACCTAAACCATATTCTGGAGAACCTGAAGTTAAAAAAGTTAGAGAACCATTAACTGAAGTAAGTGAGCAAGATGACAATATAATAATAATATGTGAGATGCCTGGAGTCACAAGGGAAGAGATTGAGATAAAAGCTACTACAAGATCATTAACAATCTCTACGGAATCTAAGGATAAAGGACGCAATTATTATAAAGAAATTGAGCTACCTTCCCCAATTAATTCAGATTATGCACGGGCAAGATATACTAATGGAATTTTGGAAGTGAAATTGAAAAAAATTGATGAAAAACAAACAAATATTAAGATTGAATAATTAATCTTAGATTAATCTGATTGAATATTATCTTTTTTAGGTTATATCTTTTTAAAATCGAAATCTATTTTCACATCTTTCTACAAAAACTATATTAATTGCTTTATCAAATTAGATTATAATTAATTTAAATTTGAAAAAGAAATGGCGGAAAAAGGAGAATTTTTATCTAGAAAGGCTTTAATAATAATTGGAATTACCTGGATAGCAATATTAATAATTGGTCTGATTTCATTAATCCCTGAGGTAAATGAAGCGTTTTATAGCGACAATTCTACTATTAGGGCAATATTTAATGCTATTACTTATCTTGGCGAACCGATTGTTTTTGTAGTGATCATTTCAATGTTATACATAGTGTATAATAAGAAATTTGCGAAGACTTTAACTTTAAGTCTAATATTATCATATTATTTAAATGGAATCGTAAAGGAAATTTTTCAAGATGCAAGACCAGACACTAATATAGACCCAACGGAAGAGTTGGGTGTTATTGAATCATCTTATGGCTTTCCTTCAGCGCATACTCAAAATGCGGTTGCATTTTGGGGATATAGTTCTTATGAATTTAAAGATAGAAAGAAGTATCAGGAAATTCCAATTATTCCTGTTGTTTTTTCTGTTATCATTTTTCTTGTCTCAATTTCACGGATAATAATCGGTACACATGATTTACAGGATATTATCGGAGGATTACTGTTGGGTATAGGTTTCTTATTAGTATTCATCTATTTAGAACCAACTATGACTTCACAGTTTAATAAACTTAGCTTTAATGGGAAAATTATTTTAACAGTACTTGTTTCTTTAGCATTTTTACTAATAGGAACATTATTATTTCCTAGAGCATATGTAGAATTAGCACGTCAAAATGAACCCCCAGATTATCCAGATGCTGGAGCTTTTAGCTTAGTAGGAGGTGTTATATTAGGTTTCGGTGTTGGCTATCTGCTAGAACAGGAGTACGTGAAATATAATCCTTCAGCACTTACAATTAAAAAGAAAATACTTAACTTAATAATTAGTTTAATTATTATTTTTATCGTATTTTTACCACTTGAATATCTAATAGAGATTGATAGTGCTTTTTATAGATTCTTTAAATACGGTCTAACAGCGTTTACAATAGCTTTTGTCTGTCCACTGATTTGCACAAAAATCGATTTAAAATCGAAAATAACTAAATAATTATTTTTTTTAATTATTTCCTATCAAGAGATTAAATCCTAATTTAATGCTACTTCTACTGTCCTTCTAGCGAATTCTTTTATGAGAATTCGATTTACTAAAATTTTATCGCCCTCTTTTATCTGATTATGGGGAGTCACAATTTGATTTATATAAATATCGTCCCTAATCGGATGTGGCACAACTTCCTCCAAAATCATATTAATTTTGTGAAAAATTTGTCCAATATAAAATTTCCTATTTATCAATTAACAAAAAGGAATTTTTATCCTTTGGTAATGAATATCTAGAGTTTCATAGAGCAGAAATATATCTGTAATACTCAAAACAAACTTAAATATGATTCAACTTTCTCTTTTCCTTCAGGATTTTTAATACATTCAAGAATTATCTTCGACAATTCCTTTTTTTTTTTAAAATATATTTCCATTATCTCTTCCATTGTGTTTTCGGGATATCTTTCCGCTAAGGCAACATCTCTCCTTGGGCATCCATTGCGACGCATACAACAATAGGAAAGTGACCCAAAGCATACTACTTCTGAATCCCAATTATTTTCCTTCGAAAAGTTTTCTTTAATTTTTATAAATTCTTCAGAGCTCAGCCCTAGCTCATTCAATACTTCATCTCTCTTGCATTTAAAAATATATGTCAGAGAATACCCTGGTTTGCAACAAAATGTTAAAGCACGGTAATCCCCTCCCATACATAAGGGTACTGGTGCGTTTCTTTCCCATCCTGGTAAGTCTCTAATTTTGTCTTCGTTTAACTTCAATATAAGCCAATTAATTCCAATATTATCTAAAAATTAATATGATGATTATAAGAGGGCTCGGTACGGGAATTGAACCCGTCTTTCCCCAGCAAAAGAATATATCTTAGACTTCTAGGGATTCACATTAGGGTCTCTATAAGAAATAGAAACGTCCCCAATACTAACCACTATACAAACCGAGCCACATTTTCTAAAATTTGTTAATAAAAACTAATAAATAATACTAAAAAAATTTTCTTCTTTAAATCTTGAAAAATATATTTGAATCAAAAAAGTTAATATTATTTTAAGAGAATGCTTGAAATAATCACTTTAAGATCCTTAAGAGTGCTAACGAGGGAGCCCAAGAGTTAACAAAAAAAAATTAAAAGGATTTTATAGTTTTTTTAAACTTTTTCTTTTATATTAAGCTTTCAGCCAAACTCTTTGGAGTTAAAATTAACTTGCAACGAATTCAATAGAGAACTGATTGAGATCTGGAGATTGATAAAGATAAAATGGATCACTTGGGTCTGAAGTTACCCTCATCTCTATATAGTCATTCCCATCACTTAGAACATAACCACTTGCATGAACTTGATACCACGTTTGTATAGAAGAGGGAGTCCTATAACTGACCATAATAAAATCAAAATTCCCGTTTTTACGAAGTTCTAATTCATATTTGTAAGGCGTGGTTAAATCGTGCAATTGCATAGTAATTTGTATTCTATACCATCCTGCTTTAATTAAAGTTAACCTTATACCTGTGCGAGTGACAGTGATATAGCTTGAATCGTTGTAAGAATTATCTATAAGTTCAACAAGCCAATCGGTTGTTAAAGTATATGGAGCATAATCGGTATTTTCGTCGAGGTTATCCCATATTCCTACTAGCTTCTCTCCTGAATCTCTAGATTGGGTCGAAATTATAGGTTGGATCGAAATGAAGATGTATATACTTAATCCAAGGGCAATAATGCTTATAATTCCAAAAATAATTGTACCTGTATTTTTTGACATAAGAATCTCACAAAATTTTATTTTAAAATTAATTTCTTTACATTTAAAACTTACCTGTATTGTAATAATTAAATTGAAAAAAATCCATTGAACCACGAGGATATAATTACTTAATATGTCTTACTAAAAATTCCTTAATTTTTTCTATTAACTCATCTCTATATTCAAGACGCGACCATTCTTCAGCTTTGAATAGGTTCAGGCTTAGAGTGTAAGGGTTTTTTGCTTAAATGGAGTGGTAGGTTTTGAGATGAGAAGGGAGGGAGTATTTTTTTGAATGTAGATTTTATTTCTTCTTTATCAGATTTTTTGGAAAAGTCAATTCAGAGTCTGATTTCAATGAAAATTCATTTGAAAAGAGATTCAATAATTCAATTAAGTTCAGTGGTTTAAATTTGAAATTTTTTGTTAGATAACAATTCATTATTTCTACAATAGCTTTAAATTTTGTGTCAATATTCTCGAAATAATTTTCTTTCAACTTATTTATATATATATATAAAATTAATTTCAAGCCAAAATGGTTTTGTAACTAAGGGATTTAGGATGGAGGAGATCTGATAAGTCTTACGGAGATTTGGGAAGAGAAGCAATGCATCTTCATTTTTTTGCATTTTTAGCAATCTTATAAACATCAACTAATTTATTAAAAGAATAATTCAAACTCTTTTTGTGTAAATTGGAATTTTTAAAAAAATTCTTCTCCCCCTTTCTATATAAAAAGAATTTAGCTATTCAACAATTTTTATAAATTTTTTTATAGTAGGTTCTAAATAATTATACCAATGCTTACAAGCATTGTTCTTAAAAAAACTTTCTTTATTAAAAGTATGCTTTGGACAACCTCCCATACAAATTGGCAAATAGCGACAAATAACACATTGTTCATTCTCAAAAATATTATATTTTGTCCATTTTTTATAAATAGGATGTTCCCAATAAGGTTCCCATATAAATCCACCACTTAATTGAAGATTGTCAATCTCAAGTCCACAATTAAATATTTTCCCTGAAGGGTGAACGCATACTGACCATTCTGAAATAGCTCCACAGGGTTTTTGGAAAATTTTAGGATATTCGAATATCTCTTTTGGATTGATATCAGAAAACCTTTTACACAATTCTTGTTGAAATTTCAGAACATAAAAATACCAATCTTTAGGATCAATTGCTCTTTCGCATGTATTTAGACAATTTGGGGTAAGAGGTCCGATCATTGCTATATAAGGTCTTATATTTTTTTTAATTTTTAAAATTCCATATTTTTCCATTTTGTCTAAAAATTCAAAAGCTTTCTTTATTGAATAACGATCAACATTGATCCTAAGATTTATGATAAATCTTTTTGAAGCTTTTTTTATTCCACGAATAACATCTTCAAATGATGCAGTCCCATCAATATAGGGTCTGTTTAAATTATGTATTTCTGGAAGACCATCAAGTGTAATTTGAATTCTTTTAATGCAAATTTTTGAGAGAATTTTTACTGTCTTTGAATTTAAAAGCGTACCATTTGAGACCAAGGATGCTTCATAAAAAATATTATTTTCTTTAACTAAATTCATTATATTTCTTGAAAGATTTTTTATTAAACCTAATTTTAATAAAGGTTCGCCACCATACCATTCTACTTTAAGTACCTTTATATTCTGGGATTTAATTCTTCTTTTTATCTCCTTTATTATTGCTCTACATACTTCTTGACTCATAGATATATCTAAATGTCTCTGATAACAATATGTACATCTTAAATTACAATTAAGCGTAGGAATAATGGTTAAATAGAAGGTCTTGGGATTAGGAGGAGAAAAAAACCTTTTTTTAATTATATTCAATTCGCTAATGTTTTCAAGTACAATAAATCCTCCATTAATCAATAGTTTTGCAATTTTTTTAATATGTATGGGGATATCATTCAATTCAAAACAATTATTAGTAAGTTCTTCTACAATATTCTTTATATTTTTGGGGATGCGTAGAAGACCACCCTGCAAACTATTGAATAGATACGATGTATCACTTTCACCAAATCTAATCCAAAAGTTATAATTTGAACTAATATAAGTCATTCTTTCCAATGCATCAATTATATTTAGAGATATTATTTATGCAAAACAGGTATCCCCACTCCCACACAGTCGTGCTTTAGGATCTGGCCATTTTTCTCTTGGCTCCATCACCCAAAGATCATTTAACTTTATTTTTTTTAGTTCTTCTAAAGGAATTGCAGATAACCTTTTGAGTTTGATTCCTACTTTTTTCTTTTCCTCCATATATCTCATTCACGGATTTCGGTTATTGAAATTATTTTGCAATAATTTACAATAATGTAAATCTCAATATTATTTAAGTTTTTTTAAATTAAGTCTCCTTCAGAATTAAAGAGAAAATAAAAAAAGAGTAATTATAAATTTAAGATTCTTGAATGATTATATAAATGAAGTTAAACTGTATCCCAAACGTGCTACTTCAGCTGATTGGATTTGAACGTAAAGATCACCGGAAAGAATACCGTTTCCAAATATTAGGTGTTGCTTAGGAGTCAATCCTAGAGAAGAATTGGCCAAATGATAATACAAGCGTTTTTGGGTCAAATTAGGAAGCACATTTTCAATAAAATATGAAGATGCTAAATAGATATTAAATACTTCCTCTTCATAATCTACTAACGTTATTTTATCGATTATTGCTTGTCCATATATAGTACACACATAATCTCCTCCTCTTAAAAACCATGCATGAACCATACGGGATAAATCTACTGAAATTGTATGGCCCATTGAGACAGTAACCTCAAAAATCTCATCTTGAAACTCAGGAGTCACACATTTAGCTCTAATTTGGATACACGGCTCAGGACGAGGTCCAGCTAGCATACCTACAACATATGTTTTGACTCCATCGACAGAGATGATAACATCACCCTCTGTAGGATTATCACAAGTTGCCGGTATAATGTTTTCAATTGGTTTTTCATCACCATCAGCAATTACTATCTTTGTGCCTCTTATAAAACAAGTAGGTGGTTTTCCAACGAGATTACCAAATTGTGTTAAAGGAAAAACACCTATTCCTACAAGTTCATGAGTAAAATCAATTTTATTCTGAAATTTAGATTTTAAAACCATATCCATTAATTTAACATCCATTAAACTCAATTTTCTTACCTCAAAATTATGAATCTCTAAATTGATAATATAATTGAAGATGAGCAAATATTTAACTTTTTTGTCAAAAATTCTTTGAAAAGGTTCAAGTATTTTTAAATTTTGTCCCAATTTCCCTTGAAATTGGGTTGGAAAGGTAAATTCAGAGTTAGTTTTCAATAAAAAATCCTTTGAAAAAAATTTAAGAAAGTCTCTATAATAATTACTAAATTGAAATCCTTTTAATTTTACAAGTTAGCGAAAAACCAGATAATAATTTTGATATTTGATAGAGAAATTAGTATGTAATCTATAAATTAAAAGAATCATTTTTTAATAAATAATTTAGGGTGTATGAATTGAACGAAATGAAGAGAGAAAAAATAAGGAAAAACCAAGAGAGTGGATTTACACTAGCGCGTGAGCAAAAGATACAGACTGTTTATTCAGGTATATATGTAATTGGGGCGATTGGAAATGCTGTTGCTATCGAGACTGACTTTGGATTCATTCAAATTGACACCGGTACTGATGAAAAAATGGCAAAAAATATTATTGCTCAACTTAGAACAATTTCAGATATCCCAATTCATACAATCATTTATAGTCACGGGCATAATAGTTATAATTTTGGAATAAAAGCTTTTCTCAAGGAGGCTGAAAAACGCGGAGAACCTCGTCCTCAAATCATTGCTCATGAGCGTCTTCCTGTGCGTTACTGGCGCTATCAAGAGACTTTAGAACTTCAAAATTATCTTTCGAATATTCAATTCCGGTACCCTCTCGAAAGAAAAATGCAAAATGTCTATGTTTTTCCAGATATAACTTTTAGTGATATTTTACGCCTGAATATGGGAAATCGTACGGTGGAGATTCTTTGGGCACCCTCGGAAACAGATGATTCTATCGCAGTGTGGTTACCTAAGGAACGTGTACTCTACGGTGGCCCTGCAGTGATAATGAGTTGTCCCAACATCGGAACACCGTTACGTACAATACGCGATTCTATACGCTGGGCTGACACCTTAGATAAGATGATTAACTTACGTCCGGATGTACTGATTCCATCATATGGTTCTACTATAAAAGGAACCGAAGAAATTCAAAAAATACTTGGAAACATGGTTGAAGGTCTCAGATATTTAAGACGCGAGGTTGTAAAGAGAATGAATCAAGGAATGACCGATGTAGAGATTTTACATGATATTAATTATCCACCCGAGCTATTTGATCAACCATGGACTAAACCAACTTATGGATGTCCTGATATGATCGTGCGAGATATTTATCGTTCAGAAAATGGTTGGTGGGACCGAAATCCGACCAATCTTCATCCTGCTAGACCTGATTTGGCAGCTAGGGCAATTTTTGAGGCTATTGGAGATCACAAACAGGTGTTGGAAAAGGCTAAGCAATTAATGGATTCAGGTGAGGTTCAGTTAGCACTTCATGTTATTGATCTCTTGGCTCTAGCAAATGGGGAAGAAAGAGAGATATGGGAAGCGAAAAAACTTAAATCGAAATTACTTCACCTCAAATCTAAGGAAGTTCCTTCAATTGTTTCCACTAATCTCTATTTAAGCCATGCAGATCTTCTTGATAAAATGATTCAGGATCATAATACAGAAGAATAATTTTTATCAATATTTTTCAATAAAAAATTCAATAATGTATCAACAGCATCTTCTAAATCTCCAGAATTATCTATAATATAATCTGCTTCAGGAAATTCTTGGTTTAATCGTGCTCGATTAATTCTTTCTTCTAACATTTCTGAATTTTCTCTTCCCCGCTTACTTAAACGCTTAATAATTATATCAAGAGGAGCATCTATAAAAACTACTTTAATATTTTTATAAAGTTCTCTAGCTCTATGCACTATTGTCCGACTCACATTGATTATGACAGGATTTCCTTTTTTAAGAAATTCATCAATTTCTATTGGAATTCCATAATCTAGATTATAAATATGCCATTTCAATGCAAATTGCCCATTTTCTTCCATGTATTTAAATTTTTCTACAGTAATTGATATGTTTTTTTCAGTTTGAGAGGATTCTCTTGTAATATATCTTTTTGGAGCATAAATCTGTTTCAAATGGGAAGGATATTTTTTGATGATTTCAGAGATTATAGTATCCTTCCCAGATCCAGAATTCCCAACAATTAAAAATAGTGTACCCATTAATTCTTTTGCCATTTTACTCTACTTATTACACTTTTAATTAATACTCAATCCACGTTTCTATTAAGTGTTAAATCACTTTAGAATGATTAAGTCTAAAATGGATATATATTATATAAATTGAATGATTTATACTGAAAATAAAAAAGAATTAAAATATAATTAACGATATAAATCTTAGTTAACTAATTTATTATACTAGAAATTTTGAACATTCTCCTAAAATAATGGCGAAAAGAAGAATAAATGAAAACACAAAAATATCGGATATTCCAGAGAGTTATCAGAGATATTTAGATGAGATTCATTCAATTTCTAAAAATAAAAAAGGTGGATGGGTGAGTAACAAGGAGATTGCTGAGAATCTTAAAGTAGAACCTGCTTCGGTAAGTGGTATGCTCGAAAAACTAAAAAAAAAGGAATTAATTAAATGGGAACCAAGAAAAGCTATAAGGTTAACAGAAAAGGGAAAAAAAATTGCTAAGCAATTAGATGAGACACACACCCTACTTCATCAGTTTTTTGCAGAAGTATTAAAAATAGAAGATCAAGAGGTTATCGAGGACCTATCTTGTGAAATAGAACATCATATTACTCGGGATGTAAAGAATTCATTAAAAGAATTCCTCTCAAAATATTCAGATAATTAGATTTAATTATAATCCTTAATTCATTGATGCAATGAACATAAATTATATTCTTAAAAGTATTTAAAATGTCTGAGGAAATAAAGCAAAAAATTAATCAAGTCAATGAGATCTTTGAAAATTTTTCCAACTTTATTGAATTGAGTGATTTTAGATCATATTTATTATTTACATTAACTAGTCAAGTACCCACAAATATCTTGGCTCAAATTGGCTTAGGCGGTAATAAAGAGATTATCAATTTACCTTATAATCCATTATTCAATATATATTATCAGAAAATTAATTTAATCTCTGCAGGATCTCTAATAATTTTCATAAAAAACAACCCAATTACTGATAAATTCACTTTAGATAAAGAAGATCCTATAATAAAAACTTATCTCAACACTAATGAAATGAGTCTTGCTTTTCGAGGTAAAGAGAAATTTCTTTTACCAAAAATTAGTGATTGTAGTGCTTTTGATATTGATGGAAATTCAAAATTAAATGTAAAAGTCGATGATATTTTCCATTCTTTAGAAAGTTTTTTAGCTGTTGCTGAACCAAACTTAATTTTTGTTATTGATGCGACAAATGAATCAGAATCTGATCTAATCTTTACCTTTAATATGATGCCAGAAATGCCAAGTCGCATGGATCAGAAGGTTTTAAAAATTGATGTATTTTTTGATAAAGATCATAAAACAAAAGATATGGTTTATCTAAAACGAGAAGAAGATTTTACTGTTAAATTTTTAAAAGATATAAAAGAAGTGAGTCATGCTGACTTATATAAATCCGCTTTTTCGTTAATTTTACATGTTAAATCGTTTTTAAAACCATATTAAAATAAATTTCACTTCTCTTTTTTTTACTTTTTACCATAAATTAATTTATTCAGGTTGCTATTATCGCATTAATATTAATAATAGCATTATTAGGTTATTGATAGAAATATATTCGTTAGCCATTAATCAATTAATATCATTAAAGGATTAATATAGTTAATTTATAAAACATCCGACAAAATATATAAAATATAGTTATCATACCTCGTCTAAATTTTAAGAAATTTACAAAAAGGGTTGTCTAAATTGAAAATCATTACAATTAATTTACCAGAAAAATATTTACAAGCAATTCAAATTCTTAATGATATGGGGGTCTATCCTTCCCGTAGTGAAGCTATAAGAATTGCATTGCATCAATTTTTAACAAATGAGTTGAAAATGTTTAAAGATCTCGAAGATGACTGCTTTAAAATGTTAATAAGAAGTAAATCTAAAAAAAATAATTAATTCCTCTTTTTTTTATTATCTTTAAATTTTAGAATTTATGGATATAAACGATCCCCGTTGATTTTTTTATAACCCTGTATATGTGTAATTTTCAATTTTTCTCTTATAATTGAGATAATTTATATCCTAATTCGTTAAAAACTTCGAATTTTTATTTTCTTGTGCTTATAGATCAAGATATAAATATCTAATTATTATATTTTCATTTAGAACCAAATGATTCAGAATTTGTTTTTTTGTAAAAAACTTTTTAAAGGTAAAATTAATGAAAATTGCAATTATTGGGACAGGAAGATTAGGAACAGCACTGGGGAAAATTTGGGCAGAAAAAGAACATAAAATTATGTTTGGATCTCTTGATCCACAGAAAGCCAAGAAATTAGCTAATTCAATAGGATTTGGTACAGTTGGTAGTACATATGAAGAAGCTGTAAAATTTTCTGATGTAATCATTCTAGCAGTTCCTTGGTCAGGCGCAAAAGAATCAATCCAAAACGCAGGAAATCTAAATGATAAGATTATTATAGATTCTACAACTACTGCAGCTCCTCATGTAGGTGGACCAATGATTTCACCTACTCCATCGGCAGCAGAAAAAATCGCAAAATGGGCAGTAGGGGCAAAAGTAGTAAAAGCAGTTCACACAATTGGAGTAGAAAGTCTAAAAAAATTACAATTCGGTTCCCAAACAGCAAGTTTATTTATTTGTGGAGATTATTTAGATGCCAAATCAAAAGCGAAAGAATTAGGATTTGATCTTGGATTTGATGTTATTGACGCGGGACCATTAATAAATGCTAGACTTATTGAACCTCTGGGAATGCTTTGGATTGAGTTAGCTTATAATCAGGGAATGGGTACTGATATTGCATTCAAATTATTGCGACGTAGATTGGCAAAATAAAAAACTGAAATATACTGTTTTTTCTTTCCAGTTTTATTTTAAAATATTAACATAAAGTGTTTTTATCTTTTTTTAATACATAAATCTAAAAAATAGAGTAAATTTTAAACTTATAAATAATCATATTTAAAATTATATTATAACAACTGCTTTGTATTAATTGAAAAATGAAGATTGCACGATATTTTAGTAATGATAACATAATAACTGATGAAATGCCTAAACCAATAATTGGTCCAGAAGAATTTCTTGTCAAAGTTAAAAAATCTGGCATTTGTGGCTCAGATATTTTGGAATATTATCGAAAAGCAAAAATGAAAAAATTAGGTGTTGATTCATTAATTTTGGGTCATGAAATCGCAGGTGATATCGCTGAGATTGGTGAATCAGTTAAACACCTAAAAGTAGGAGATCGTGTATTTGTTTCTCATCATGTTCCTTGTTTTGAATGTTACTATTGTAAACAGGGACATCATACAGCATGTGAATTACTTCATAACACAAATTTTGATCCTGGTGGTTTTGCTGAATATGTTAGAATACCCAAAATCAATATAGAAAAAAAAGGGGTTTACGTTTTAGATAAGAATATCTCTTATGAGGAAGCCGTATTTATTGAACCTTTAGGATGTGTATGCAGAGCACAACGTTTAGCAAATGTTAAAAAAGGATCTTTTGTCTTGGTTTTAGGATGTGGTGTATCTGGGTTATTGCATATACGATTAGCAAAACTAAGAGGTGCTGAAAAGATAATTGCTACAGATATTAATGAGTTTCGTCTCCAAAAGGCAAAAGAATTTGGAGCAGATGAAATATTTAACGCTAATGTAGATTTACCTAAAGAAATAAAAGAAATAAATAAGTTTAGATTAGCTGATATTGTGATAGTATGTACCGGTGCTTTATCTGCAGCCAATCAAGCTTTAGAATGTGCAGCTCCAGGAAGCAAAGTCATTTTTTTTGCAGTTCCACGGCCAGGAATAAATTTACAGGTTCCCATAAACAAATATTGGAGAAATGAAATTACAATTATGACGTCTTATGGTGCAGCACCCGAGGACCTTGATGAGGCATATAATTGGATACTTTCAAAGCGAATAGATGTAATAGATCTAATTACTCATAGATTCCCTCTCAGTAAAGCTGAAGAAGCTTTTAAAGTTGTGTGTCAAGCTACTAATTCTATGAAGGTACTACTTGAACCTTAAAGGATCCCTAATCTAGATTCAATAATTTTGCTGCATTTTCTCCTAGAATAGCTTCAATTTCTTCCTCTGAAAAGACTATTCCTTTTGGAGACGTTTTAGGTAGACTTTTTATCTTTTCAATTAGTTTTTTTGCTGGTAAAATAACATCGTAAAATGGGGAATCAGACCCAAATAATATCTTTTCCACCCCAACATAATCAATTATATCTCGCAATTCTCGACAGAATAACTCAAATTTCCCAAAAGCATACGGTCCCCACATAGCGAAATCTCCATAAAGATTTGGATTATGTACTGCAAGTGCAGCCCAAGGTCTCCAATTTATTTGCCCCATATGAGCAGCAATTACTCTAAGATGAGGAAAGTCAGCTAGAATGTCAGAAAGAACTAGAGGATCTGTAAATTTACTTCTTACAGCTCGGAGTGGACCAGTATGAGTTAATAATATACCATTATTCTTCTCTAAATAACCTAATAATTCATAAGATTCAGGACCACTAGGATCAAAACCAGTATCGGGGTGATATTTAAGTCCCTTCATATCAAATTCCTCAAAACATTGTTTCAGCATATCTAAAGCTTCTGAACGCCGGGGATCAACTCCAGCAAAAGCCATCAATCTATTAGGGTATTCCTTAGCAATTTCGCTGATTCTCTTATTAAGATATTGATTTAATTCAGGTGTGAAATTTTCATTGTTAATGTTATCGACACGGCAGACTATAGTAAAATCTATATTTGCATTATCCATGTGTTCTATTACTTTTTTGCCCTCCTTATCACTCCATAATACTACACATTTTTGAATTAATGCATCCTCATCTGGTTTTAATCCCATAATTTTAGCTACTCTTAGAAGCTCCGGAATACCAAATTTGACCGCTTCAGGCGTTACATCAATAGGACTAAGATGATAATGAACATCTATAATCATTTTAAACCTCTCACTTTTTTACTCCTAGTTTTTAATTAATAATTATTATAATATTCTAAACTTAATTTATTTGAACAATTTTAGAAATTTACTCAATATGTTTTTAATCCAGTTAAAGTATAATTTAGAGAATACTCTTTTTAAAAATTTTGACTCTGTTGAATATGTTTTCTTATAATCCATGATTCCCAAAATCTATAAATATCTGATACAAAACCTTTTAATTTCTTTTTAGGGAAGAATAAATCCATCTTAAGTAATTCATCGACAGCTCTGTTCTCAGATTTATTTAATAGATTCTTTTCTCTTAGAGCTTTATCTACTTTTTCTTGATTAATTCGAATTTTTTCTCTCATATAGTCAAAAGGAGAGTTATCTGGATATTTTACAATATAAGAATGACTTGAAGTTAAATATTTACTATTATTAAGGAAAATTTTCTCTGCTTTATTAATATCTTCTATATATTGAGTAATTGAACATTGTTTGAATCCATACCAAGGACCATAACCTTCTATTTGTGGTGAAGGTTTATCGAAACCTAAACAACTAATATGAAAAACTTTATCATCAGGTAAAAAGAATCCTGTATGTCCATTTGAATGCCCAGAAAAAGATAATGTGTTGATCTTAAAATCTTCAAATTTTAGTGTTTCTCCTGGTCTAAATGAATTAACTTGAGTACATTTTTGAAATCCATTAGCTTGTGCGAAACTTTTAACAGTATCGAAGTCAAGTTCTTCATCAAATCCAAAACCCTTATAAAAAATATGAAGATCTAATAAAAACTCTGCCTCTGGGTGTGGAGCATAGATTGCTGCTCCAACTTCTTCCCAAGCATGAATATGACAAGTGTGGTCAAGATGACCATGAGAACATACATAATTTGAAATAGGACCATAGATTTTATTTAAAGAAAATACATATTTTGGTTCTATGTTTAAATCAAGAACCACAGTTTTTTTATTGTGACCTCCTGTTGGTAAAATGAGAAGCCCATCACAGCAAGAAAAAAAGAACGGATGCTTTATTTGATGGATTAATAGAATATTTTCTTTTACTTGTCTAATTTCAAGGTTTTCGATTTTTGGTAAAGTCATAGAAATAAAATGTTGCAAACTATTCAATATATTGCGATATAAAATAAATTAGAATTTAATAAATTAACCTTGAAGAATTTTGTTTTTTGAAAAAAGATTTCTCATGATGAGAAAAGGATTGAAAGAACTTGAAGACATTTTGATCTTTATCTAAGTAGTGGTTTTATTTTATCTTCCTGTTGGAGAAAAACAAGTATAAAAAGAGCAAGCATAATGATAGTGATTACAATTGTTAATGCAATCATAACAGGATCAAAAGCGGGGATACTAATAATTGATGTAACAAAATTAGCAAATAACCATACAATTTCAAGGATTACAACAATTTTAACTTCTTTCCATTCTTTAGCCATCATTCCAAAAAGAGAACCCACAGTAAGTCCTGCAAAAGCAGAAGCAATTGTTAAGGACAAAGCACGAACATCATCGTTAACATATAATCCATATGTAGGACCTGTAGTATCAGGCATGAAAAACAGAATTGTAAAAATAATCCCTATTACAAAATGGATTAAAAACGTTAATTTCGTAAATTTTTGAATTTGCTCTACCATATTTTAATTCACTTTTTTTAGTTTCTTTTATTATTTAATTTTGTTTTAATATATTCCCTTTTATATAAATATACAAATTTTACTAGCATTAGGATAATAAGAAAATTTAGTGATAAAGTAAAAACTTTTATATTCAATGAATTTCTTTTTAAAGGAGAATGAGTAGGACAGAAAAAGTTAAAAAATCCTTATAAGTAGATTTTAGGATTGCTTCAGTTTTCTACTTATTAGAATTGCTATAAAAGAAAAAATACCGAGTAGAAAGAAAAGATTATATCCTGAAATTAGTCCATTTTCTCTCACACAATTATTATTTTTGATATTATTATTAGCTCCTCCGTATTCATCTTTGATACAATAATCGTTTCCTAATAATATATTTCCCGTGACTGTGTTATTATGACTATTAGATAAATACATACCAAATTGATTATCATTTGCAGTATTTTCCGAAATAGTGTTATTATTACTAGACGATAATTGTATCCCAACAAAACCATTATTGGCGATGTTTCCTGAGAGAACGTTATTATTAGAAAAAGATAAATATATTGACCTCCCATCTCGAATATCATTTGCGGTATTTCCCGAGAGAGAATTATTATTACATTCCCCTAAATATATCCCAAAAAAGTTGTTATTATTTACAGTATTTTCCGAGATACTGTTATTATCACATGCACCTAAACTTAACCCACTATTACTATTGTTATTTGCCGTGTTTCCCGAGAAATTGTTATAATCACAAAAGCCTCCATATATTCCATTTCGATTATTATTTGCAATGTTTCTTAAAATGTTATTATTATAACTATTTAATAAATTTATACCCCGTTGAAAGCCATGTGAACAATTATTCTCAATTAATTGGGCATTTGTTACATTTGATAATTTAATTCCTTCATTAGAATAATCTCCTGTATTATAGAGTGTACAATTTTCAATCCTAAAATATACAATGGAATTCTCAATTATGATGCCACTTGTTGATCCTCCCACATTAATTACCAAATCTTCTATTAAATATGGTTCAGAATAAGTGCCATTTCATGTACAAATTCCTGCTTCTTTAGCGACAGACCAATTAAAGCTTGGATCGATATCATCAATATAAATCGGTCCCAAAACAGCTGAGATTTCTAAATTTTTATAAATAAATTGATTATTATGAATCAAACTCATACCATATTCTCTGGTTTCAATTACTGGGTTATAGGTAAAAAGAGGTAAGAAAGCGAAAATGATCCCTAACACTAATAAAATTATTAATTTTGGATTTGAAGGTGATTTCATTCTAATTTCATCTAATTTTATTAAAATAAATTATAAAGAAATTTTATCTCTAATATAAGTTAAACTTTAGATTTTAAATAAATTTACTAATTGAATTTCACTCTGTCTGGACATTCTAATAAAATTATAAAGATTTCATTCTCTAATAAAAAAGTGGATTATAAAATATCTATAATTTTGGCAACTCTATAAATTTATAATGTATTTAGTTAATTTTTTAGTAATCTCTCTTTAAACTATCTTCAAATTTAATATATTTTACAGAAATTTCTATTTATAAATAAAAGACTAAACTATTTTGTATGAATGATTATAATCTCTTTCGAATTAAAAATCAGACTTATCCAACTTTAAAATTTATAGAGGATTTAAGATGTGAATTAAGAAATTATTCTGAAGAATTAGCAATGATTTTTCCAAAAAGAATTACCAAATATTCTAATAGAGATCTTTCAAGACTATGGAATGGATATGATTATTATATAAAAAATCTGAAAAGGAGAAAAGAAACCTACAGAATTGAAAATGAAAAATTAGATTTATTAAAAACTAGAATATTTAATTTTTATGGTTCAAAGTCTATTAAATGTTTTGACATTATCCAAAGATATGAGAAGTATAAAATTGATCGGAATTTACTATTTTTTATGCTTAGAGCAGAATTGGGCAGAATTTCTGGATTAATTGAAGTTACTAATGAGGAAATGGGTATAATTTTGCAGGGTACACCATATTACATTCATGATAAGATATTTTTTATAAGAAGCCAAAATCCCAATTTCAAATTTTCTATAGAAAGGCTTGACTATATGGAGCAGAACATTAAAATTATTTTTGTTTTTAAAGCTAAAGGCATATTAAAATTTATTCAAAAATATAAAAGGATTAATCCAGACTTAAAATTGTATTCAAAACAACAATATGTAATCAAGAAACCATATTTTTTTAAGAAAATAGATACTTTTGAGAAAGCATATTGGTTTGGTTTTTTACAAGCAGATGGATGGTTAGATTTAAAGGAATGTCGTTTAGGTCTCGAACTCTCAATTAAAGATAAAGATCAAGTTATTGCATGGGCAAAATTAATGGGACTTGAATCTAATCGTGTAAAAGAGCGTATTAGAATCCTAAAATATAAAGGAAAAATAAAGAGTTTTAAAATGGTAAATTTAAAGTTTGTTTGTAAACCAATGGCAATAGATCTTTTTAATCATGGATTTATAAAATTAAAAAAAGGAACTCTTGATATTCCAAAATTTGTTACAAAAAGTATAAGAAAAAAAAATAAGATTATAGCATATGCATGGCTTTTGGGATTATTTGATGGAGATGGAACTCTAAATGAAGATAAGAAATTAGTTAGACTTTATTCGAATAATAAAATGCTTCTAATTAAAATTAAATACTATTTTAATATTTGTTATGGTGTTCTAAAAAACCATGAAGGACAATTATGTGAATTCATATCGAAAAATTCAAATAGTGAGTATATTAAATCAAAACCTCAATATTCTTTGCAAATAGATTGGGACATTTTTAAAAACAATTTAAATATTAGAAATTATGGATTACAAAGAAAACGAGTTTAAATAGATTTAATATTAAATTACAAAAAAAAATTTAAAGTCCTTTTGGACTATTTTGATAAATTTTAAATGCTTCCTCAACAGAAGCGTTTTCATGAACTATTGCGCGTACAGCTTTAATCATTCCAATAGGGGAATCGCTTTGGAATATATTCCTTCCCATGTCGACACCGATTGCTCCTCTATCAATAGCATCCTTACTCATTTGCAATGCATCTTTTTCTGGAATTTTTCGTCCACCTGCGATAACAATTGGTGCAGGACAAATGCCTGTAACTTCTTGAAAGTTCTCACAATAATACGTCTTTACAAAAGTAGCACCCATTTCTGCTGCCATTCTGCTTGCCATTCCTAGATATCGTGCATCTCTAACCATTTCTCTACCTACAGCTGTGACCGCTAAAGTAGGAATACCATATTGTTGCCCCCAGTTGACTAATTTTGATAAATTCATTAAAGATTGCTTCTCATATTCACCTCCCACAAATATTGAGCAAGTAATCGCAGAAACATTTAATCTTAATGCATCATCTACAGCAACATTTATTTCTTCATTAGAGAGTTCTTTTAACATTGAAGCACCAGCAGATACGCGTAAAACAATTGGTACATCAAGTTCTGAAGGTACACAATTTCTTAGCATCCCACGTGTAAGCATTAGTGCGTCAGCATATTCAAATAATGGGGTCATATCACTAAAACATTTTAATTGACCGGGAATATTTCCGAAATATCCATGATCGATAGCTAACATTACGCATCGTCCAGATTTAGGTTTGATGATCCTATTTAGCCTATTTTGAAAGCCCCAATCACCCACTACAACCATTTTTTGTTCCCTCTTTAATATTTTGAATATAAAATTAGGTTTATTTTTTTAAAATAAATTAATGATCGCTATTTTATTTTTTCTAAAAAATCTACAAAAGAAACATCATTAAAAAATATTTAAAGCACACTTAAGAATTTTCCCACTCTGCTCTTAATTTTTGAGGCTAAGCTTTTTGAAATATTCCGTTTTATAAACTCTTTTATTAAATTCAAGCGGTAATTGTTAATTTTCTTTATTTGTAGATCATTTGAAATTTTTTCTATTAGCTCATCTTCATAAATTTCGCTAATATCCTTAAGAACTGAAATTGTATATTTAACTTCTTTTACAAAATTGATAATATCTTGTCGTAATAGCATTATTTGTTGCTCTCCATCCATAATTTCGATTGCTCGTTTAATGATATCCTCTTCAAATTTAAGTTTCGATGTCCACGGAGTTTGAAAAATGTTTTGATGTGTATCCATTATAAAAGCATCCGAATCTTTAATTTTAATTTTATTCAGTGTTTTCTTTTCAAGTAGAAAAAAAGTTTTATTACCTCTGTATTCCTCCGGTAAGAAATTATCCCAAATACTATTAAGTGATTCCTCATTATATTCGAAATCATCATCATTTAAAATATACGTAGGATAATTGAAGATTTTTGCATGTATTAAATTTAAAATGCCATATACTCCAAAAATCTTAATCAAATTTCTTAGATTGCCTTTTTCTGAAACTTCAGTTTTATCCAATTGAGCAATATGCATCAGTTGGATGTCAATTTTATCGTATCCTATTATATTTCCTTTTGTGTCTACGAATACAATAAACTGATGCTGTGGACATACAGCTTTTATAGGTACTTGTATTTTAATAGAGCCAAATTTTTTTTGAGAAAAAACAGCTTCAGGAATATTAATACTTTTCACAATTCCACATATTGGACATTTAACTTCGAGTGTTTTAAATATATCAGTCATTATTTAAATTATTTAAGAAATATTTGTAAAAATATTATTGTGCACAAGAATAAATAATTTTTTTTTAGATATGTCTTTATTCATTCTGAATTTTACTTTTTAATAAATCCAAATTAAAATTTTTTATATTTTCAAATCTTCTAGTAATCAATATCTAGCTACTTGGATTTAAATTTAATTTAAGAGATATTTATGGAAATTGAAGTTTTAAAAGAAGATTCTGAGTATATGTATAATATCATAGAAAAGATAATTGACGAATGTGGACCGCGAATGCCATGTAGTCCTCAAGAAGCCAAAAGTGCGGAAATCATTAAAAAAGAACTTGAACAAACATGTGATGAAGTAAAGATTGAACCTTTCAGATGTCATCCAAGAGCAGCGCTTGGGTGGATAAGGATTGCAATTCTAACTGTTGTAATGTCGTTTAGTTTATTTTTTTTAATAAAACTATTTCAGGATTCAATATGGGTATATTTATTGTCTGTTTTATCATCGTTTTTTATAATATTAGGAATTACAATTGCGTGGGAGGAGTTTTTCTGTTATAAAGAATTTATTGATCCTATTTTTAAAGAAAAAGAATCACAAAATGTTATTGGTAAGATAAAATCTCCGGATAAAATTAATAAAATCATAATTTTTTCAGGTCACCATGATAGTGCTTTGCAATTTA
This sequence comes from Promethearchaeota archaeon, assembly GCA_048937405.1. Classification (GTDB taxonomy): domain Archaea; phylum Asgardarchaeota; class Lokiarchaeia; order Sigyniarchaeales; family SOKP01; genus Loki-b32. Next base: position 471,076 of record JBHLNF010000002.1, read on the forward strand.
ATCTTTTAAGATATTTTAAATATGGTTATGTACCAATAGTCTTTCTAGGATTGGGCATTTTTTTTCTCTGGTTTCTCGTTTCTTTATTTTTCTTATTTTTAACCCTCTTCACATTTATCATAGATTTTGTTAAGATATATGATTTTTTCTTTTACATAGCACTTTGTTTAATAATAATCGCAGCTGCACCAATGGTGCTTTTGCTGTTTTTTGTTACCCCTGGAAAAGGAGCCAATAAGGTTCCTGGTGCAGTAGACAACTTAAGTGCGGTTGCTGTTGTACTAGGTATTGGCAGATATCTAAAGAATAATAAAGAATTAATTCCTAAAAACACAGAAATAAGGTTAATTTCATTTGGATGTGAGGAAGCTTTTTTAAGAGGTGCCTATCGTTATGTAAAAAATCACTTAGATGGATTAAAAAGATATGATACAGAATGTGTGAATATGGATGGAATTCAAAGTTTGAAAAACCTTTCATTTTTAGATAAAGAACCTACGACTAGAACGATTCATAGTGAAGAAGTTGTTCAAAAACTTAATGAAGCTGCTAAATTAGTTGGTGTTAAAGTAAAAGTGTCTAGTTTAGGAGGAGGAAGCTTTCTAGAAAATATTGTAGGTATAATAGGAGGAGGTACTGATGCTACTGCTTTTTCAAAATCAAATATTAAAGCAAGTAGCATCACAGCTATAAATCTATTAAAATTTGTTCATTTTTACCATCAGGAAACAGATACTCTCGATAAAATAGAAGAGGGTGCATTGGAATGTGCTTTAAAGCTATGTCTTGGATATTTGATAAACGAATCTCAAAATAAATAATAGCAATTAATGCCATTTTTAATTTAATTAGAATATCTTCAATAAGCTTTTTGAATGACTCTTCAATAAAATTAAGAAATTAAAAAAGAAAAATAAAGTGAAATCAGAAATCTGTTCTTTCTTTAGCGAGCAATCTTACAATAATCATTATGAGGAGAGTTGGAACAACGCCAATACCAAAAACTAAGAACAATGTTGCGTTAAAAAGATTTGGGAAAGTAACGTTTAAAAATAATTGACCTATCGTATCTATTAAATAATGTATTATTATACTAGGTATCAGGCTTTTAGTTTTAGTATACATATAAGCAAAAGCAAAACCCAAAAAGCTAGCAAATATTATTTGCATAAAAGTAAGATAATAGTTTTGTCCACTTAATAGATTCAATAAATGAAAAAGACCAAAAAACAAACCGTTTAGAATTATTGAAGTAGTTCGAGAATATTTTTTTAATTGCAAATTTAATATAACACCTCTAAAAGCTACTTCTTCCCATAATCCTGCTCTAAGCATAAATAGGAATATAAACCATCCCATTCTAAGACTTCCTGATTCTATTCTAGGATTTCTTAACAGAATACTAGGATCGAATGAATAACTGCCAAGAATTATAGCAAAAAGTACTGTAGAAAACCCAAATACTACAATACTAGCAATACATATTAAAAGATTACGCCATACGGGTTTAAAAGTAACTAATTTAATTGTTTGAGTATATTCTTTAAATGATTCTTTATTTGGTAATTTTAATCCTAACGGAACTAATACTAACCATAATAACGCCAACAATCCAAGGTTTATAAAGAAGTCACTCAATAATGTTGCTAATACTGGAAGATCTAATAAAATGGGTAATAAAAGGAATTCAATTGGACCTACTAAGAACATAAAAACAAAATATAAAGCCATCAATGAGAAAGTTCCCCAATTTACATGTTCTCTTAGAAAACCTCCTGTAATATAATCCCTGATTTCTTCTTTCTTAGGAAATAATCTGGAAAACGCAAATATCAAAATAATCAATGAAATAATACCAATTATCCCTAAGGTTATTATTGTAATCTCAAATCCGAAGAGAACAAATAATATTGACCCTATTATAAAAATAGTAATAAAAAAAGCACCTTCTATTAGGATCATGCTAATCCATTTTATAATCTTATGTTCTTTATTTAATTCTACAAGAACATACTTATATTTCATTTGACCAAATAACTTAATTTTCATTTCAAACAAGAGTAATAAGAAAGACCAAGCAATAGGTAAACTTACTAAAAGTAATATAAGTACAATGATTGAATTCAATAGAATTGTAAGTATTAATGAGGTTAAGGTAAGAGACAATCCTTGAATAGACAAGATTAGAAATATCTTCCCTTTTGCCTGATCTCTAGGGAGTATCGGTAAGGAAGCTACTGTAGATGAGCCTGATTCTTCAATATTTAGAAATCCCACAATTAACATAAATGGAATAATGAGGTAAACGATGAGAATAATACTCCATAGGATTAATATTCCCTCGATCGAGGTTATTGCCATTGTGATTGCTGTAGTCATTGTAAAAATAAAAAATAATGGATAAAATATTGGTAAGAAGATAAACATAAATGATTGAATATCTCGAGTAGATGATGTAATGTCTTTTCGAATATAGGCTATAATACTTGAAGTGGATTTTATTTCAATTTCAATCTCTTTCTTTTCTGTCTTTTCAGTTTTAATTTCTGCTGATATCGCACTATGCAGTGATTTTTGAGCATGTTTAAATAACCTCCATACAAAAACTAAAAATAAGGCAAAACCAGTAAAAGAAGTAAGAATAATACCTAAATGTAATTGACCTGAAATAGTAGCTAATGATATTAAATATGCTGAAGAAAAAGGATATGGTATAATGCCTAAAAAAATGATTAAAAAAATGTTAGGTTCGCTATTAGCAAAAACTTCGAAAAGACTCTCAACTGTAGTTATTCCCCAGCTAAAAATAAAACTGCTTGTAAACATTATGATAAAATATCCAAGCATAGTTATAGTTCTGAGTAAGTTTGCTCTTCTTGATCCGGATTTCGATTCTGCAAAAAGAAAACTCATCTTTTCTCCAACAATGACTAGTACACTAAAGCAAAATAAAATATTAAAAAAGGATGTTAATAATGACGCAAGGAAAATCAGTATATTTTGTGTTCCTATTAACATAATAACTGGAAATCCAATCATTAAAACTATCATAGGGATATCGAGATTACGAAATATTGTCATTATACCAATTTTTTTTAAGTTTTTTTTAGATATAGGAAGTGTTTGCAACCATTTGAAAGAATTACCTGACATAAATGAACTAGTTGATATCATACCTAACATTAAGAAATATAGAAGCGTTAATCCAAAATAAAGCACAAATAGAAGAGATGATATAAAAAAAAGTGTATTTATCGTATAAACACCTTCAGTAAGATGCTCATTAATTGAAAAAAAACTTGCTAATGGAAAAATAGGTAATACTAAAAATAGAAATGAAAATACAATTTTAAGCACATTAAATTGAGTTTTAACATAGTTCTTGTTTCTCTTAAATTTTTCAATTAGTCTTGCTTGATGAGCACCCGCACTTGCTATTTGACTATCCATTAAAATTTCATAACAGGTGAATTTTGATAGATGGTAAAACTTTAAATTTTCTTCTTCCATCTCATTAAACCTATATATTTCTCGATTTAAAGGATTGTCTTAACTTCTCAACTATTTCATTTACAGATGTGTCTTGCTCAGTTAACCTTAAAAAAACATCCTCCAAGCTTGCTCCGATTTTGTTAGATTGCTTGCGAAGTTCTTCCATTGTGCCAATCCCAACCATTTTACCTTTATTTATAATCCCTATTCTATCACATAAATCTTGAGCAATCTCCATAATATGTGTTGAAAATAATACTGATCCACCCCTTTGTGTATGAATTTCTAATATAGATTTAAATACTCTTACAGATTTTGCATCTAAGCCTGAGATTGGTTCATCTAAAATCAGTAAATCTGGTTCATGAAGGATAGCTGCTATTATTTGCAATTTTTGTTTATTACCGTGGGATAAGGTAGCAATTAATTGATCATAATATTCCTCTGCTTCCAAGCTTTCTAAATATTCTTTTGCGAGAACAGTCGTTTTTTCTTCATCTAATTGTCTTATTGAGGCAATAAAATTGAACAAATTTTTTGGAGTTAATGATTTGAAAATCAATGGCTCCTCACTTACATACCCAATTCGACGTTTAATCTCCACTTCATCACGTTCAGGATTCATCCCAAACACACTCATTTCTCCTTCATTTGGCTCAAGCAATCCTAATAATAGCTTTATTGTGGTTGTTTTTCCAGCCCCATTTGGTCCTAAAAGTCCAAAAACTTCACCTTGATGAACACTAAAAGATATCCCATCTACGGCTTTAACATCACCAAAAAATTTCTTTAATCCATCGACTTTAATTATTTCATGATTAGACATTGTCAATCAATAAAATTGATATTTTAACATAAATTTTCGCAGAAAAAATTATATATATACATTTATATTTTTACATATAATACTATATTTAAATATTATGAAATATTCTTAGTTAAGGTAAAAAGCTTTTCTACCAATAGATTATAATTATTTTAATGATATATCTCAGTATATATTAATTCCATAGAAACACATAATTTTGAATTCAAATCCAATATCATACCCGTCTCATTCCTGATTGACGATTATTACTATTGAAATTATTATTATTATCGTCCCAACTAAATGGGCTATACTAAACGTTTCTCCAAGAATAATAGTGGCAAAAAATGCAGAAGATATCGGAGTAGGGGCCAATAAAGTAGTTGCTTTTGAAACATCCAAATAAGAGAGTGTTAAATACCAACATATTAGTCCTGATCCGTACACGGCTCCCATTACAAAAAAAAATAATAAATTGGCAGGTTCAGTAAAAAGATAATAATCTGGAGTAAAGAAGATTAAATAAGTAGATAATAAAACCATACCAGATATAAAATTCCTAAGAAAGACCATTTGAATTGGTGTTGCTTCATTTCTAGTAAATATTGGTTTTGTTAGTGTATGACCAACCATATATAAAAACGCAATTAATAGTAATATTCCTACTCCAATCAAAATATTGATACTTATTTCAAGTAGACTAAAAAATTGAGTAATACTTATCGCCAAACCAAAAAATAGTACAAATGAAAATAAAATTTGAATTTTTGTTATCTTTTCTTTTAAAATTAAATATCCTAAAATTATTCCAAAAAAAACTGTGGTTTTTTGAGTTAAAGAACCATTAATAGCACCAGCCAAATCATAGCCTACAAAGAAGAAAACTTGGTTTACACTGAATACAATTCCAATAAAAATTAATAAAGAAAGATTTTTCTTCCAGTTTTTTAAATACTCAAATTTTTTATATTCATTTATATTACTATTAAAATTTTGAGTTTTTTTCTTCAAAATTTTTAATTCATAAACCATTATTGGTAAAAAAATTATTGATTCAACCAAACATGTCATAGCTCCTGAGATATACGCATCAACAGCGCTAGGTCTTGAAATTGCAATTATTGGTTGTAATCCAACAAAAAAGATTGCTATAAACCCAGTTACTAGACCTTTCTTAATGTTTTTATCCAACGTAAATATGAAAATGTAGTGAATACTTTAAAGTTTTATTTTGAAAGTAATTAGTTAATTTTTTTCAAAAATAATTATTTTAAAGCTTTTTTAACTATCTTGCTTAATTCATTTGCTAAAGTTTCCTCAATTGGTTTTATAGAGGGTTTTTCTAATATTTGAATAGAAAGGTTCTTTGCCCTTTTTCTAGCAGATTGAGAACCCTTTTCTTTCCATGTATCTCTTGTCATTCTATCTATTATCGAACTTGGAAGAAATAATTCTTTTCTAAAATACTTTAGTGTTGATGGATGAGATAATAATTCTTGCTTTGATTCATAATCATTTAATATTTCTGAAGCAAATGGGGAACCGTAATTTTCAATTCCTTGTAATAACCTTTTAACCATTCCAACTATTTCATTATCAATAATTAATTTTTCAATACTTTGTGTAGATTCAAAATCAAGCATTCCAGGACCAGAAACCATATTTATACCTGCTAATCCTGCTAAAAGCGCACCCATTCCTGCTTCAAAACCTGCCTGCGCATCTGGTATTTTTGAATCACTAAGCGACATATACGCATGTGTAGGAAGTTTTAAGAATTTGCCTATTTCAGTATCACCAATATTAATCATCATTGTTTCTATCGCACCCATAGGAGTTGTACCGTGTTTCATATCAAAAACTGCTGGAGATCCTCCCCAAATTAATGGTGCACCACGTTTTGCTAATTGAACTATAACTACTCCAGCAAGACATTCAGCACAGTGTTGAGTTATTGATCCTATTAGTGTTATTGGGGCACTGGCGCCAGCTAAAGGCATAGATACAAATTCGGAAGGAATCATACTTTTTGCAGCATCTATTAATGATTGAGTTGTGAGATCCGACCATTTTAAAGGTGGACTGGGACAAGCATCGAATATGGCTAGTGGTTTTTTTGCTAAATCATCTTCAGATAATCTACATGTTAGAAGGATTTCTTTCATGATAGAGAAACTTTCTTTCCGAAAGGTTCCTGTTATTACAGGTTTATAACAATGAGATAAAGCAAGATATAATCTATGCCAGTCCTGAGCCTTTTTTGGAACATCTTGATAAATTAAAGCAGTACTCTGTGCTTCAATATATTCTAATTGATCAACTATTTTTGAAAACCTAATGAAATCTTTGGATTCCGCTTCTCTAATTTCTCCACTATCCTCATCCAGAATAAAAATTGCAGCAGATCCTGGATCAAAATGAGTATTGTCATCTTTTAATGTAATATGGGCATTACCCTCTCGATCGAATAAAGTAATATCATGAGGAACTGTTTCTAAACATTTATCTATTAAATCAGAGGGAATGAAATATCGTAATCCTTCATGACTGATACCATTTTGTTCAAATAAATTAATTGCTTCTTGATTTTCAATAAAAACTCCTTGATTTTCAAGAATAAATTTAGCTTCTTCAAAAATTTGTTCTTTATGTTCAATATCTAAAATTTTTATACTTGGTTTAATAATCGGCAAGTAGTTAATCTCCTCCTTCGCAAAATTTTAAAGAGAGTCTATGATTTTTCGGATTGCATTTATCGTTTGCGGAGAAGTCCCACAACACCCCCCTACTACTTTTGCTCCTAATCTAATCATTTCTTTTATATCTTTAGCAAATTCATCAACAGGTTGTTCATAGTATGTTTTATCTCCTTTTATAACTGGTTGACCTGCATTAGGTTTTACTGAAAGTGGTTTATCCGTAATTTCAATTGCATTTTTTAATAAATCAATCATATCATCAGATCCCAGAGTGCAATTTGTTCCAATAACATCTACATCTTCATTATTTAGAGTTTCTATGCATTTTTCTAATGAATCCCCCATTATTGTGAAAAATCCTCTCTTGCTTCTACTATAAGTGATTGAAGCGATTAATGGTTTTTTAGAAACATCTCGAACTGCTTTAATGGCTATTATCATTTCTTTGAGGTCAGAAATTGTTTCAATATGCCACAGATCTACACCAGGTTCTAATAACTTCACTTGAGTCAAAAAACTAGAATACCATTGTTCACTTGAAGCATTTCCTACTGGAGGTCTAAATTCACCAGTAGGACCGATATCACCTACAATTAAACATTCAGAAGGGCGAACTTTTTCGATATTCTCTAACGCATTTTTAATAATCTCTTCAATTCGACTTTCAAGATTATGACGCTTTAAATTTAAAGGAGTCGATCCAAATGTGTTTGTTTGACACATATCTGAACCAGCATTATAATAATTTCCATGGATCTCAGAGATTATCTTTGGTTCTTCAATATTTAAGAGATCTGGTATTCTTCCTGATTTTAATCCTCTTTTTATCAGTTCACTCCCAAATCCACCATCAAAAAGTACAATCTTAGAGTCGTCATTTAACCAATCATGAAACAACATTTTCATCCTTTATATAACTATTATTATTATTATTTTTTTAAAAGAGATTTAACTAGTCTAACCGCTTCAATAGCGTTTTCAGCAAAACCATCAGCATAGCATTCTTTTACCCAAGCATTCGTTACTGGTGCACCACCAAAAATAACTTTAAATTTATTCGAAATATTCCTTTCTCTTAAAATTTCAATAATTTTCTTTTGACCAATCATAGTAGTTGTTAATAAAGCGGAAACACCAATGATATCTGCTTCTTTCTTAATAGCCTCCTCTACTATTTTTTCAGCTGGAACATCAGCTCCTAGATCGTAAACCTCAAATCCATAAGCTTTCAACATAGTACCAACGATAGTTTTTCCAATTGAATGTATATCCCCTTCAATCGTAGCTATCACTACTTTCCCGAGTGAGATTCTTTCTATTCCTTTTTCTAAATATGGTATTAGAAGATCCAGACTGCTTTGTAATATATGTGCTCCTCTCATTAATTCTGGTAAAAAAAAATCCCCTTCTTCCCATAGTTTTCCAACTTTCCGAATTCCCGCAGCATATCCCCTCTCAATAACATCAAGTAAATTCATGTTTTCATTTATTGCTCTATTAGCTAATTCAAGAGCTTTTTCTTCATCTAAATCAACAATAGAATCAACAATTTCTTTGAAAAAATTATTAGACAATTAAATCTCCTCATATTTTTTTGATAATTAAATTAAATTTGAGATTAAAAATTAAAATACTATTTAATTTGATACAAGAAATAAAAAAAGACCTTATTCTTAAGGCTTTATTTTTATTTATTTCATACAGGAAAAATCTTAGTCTAAGTCAAAGAAAAAAAGTTGATAGAATAAAAACATTAAAATTAGAATATTATGTAATCTTTAAATGATAGCGATTGCATCAATTTCAATTAGAATTCCACTTAATGGAAGATTTGAAACTTCTACAGTACTTCTTGCAGGAAATTTTTCAGTTACTCCATTTTCCTCAAAAAAAGTTTTATAAATTTCATTCATTGCTTTAAAATCATTCATATTCTTTAAAAACACAGTTGTTTTAACAATATTTAAAACGCTAGAGCCAGCAGCTTCTATAACTTTTTTAACATTTTCAAGAGCTGTCCGTGTTTGTTCTTTGATATCAGTTGTACCTTGATTAGATATTTGACCCGAAATAAAAATTAAGTTTTCAAATTTAACTCCTGGGCTATAAGGACCTACGATAGTAGCACCCTCAGGAATTACTTTTTCTAAATCAACCATATTAATTATAGTTCATTAAAATTTAATAATTTTTCCCTCATGCTAAAAATATTCTTTATCCTAATAATTCATCATTATTGATGATTATAAAAAATTAATAATAAGAAATGATAATTTCAATTTCATATAAAATAGATTTATCTTCTTATTAGAGAAAAATCGAAAAAGATATTTGTTAACATTCTTTTTTGGTTTTAATAATAGTTAAATGGAATTAAAATAGTAAGATGTCAAAGAAATTTTCTAAAGAACCACTCAGAGGGATGAAGGATTTTTATCCTCCAGCTTTAAGAGAATACAATTGGATTATTGAGACTCTAAAAGATGTTGTTGAGAGATATGGTTATGAAGAATATAGAACACCCCAAATAGAGCCTATTGAAATTTTTGCTGCTAAATCTTCTAATGAATTAGTTAATGAACAATCCTTTATAGTGGAGAAAAAAAAAGGAGAGAGACTAATTTTAATTCCAGAACTTACACCTTCCTTAGCCCGGATGGTGGCAAAAAAAAGTCAAGAACTTAAAAAACCTATTAGATGGTTTTGCATCCCAACATGTTTTAGATATGAAAGACCTCAAAAAGGACGTCGAAGAGAATTTAAACAACCCAATGTAGATATATTAGGTGAAGAAAGTCTTTATGGGGATCTCGAAATATTTAATATCATTGTAGATATATTCACCGAATTTGGAGCTACAGCAGAACAATTTCAGATTTATTATAATAGTCGACGATTCATGGATTCGATTTGTAATTTTATAATTAAAATAGATAAAGCTAAGATACCCTTAGTCTATAAAGCCTTAGATAAATCAGCTAAGATGGAGGATGAGGAATTTGAAAAATATTTAATTGATACCTTTCAAGATGAAGTAGCCATCCAAGGAATATTAAAATTAAAGGATGCTAAGAATATAAATGAATTATTAGAGAAATTTGATGATATTCCTGATGATTTCTACAAATCTGAAGGATATCTCGAGATAATTAATTTTGACCGATTATTAAAGGAAGTAAAGATCTCAAACTATTGTACATTTTCTTCTGGGACCGTAAGAGGTCTTGATTATTATACTGGAATTATTTATGAAGTATATGATACAGGAACAGAAAATATAAGAAGTATTTTTGGAGGAGGTCGATATGATGATCTATTATCAATATTTTCAGATGAGAAAATTACTGGAACTGGATTTGGTATGGGTGTTTATATGCTTTCTTTATTTTTGAAGACATATAATTTAATTCCAGATGAAATTAGAGAAAAGGATTATAGTGACACAATTTATATCGCATCAATAAATGAAGATATGTCAACCTACGCTTTTAAAATAGCACAAATTGTCCGAGATGAAGACTTTCCATGTATAATTGATTATAGATTTAAAAATCTAAAAAGCCAACTAAAAAAAGCTAATGAATTGGGAGTGATTATAGTGCTTATCATTGGACCTGAAGAATTGACTAATGGAACGGTGGTAATAAGGAATATGGTATCTGAAGAACAAAAAAACGTTGATTTATCTGAATTAATAAATGAAATTTATGATATCATTGATCAATTCAGTGATAGGAAATTTGAATAATAACAATTTTATTCTATAAGATTTAGATAAAATTTTTTTAATATACTAAAATGATATTAAATCTTCATTTTCATACTTAACTTAAAAAAAATATAGAGATAGATAAAAAAACTATAGTTATAAAAGCATACGGTTAATTAAAAAAACCAGATAAACCTAAAATTAGTATATATTAATGATATATTTCAAATCATATGTGCTATCTTTTTCTGATTATTATCTTAAATCTTCATAGGTGCTTTTTTATTATAATAAAATAGAATTTGTTAAAAATAGAGATATGATTACTCTTTGTGTCAATAAAGGAAATTAATTCATGAATTCAAAATATTGAAAAGAATTTTATTGGTTTTAAAATATCGGAAGAAAACATATCAAAAATAAAAGATTTTTAATATATTTATTTTTAATAAAAAATTACAAAAAAGTAAAAAAATAGAAAGATTTATATTAAACCATTTGATAAAATTTAATTGAGAGTGCGATGTCGGATTCAATGTCTAATCTTGAAGAAGAATATTTTATTTCATTTAGGGATATGATTGTAGAAATTGCGAAAGGTGTTGCTGAAGCTCAGAGTGCTCTTGATGAACAAGCATTGTTGATACAACAAAGTATTAACGCAAACCCAGAATTAGCTAAGTTAGGTATACAGGCGACATGGTATCAAATACCAGAGGTTACCGCTTCTATCAAGGTATCAGTAGCAATACAAAGAAAAGAAACAGAGGCAAAAAAAGTAAATATTTTTTTCTGTCCCATCAATGCAAGTTATAAAAATGAGTTCGATTTTGATTTTCAAGGAACTAGTGAAATGACATTTAAAATTGTCCCCGTGCCATCGCCCATAGCAACATCCTATAGAATTGTTCCTGACCTAACAGGTAAATCAGAGGAAGAAGCTACTAACATGCTCAATACTGCTGAGCTTGCTTTAGGAGCCATAACCTATAAAGAGAGTGAAAAGGAAGGTGTGATTGGTCAAAATCCTCCTCCAAACTCGACTGTTTTAATCGGTTCATTAGTAACTTTAACAATTGCAGTAAAAAAGCAAATGCAATTTGAAGATACGGGAATATAAATGAGGTGATCTTTATATCAGATAATAATCAAGATGAAAAAATAAGTAAAGAAAAGCAATTAGAATCATTGAGTAAGGAGGATTTAATTAAATTGTTAAAAGAAAAGGAGAAGCAATTAGAGCAACCTCTAATTACGCCTTCTGAATTAGCAGGCTCGTTTATAAATGCAATTGATACAATGAGAGAAAAAGGAATAACAGCTAAGGAAAAACCAGTTAATTATAGAATTAGTAAATTAGATTTAAAAATAAAATCTGGTGTAGCAGTAGATGAAAATAAAAATTTGAAGTTATCATTACCTAAAGCAGGAGAAACCCCATTGTTCGCACCAGAACAGTTAAGCACTATTAAATTTTCAGTTAGTGCTATTCCAAAAATTAAAGAGAAAAAAGAAGAAAAAGTAGATGAGAAATGAATAATAATTCAATTTCTTATCTATAATTTTTATTTAAAAAAAAGAAATAATATAAAAAAAGGAGGTAGAAAGTATGAGTAGCGTAGGACATGATCTTTTAAATGTCCCCTTTGGTGATATGGTAATGCAATTAGCATCAGCAATAGCGGAGGGTCAACACAAATTAGATCTAGTAAGTATTGAAATCGCTAAAATTATGGGTGATGTTTCCAAAGCTTACATTCAATTACCAAAAATTGCTGGAAATGATTTTGCTGGAACAGAAAATTTATCTTTAATAGCAGCAGGTTTTATTCCAACATTTTATCAATTTGTTGATACCATTCTTGAAGTGAAAATGGCAATTACAATGTCTCGAACGACTAAAACCCAAATTGGGGTGAAAGCTAAGATTGGATGGGCTTGTTTTAGTGCTTCTGTTAATGCGAAATACTCTAGTAAATATTCTTATAGTGCCGAAGGTTCAAGCCTTATTAGAACAAAAATCGTTCCTGTGCCTGTACCTCAAGTATTGGAAGAAAGATTAAGGGAAATAGTTAGAATCCAAGGGGAAGGAGCGCAATTGCCACCACCAGATGGAGATGAATGGAGCACAGATATTGAATAAATTCAAATCACTTTAATAAAAAAAAAATTAGTATGGAAAATCCCCGTAAACGTCTGTTTCCCTATCATTTAAATGCTGATAAGATAGAAAAAGAATATCGTATTTGGAAATGCTTGGAGGAAGAGTTAAAACAAGAAAAAGAAAAAAAACTTAAAATAAATCAGCAGTTCGAAGAAAAAAGAATGGAATTTTGGGATTCAATAAAAAAAAATAACCTACTTAAGAAAAATAATCCATTTAAAAAAAAAGATAAAACTAAAAATAAACCAAAATGGGAAGAAATAAGGAATAAACAAAATAAATCAGCTTTGAATAACGCCAGTAAAAGGAACTCATTATTACATAAACAAAATCTTAAATGGGAACAAAATCAGAATCTCAATAATAAAAATTCTTTAAAAAATAGTCAAATTAGAGCTCAAAAAGAAATCAATTGGGAAAAAAGAAGAGAGAAAAATAGAAATAACAATATAGAAAGGACAATACAGCAAAACATTATAAGACGCAAGAAACCAGCAGAATTAGAACAAAAAAGAAAAGTAATCCGAAAACCTAATATTATATGGAATGAAACTAGAAAAAAACAACATCAACATACTTTAGAGTACCAAACTGAAAAAAGAAAAAGTGAAAAAAAACATGAAAAAGCTTTATTAAAACGGAAAATAGAATTACAAGAAAAGAAGAAAAATCAAGAAAAGTGGGAATGGAAAAGAGAAAAAGCACATGAAAATGCATTATTAAGACGAAAATTAGAATTACAAGAAGAGAAGAAAAATCAAGAAAAGTGGGAAGGAAAAAGAGATAATCTAAATTTTTTTATCCAATAATTATAATTGTTTCATTGGAGGAATCATGGATTGAATTTTGAAGATTTTGTTGATCTAATTGATAATTTAATTGAAAAATTTACAAGAGAAAAGAAAAAAAAATTCCTTATTCTTGAAGAATATATAGACCATGGCATTCTTCAGAAAAGAAATCCTGAATTCTTATTTGTAGTATATGAAAAATCAAAATACTTATCAGAAATGGATGTATTAGACGAAGAATTAGAAGTTGTTAAAGTGGGCGTCAAAATTAAACTCTATACAAAATCCTCGGAGCCAAATAACAGAAAACTTTTCTTAGAAATGGAAGGGGAAGAAGTAGTTGAAAAACTAAAACATCTTCGAAGATTGATCAATTGTGGATGTATAAAACCTCCAGGAACATTGTTTCGTGATAAGGAACATTATAAGATAAAGATTGATGGTATAATATTTTAAAATATTACACTATATAATGATAATTCTCATATCAATTCTCTATTTAGAAGGTCAATAAAATGAATTCATCTAATAATTATAGTATGAAATTTGATGCAAAAATTCATGATAAACTTCAAACCAAGCTAAAACCATATAGCATTTTACTCAATAAATCATTCTATAAAAACCAAATGAAAAATACATTCAAAAGAAAGAATGTAGATAATAATGATATGAGTAATGTTACATCTCTCGGGATGCAAATTATAACTTTACTCGGAACACAAAAAAAGATTAAAGAAGCAATAATCAATATACTTGAAAAAAATCATACAAGTAACGAGGAAATTTTTACAGATAACTCTATAATTGAAATACTTAATTATTCTGAAAATAAGGATAAAAATCAAACAATCGCAGACCTTATAATGCATCGATTTTATCAAATAATTAAAAAAAAGGAATGGATAAAAAAACCTGATAACTTCTTCACTAGATGGAAAAATAGTAATAAAATCGACTTAACAAAAAAATTTCGTGAGGATTGGTTTAAATCAATGGATCTCTCTGCTTATGTAGGATTAGAAATTCTCCAAAATTTAAGTCTTGACTATAAATTCAAGCATATTTCATTTTCTTTTCAGAACAATAAAATATCTCATAAAATTATTTCCAGAAGACCTAAAAAACCTAATTTGAAAAAAATTGAAGAATATTTTGTGAATAATTTAAATAAAGGGTCTGTCTTATTATGTACCGAACTCATTAAAGATCATTTTGTATATCTTTTACAAATTCTAAATGAGGGAATTATCATTAATGACCCTCTTGGAATTAAATTATTTGAATTTGGTAATAACTCAAAAAGATCCTATTTAATTAACAGTATGGTGATAAACAGGAACATTCAAAGGAATATTAAAAATTATATGAAAGAATTAGAACATCGTTTAAAATATAATTCTTGCTTGTTGCAACACTTTAAAAAATATGAAAAATTCAAAGAAAAGGATCTATCGCACAAAAAACTTCCAGAATATATGGGTGAGAGAAATTTCTTTAATTGGGAAGAGGTTTATAAATTTCAAATAGGAATATTGGCAAATATCTTCTACTAATTTGTAGATTACTTTTCTAAAGTTAAAAAAACAAATGAATAGCAACTCTAAAAAAAGATAATATTTTCAGACAGAACAAATGTTCCAAAATTATTTACTTAGGATTTTTTTATATACTGCTATATAATTTTCAACCATAATATCTACCGAAAATTTTTCTTCAATCCATTTACGACAATCTAACCTATTAATACTTTTTATACCTTCCAATGCATTAACGGCTTCTTCAATATTATTTACTAAAAATCCAGTTTTTTTATCGTAAATAACTTCAGACATACTTCCCCTCTTAAAAGCTATTACAGGAGTACCACATGCCATTGCTTCGATTACAGACAATCCAAATGGTTCATTAAAATTAATTGGATGAAGGAATGCATAAGCATGACCTAATAATTTATCTCTTTGTATAGGACCCACAACTCCAATGTAACTTATGTTATCATCTTTTAAATGCGGTTTTATCTCTTGATTATAATAATTTTTATCCTGTATAATTCCTGCTATTATTAATCTCATTCCAAATCTTTTTGATATTTCAATTGCTTCTTTAGCTCCTTTATCATGATGAATTCTTCCCAAAAATAATAAATAATTTCCAGATTTTTCCCTATAAGTGAAATGATTAAGATCTATACCATGATGGACTGTAGCTATATAGTTAAGTTCAGGACAACGATCAGCATCACTAATAGAAACATAATAGGATTTTTTATTATATTTTTTATATACAGGTAGAATTTTAGGTGAAGAAAATCCATGAATCGTTGTTAACACAGGAGTTTTTGTCATTTTCATGTAGGTTAATGGCAAATAATCAAAATTATTGTGGATAAGATCAAATTCATTCCCTCTTTCAAAAAGTTCTGAAATATGTAAGCATTCCCATACTTTTGGTAATAATTCTTTATCTTCTTCATACCCTTTAGGACATACTCCAAAAAGACGTGCTTTTGAAAGTGAGTCCTTAGTAGCAAAAAGAGCAACGTCAATTCCCTTCTTAACAAGTCCCTCTGATAATAATGAAACAAAAGATTCCCAAGGACCATAATAACGTGGAGGTGTACGCCACGCAATGGGAGAAAGCATTGCAATATACATTTTTCATAATCTCATTTCAATTTATA
The DNA here is from genome assembly GCA_048937405.1 of Promethearchaeota archaeon. GTDB lineage: Archaea > Asgardarchaeota > Lokiarchaeia > Sigyniarchaeales > SOKP01 > Loki-b32. The sequence goes on from JBHLNF010000002.1 coordinate 487,422, forward strand.
TTTTTTTAGCCATTCAAGTAATTCTAAAAGATTTGCTTTAGCTAGGGCGATACATTTATCAGCACTTCCATAATATAAAAATATGTCACTTTTATCTAGTATCCAACCACAGGGAAAAACAACTTTATCTACATCACCAATAATCTCATAAGACTCACTAGGACTGAAAACCCATTCATCTGATCTTGCTATTAAATTTCTAGGGTTTTTTAAATCTAAAAGAGCTAATCCCAATCGATAAATAATTCCTCCAACTGTTTCTTTAACACCATGGTAAAGAATCAACCATCCCTCCTCAGTTTTTATTGGAGGTGGGGAGATACCAATTTTATTTGCATCCCACCAACTACCTCTTCTAGCTGGAATAAGGATTTGATGTTCACCCCAATGTATTAAATCGGGAGAATAAGAGATCCAGATGTGTGCTCCCATACCAGGACGATTGCATACTGGTCTATGAATTAATGCCCATAGACCATTAAATCTAATGGAAAATAAAGCAGCATCTTTATTTTCAGGTGGCATTATAGGACCAAAACGATTGTATTCCTTAAAATCTGATGTGGTTGCTAATGATACTAAAGGTCCTGCGGTTGAATATGATGTATATGTAATAGCCCATTCTTTCTTTTCTTCAAGAAAGGTAATTCTAGGATCTTCAATACCCCAAATCTCTTCTGGATATTGCTCTGGATTAGGTACTAATGCAGGAGAAGGATCAATTAACCAATTATCTATACCATTTTTACTTCTTGCTAATGTTAAATGAGAAATGCCTCTTTTATCCTCAACCCGCATTAAAAGCAAGAATGTATCCTTTTTTTTAACAGCACCAGCATTAAAAACCGTATTGGCTGGATAAGGCAAATCTAAAGCTGTTATTATTGGATTATTTTTGTGTCGAATAAAAAGTTCTTTATTTAAATTTTTTATCATCAGATTCTCTTTTATTAAAATTCTTTTTCTAAAACTACTTTTTTATCTGTTCTTTTTGCTTCTATCGCCAATTCATAAGCATAATTATATTGTTGCGCAACAATTTCCCAAGAGACTATAGTATCAAGATATTTTTTTAGATTTTCTCCTAATTTTAATCGTAGATTCTCATTACATGCTAATTGAACAACTTTGTCTCTTAACATTTTTTTAGTAGTAAATAATAAACCACCTTCGCTCTCTAAAGTTTGAGCTGTTAATCCTTCCATTGGAGCTACTGTAATATATGGTTTATTCAGAGATATAATTCTTGCGAGAGTACCTGATTGAGTTTCATCAATAGTAGGTAAAACAATAAAATCACAGATAGCCATCACCTTATAGTAAAGATCACCTCGAGGAATAAATTCATAATAATAAGCTAATCCCTTATCTTGGAGTTCAAGAACTTGGGATTTCCACATTTCATAATCCTCTTTATGGTTAGGATCGCGTATTGTCCCAGCAGCAAATAACTGCCATTCTTGTCCACTTTTCTTTTTAATATCTTCATAAATTTCTTCCCATATTGAAAAGAGAATATCCCATCGCTTATTTGTTTGTATCCATCCTACCATTCCCATAAGATGATTATATCGATTTGAATCATTTAACCCCAATTCTTTTTTAAGACCTTGTATCTCATGGACACCCCATCTTTTATCAGAACGCGCACCATGGGGTACTACTAAGATATTTTGGGGGAGTTTCCAACCTCGCCCACGAAATGACCAATCCAATCTCCATTTTTGGTAATGACATTTAAATAAAACAACATCACTGTTTTGACAAAGCTGATATATAAAATTAGCTTCATCATCAGTGATTCGTCCATGAATTGTATGCGGTTCAACAATTATAGGATATTCACTTATAGCCTCAAGAAGCGTGAGAAAACCCTCATTTTTGTCACCTATTCCACGTTCATCATAATGTTCATAAAGTCCATATTCATGTTCTAAATGAATTGCATAAGGCTCTAATTCCTTTACTTTATCCGCTACATTTCTCCACCATTTTCTACTATTGATATTAATAATTGGAAAAACTCCCTCACCTTCGCCATCAAAATGACTTATAACAAGAACTTCTCTATCTGGATTGGCTTTTTGGATAAATTCTCGAGCCTCTTCAGCAAAAGTTGCAATGCCACACAAGCGTGGAGGATATGAACTTATCATTACTATTGGTTGATTTGACAAATTAATCATTTTACATAATTTTTATTTTTAAATCAATATCAGTTATTGTATTTAAATAATACATGTTTAATAGGGAGAGTAACCAAGCTAATGTGGATTCTGCTCCTTGGTTTCTATCTATTCCTGTGGACGATAAACCATCGTAACAACCTCCCGTTTGATAATTATAAATAGAAAGATTTAGATCATTGAAGCCCAAGAACCATTCTAAACAGCTGCGTGCTTTTAAAACCCATTTAGTATCTTGAGTGACTTTAAAAGCCTCTATACATGCTTCAAGAATACTGTAAGCCTCTAAAGGTTGTTGATCAAATTTTGCTTTTTCGCCATCTTTAGGATACCATCCCATATTCCCAATAGGAGAAAATTGTCCCTTTTCATTGGTTTGAATATTTAATAACCAGTCTAATGATTTTAGTCCAGCTTTAACCATGTCTCCTCTTTGTAACCATTGTCCAGACATTAATAATGCTTGAGGAATTTTACCATTATCATAAGTGACAATGTTATCGATCCATGGCCAATTATCTTGAGCATTTTGACTGTACATGTTAAATAATTTATTTGCAATATTCTTTCTAAATCTTTTAATTTTACGATCTCCACTAAACCTTATTAAATAAGCATGAATACCTATTAAACCAAATGCTAATGAACGTGTATATGTGAAATCTGATAAAGTTTCAACAGCTTTTTCAAATATTTCCAATGCCACATTACTATATTCCTTATTTTTAGATAAACCAATTGCATAACCTAAGCTTAAAACAGCACGCCCATGACTATCTTCAGATCCCATTTCTTCAATCCATTTCCTATCATAACTCATAAAATTTCGAAATCTTTTGTTGTCTTCATTAAAAGCATGTAATATAAAACTTAAATATCGATCACCTTGATCTTTTAGAGATTTATCTCCGATTGATAGATTTTCAGCCAGTAATACAGTAATTAATGCTCTCGCATTATCATCGCTACAATATCCATGATTTCGATTAGGTATAATATAATTAGAATGTTGTAAAATACCAACATCATCTGTTAAACGTATTAAATGATCGAACTTTGGATAAGGCATCTCAAATGGTGAAGATCTCAATGTTTTCCTTTTTGCATTACTTAATGGAACGGATAATCGATTTTTTACCACTTTTTCAAAAATATCTAAATATTCCATAGCAACTTCTTTCCAAATCATTTTCCTAGAAAAAAGATATGCTTGTTTACGCATATTATGCCTGTCAACTTCATTATCTAATAAAAAAATAACCTTTTCAGCTATAAACTTGGAATCTCCGAAAGGTACAATAAATCCTTTTCCATCAGCTAAAATTTCCTCGGCATACCAATATGGTGTCGATATTATGGCTTTACCTGCACCAAGTGCATAAGATAGAGTTCCTGAAACAACTTGTTCTTTATTTAAATACGGTGTGATATAGATATCAGCAACACCTAAAAATTCGCACAATTCATCTAATTCCACAAATCTATTGTAAAAAATTACATTATCTTCTACACCAAGTTCTCTAGCTTTTCTTTGAAGAAAATGACGATATGCTTCCCCAAGCTCTTTTTTTATATTTGGATGAGTTTCTCCTAATATTATATATACTACATTAGGGTGTATCTTTATAATTTCTGGTAATGCGTCAATAACGAATTCTATTCCTTTATTAGGATTAATTAAACCAAAGGTTAAAATTACTTTTTTTCCTTCTACTCCAAATTGATCTTTATAAAAATTAGGATCTATAAATTGTAAATCGGGAATCCCATGATAAATAAAAGAAATTTTTTCTAAGGGAACATTGTAAACCTCTCTTAAAAATTCCTCTGATTTTTTACTCATAACGACTAGCTGATCAGAAAATCTTGCAATTGTATTAATTATTCTTTTCTGTTGTGCACTCGGATTTGGCAAAAGACTATGAAATGTAGTAATAATTGGTATCTTCAAATTTTGAATTAAATTCAAAATATAATTACCCTGATCTCCTCCATATATTCCAAATTCATGTTGTAATGAAACAATCTCAACTTTATTTACATTAACAAATTCCGCGGCTAATTTATAATCTGCTAAAGAATTTGCATCCAATTCGAAGCGAACTTGTTTGAGATAAGGATAACCTTGAGGAATATCATTCATTGCAATAGCCCAACAATCGATATTACTCCCTTCATTTGATACTGCTTCCAATAGATCATGAGTAAATGTAGCAATTCCACATCTTCTTGGAAGATAATTCCCTATAAACGCAATACTTTTAAGTTTCGTGAATTTCTCCATGATAATTAAGATCCCTACAATTTTATTATGATTTTTTTTAATAGGAAAATTGTTTTCACTAAAATAAATAGCTAGACTTCAAATCTATATTCTGATAATACACTAAATATAATAAAGATTGTTGATAGAGAGTGTTTATTATTTCTATTTTAAAATAATAAACTTTTAAATTTATCTCTTTTAATTTTTTAATAGCCAAATATTAATTTACCTTCTATTGAAGTTATATCCAAATAGATTCTTCTAATTTTTTGCTATTCTTTTTAAATTTTCTTTTTTTTTTTAAGATAATAGAATTTCATCTTATACTTTCACTATATTTATCGGATTACTATGATTTTTTGCGAAGAATTGAATGATTAGATTGTGATAGGAAGGAATAAGGTATTTAAAGAACAAAAAACGGTTGATTTATCTGAATTAATCAATGAAATCTATTAGATTATCAATCAATTCAGTGATAATAAATTTGATGAATAAAAATTTTATTCTATTATATCAGAATTTATAATAAAAAGTTAATTTTGGCTAATCATGAATTTTATAGATGAATTAATCCGAGCAATAAGAGAAAAGAAAAGTGTAGTGTGTATGGGGCTTGATCCCAGAATGGATCATGAGGGAGAAATTCCTCAATTTTTAATTGAAGAATTCCAAGAACCAAATAAAATTATAACCGAATTTAATAAAATCTTGATAGAGAACACTTATGATATAATCCCAGTTGTTAAACCTCAAATGGCGTTTTATGAAAAATATGAAGCTTTAGATGCTTTAAAAGAAACCATAAAAGTTGCACATCAAAATGATTTATTAGTAATTTTAGATGCGAAGCGAAATGATATTGGAAGCACTTCTGAAGCATATGCTTATTCAGTGTTTAAAAATTTTAACGCAGATGCATGCACAATTAATGCCTATTTAGGTTTTGATGGAGTTAAACCCTTTTTAGATTACAAAGAAAAAGGAATTTTTGCCCTTGTTAAAACATCAAATCCTAGTAGTGCTGAATTTCAAGATTTATTTAGTATTAAATTGGATGAGATTCCTACTAATATAACTGAATACAAAATAGAAAATAAGATTTTGAAGAGAAATTATATTAATCTTGCTGAGCTAATATATGAATGGAGTAAAAAACTTGATAAATTTTCCAATTTTACTAATCTTGGTGTTGTAGTAGGAGCAACATTTCCTCAAGAATTAAAAATTATACGAGATATTGTTAAAAATTCATTCATTTTAATACCGGGTTATGGAGCTCAAGGTGCTCAAGCAAAAGATATTAAATTTGGATTTTATGAAAAGGGATTAGGTGGAATTGTAAATTCTTCAAGAAACATAATTTATGCTTATAATAAAAGTGATAATTTTTCTCAAGAGAATTTTGGAAAAGCAGCAAGAGAGGAAATTATCGAAATGAGCAAAAAAGTCAATAAAGAAATATTAATATAATTTATAGGATAGTTCCTCCTAAAGATTGACCAATTAAATACATAGCGAATATAATTGGTCCTGCGACAAAGATAACCACAACAAAAGATTTTTTTAACCCTATTTTATGAATTACATTTATTACGTTTAAATCTATAAAAATAGAGAAAATACTTAGAACAATAACAATTACTATGACCTCTCCCTCAATTTTTCCTATCATACCATATAAAATCACAGGAGAAGCAATAAAGAAAATAATTCCAAATTGTATACCAAAACTACCAGCTACCCATTTCATCTTTCTTTTTTCTTGAGCATTAGTAATAATTAAGGTGAGTTTCAAAAGTAAAATATCTATAAGGATTAACGCGATTATTATAGCAATTAGTCCTGGTGGTTCCATTTCGGAAAAAGGGTCAAAAAACATAAAAATCTCCAACAGGACAAATCTTTTTAGATATTAAAAAATTGATTTATTTTAAAAATAATTTTTAACTATAAGAAACATTTTATTAAAACAATTTAAATTTATTTAATTAGCTTTATCATTTAGAATTATTATAAAATTAAAATTATCAAATTGGAGGAACAAAATAAAAAAAAATAGAAGGTAATAGGCAATGGTAGAAACTAAAGATGAAACAGTTCAATACGAAGAAGAAACACCAAGGATTGCTGTATTTATATGTCAGTGAGGTATAAACATTGCTGAAACTATTGATACTAAAAGCTTAGTAGAATTTTCAAAAACACTTCCAGGAGTGGTTGAAGCTTTAGAGTACATAAGTCTATGAACTGAAGCTGGTGCAGAATTTATAAAAGAAAAAATGAATGAGAGTAATGCAAATAGATTAGTAGTTGCATCATGTACTCCCAAAACGCATGAACCGGTTTTTAAAAGTGTTTTGGAATCAATGGGTACTGATTCATCTTACTTGGAATTTGCAAATATTCGTGAACATGCTAGTTTTGTGCATAAAAAAGATAAAAAAGGGGCTCAAAAAGTTGCAGAAGATATAATTCGATCTGCGGTGGCAAGAGCTTCTGTGTTGGAAAAAATAATCGTTAAGGAAGTAGATATTACAAAGAAAGCTTTAATTATAGGTGGAGGAGTAGCAGGATTATCTGCAGCTATCGATCTTGCTGAAGAAGGATTTGAAGTATATTTAGTAGAAAGAAGTCCTACAATAGGAGGTAAAATGGCTAAATTGGATCGAACATTTCCTACAGATGATTGCAGTATATGAATATTAGGTCCTGTTATGCTCCAAGCAGCAAGAACTCCAAGACTGAATCTATATACTTATAGTGAAGTTGAAGAGGTATCGGGATTTGTAGGTAATTTTAATGTAAAAATAAGAAAAAATGCTCGATATGTTACTAATGACTGTAACGGTTGTGGAGCTTGTTTTGAAGTGTGTCCCGCTTTTGGATATAATGAATTCAATGAGGGAATGGATTCAAGAAAAGCTATTTATATTGCATTTGCTCAGGCAGTCCCTTCTTTAGCCCAAATAGATATGGATAGGTGCATCAAATGTGGATTGTGTAAAAGTGCATGTGAAGTAGATGCGATAGATTTCGATCAAAAAGATGAAATTATCGACTTAGAAATCGGATCAATCATAGTGGCAACTGGTTGGGATGAATTTGAACCTCCAATAGGTTATTTAGGGTATAATAAATATCCTAATGTAATTACTCAACTCAAACTTGAAAGAATGTTAGCGCCGAATGGACCAACAATAGGTCATTTGAAAAGACCTTCTGATGGGAAAGTACCAAAAAAGATATTATTCATTCAGTGTGTTGGATCACGGGATTTAAACATGAATACTTATTGCAGTTCTGGAGTTTGTTGCATGATTTCTATTAAAAACAGTAAATTAATTAAACAACATTATCCTGAAACAGACATTACGGTTGCTTACATGGATATGCGAGCTGCAGGGAAAGACTATGAAGAATATTTTACGCTTTCAAGAAAAGAAGGAATAAAATATATTAGAACAAATGTCAGCAAGATAAAAGAAGATCCAAATACTCACAATCTGAAAATAGTTATGCAAAATACTTTAAGTTCAGGTGGATTGAAGGAATTAGAATATGATTTAGTTGTGCTTTCTGCTTCTATGGTCCCTGCTATTGGAGTTGAATCAATTCAGAAAATACTAAAATTAGAAACTAGTCAGGATGGGTTCTTTAAAGAATTTCATGCTAGATTAAATCCGATCGATACAAAAATTCCCGGAATTGCTTTAGCAGGAGTAAGTCAAGGTCCAAAATCTATAGTAGAATCTATAGCTCAAGGGAGAGCTGCAGCATCCTCACTTGCTAGACTCATGGTTAAAGATAAGTATCGTATTTTGCTGATACGTGCCTCTGTAGATAAAGAACGGTGTGCCAAATGTGGGTTATGTGAGTTAAATTGCCCTTATAATGCAATTAATTTGACTGAAGATGGAGCTGAAGTAAATGAAATTTTATGTAGGGGATGTGGAACGTGTTTAGCTAATTGTCCTTCAGAAGCTATAACTCTTCGATATTATCGTGAACCTCAATATGAGAAACAGATAGATGCAATTTTAGAAGAAATATAGGGAGGTAACATAAATGACTATTAATGGTAATGTTAAGATTTTAGCATTTTTATGTTGGAAGTGAGGATATGGTGCAGGAGATATGGCAGGTACAATCAGAGCACAATATCCTGCTACATTAAGACCAATAAGGATTAATTGCAGTGGTAGAGTTACCCCTAGTTTAATGATGAGAGCAATTGGTAAAGGAGCAGATGGAGTAGCAATTGGAGCTTGATATAAAGGTGAATGTGATTATGAAACTGGAAACCTAGTTGCTGAAAGAAATGTTGTTTACACTAAAGAAATTTTAAAGACCATCGGAATTTCCCCAGAGAGAGTACAAATGTTTAATTGCAGTGCCGCTGAGGGACAAAAATTTCAAGATGAAGCTACTCGTATCTCAAATACAATCCAAAACTTAGGAAGCAATCCACTTAAAGATTCTGTTAATCCTAAGAAAGAGGAGAAAGAATCTAACAAGAAAAAAACCGAATAGAATGACCTTTTCAAGAAAAAATTAGTTGATTAGGGACTGACCTTGTGAGGGATTCGGAAATGATTTCTATTATTTTTAACTTATATTAGAAATTTTATATCTTTCTTTTAACTTTTTATTTTAAATTTAATTTTGTAAATTAAATTATTTTTTTATTTTTGTGATTTTAAGATGGGAAAAGATGCTGAAAAACTATTAAATAAGGCGGAGCAGCTTTATAATGCAATGGCATACAAACGGGCAGCAAAACTATTTCATTCTGCTGGGGATACTTTCTTAAAATTAGGAGAATATGAACTTGCAGAACAGAGTTTTTTTAATGCTGCTAAATCCGCGATAAATGAGGAAAAATATTTAAAAGGAGTAGAATTTTTGAGATATGCTGGCAATGCCTTTCTCTTTAATAATGATTTCTCAGAAGCTTATCAAATATTTAAGGAAGCATTAAATTATATCCCTACTTTAAAACACAACTTAGATAAAAATTTTCTATTTACATTATTTTCAAGTTTATCTTATTTATGTTTATTTTTAGAAGGAAAACAAGAAGAAGGTTTGAATATAATAAAAAAAAATAGAAAAAATATCGAAGATACTTATTTTAAAGAAAATTATTTAATTAAACTGATAAAAGATATCGAAGTAGCCACAAAAGATATAAATGAAGATTATGTGAAAAAAATCGAAAGTGAATTTGATCCAACTTATCTTCTTGAAGGAGAAATAATTTTAGTTAAAAATGCTTTAGTTTTAGCTAAATCCATTGTATCCTTAATCATCAGTTTATCTCTAGACAAAAAATCGTATACTACAAATGATAGTATTAACTTAAAAATTGATATTAATACTAAACCACTTGTAAATATGAAAAAACAATCTTTTTATAAATATGATCTAAAAGAATTAAAAATTACCAAGATTGGATTACAGCTCTCCGATAACTTTACACTTCATAAAAAACCAGAATTACCAATTACTATTCTTGCTGGTCAGAGTCATCAATTAGATATATTAATTAAACCCCACTTTCAAATGGAGAAACCTTTTATTGGACCTCTCTTATTAACTTCAGAAATCGATGGAATTTTCAAATTTCTCTATGAATCTCCAGACATATTCTATCCCACTTTAATATCTCCTCCTCCAACTTTAGATATTATCTTAAAAAATTTAAGACCACCCCTTATTGGTCAAACTTTTCCTATAGAAATCCTTATTGAAAATAAAAGTGAGGGAGAAGCTTTAGATCTTAATATTGAAGTGGAATTTCCTGAAAATCTTAAGGTTATGAGAGGAACATTAAAAAAACAAATATATTCACTTAGACAAAATGAAAATATTAAATGGGAAATTAGTCTAAAACCACTAGAAGCGGGAGATTATTCTATTAAGATAAAAGCACTATTTAAAGATCCTGATCAGAATCAAATTGGAGAGATTAAAGATTTCCCTCTTTCAATAAAATTATAAATTCTATTTGTTTTATAATCTTCATCTTAAAATAAAAATTGAGAAATTTTAATGAAACTAAAAGTTAAAGAAATTAATTTTGAAACAGGCAATCCTAAAGATATTGTCTTAAACATCAAAGATGCTAAAGAATTGGGTCAAAAAGCAGGAGAACGGGTCTTTATTAAAAATCTAAAATCAAAATCTTTGGAAGATAAATATTGGGTTGCTATTATTCAAATTGATTATTTAGGCACCATTGTTAAATCTGGAGAAATAGGGTTATTTCTTAACCTGTTAAGAGAAAAAAAAGATTTAAAAAATGAAATGCTCGTCTCAGTAAAACCAGCAGATCCTCCCGATTCATTTAGATTTATTCAAAAAAAGATCAAAGGGAATAAAATAACTAGCGAAGAAATTAACAGTATTATTAATGACGCAGTCTCAGGTTCCTTATCGAGGATTGATTTGGCTGCTTTCATAACAGCTGTATCGATTAAAGGAATGGATAATGAGGAAATGACCGCTTTAACCTTATCAGAAACAAAAAGTGGAGAAATTTTTTATTTCGGAATGGACGTCTACGATAAACATAGCACAAAAATTTACATTTAGTAAATTTTGTTAAAAGGTGGCGTTCCAGGAAATAAAGTTTCATTGATAATTGTTCCAATTATTGCTGCAGCGGGATTAACAATTCCAAAATCATCAACAAGAGCTATCACATCCCCTTCAGGTACAGCAGATTCAATGGAAGTTTTAGCTCCTGTATCTTTCTCTCCAGATGAGCTAAAAAAAATTGTAGCCGATCAAAATGCGTGTATAATATGGGGTGGTGCTCTTGAAACTGCACCGGCAGATAATATATTAATAGAAATTGAGCGTCCTTTACATATGGATCCTATTGGTCTTATGATACCTTCTATTTTAACAAAAAAGCTTTCGTTGGGGGTTAAAAAGCTAGTTCTTGATATTCCTGTTGGAGAGGGAACTAAATTTATTACGACTGATAAAGGAAAGCAATTTGCATACTTATTTAAAGAAATCGCAGCAAATGTTGGAATTGAGGCAGAGTGTGCTTTAACTTTAGCTCATCAACCAATAGGTCATGCTGTAGGTCCTGCTCTTGAAGCAAAAGAAGCTCTTACATTATTACGTGATTATTCTACTGGACCTAATTCCTTAATAGAAAAGTCTACAGACCTAGCAGGGATGCTACTAGAAATGGGTGGGAAAGCTCAAAAGGGGATGGGACAAACTCTAGCAAAAGATATATTACGGACTGGAAAAGCCTATGAAAAAATGAAAAAAATTATTGAAGCACAAGGGGGAAATCCTGAAATAATACCTGAAGATATCGAATTAGGACCCTATGTTAAAGATTTTTATTCTTCAAAAGATGGTTATATTGTTGATGTTAATAACGCACTCATTAATCAAATTGCAAAAACTGCTGGGTGTCCTAACTCAAAAACTTCAGGAGTAGTAATTATAAAAAAACAGGGAGCAAAAATTAAGGAAGGAGAACTCGTGTTTAAAATATATTCCCATAGTGAATCAAAATTAAGAAAAGCAGAAAAGATATATAATGCTACAGGAGGTCCTATTAGGTTAGGTGGAATGGTGATTGAAAGAGTCTAATAAATTTAATTTCAACCAATTTTCAATAAGTTCATGCCTTTAACTCCAAATGCTATTTATGAGGATTTCAAAAATAAAGATCTAGATTATAATTCAACTCTTGAATTATTAATAATGCTAATCGATAATGCTGATAGCATAAATACACGTCTAGAATGTATTGAAATCTTGAATAAAATTAAATCTAAAGATGATAGAGTATTTGAAATATTAGAAAATTTATTAATCTCTGATTCAAACAAAGAAATAAGAAATAGGGCTGCCCTTTATATAAAAACACATTTTTTAGATAGAGCTTTGAAACCAATGAGTTGGGCTCTTGAATATGAAACAACAATCAAATGCATAATTACTGTAATATCAACAATTTCGGAAATTAAGGACGAAAAATCTAAATCAGTATTGTTTGATAAATTAATTTATTTCTACAATCAAGAAATTAAATATAATTTGAAAAATATTTTTAAAGTCAAAAAATATGAAGATTTTACAGTTGAAGACCTTGCAGAAATATTGATAAATTATTATTTTATTTTATCCCTAAAAAAAAAATTTGGTTATATTAAGTATGAGTTTGATGCTACTGGTTTTATTACAAAACTAGATTTAACTAATATCGATGCACAAGGTATTTTTTTGATAGATTTCCTTGAACTAATATCATCGCTAAAGCATCTTCAAGTTCTTGATTTAAGATTCAATAAATTAACTAAATTAATGGAGATCCCTGTCGAAATAACATCCTTGAGATCTTTAGATTTAAGTTATAATCACATTTTCAGTCTTAAAGAATCAATTGATAAATTAAAGTCCCTGAAAATATTAAATTTAAAATCTAATAGGTTGCGCATTCTTCCTAACTCTCTTGGTAACCTAAAATTACTTCAATCGTTAAATTTAAGAAATAATTTTTTGAAGAAGATTCCAGAATCAATAAATTCTCTAAAAAGATTAGAGACTTTAGACTTACATGGAAATAAATTGAATTCAATTACATTCAAATTAAATATTCCTATTAAAAAACTTGAATTAGGTTGGAATAACTTTCTAGAAGTCCCACCCAGTATTAAATTACTTACCTCATTAGCAGAATTGGGTTTAAGTGGAAACAAATTAAAGACTATTCCTAAATGGATTTCTTCACTTCAGTCATTAAAAGTTTTAAATTTATATGATAATAATATATCCCACTTGCCCAAATCTTTAGGTCTTCTAAAATCTTTAGAAGTTTTAATTTTAAGGAATAATAGTCTTTTAAAATTACCAGATAATTTTAAACGTTTAAAAAGTCTTAAAATCCTTAATTTAAGTTGGAACAACTTTGCTCAAATCCCTAAATGGATCGGAGAATTGGATTCACTTGAGGATTTAAATTTATGGGGAAATAAACTTGATTCACTCCCTAGATCAATACTCTCATTATCTCACCTTAAGATCTTAGATATAAATTTTAATAAATTCGAGTCTTTCCCTCCATTTTTAAAAGAATTAGAAAGAAGAAAAGATCTTATTATTAAATATTAGTAGATGACCTATCTAACAAGGGAATATACAGTAGAGATCTCATTCTTTTTGTAGTAAATATCAAAAAACATCTTTTATTTTTGATATATGAAATTAGAATAGTTTAGATTTTAATTTCTATTGGATTTCATACAATTCTTTAATCTCTTTTATAGTAGTAATATCTTTTGGAGATTTTTCTGGACGTAATCTTAGAAAAACAGGAAATCTCATAGAATATCCTAAGGTAGCAAATTTATCACTAACTGTTATCTCATCTCCGGTAATTTCCATAACAATTTCTGGATTTAACCATACATCAGGGGTATCTTCACAAATAACATTTTTTGGTTTTCTCTCCACGCTATATGATTCCATTTCTTCTGTTAAAGATTCAGATAACTCATCAGTTAAACCTGAGAAGAAGCGCGTAAAAGCTATATAAATATCATTTTCAGGATCATAAACAGCACCTATATAGGTTCCATATACTCCCGTTCTTCTTCCTTTACCAAAAAATGCACCAACCAAGACCACATCAATAGTATCTTTTAATTTTCCTCCTTCTAGACTTTTTAATTTTAACCATTTGTAACCACGATTTCCTGCTTGATAAATTGAATCTTCTTTAATCGATTTTGCCATTATTCCTTCAGTTCCTTCTTCTTTTGCCTTATTAAAGAAACTGAGTAATTCCTCAGTACTATGAATAGTTATAGATTTAACTAACCTTAATTCATCTCTTTCCTTAACAACTTCTTCAAGTTTTCCCCTTCTTTCTAAAAATGCTTTATCTACGTATGATTCATCACCAAATTTTAAAAGATCAAAAACAAATAAACAAACAGGGACTTCTTTTGCAATATCATCAATATCATATTTTCGTCTCCTTTGACTTAAAACCTGAAATGGTTGCATCTTCTCATAGAATGGGTCCATAGCTACAACTTCTCCTTCAATAATAACCTTTTTGGCTTTAATATTTTCCCTTATAACTTGACATACATCAGGATATTGGTTTGAGATATCTAGCAACCTTCTTGAAAATAACATAATATCATCACCTACTTTATGGATTTGTAGCCTTTCTCCATCTAGCTTATATTCTGCAATAAATGGAGATCCTAGTCTTGATATGAACTCTGTGTATAATTCACGAGAGGCAAGCATACTAAGAATAGGTATTCCATATTGTATATCAATCTTTTTTACATTTTCTAAACCGTTTATTGCTAATACTTTTGCAATTTCTCCTAAATCTGGATATAAACTATACGCTCTTTCTATAAATTGTTTATTTTCCTTTAGATCTGTGAAAGCTAGAGCTAAACCTTCTATAATAGTTGGAGATTGAACTCCTACTCTCAGTGTTGATGTTATAATTCTTAATAAATATTTTGTTTCTAATGGTGTACATTTTCTCATAAGGCCTCTTAAAATCCTTAATTTAGTATCATGTGACCCTATACCCTCAGATAATGCTATTTTCTTTAATTTAGAGTATAATTCAACAATCTCTATTGATGCCTTTAAATCTTCATTCGGATTGATATCTAATATTGATCTTTGCTTTTTACTTTTTGATAACATAAATTCAGCAGTAGCTCCTATATCTCCTTTTTTAACCAAAACTTCTTTAATTCTTTTAACTCCAACACCAGAATGTACTGATAAAGCTTCAATTATCATTTTTTCAGCTAACCCCATCTTAGGAAATTGCATTATATTAGGTGTTAATTGACCTTGTAAAAGATAAATAATTTTATCTAAATCTTCAAATTTTTTACTTTTTTTAATTTCAGTAAAAAAAGTTGATAGTAGATCAATCATTTCTAGTCTTTTAGTAGTACTTTCAAGTTTTAAAAACAACTGAGATAATCTATTGAATTTCATGTTCAATCATAAAATATAGTTTAAAAAGTAGATGTTATTTAAATCCACAATTTAATAAATAATAAAAAAGAAGTAATAAAAAATTATATTAGTTTTGAGAGTTCAATAAATTTCTTTTGAATTGCTGTTTTTACTTTAGGATCTACTCCAGAAAAGCTATTGACCGTAAAATTCAATTTTGAACCTTCTTTGATTGAAAATTGACATATAGGACCATCCATTTGTTCAACAGCATAACTTCCATCTTGCTTCTTCGAAATCCAGATGTCATCATAATGATCCATAATTGCCGAAAAAACAAATGATATCTTCGCATCTACCATTAAATCCGTAGAAGACACCTTTTTTGCTGGTGCTGGTTGTGTTTTAATACTAGGCATTGGTTCAGTAGATTCATATTCAGAGGCTATTGTTTTAGGTTTAGCCGAAGTAACAGGTTTTGAGACAGCAGGAGATGCCATAGGAGTTGGAGTGGGTTTTGCTTGCACTTTTGGTTCTGTCTTTTTAACTGTTACAGGTTGCATTACTCCTGTTTGAAAAGTAACAATAAAATTTTCTAACTCTGTATGCTTTTTATCTAAAATTTCCTGAAGTTCTTCGTTCATCTTGGTATCTTCAGGAACTTTTCCGACTTTTCGAGCATCAATTTCTTTTATGCTTTTAATATCTCGTCCTATAATACTTTTTCCAACTGTATATCCATGTCCTTTAAGTGATTCCGCTTGTCTAAGAGCTGTTCTCCGTGCAACTAATCCTTGTTTGGCACCATGCCATAAATAGACAGATTCACTACCTTCATCTAAAACTATAATAGAAGTCTCTGGCATAAAGCTATTTTTATCCCATTTAATTGGAACAATTTCTCCCCCGGGTCTCGCGTCGAACATTAGCGCAAATGAAGTCGTTATAATCACCAATTTGAATTTACATTAAATCTTGATTTTTATTATAATTAAAATAGTTTTCATAAATTTAAAAATTGAGTTTTCGATGATTTTATTAAATTACTGATTAAATTAAAAAATTTAAATTACAATTTGAATTTCAAAAACTTAAGTATTTTAACTTAATAATACTAATAACGGAAATAATAAAAGATAAAAATTAAATTTTATTAAGTAAATATTTTAAGTATTTAATT
The DNA here is from genome assembly GCA_048937405.1 of Promethearchaeota archaeon. GTDB lineage: Archaea > Asgardarchaeota > Lokiarchaeia > Sigyniarchaeales > SOKP01 > Loki-b32. The sequence goes on from JBHLNF010000002.1 coordinate 504,034, forward strand.
CAAGAGATTCTTAAAAAAAATAAAAAAGGATACAGACATGGAATTAAATAGATTACTACGAGAAAATTTAAGAAAATATACCGCTTTTGAGCTTGTGGAACAACCAAAAGAAGATGGTTGGGTTATTTTAAATACTAATGAAAATCCTTTTCCTCCAATAAATGACATTTTAATTGATATAAAAAATGCTGTGAATGATAACATTAGACTCTATCCTGACCCCACTTCGTTTGAATTGCGTAAGGAAATCCTTAATGTATTACTAAGAGATAAGGATACACTTACTAATCGTAATTCTATACTCATTGGAAGTGGTTCAGATGAGATCTTAGACATTCTTTTTAAAATATTTGTTGACCCTGAAGATAAGGTAAATTTCTTTTATCCTTCTTATGGATTATATAAAACATTAGCAACACTTTATAATGCTAAAATCAATGAAATTCAGTTAAATGAAGATTTTTCAATACCTGATACAGTTTATTCATCTAAAGGTAAATTATTAATTATTAACTCACCAAATGATCCAAACGGAAAATCTTTTGGAAATGCTACGATCTTAAAAATCTGTGGAAGCTTTCCAGGTGTTGTTGTTGTTGACGAAACTTATGCTGATTTTTCGCCTCAAACTTGTTTATCATTATTGAAAAAAGTAAAGAATTTAGTTGTATGCAGATCTTTTTCAATCGGGTTTTCTCTGGCATCCTTTAAATTAGCATTTGCTCTTGCTGATGCAGATATTATCAAAGAAATGAATAGTGTAAAATTACCATATAATATTAGTTATATAGATCAAATAGCAGCTTTATCTTGTATTAAACATCATAAAAAAGTATTTGAGCAGAATAAAAAAATTCTTGAAGAAAGAGAAAGATTAACTAATAAATTAAATACGTATAATGGTATTAGTGTTTTACCTTCAGATGCAAATTTCATATTCATTAAATTTGAAGATAAATCTAAAACATTAAAGTTTGTATGGGATTTGAAAGAACTTAAGATCCTAGTACGTCACTTTAGTAAACCTGGATTATATAATTATATTAGAGTTACTATTGGAACTGAAGAAGATAACAATAAATTTTTAGAAGCCTTTGAGACAATTGCAAATAAATACTTGTAATACTTTTAATTTATTGTCAAGTCACACATGGAGCGATTGATAAAAATTACTAATTTACACTTTTCTGAAGATAAAAGGAAAGATGAGGTTAAATGTCCGTATTGTGGATATAAAATACTAAGACCTTATCCAAAAGACAAGCTTTGTCCTAAATGTAGTAAATTTTTAGCGATTCTTCATGATTTATCTACTGAAAAGGAAGGAAGAACTACTCCTAAAGAATTTGAGAAAAAGCAAAACACACTCTCAACAAAATTAGGTAGTAAAGTAAAAGTTAAGCAACAACCATTAGCTATCTCTTTAGAAAGTGATAAAATTAAATTAAAAAAAGGAGAATATGTAAAGTTATTAGGCATTACTACAAATGAAAGAACTCAATTATATTGTAGTAATGATAATTATAAGTATTTGTTAGAATTAACAAATAACCTAGATTTCATAGCAACCGGTATTTTAGAAGGGGATCTTGATAAAATGTTGCTTATTTCGGGGGAGAAGAAAAAAGAAGAAAAATGCCAATTCTATGAAAAAAACGAGATAATCTATATTGTTTATGGGAAATTTCCTGATAAAAAAGGCAAATGGATCCTTGAACAGATGTCAAATCATTTCACAGAATTATTACAGGGTAAAGACGCTGACAAATTAGATAAATTTGAGAAATATAATATTCAATTAGAATTTAAAAGACGAGTTAAGTTTATACTCCAACAATACGTAAGATTACAAGAAGTATTTACTGATCAAGATTTCACTTATGTAGAAGATACAATTAGAATTGATTATTTAGGATTATCTTCAATGTCAATTGGGGTGATATCAATTTTAATAGGGGAGGATAACTTGAATATTGAGACCCTTGGTGAATTTGAAAATCCAGAAGAAGATAGAGAAATGAAGGAATCAATGCTTACAGCAAAAATAGAAGCAATAGCCGCTAATACACAAGGTAATACAGGTGCAGTACCTCAATGGATAGCAGTAAAATTAGGATTTCAAAAATATCGATTTTTAACTTTTAAAAAATTTCAGAACGATTATTTTCTTTCTATGCTTTCGGAAGGTAATTTAGATAAGATACCCCAAGTAGAACAATTATTGAATCTTTTAATTGAAAAAGTTACATCGACAGTGTTTTCTGGTAATCTAAAACCTTTTAATGAATTAAAAGCAGAACTAAAAGACAAATTTTCTATAAGAAATAAATTTCCTCCCTTTGATTTTAAATAAAATATTTATCAAATTATATCAGAAATATATAAGATGAATTTAACTCCTCAAATTATTTTAGACCAATTAGAGAGGAATGAAATAAGTAAATCTTTTGCTTTTGATCAATTAATCTCTTTTGTAGAAAACAGTGAAAATGAACAAATAAGAGAAGAAGCATTAGAAAATTTAGATCGGGTTGGAATTTATGATAATAAACTTTTTGAATTTTTAGAAAACATACTCCTTTCTGATTCAAATGAAAAAATCAGAAATGTCGTTTTGAAAATCATAGAAAGAAGATTTCTATACAAAGCAATTGCCCTTTTAAAGTGGGCTCTAAATCATGAGAAAGATTATGAATGCCTTGTTATCATAATCAAATCATTAAAAAAAGCTAATACTGAAGAGTCTAAAAGAATTTTATTTGATAAAACAAAGGAGATTATACACACTAAATATATCAATAAAGACAAAAGAATTGAAAATCGTAAATTCAAATATATTTTAAAGAAATTATTAAAAACTAAGAAATATGAATTATTTACTCATAAAGAATTATCCCTTATTTTAATTAGTTTCATGACAATTATTAATTTAACAAATTTATATCCAAATGTCTCTTATGAGATAAATCCAGAAAATGGATTGTTAAACGAATTAGATTTATCAGATTATTTTGAATATGAAGTGAAAGGGATACCTTTTGGATGGAAAAATAATATTAAATCAATTTCAGAAATAAAAGGTTTAATGTATTTAAAATCTCTCAAGAAAATTAATCTTTCAAACAATCTGATTGAAGATATTAAAGAATTAGTTTATTTAAAAAATATAACACATTTAACTCTTTCTAAAAATAATATTAGTAATGTCGAAAACATTGAATATCTTAAAAAATTCAAAAAACTAGAATATCTGGATCTAAGAGATAATGAAATTGCTACAAAAATTCAATCTAATGATTTTAATTCTAGTATAAGAGTTATTCTGAAAGATTCTTATATTTAAAAAAAAAGTAGATTATTTTTCAATTAATTGTGTTTTTCCCGTCCCCCATACTCCAAGGGCGACACCTAATTCCTTCTTCTCTTTAGCTACGTCTTTTACGTTCTTACCCTCCATAACCGCATCTATTGCTTGTCTAAAAGCAATAGCGCCAGCTATAGGCCCATCAGGATGACTATGGATACCACCTCCACTTCCAATAAGGATATCCGTTCCAGCTTCTTTTATACATTTCTCAACCATTCCTTGTGTTATTCCACCACTAGGCATTGGGAGTGTTGGTTTAATGTTTTGTAATGAATATCGAAGGGCCTTAAGATTTTGCTCATATCTTTCTTCTAATATTTCTGCCTTTCCATATGGGGCAGGGATGACTACTATATCAGCACCACAAATCCGTGGTAATTTTGCAAATGTTAACATACTAGTCATTCCTGTCCATTCTCCTCCAAAATATGTACCACCAAAATCCATGTGTCCTAGAATTGGAACATTTATTGAAGGATCCTCTGCTATTTGTCTCAGAGCTTCATAACCAGTAGCTAAATAATTTATCATCAAGGCATTGGCACCTAATTCGATCATCTTATCCGCGTGTTCAAATATATCTGGGAATTTAGAGGTAATATTGATAGTATATAAAGTTTTTTCGCCTTTCTCTGCGTCTGCTTTGTCAACAGCTTCCATAACCTTGACAATTCGCTCTTCAAGTCTATTAAAGGAGGGATCTGAGATTAATTCATCATCTTTTACTACATCGCAACCACCGACTGCAGCTTTATAAACTAAATCTGCAGCTACATCTGCTGTATGCCCCGTACACGGTTTAACCATATTATTCAAAAGTGGACGTGTAGGAATATTCATAAGTTTCCTAATTCCATCAATTCCAAATTTAGGACCTTTAAAATCTTCTAACCAAGCTTTAGGAAATGCTAAATCAACCAACTTTAAACCGTGAGTTATACTAATATTTCCAATTACTGTTGTGAATAACATTGGAATCCCCATTCCCTTAATATTTATGATAGGAAATCCGATTTGAACGAAGTATGTTCTTTCTTTAATATCTTTAGGGATAACATATTCATACATAGGAAGTTCATATACGCCAAGTACTCTAGCAACATGGTATTTTCTCACTTCTTCTGTTTCAGCTGGAACTCTAATCCAAGTTCCAGTGGATTGTTCAATTGCAGCAAAACGGGATAAGTAATTAACATTTTGGCCTTTAGGACGTTTAATAATGTATGAAGCAATTATATATTTTTCTATATCAATTCCATCTAACATAGCTTCTGGAACATCATAATATTGCTCACAAGAGGGAAATTCTCCTTCCATTTTAATCACTTCTAGTTTTAAAATTATAATTATTTCTATAATGAAATTATTTTTAAATATTGAAAAATCTTAGTATAAAAAAAAATAAGATAAAGAAAAATAAAAAAATATTAAACTTCAGTTTTAGCAGCTTCTTTTGCAGCAGCTTTGGCTACAGCTTTAATATCACTGTAAGAATTTTCCAGTACTGTTAAATATTCAACTAATACTTGACTTGCTTTTGATTTCTGATCGTATACTTTCTTGATAGTGTTAAGTAGATATTTAGGAAATACGAGATCTAAGTAATAATCTGAAAGAAGTGCATAGTATTCATTATTTCTATCATCTTGGAATACTTGAATCATCTGAGTATCCCAAAGCAACTTTAATACATCATCTAAGTCATCGACGCCTTTCTTTCTTAACTTCTCAAGGTCATTCTTGGTTACTATTGCTGTCCTTAATAATCGCAATGTTTCATACACTTGTGGATTAATTAGTATATCTATTATCCTAAGATTGTCTCCTTCTGATGGACGATAATTTTGAAAGTATTTCTTTACTTCCATCTTATAATCCTCCTCAAGTTGTGAAGGTAAACCTCGATTGGAGGGATCACTATAAATTTTAACAGGAGGTACTCTTAATGCAACAACATCTTGAATTAAAAAGATTAATTCCGATGGCATACCTTTTACAGAAGTTTCTTTTACAATTTCTCGTTTAATCAGCTCTGTTAAAACGCCTTCTAGATCAACAAAACCTTGTTTATATTGATCTTTAAGCCATACCATTAATTCAGATTTAGAAACTACACCCTCATCTCTTAAGCGACTAATTATTAATCTTTTAATCTCATCTTGATAGGTGATAGCAAGACGTTGCTCATTATTGAGTGTGGGATACACAGATAATCTTCTAAAAAGATCAGGGATCATTGGTACATAGGCATCATCTGTTATATTTTGAAGAATTATTCGAGAAATGTCTATTAATCCTCCTTCATAAGCGTCGGGATCATCATCTAAACTTAAAAGTAAAAGAATATAAAAGCCTTTATCAGGACCAGTGTAATATGAAGCGATATTTAAAGATCCTATCATTAGACTGATCATCCCGGATTCACCACTGTATTCATGAGTGCTATATACTTGCATAAGAGTTTTATCAGTTATATTTAACTCTTCTGGATATTTCGCGAGGATCTCAGTTCCAACTCGTTCATCCCATCTCATTATTGCTAATCCAACAGGCATTAGTCAGCACCTCCTTTAAATTCTTCTTTTACTTCAGGTAATTTCATCTTCTTTTTCTCTTTGACTCCCATAATATCCTCCAAAGATAATCCAATCGAATCCCATTTATCTCCTAGTTTCTTCACTATAAATTCTTCTTTTGAAGGATAAAGTAAGGAATCGGATATAATTTTATTTCCCTTAATGCTTTTCTTCATTGATCTCGACTTCTTGACAAATGTAGGGATTCTCCGTTGCTGAACTATACGATATGCAGTAAGACTTCCCGCAACAGCTATTATTGATCCTATAATCATTACAAAATAGAATGTTGGGAAACCAAATATTTCTTGCATATTAACTACTATAGTAATAGTTGAAGATTTGGTCTCAAAGTATTGCTTTTCGATTGTTAGTGTAGCTGTAAATGTTTCAGGCACAAAGAATGGATTAGAAATTGCAGGTATATTAACTATATAAGAACCATCACCATTATCAGTAAAAACATAAGTTTCATCTCCAAGTGTTAAATAAACGCTTGCTCCTGTAATTGGTGCCGAATTATTATTGGGATCTGTAAGATCTATTGAAAATTGTAATGTTTTTCCTGCATCTATTTCAATCTTAGAATCTAAAAGTAACTCAGGCCAACCAATATCTATAATTCTTTCCAAAATCGTTAAAGAAACTATCGCAATTCTGTATTCATAATTTTTTTTAGCAAGTGTAACTATCACAGAATATTCTCCATCGTGTCGTAATTCTGTATCAAGATCTAACACGAATTCATTGCCTATTGGGATTAGTGAACCTATTTCTGAAGTGCCTTGAATTGGATCACCATTTTCATCCAATTCTTGCATTATATAACTCATTTCATCTAAATTTGAGATTGGACTATTCCTCAAAACATCTGTATAATCAAAAGAAAAATTAAGTTCTTCAAAGATATAAATTGATTCAGAAACATACACTATTCCTGTCGAGTCTTCCGTACTGGTTGGTCTAGTTAATATAGTTATGAAAAAATCAAAATTTACAATTTCGGTATAGTTCTCACGTCTAGCAGTAAATTCTAAATGATATGTACCAACATTCTCTACTACTGAAGTATCAAGTTCTAATATATAATATTCAGAATTTATTGGATCTGGGCTTAAAGTACCTGAACCATAGTCCCAATCATAAGTGAAAGATTCTGGAGTTAAAGAATTATTATTGCTTGCATCATAGTATTTTAAGGTTATATTTATTAATTCATCATAATATTCTGAAATTGAATTACTTTCTAACTCATCTAATGTTTCATAATCATGTATGCTCATTCCTGTTGGTCTTGAATTTATTGTGATTTCAGCAAATATAGGGATAGGATCAACATATCCTAGTTTACTTCCAGTTATTTCAACCGAATATATTTCATAATTATTTCCAGCTGAGAACTCATATGAAGGAATTGTCACTGTAAAAACTCCATCAGTAACAAAATTCATATCATAAGATTTAATTCCCCCTATTGTACAAATTATTTCATCAGGATCATCTAGACCTACCCAGTTAGCCCCAACTCCAGCTTTAATCGTAAAATTAACAGAGAAGGTCATGTCGCTTCCCCAAATTACAGCAGTATCTCCTGAATAATCAATAAACATTGATTGGTAATCATCGATATTTATTAGTAACTTAAATACAAGTGAAGTATTGAATCTTAAAGAATAATTGTAGTGATTAACTAAACTTGGAGATGGATCATATTGATCTGTTTTATTTACTAAAAAGTTTTTATCACTACCACCATAGAAGTTTAAACTAAAAGTGTAGTTTTCTGTTGGATTTCTTACATACCAGAAATCTGATTCGGAATTGATCTGTCCATGAGCATATCCTTCACTATCTGTAATCAAGTTTGTAATTGAATCTCCAGTAGAATTCTTAACTTTAACGATACAAGATTGGACAGGTATAATTTCATCGCTTGTATCAATTACTCGAATCTGTAATTTAGCCATTGAAGTTTTATTATATATATTGCATGTTTCAACGGTCTCTACTAAAATTGTACCATTACATTGAGTAAGAGTTGTACTATTAAAACCCCGAACGTCAATCAACAATCCATATGCTTGGAAATTATCATTTATTAAATTAATGCTTTCTTCAGGTGTATCACGTATATTAATCGAGATAAAATCTTCCTGTCCTCCAGAATATGAATCATTAAAATAGATAAGACTGTTATCATCCCAATTTCCATCTTCATCCAAATAATATATTTTTACAGTATCGAGAAAATCCGTCATTTTTTCTATTGTTATATTAGCTTGAAGCAGTCTTTTATTACTAACGTCTGTGGTTGAGCCATTTGTGTATATATATTCAATAACCCTATATTCTGATCCCGGAGGATTCATTATATTAGATTGATTCACTAATATTATATGGTTATAGTATTTTTCATTTAAAGCATCATAAGTATCTCTATAAACATAACTTTCATTCAAGTGAATAGGAATAGTACTATTATAATCTTCGTTATCATAGGATATGTTATAGTAATATTGAGATTGATTTTTCCAAACAAAAGTTCCTTTTCCATCGATGAGTCTTATATGATCTATAACGGGATTCGTTGGGGAGTCACTTACGTTAACATAGGAATACCCTAATGGATTATTATCCCAATCAACTATTTCAAAGTCAATAGTCCACAAATTAACATAGACATCCATTTCGTTTCTAATATATGTAAATGTATACATATCAGCATCAGGTGTTCCGAAATTCTCCTCTGTACTATTGTAAGCAAGATATTCCATTCCAGAGCTGGTATCATTGTATTTTACAGTAATATTATATGTACCTGCAGGAACTTTTTTAAAAGTTACAGAACCATCATCTCCAGTTTTTCCAGTAGTATAAACTTCAGGTACAGACATATTGACTAATGATAAGTATGCATTAGGTACAAATCTTCCATCTACATCATACACAGTTAGTACCAAATTTTCAATAATTCCTTTATATTGTTCTTCATTTAATTCTGCAGGAATCGCTGATAAATTATAGATTGACTCAACATCATAAGTAGAGAGACCATATTGGAAAATCCTTACATCATCTATTTCTCCATTCCAATGGTAATTATCATTAATTGGCCAACTTGATATCTGAAATCGTCTACTTGTTGATGTAGGATTATTATAAAATGCGGTTCCAGCTAACTGACCATCAATCCAAAATTTTGAGGTTTGAATACTTCCACCAATATTTTCCCATACATAGTGGTGCCATTCGCCATCAGTTGGATATGGTACTCTTTGGGATAACTCATCATAATATGGATTTCCACTCCCATCACCTCTATTATTATATATAAAACCTCCAGAATGATATGGGTCCATATCTGTTCCACTGTTTCTATCTATCGACCAAGGCATTTGACCAGATCCTCCACCTTTTGTCCAACCTGCTACGATTAAGGTATCTCCACAATAAAATCCATCAAAGTGAATGTGATCATCCTGAACATTTCCATCAAGATCAACTGAACCCCCTACCTTCCCATCAGTGACGTATGTTGGAGTATTTTGAAAATCACCATTTATATTACCGATTGAATCTTCAGCTTCATAAGGTCCTGGCATATCCTCATCTAATCTCCACCAGTTTGTTCCAAAACGACTATTTTTATTATAATATGCAGTAGCCATTCCTACGGTATCATTTCCATAATACATATATGTATCAAGTTCTAGACTTGAAGCGCTAAGATTTGTTTCAAACCAAACAGTTGCTAAACTTGCATTTGGATAATCTATTTGAATGATGTAATTTCTAATAGTGTTGTTTTCTATTATTCTTACATCCTTTAAGGTGCTATTCATCTTTCCGGCATTAACATAATCTGAATAATTGAACGTTATTGATACAATGGTGTCTACTAAATCTACAGCATGTGGATTAGTAATATTTATTAATCGTCTATACGTAAAAGAACTATTCCACCAAGCATCTTCACCAAGAGCAGCATTTTTTAATGTTGATTTAAGATTGGTTTTGTCATTAGATTTACTAACATCATTAATATTTTCTGAATTAATAGAATTTTGAGGAAATAGTGTTAATCCCGAACTTATCAAAAAAATCAACAGTAATGAAATTGAAAATACCATTCGCGATTTTTTATTTTTTGTTTTCATTTTTACTTGCCAATTTTATTAAATTTTTTTTTAAAATACTTAATAACAAAGATATTTGTTATCATTAAATATGCAAATTGTATTATTTAACTTTTTATTTTTCAGCTCTACTTATAAAAAATACATAATTTGTGTCAATAAAAATCAGATTAGAAACAAAAAACCATTAATAGAATTTCTTGTTATTGACTTATGGCTTAGATGGAAAGTGCTATATTCTTAAAAATTATAATATAAAATAAATTGTTAAATTCTCATAACTGAATAATTATATAAAAATATATTCATAACTGTTTTGGGCAATTATCTAATTTACTGATTTCAGATTTAAAATAATTAAATAATTCTTTTTATAATTACTCATGTTTAATTTTTTCTAAAAATTTAAATATTTTGATTAAGATCGAAGATTCAAAGAAGAATATCAAAGAAAGGTTTTTATTCTTAAAAAAGAATTTTTAATCTTTTTTAGTATTATATTTTCATTAGATTTAGGCAGAAAATCATGTTGAGGCAAGTTTATATTTTAAAAGATGAAAAGGTTATCTACAATAAAAATTTTGGAAAAGCTGTACCCTCAGAGGATTTTAATAAACTCTATCAAGAGATTATTGATGCTTCTTCCAAAGGGACTGGAATAGAACTTAATAGTTATGACTATATTCAATATAAAATAGTATTTTCATTAGTTCAGGACTCAGGATTAATGTTTATGTTTATAACTGATCTGAATGATAATCTAAGACAAACAAAAAAGGAATTAACAACATTAGAGAAGGAATTTTTAGAAACATTTGGTGAAAATATGGAAAATTTGGATCCTTCTCTTTTGGAGTTGCTCGATCCTATATTGGATTCGATTCATAGAAATCTTAAAACAAAGATTTCTTTAGTTGGATTTTCTGGAGTGGGAAAAACAACAACAACAACACTAATATGTGCTACTGAGATTCCTTCTGTACATATTCCTACTATTACTGGTAAAATTTCAACAGTAAAAATTGGTAAATTATATTTTCATTTATGGGATTTTGCTGGACAAGAGCAATTTAGTTATTTATGGAATGATTTTATTTTAGGCAGTGATGCAGTTCTCGTAATAACTGATTCCACATTAGAAAACGTGGAGAAGAGCAAGTTTTTCATTGAATTGATAAAAGAGCATGCTCCTTATGCTCATACAGCAATAATTGGAAATAAACAAGACTTACCTGACGCATTAAATGTCGAAAAAATTCAAGAGATAATCGGATTAAAAACATATTCTATGGTAGCTATTGACCCAAATAATCGAGATAAAATGATCCAAATAATTGCAGATATCTTAGAGATAAGCACTGATGCTTCTCCCTTATTAAAACCTTTATTTGAAAGGGATCAACTAATCCAGCAAGCAAAAATCAGTTTAGAAAATGGAGATATTTCTAAGACTGCAGAATATTTCGAAAGATTATCTGATTTATGCCTTGAATTAGGAGATGATATTCTTTATAAGGAATTTTATGAAAAAGCTAAGAAATTGAAAGGATACTTAACCAATCAGTAAACTCTAAAATAATGATTTTTCTTTCAATTATCAAATAAAAAATATTAAAAAAAAATATATTATTCTTTTTCTATTTCAGCTGTTAATTTCATAGATCGATAGTTATCATCAAGAACGTTTAGATATTCAATCAAAACAGCCTCTGATTTTGACTTTACACCATATTGATAAATTATTGTGTTTAACATATATTTAGGATAAATTAATGAATTAAAAAAATCAGTAAGTAACGCATAATACTCATTTCCTTTAGTATCTTGAAAAACATGAATCATCTGATTATCCCACAATACCTTCAAACCACCATCTATATCATCTACACCTTTTTTTCTGAGTTTCTCTAATACATTCTTTGTTACTATTGAAATTCTTAATAGCTTTAAAATTTCATAGATCTGGGGATCTGCAATTATTTCATCTAAAACCTTGAGATTATCTTCCTCAGTTGGTTGATAATTTTGAAAATAATTTTTAACAGCAACTTTATACTCTTCAATAAATTTTTCAGGAAGTCCACGTTCTACTGGATTTTTGAGCAATTTGATTGGAGGTCTTCTAATCATAAAAAGATCATTGATTAAAAATATCAATTCCGAAGGCATTCCTTTTACCGATGTTTCTTTAATGATTTCTTTTTTAATTAATTCAGTTAAAATAGCATCTACATCAAAAAATCCTTCTCTATATTTATCTTTTAACCATATTTTCAATTCAGATTTCGTTATCACACCTTCCTCTCTAAGCCTATTAATAATTAGCCGGTTTACACCATCCAAATACGTGACAGCAAGATTTTGTTCTTCATTTAAATTAGGATAAGTCGATAATCTCTGGAATAAGAAGGGGATCATTTCTAAATATGCATTATCACTGTAATTTTGGAAAATTACCCGTGAAATATCTGATAATCCCCCTTCAAAAGAATCAGCATCTTCGTCTAAATTTAGGAGTAAAATAATATAAAGAGGTTTCTCTCGACCTGTATAATATGAAGCAATATTTAGCGGGCCTACTAATAAACTGATCATCCCTGGTTCCCCTGTATATTCATGCGCTGCATAGATTTGCATCAAAGTTTCATCACTAATAATCAGTTCTTCAGGATATTTTGCAAGAATCTCAGTACTAACTTTAATATCCCATCTCATAATAACTAATCCAATTGGCATTATTCAATGTCACCTCTTTGTTCTTTTAACTTATCTTTTATTGGTAATTTCTTTTTTAATTCTTCAATTCCTAAAGATTTCTCAATTGATAAATCAATTTGTTTCCAATCATCACCGAATAGTTTTGCTATCATCTCTGCTTTAGATGGAACAGATATTATTTCGGTAATTTTCTTTTTCGATTTAATTAATCCTTTAACTTTTCTGATCTTTTTGACATGTTTAGGGATTCTGGCCTGTTGTATAACTCTATATGCTACTAAACTTCCTAATATACCGATTATTGATGCAGTGATCAATATAAAGTAGAATGATGGCATTCCAGGAAAAATTTCCTCCATATTTACGGTAATTGTAACTGTGATTTCTTGTCTAGTGAAGTTATCAGCCTCAATGTAAATTTTACCTACAAAGGTTCGTTCACTTAAAAAAGTATCAATATTACTAGTTATTAATGTTAAAGTGTATAAGCCTGCAGTAGTATCAGATGGATCAAAAGTATGATTAACTCCTCTAAAAGCAAATTTAATTGTGGCGCCTTCTAATTCTATATCTCTGGTAGTATCCCATAAACTTATCTCAAAATCAACATCAGTTCCATGTTCGATCTGGATTTGGTTATTGCTTCCTAATTGAAGGCTCTCAATTGTTGGTTCAAAATTCCTTAACATAATTTCTAAATTAATGAGAGCAGATTTTGCTTTGTAGTTTTGTTTTTGAAGTGTAACATATAAGTAATAATAACCAACAGATCTTATTTCAGTCTTAAAATCTAAAATAAGAGTATTATTATTATTTTGGAAAAGTGTTCCAGAACCATGTATTCCAGGAATTCTTGTACCGTTTGCATATAATTCTTCCCAAGTATATGTGGCAGTTGTTAAATTACCAATATAAGCTTCTGTAATTTCGTCTTGGTAAAAAAATTCGAAAGGATTAGGATCTTCAACCCATACTTTGGAATTAATATAGACTAAATCAGTTTCACCATTAAGAGTTGTTATTCTCTCGTTGATATTTAGAGATGTATATAATGTCTGAGATGTATGATTTTCATTCTTTGCTATAATTTCAATTGATTTTGTACCCCATACTTCTGCAATTGTAGTATTTATTGTTGCTGTATAATACCCATCATTGATTGGATCTTCGAAGAATTGAATAGGATCTAAATTCAACCATTCATAAGTTAATACTGCGCCTTTTAATGGTGCTTCTGTAAATGAATTATAATATTTTACGGTTAAATTAACCATTTCGCCAAATATTTGAGAAAAATTAGTAATTTCTGTTAAATTATTATAATAATCGTGCATAGTTATATTAGTTGGAATAGTATCTATGAAAATTGAGTCACTTAAATTAGTTGGAGGTGAATATCCAACTTTATTTCCAGAGATAATAATGCTGTAGAGTCTACCTCTTTCACCAGCTGATAATTGAGCAGAATCAAATGTATAATCAAATATTCCATTTTCTTGTGGATTCATTTCAAGTTCTAATACAACATGACTTCCTGGTCCAGTTGTTTTAATAGTACAAAATACATTTGCGGGAAGAGTAACAGGTTCTGAGGTATCCCACCCATCTTCTGTTAATGAGAAGTTTACCTGAATTGTAATATCTTGATCCCATATTACCGTTTCTTGAGTGATTAAGTCTTTAAACTTAGTTTGATAATCACTTGCATTTATATCTACACCTAGAAATATTTCAAAAATAAGCTCTGTTGAATTTTTTAAAGTATAATTATAAAAAGGAATATTTACACCTTGCTGGAATGTTTGATCTGATTTATTTACTATTAAATTCTTATGCGATCCAAAAAATACTAATGAAAAATTATATTCGAAACCTCTTAAATACCAAAGTGGTAGCTCTGTATTTATTTGTCCATATGCATATCCAGTAAAGTCTCTTGTTAATAAATCGTTAGTTACATTAAACAATCCATCTCTATTTGTACTATTTACTTTTATAAGGCAACCAGAAACACCTGCACCAACAGCATCAATAATTTTAATATTCAGTTTACATAAATCCGTAACATTGTAAATATTACAAGTTTCATTAAAACTAACATTGATTTTACCCCAAACGTTTGATGAATTTATACCTGTAGTAACAATTTTCAAGCCATAAACCTCATACTTATCTCCAGCTAAACTACTAGGCTTTTCGGGAGGTGCTCTCATATCTATCTGTATACGATACAGATCTTCTCCTGCTGTGTTATTATAATAAACTCGATAATTATCATTGGTATAATTATTTTTATCTATATAATAAACTGAGATAGAACTTATTGTTGTTGAGCCTCTTGGAGCTGTAACATTTATTTCAGCTGAAATTATCTTTTTATTTCCAAGTTCAGTACGTGATCCATTCGTATAAAATAACTCATCAACAGTAAATGTAGAAGGGGATGCAGACCAAGGAATCGTTTCATTTAAAGATACAGACTTTTGCTGAATCTTATCACCGATTATATCATAATTAGCCCTTGTTATCCAACTCTCATTTAGCGCAGTAGGGTTCAAGTTATAATCGGGGTTATCATAAAATACTTTATAGTAATATTTATCTTTATTTATCCAGCGAAACGTAGCTTTTCCATCTGAGTTAAGGGTTAAATTATCTAGAAATCCACCCCCTTTAGTATAGTTAACTTCAATGTATCCATAGTTTAAGGGTTCCTTTCCATAATCAACTATCTCAAAATCAATAGTCCATAAATCCACCTTGACGTCAAAACTATGAATAGATTTGTAAATTTTGAAATCACTTCCTCCCCCCTCGCTACTATTATACACTACAGTTTCATTTCCGGTGTATTCTATTGTATAATTTACCACAATATCATAAGTTTTATAATCAACATCCGTAAAGACTGCACTTCCCTCATCTGTGGAAGTGTTTTGTGTATCAATTATGGGGTCTGGTAATGAATAATTCACCAAAGAGACTTCTGCATTAGGAACGATTCTTCCATCAATATCTTTAACTATTACAGTAACTTCTGATCTTCTTTCTTCAATATCTGAATCTAAATCTACCTGTAAAGTATAGTTGAACCTTACATCATCTACTTGACCAAATGCACTAAATGCTGCAAATTCATCAGTATGGGTATAAATCCCAAATTCCAAAAAAACTGTTAAGCCTTCATAATCTGATAGGTCGATATTAATATAACCTGTTAATCCTGGAGAAATTGCTGCTGTATCAACTGATGGAGTCCCAGAAGGATGAACTCCTGCCCAAGTTGGTAGATCGGAAACTTTCGTCCCCTCGCCAAGGCTGTCCCACAATTCTACATTAAAAAGTTCTTCATGTAAATTCACATTTTCACTGTAAGTTGTAGCAATTCGAACAAAGTATCCAAAAACTTTTGATTTAGAAGAATCATACATCCTGATATTACGCCAAGCATTTATACCCATACGACCACCGGTAACTTTTGGTACCTTAAACGGATAACTAAATAAAGTTCCTACTATATCATCTCCTATACCCCCACTTGAGACATCGTGAGAAATATCACCCCATTTAAATGCATAAGACCCTTGCTCCACATGTTCTTGGGCTATAAGGGAATTAGATAAATTGTGTTGATAATAATCAGGTGTCATAGATGTTGGAGTATATGGCACATTAAGGTCATCTGGAACATCATCCGCATAATACCAACCAAATGTATTATTAATTTTAGTACCAGTTACAATATCTTGTTCAAAATTACCATTTCTTATCCATCCGAAATTATCAGCAGCCGAAGCTGAAGATTCATTCATGAAATAGGTTGTATCAATCTCAACTTCATCATTACCATAATATAAATAGGTGTCATATTCTGTTGAACTAGCTGATATATTTGTATCAAACCAGACTGTTGCTATATTTGGTGAGGGATAATTCTTTTGAAAATAATATTTTCTTATATGTGGATTATTAGCAGAGTCGTATTCAATGATTCTTATGTCTTTTAAACTTTTATTCATTCTGCCATCACTTACATAAGTATTATAAATAAATGAGATACTAACGCTATAGTTCTCAAAATCTACAGAATAAGGATTTGTAATATTAATAACTTGTCTAGATCGAAATGTTGTATTCCACCATGGGTGAGTGCCTGATAGCTTAATATTTAGATTGTTACCATCTTCAACTTCATTCAGTTCTTTTGTTTTAGATAAAGAATTTGAAATGTTTATTAAACAAATCGCATAAACGCTAGTAAACAACACAATTGAAATTAATGAAATTACTTTTAATCGTTGTTTTATTGGTATTATATTATTCATGAATCATCATTTTGATTTTATTAAATTTTTTAGTATTATCGATATTTTTGATTTAATTTTTTTGGAAAAAAATGTTAAAAATAAGAAAAAAGAAGTTAAATATAATACTTTGTTTATCATTAAATTCTTATTATAAAACTTATCAAGGAGTTCCAATTCTTTAAGAGATAATTTTAGTTTTTATTTTCCCTTTTCTAATAAAAGATAAATTTTTCTCTTTTTTGCGCTATTAGGATTATCTATTATAAAGTTTCCATTAAAATCTGTTTTTTCAGCTATAATTTTGCCGATTCTATCTAAAATGTTTTTGTTTTTTGGATAAAATTGAATTATAACACGAGAATTAGGTTTTAAAATATTAAAAAAGGATTTAGACAAATTTATTAAATCCTTTTTCATTTGTTCATTGTTAATATCTCTATATATCCATTGTAATGCTGAGATAGATATAATTGCATCAAATGTGTTCGGTTTAAATGGAGGAAAGCACATATCTGATACAATTGGATTTAAATCTTTTATATCATAATAATTTAAAAATGAACAAATAAGATCGATAGCCACTGTTTTATATCCTATCTCATTTAAATACATAGAAGCAAAACCTGGGCCACAACCAGCGTCTAAGATTATTGCATTACGTTTTTCAAGATTTAAAAGTTCTAAAACCCTGATCGTAATTTTTTCCTGTGTTTTTATTATACTTTTAGAGTTAGCATATTGTTTAAGAATATCTCCTTTAAAGTAATCTGAGACCTCAGAATATATCTCTTCTGGTCTTTCTCTCTTAACGTTAAAATCGTAATTGTTATTCAATTTCTATTGAATTTTACTATTTTATTCAGGTGTTCAATGCTGAAATTAAATTTTCAATAATAAAACAAAAATTTTATTAAATTTTAAATATTTATAATTTCATTCAGCTAATATTCTTTAAAATTTTTAAAATTCAAATTGATTAATTGTGTCGGATAGAGAAGAAAAGCAAATAGTCAGAAAAGCTACTCTAAATCTAAGAAGAAAATATGGAAGAACAAAACAGATAAATATAGTTGAACGGGATTCATTTATACCAAAAAATCTTGAAAATGAGATAAAGGAAGGTATTTTGAAAAAAAAAACTATTTTAGCAACGGATATCGCATTGAAATATGATATAAGAGTTTCAACAATAAAATTACTTTTGAAACAATATGAAGAAGAAGGATTAATCAAACTACTTGATCCATCTTTAAAATTAAAAATATATGTTCCATCATCTTAAAAATAATAATCTATTACCTCTGATCCTATATTCAAAAAGAAATTAATGAATTTTCTTTTCCGGATTTAGAAAGGAAATAGATTTATATATCAAAGGTTTTAAGATCATTAATATATTGTATTAAAATGGCCCTAAATTTTTTCATTTTTTTAGAGCAGATGTAGCCTAGCTGGTAAGACGCCGGCCTCGAGCATTATAAATAATAATCAAGAAAGCCGGTGCGCGTAAGCGCTCGGGGGTTCAATTCCCTCCATCTGCGTATTTTTTGAATTTATTGAATTATCTGATGTATTAAATTCTCCATTTGAGGCTTTGCAGCTTCAATTTTATCTAGAATACTGATTGTTTTTTTTAAATCTGACTTATCTTCTTCTACAATGAATAATAAATAGAACTCCAAATTGCCAAAATTAAGAACTTCAATTATACCGGAAAATCTCTTTCCATTTTCAAATTTATCTGAAAATTCTAAAAGAGTCCTATTTTCATTTACAACCCGTTTGTGCAATTCGATATATATTTCATATATCTTTAATTTCTCCGACAAGTGAAGATGGGGTCTATAATATTCCCCTAAAGTTATACCCTTTGCATCAAATAATGCAATTAAAATAGAGTTATAATTCTTACTTAATTCTGAAAATAATTGAGACACCATTTCCATTTTTTCAAATAACATTGATAGACCACTTGAGAAAGCATCCATAACGGATTTTATATCATAAATTGTGGTTTCAAAGAAAAATATATCAAATGCATTTGAATATCTTGTTAATGCCTGCTTTAATGTAAGAATCCGTTTATTTATATCTTTATCATCAACAAGTTGAGGATCAAATTTATGAAAAAGAATACATATTGGTATATATTCTTGTTCTTCTTTAAAAAAGAGTAATATTTCCTCTAAATAATCAATAGATTCAATATAACGATTAAAATCCTGAGCGTCTATAACATAATAAAGCAGATCTGTTCCCATTAGATACTTTTCTGGATGTTTTAAATATTCTTCCCTATATTGCTTCTGACCTCCAAAATCCATCCTTGCAAATTCAATACCTAAAAATTTGAAAGAATCACGAGCAATTCTTCTTGTAGGTGTTAAGGTAGCAATCTCTTCTTCAAAACCGAAACGTTTTGTTATTGCAGTTATTATACTGGTTTTTCCAGCATTATCTAAGCCCATTACACCAATTCTTTTTGTTATATTTAATCACCTTATTTCGATTTTAAACAGTTTTTATTGAACCTTCTTCTAAATTATGCAATATTAAAAACTATTAATAAATAATCACTTTTGTAAAAAAAAAAAGATGATATTAATATTTAAGCTTAATGTTTAAGAAAACAATCGTATTATCCTCCGGATAAAGGATAAGAGAAATAAAGATCATCTCCATTCTTAAGTCTTGTTTTATAATTTTTTAGATATTTAATATTACGACCGTTCAATAGTATCAGAATGTGGGTATTAAGTTTCTGTTTTTTCTTATCTAATAATTCGTCATCAAGTTTGTCTCCATATTCTTTTATAAATTGAGAAATTATACTTCCAACAGTATTACCCTCATACTCTAAAGTTCTTTTGTTAATTCTAAGATGAAAAATATTTAATAAGTGCAATTTCACTTTAACCATATAACAATCCCTATATTATTAGATCACTTAGATTCAATATCCATTTTAAGCTAAATCTTTATTTTAATAAAAAAATATGACATATAAGTTTATTTTATCTCTAAAATATAAATATAAATATATTCAGAGTATTTTTTAGAAATTCCCTCAATTCCCTATTATATAAAAATATTAATATTATAATTACCAACAATTTGCGCTTTTCCAGTCTTTATATTATGTTCCTTTATAACCACATTACCTTTTTCGTATATTTCAATCTCAATAAAAGTTTCATCAAAGCGTTTAGGGTTAAGATTTCCTCCATTTGAAAAAACGGTATGATCAATTTTAACATTAAATGAGATACTAGGGGAGCTATTTAAACATAGATCTATTTGAGAACGTGCAAATTGAGAAAGAACATCTCCTGAATCTATTAACTCTGTCCGCCATACACTTAATGGAGTAGGAATTAAGCTATGAAAACAAGAAACTCCAAAGATCTTTTGATGACTAAGAGATAAAACTTTTTCAATAAATCTATTCAACTTCTTTCGGCCTATGAATCCATCAGTAGAATCGCGAGTTGTAGAGTTTAATCCTTGAAAATATATCATATCATTTTCAAATAAGGGATCAGGTTCATCAAAGTAATTATTCCAATAGTTCCAAGCAGGTGGTTTCGAATCTGTATATCCAGGTACAATTAAATAGGGGTATTTCAGTTCACTTATTTTATCTCTTGCAATTCTAAATTCATCCTTGTAGCTATTTTGAGTTACGTTACCAGTGTGTACCACCAAATCTACATTTGCTAATTCATTTATTTTCTTTACAGCTCTATCCAAATTAGTTATTTCATTTTCTAAATTCTCATTAATTAATGAATTTGACATTTGTATAAATCTACAAATAGGATGTTGACCTTTTTCTATAACTAATGGAAGATAATAATTTACTTGGCGTTGAATTTTATGTTTAGAATTTGAATTTAATATTGGAATTATTTTAAATGTAAGATTGTTTTGATAAATATCAATAATTGAGTATGTAAATAATTCCCGATATCTAGTTTTATTACAACAGAATGTTCCCGCATTAAAAATATATAAATCTTTATCACTACTACTTACGGTATAAAGATTTGAAATATGTCTATGACCATTCAAGACTAAGTCTGTTTTTGTGTCTAAAAGCATCTTTAGCATATCTCCTGAATCTTCTATAGCAGATCTCTCTTTTCCAGTATTTGGAATTGGTATTAATTGATGGTGAAAGCATACAATTTTGAATTTATTTTCTCTTTCTGGTTTTTCTAACCTTTTTTTAATGGCATCTATTACATTATGATGAATAATTCCACCAGGTAAGTCTGGCTTAGTACTATCTATTCCAATTACATAAACTTCATCATCTTCATATTCATAGTGCCTCCTTCCAATCATCTCCTCAAAAAGTAAATACCCTACATTCATTGCATCATGATTCCCTATTAAGATCATCAGAGGACATTTTGAAGAAGGCTTAAATTTTGCAAATTGTTCCATGGCATACTCATATTCTAAAAGAGTGCCAGTATGTGTGATATCTCCTAGATGTAAATAAAGATCAACATTTTTAATCTTATTAATTTGTTCAATACCTAAATTATACGCGTGGAGATTAAAAGCGCCCATTCCTCTACTGATATGAGTATCTGAAATAATTACAAATCTCTTTTTTGATTTATATTTCTCTTCTGATTTTGTTTTAGTACTTCTTTCAACATTCATTTTTGCTTATTTTTCTTTTAATTTTGCTGGATGACCCATATAGATAGAATTTTCTTTTAATATCTCATTAAAATTTGTATATGAGTGAGCAGATAATTTTACATTACGTTTAATATAAGTACCTGGTAGTAATACACATTTGGCACCGATAATTGTATCATCCTCTACTACTATTTTCCTTAAAATAAACTTATCTTGTTCTATCCCAAAACTCAATAGCGTACTATTCATTCCAATAATTACATTTTTACCTATAGATACAAATTCAGAAGAGATCCAGCTATTATCGTGTATTCCGTTTTTTCCAATTTTCACTCCAAAAAATCGGAGTGTAAAACGATTTTTAAACCAAGGGAAAGGATTTGAAGCAGTTATAAAAAGCGGCCATTTTTTAACAATATTTCTTAAATTCCAGTAAAAATAGGCCTTATCTTTTAAATTTCTTTTAAAACTTCCCTCTTTTGGAACATAAATTAATTTTATAACAGTTAAAAATAAAATAGAAATTAAAATTGCACTAAACTGTAGAATATAAATTAATAATATGATGTTTAAAGGCAAAAGAAAAAAGAATAATAAATAGACTCCATTTCTCCAGAAAATATCTAAATACCCAATTTCAAATGTAACACATGGTATAATGCTTAAAATAATGATGATAAAATAGAGAATGAGATACTTATTTCTAAGTCTTTCATCTATAGGCGTTGGAGAATCTCCTTTTAAGCTCGCTGGCTGAAACATTTTTTATTTATTGACCCCGATTTTATTTTTATTTGAATTATCAATTTTTACAGCAGATTTACCCTTAATTCTTTCTGCTTTTTCTTGTGATTCTTCTAATGATTGAATTTGAAGTGTTTTACTCACTGGAGTTCCAATATGAATTAAATCTCCCTCAAGTACTTGGTTAACCCATGTATAACTATTTACTCCTAAAATGGCACCATCTTGAAGTATAGTTCCGGGACTAATGATGGTTTGAGGTCCAACAATGCAAGTTTTCCCTATTTTTACCTTCTTAATTAAAATTTTATCATGATAAATAAGGTGGGAAAATATGCAAATGTTTAGAGAGGTCATTGTATAATCTTCAATCTCTATAAATTCAGGATCTATATATCCTTCATACGCAACAACATTTCTTCCAACGGATACTCCAAAAAGACGATAAACAAAAATATCAGACCAAGGGAGTGGTAAGGATCTTGCTAGCCAAATTGGAAAGTAAGCTGTCCAAAATCGTCGATGGGTATATTTCCATTCCTTACTACCCTTTTCAAAAACACCTTCTTTTGGAGGATAAAATTTATTTAAAAGTTGAAAAATTACTGTAGAAAATAAAATAATTGAAAACGCAAATAATAACAAATTGCCATAAATATTTAATGGGAGCAGTATCCATTCCCACCATTGACCGATTAGTACAAACGATAAGAATCTCTTTCCTGTGAGAAGAAAATATAGATCATTATAGAACCACAAATTAATTGAAATTACTACGAAAGATCCAATAAACAACTGTAAGATCACAATTAATGTAAATGGTGTCTTATATACACCTGAAGTTGAAATGTATTCGATATCGAATTGTGAATTATCAATATTTTCCATTATGTTCCTCAGAATTCAAACAAGATTCCTTTATAATAAATTATAATTGTGAAAATAATTCAATCATCATATTTATTTCTAGTATTTCATTTTCAAAATTAAAAATATTCAAAAATTTAATACACTATGATTTATATATTATTAATAAATTTAATTCATAAAATCAATTCAACTAACAAAAAAAATTCAATAAGGTGAAATATAATTAGTATTGACTGGGCAAAGGCAGAAGAAAAACCCGATAAGAAAATGTCCGTTGAAGGCAGAGTCTTACTGGATCTCAGAGCTAAAGTTAATGACTTGGAAAAACAATTAACCGAAAACAAGAATGAATTAGCTCAAACAAAAGATCAACTTGCTGATACAATGAATTCACTTGATGAGACTCAATCCAAATTAGAACAGACTGATAATAAACTTCAAAAGGTTATTTCAGAAGATCAAGAAGTTATAAAAAACCTGAATACTGAAAATAATGAACTTAAGCAAGAACTAGCAGAATTTAAAAGCAAAACTGAAGATCTTGAAAATAATTTGTCTCTTAATGAATCTAAGGTTTCTGAATCTGAGGAAAAAATAACAAATTTAACATCAGAATTAGATAGTGCTAAAGAGAAAATTTCAAGTTTAGAATCTGAAATGGAAGAAGCTAATAATAATTTATCAACAATGACTCCCGAGTTTGAAGAATTAAAATCTAAATTAGCAACAGCCCAAGGAGAAATCACTCAGTTAAATTCGCAATTGAGTGAATTAAACAGTACACTTTTACAAAGGGATAATCAACTCCAAGCATTAACAGATCAACTCAATGAAAAAGAACAAGTTTTGGAATCAACATCAGAACACCTTCATGAAGTAGAATCAGAATTAGAAGAGTTAAAACCACCAGAAATAGGTGCTGGAGGATTTGCCAGCGATGAACGTATTACTTGCCCCATGTGCGGAGCTGTAGGTGGTGATATAAAAACTGTTGAAGATAAAGGCAAAGTTTTAAGTTATGTTGGCCATATTCCAATGTATGCAAAGAAACATGTTTGTAAAAAATGTGGTTATGAATTCTAAGTGATTTTATTACAATTCTCTTTTTTCTTTTCTAATATTATAATTTTAATCTCCTCATTTTTATTAAGCTGAATAATTCAACAGTTTTAGTATTCAATTTTTAAGATCAATCTCAAACCATTATAGCTAGTTTTTTGATATATCTCTACAATAAACAGAATTAAAATAATTAAAAGAAATTTTAAAATTAAAATTGCTAATTCAATTTGGATAAAATTTTACGTTTTTTAACAATTACGATTACAATTATACTTAGAAATCCGAATAAGAGATGATAGTTACCAAAGGGGATTCTAAAACGACCTCCAGCTCCAAATCTAGCGGTCTCAATTTCTACTCTAACGGTATCAGAAATCCCAAAAACATATTCATTATCATGGTATTCAATAGAGTAATCATAAATTCCTGTAGTAGTACTATTAATAGGAACTTGAATAATTGTTTCGTTGAGCCAACCCTGCCAATCCTGCCATACAATAGAATGCCCAGTAGAATCATTAACCAATACTCGAAAAAATCCATTTTCAGAGTCATCATATATAGTCCAATTTATTAGTTCGTCATCATTTTCTTCAATTGATATATCTTTCGGGTGGTTTGAGGTTGGAATATTATTTTCACCCATCCATTGAAGATTTCCATCAGAATCAACTCTTTGTGCATAAATATCACTTTCGGGTGTAATATCACCCCACATATCTAACTTACCAGTTCTAGAATCCTCCCACGTAATTATTGCTCCACCCTGACCATCAGCAACTATACCAGGTTGTTTTTGATCATAAAGAGCTGTAGCAATTGGAATACCATTTGTAGTCCATTGTATATTTCCATTTGAATCGATTCGTTGAGCATAAATGTCACTGTAAAATTCTTCTGATCTTTCATCCTCCCATGTAATTATTCCACCTCCCACTCCATCACTGCACATTTGAATATTTTCTTTGGTAGCATTTACGGTGCATATAGCTACGCCATTAGTAGTCCATAATATAGTTCCGCTTGGATCAATTCGTTGAGCATAAATGTCATAAATGCCTGATCTTGTATCTTGCCAAGTAATTAATGCACCTCCTACTCCATCACTACAGATTTTCATATCATAAATATAATCTCCTGAAATTGAACATATTTCAACTCCATCTGTAGTCCATTGACCACCTCCAGTTGAATTGATTCTCTGAGCATAAATACTAATACCGTCAAGATATAATCTATGATCAATCCAAGCAATTATTGCGCCGTTATTATCATCACTACAAATTTCAGGACTAAATTGATCATAATAATGAGTACATACAGGTTCACCGTTAGCTGTCCAATTAATACCTCCAGAAGAATTAATTCGTTGAGCGTATATTTCTTGCTTATCACCACCGCTAAGTCTCTTATCATCCCAAGCTATAATTGCCCCACCCTCTCCATCGCTACAAATTGCTGGATCTCCTTGACCAATACCTGCTATACATATTGCTTCCCCATTAGACGTCCATTGAACCTGTCCTGTAGAATTAACTCTTTGAGCATAGATGTGTGGATTATATTCTTGCCTGCGATCCGTCCAAACGGCAATTACTCCCCCATTTTCATCACTACATAAAACAGTTTTATGAATGTCTAGGGATGATTCTTCATTCGCATCACAGATTTCAACCCTCAACCCTGACCAGAGTCTTCCCCCATTTGGACTGATATGCATTCCATAAATATCAGGATCATATTCTCCCCAGGATATATACTGATAAATATCCCAAGTGAAAACAAAACCACCATAACCATCACTCAATATTTCAAGGTTATATGCATCACCCATATCTACTGGTAACCCTTTTTCCCACCAAAGTAGATTTCCATCAGGATCAATACGTTGTGCAAAAACATCATTTCCCGCATCATTTCGTAAATCATACCACGCTATTATAGCGCCTCCTGCCCTATCGGTAGTTATTTTTGGTCTTGATTGATCACGAACTTTGCTGCATATGGATATTCCATTTTCTGATGGAGCAGAAATCATTAAATTTGCCTCATCATCAAGATTTACATTTATATCATAAGTAAATTGATTAAAACTTGCATAATAACTTATAAACATAGAAAATCCTAGTAGAACGGCAACAATTAGGAAAAATTTTCCTTTTTTAAATTCAGATTTCATTTATTTTTAACCTCCGAGCTAAAGTAATGGAAATAATACCAATAATTCCAATTATTATAAAGATATAATATCCTGGAATAAATGGTGTTCCTCTTCCTCCTGATGTAATCTCCTTTATAACAGCTACGTTGGCAAAACCTATATTATCAAACGTATCCTTTGCATAAAAAATCATATTAATAGTAGTTCCGTTTGAAAATTTATCCCATTCAGCTTGATTAATTTGCCCTGTTAATCCGGTAAAAGTAATATTTGTAACACCTTCGTCAAGAGTATACCATGTTTCATCTAAATTAGGTTCCGAAATAGATAATGTGTAATTTGGGGCTATTTTACCACATTTTTTATTTGTTGTAGGTGATTCAATTTCAATCTTTGGAGCGGAACTAAATTTTACTAAAGTCATTCCACCAAAATCATTAGCAATAAAAACATTTCCAGAAATATCTAAAGCAATTCCTTGTATATCATTGCTCCATCCATCTTCCCAAGTGTCATACCATTGAATTTCACCTAGATTATTAAATTTTGCAATTGTAACTGAGGAATATTCATTTGCATCAATATCAGATTTACCTACAAGAAAAATATTCCCCGAAGAATCTAATGTAATATCTGAGCAAGATTCCTCTTCATCTCCACCCCATGTAGCATTCCATATTTGAGTACCACTAGAATTATATTTTACTAAACATATATCATCTTTTGCCTCACTAAAAGTAGTTGTAACTCCCGCAAGATAAATATTATCTGAATTATCAACTGCAATTGCTTTTGCACTTTCATAACCAATACCACCCCATATTCGTTCCCACTGAAAATTACCACTACTGTTATATTTTACCAAATACATATCATATCCAAATGAACCACCTCCATATTTGTCTCCTGCTAAGTAAATATTTCCCGCTGAATCTAGAGCAATACCATAACACTGATCCCAACCCGGAGAAGCCCTCACCCCAGATAACTGAACATTTCCAGATTTGTTATATTTTACAAAACAAAAATCATTTGGTTCAACATATCTAAATCCTGCAATATAGATGTTATCTAATGAATCAATTACCATATCATAACCTTCTTCACTTAAGCTAGATCCCCATGTTGAATTCCATGCTTGAGTACCATTTTTATAATATTTTACTACACAAAAATCATGATCCTTTTCAAATCCCATAATGGTGTCGGTAAATCCTGCAATATATACATTATCATCAGAATCTATAGCAACCGCACGAGCACGATCTTGTTCTAGATATCCAAATGTAGTATTCCATATTATATCACCATTTTTATCAAATTTAACTAACCCTAAATCAGCATGACCAGCACTATAACTAAATGTATAACCTGCCACATATATATCTCCCGAAGAATCTATAGCTAAATCATGAGCACCTTCTCCAGATTGTGCATTACCCGCCCAAGTAACATACCATTCATCATTAAGTTCTGGAACAGTAGCAAGTTTAGGAAATTCTCTTTGCAACACAACTTTATCTCTATAATTGAAAAAATAAGAATTAATTATTAACAAATTTAAAAATAGAGAGATTGTAATACTTAAAATAAAAAACAGTTTAAAATTTTTCATTTTCTTTTTTTTAGATTTTAATGGATTATTTAGAGATTAGATAGTTAAATATTTAAAAATTTACAAAAATGTAACTTCAAATTTGATTTCAAAATTTTAATATATTTTTACAGGATATATTAAAATCATGAACAAGGATCTCAAAAATAAATATATCGGTACCTTATCTCAGAAGGAATTACTTAAATTATGTTCTTCTTTTATTTAGATAACTCTTTACTGTAAAACGTGCAGCGTAAATTGAAAGAAGATACTAACATTTATATTCGACAAAGATTTCTTTAGAATGAATTGATAGAAAATGAGTAAAAAACTTGATTATAGGAACGGAGCTCGAGTTATTGTAGAGACCTGTATGGGAATAAAACCAAAAGAAAAAGTGTTAATCATTTTTTCTGAGGATTTAAATAGAAATGCAAAACTTTTAGCTGAAGAAGCTAGAGCATTAGATGCTCAAGTTACACTTGCTCAAGTAGATAATAAGGATATTCAGATAGAACCTCCTGAAGAAATAAGCAAACAAATGTTAAAATCAGATGTTGTGATGGGTGTTCTTTCCCCTAGCACGATTCAATTATTTCTTCATATGAATGCGAGAAGGGCAGCAACTGATGTGGGCGTAAGAGTAGGGGGAGTACCTTATATTAAACCCGATATTACTACTGAAGATATTTATAAAATTACAGAATTAACAGAGAAATTAGCTGATATATTGACTAATGGGGAAGAAGCAAAAATTACAACAAAAATCGGAACTGATATTATATTATCTATCAAAGATAGAATATCAGCTCCTCTTAGGGTAAGACATGCCGTACCTGGAGCATGGGGTGCTGTTCCTGAATATGCTGAAGCTGCTATAGCCCCCGTAGAAGGGACAACTCAAGGAATCTGGATCATAGATGTTTTTTTTGAAAAAGTTGGTGCAATTAAAACGCCTGTAGAAATATTGGTAGAAAATGGTCGTGCTGTGAAAATTGAAGGTGCCGAAGAGGCTGATAAAATAAAAGCTATAATAAAAGCGGGGGATAATAATGCAACTAATATCGCAGAATTAGGTATTGGAACAAATCATACAAGAACAATGCCATCTGGGACTGTAGGAGATAAAATGATAATGGGTACAGCACATTTAGCTATTGGAAAAAATATTAATATTGGAGGTCAAACATATAGCAACATTCATCATGATGGTGTAATGAAAGATGTGACAATTGAAATTGATGGGAAGAAAATTCTAAAAAACGGTAGTATTGTAGTTTAATATCTATTTTTTTAAACATATCTTTACAGGAAAGGTTTTTTTATATCTTCCTTTTTCTTTTCTTACTGTTTTATTCCTTAATTATTTACTTCAGACAAAAATAAATATGATTAAATGCTTTAAACATAATATATCTTAAAATTCCCAATAAAGAATTCTATATAAAATGGATTTGAACAAATTATTCAAACCTAATTCAATGGCTGTTGTAGGAATCTCCAAGAAAAACCCCCTAAGCCCAGGAAGAATAGTTTTGTTAAAAAATGAATTTGAAATGAAGGTAAAAGTCTATGGAATATATCCAAGTGGGGGAAATATTGAGAGTATCCAGTTATATGACCGTTTAGATAAATTACCTGAGATTCCCGATCTTCTTGTGATTGCAGTGGGTCCTGATGACACATTAGAATATATTCAAGACTGTGCTGATTTAAATATTCCTGCGGCGGTAATAATTGGTGGTGGTTTTGCTGAAATTGGGGGAAAGGGTAAAAAAAGACAAGAAAAATTAGTGAAAATAGCATATGAGAATGATATTGCTGTATTAGGCCCTAATTGTCTTGGAGTTTATGCTCCACCTCTAATAGATACAATCTTTCTACCCACAGAACGTATCACTAGACCCCCAAAAGGATCTGTTGCATTAATAAGCCAAAGTGGGGGAGTACTCGTAGATCAATTTTTTGTAAAATTCAATGAAAGAAATATTGGTGTCTCAACAGCGGTATCTATAGGGAATCGTGCAGTTGTTGATGAAGTTATGTTATTAGAATACTTTAGTAAAGTAGATCCTGAAACATCAAATATTGCATTCTATTTAGAAGGATTCAATGAAGGTAAAGCAAGAGATTTTTTAAAATTAGCAAAAGAATCTGAAGACACCGTAATTGTCTTCTTTGGAGGTAAAACAAGAGAAGGTAAAGTAGCAACCCAATCTCATACCGCTAGTTTAGCAGGTGATTTTAAAATTATTTATGATGCATTAAGGCAGCACTATATTATTCAACCCCATTCTGAAACAGAATTATTGACATGTTTAAAGGTATATGATGTATTATCAAAACGAAGAAATCCATTTGGAAACAATTTAATAACTAATGGAGATGTAGCAATTGTATCTGTTTCTGGAGGGCATGCAGTGCTTGCCTCAGACATGTTAAAGAAATATGGATTAAATGCTGTCCGATTTTCACCACCAGAAAAAAGACATCTAAAAGAGCTTATGAATCCAGTTGCTAGAGAAATTGCATCATTTAATAATCCAATTGATTTAACAGGTTCCGTATTAGATACAGATATTGAAAATGCAATTCGCTATTTATCAGATTTAGAAAAGATAGAATGCATTATATTACTGCTATTACCTTATCCGCCCAATATCTCATTTCAAATTGGACGCAGAATAGCAAATATTATTGTCCATAAAAATAAACCGGTTGTTTGTTTTATTCCATATGTGCAAAAATATTTATTAATAATTGAAACATTAGAACTTGCCAATATACCTGTCTTTCATTCGATTAAAGAGACTATTCAAGCAGTATCCGCATTAAAACAAAGAACCAGAATGAACAATTTAAAAATAGGGAATTATTTCTGGAAAGGAAATACTTAATTTCTCAAATTTAATCTCAATCTATTACCATATTAATTTCATCAATTGATTTCTTTGCATAAGAGATATCTTCAATTGTAAACTTTTTTTTCTGTATTATTGTAATATTTCTCGATAAAATATGTAATTCTCTATTTTTTTTTACTGGAAATCCATTTTTTCCTGCAAGATTCAGAACAGAATACGTAAATGGTTGTAGGTTCATTCGGGTCGAATTCTTCTATACTGGCTCCTCCAATAATTTCTTTCTTACATACATGACATTTAATTTTCGCCATTTGTTATTCCCAATAAGATTTTTTAATTTTAAATTAGATTTAATTTTTTTAAACCTTGATAATAATAAGAATATAATAATATTCAATTTACCTTTTAAATCTTATACTCAATTATTCTAATTACATATATGACACTTAAACCAAAGGTTTATTTTACCTCTAACGTATTTTCAGTTAAGAAGATTGGCTCTAATGAAAAGATCTCTGAAATTTTCCGCAATACTATCAAAGATTTATGGCAAGAATTAAGTAAAATCTCAATAATTAAGTTATTCAATGGAAGGTTTCCATCAGAGGAAGAAATTCAAAGTGAAATTAAAATATTTAATCCAAATATTCTTGGATGCCATTTAAGTCATCCAATATCCTCAAAGATACTGAAAAGTTCAAGTATTTTGGCTGTTTCAACCTCTACAGCAGGATATAACCATATCGAAAGAACCGAACAAGATGATATTTTAATTACTCATACACCTGGAGTACTTCAAGCAACTGTTGCAGATTATACTATCGCATTAATAATGGCTAATTTAAGGAATTTAATCGATCTGCATTCTTATGTGTGGAATGAACAATGGACTTCTGGTAATAAATGGGATTTAGATCAATCATTATCATCTGTCATTACTGATGAAACTCTCGGTATTGTTGGATTGGGTGAAATTGGGAAGGAATTAGTTAGAAGATTATATTCTTGGGATATTAGAATTCAATACCATGATATTGAACAACAAAAAGTATTTGAGAAGAATTTTCCTTTAATCGAATTTAAAGAAGATATTCAAGATATATTTAAAGATTCAGATATAATAACTTTACATATTCCTTTCAATAAACATACTGAAAAGTTTGTAGGTCGAAATCTTTTAAGTTTAATGAAAAAAGGAGCATTGCTTATAAATACGGCTCGAGGAGGCGTTTTAGATTTAGAAACTCTATTAAACATGCTAGAAAGTAAAGAAATACAGATTAATATTGCTTTTGATGTATTTCCAATTGAACCTATTGATTCTAAAACTCTTGAAAGGTTAAAAAATATAAAGAAAAATCAGCAAGACATTAGAATGATTTTACTTCCTCATAATGCTTCTGCTGATGCGAATACAAGAGCCAAAATGATGATACTCTTTTTAAAAGATATAATCAAGATTATAAAATCTTCCTCCTTAGAAGATTTAAAAGATATTCATATTATTCCTGAACATAAAAAACAATTAACTGAAAAAAAATGGAGAATTTATAACTATTGGGAAGAAAAATGAATTCAATCAGATCATTTATAGCTATTGAGTTAAAAGATAAAGAAACAATTGAAAAAATAATCCTATTCACTCAAAGATTAAAACAAAATCAATCAAAGATTAAACTTGTTGAACCTGAAAATCTTCATATGACCATTAAATTTTTAGGAAATGTCCCTGAAGCCTTAGCACCTAAAATTTATTCTATTTTACAAGAAGAAATTAATGATAAATTATTTCAGGGTAAAAATCTTGAATATAAACTAAAGGGAGTCGGACAATTTAATAGATTCTCTGTTTTATGGATAAAACTTCTTGGAAATATTCAATTTTTACAAAATATTAAAGATACAATCGAAGATTTTCTTTTTGATAAATTAAAAATTGATCGTGATAAAAGAGCTAAATTCAAACCTCATCTTACAATTGCTAGACTCAAAAAAGATAAAATAAATTATAAAACATTTGATTCACTTAAGAATTTAATTAATGACAACAAGGATTTAGAGTTTGGAGTTTTTACAATCAATCAAGTAAAATTAAAGAAATCAGAACTCACACCTCGCGGTCCGATTTATACAGATTTAGAATATTAGATGCAAAAGAATAAACCTATTAAAGCAATTGTTTGGGATTTAGACGGCACACTAATTCATTTTAAAATCGATTATCTAAGAGCGCGAAGAAATGCAATCGAAATTTTAAAAAAGTATGGAGTTCCTAAAAAGCTCCTGACAGTTAAATTTTCCATTTTAGAAAATATAAAATATGCTAGAGAGTTTTTCGAAAAAGAAGGCTTCCACCAAAATAAAATAGATGAAATTATTGACGAAGTAGACAGCGAGATAATTAAAATAGAGTATGAAGCTGCTTTGGGTGCCGAAATGATCAATGGAATTGATCAAGTTTTAGAATATGCAAATAGAAATAATCTAAAACAAGCAATATTTACATTTAATACCAAAAGAAATGCCGAAGTTTCTCTCAAAAAGGTGAACCTGTTACACTACTTTAGTCTTATTGTGGGAAGAGATAATACATCCAATTTAAAACCTCATCCAGATCATTTAAATTATATTTGCAAATACTTAAAAGTAAATCCCGACGAAATATTAGTTATTGGAGACACTATTCGTGACATAGAAGCAGCTATCAATGTAGGTGCATATTCAATAGCTACTCATACAAAATTAGCAAAAGTTGAAACCCTTAAAAAGGCTGATAAAATAATAAAAGAAAATGAAATACCGAAAAAATTAATAGAAGAAATTAAGAAACTTTTATAAACTTAAAAAAAATTAATAAACTATTAATAAAATATCCATTAAAACTATTTTGAAATAATTACACTTAAGGGTTTAATATAAAATAATGAAAGTAGAGTATTATCTCGATATTTTAAAACCTCATAAACCGGGAGTCGATCTAGTTGCGCGTACTTTAATGAAAATTAATGGAGTAACAAGAGTTCGCATCAAAGTTGATGAATTAGATCAAAAAACAGCCTCTTTACACATGAATATTGAAGGAACGAATCTTTCTCTTGATGAAATTACTGATTCATTAGATTCAATGAATTGTGCCTTACATAGTGTTGATGAGGTTCTTTTGGAAGAAAAGGATTAGTTAAATTTTAACCAATTCTTTACTTTATATTTTTTTTATTATGTTAACCAAAAAAATAAAAATTAATTATACCGTTTTTATTTATAAAAAGAAAATTTTATTTTCCGTAAAAATGATGAATCCAAGTGTGATTAAGATCCTCGAAGAACGAGGAGAAATTAATGATGAGCTAGACTATGCCTTAATGAATTATCTTCTTAAAAATCGAGGTACTGGATTTACAGCTTGTCAACCTCAACTGGTTGAAATAGAAGGTGGTAAGAAAGCAATTAAAATGAACATTGATCATACGTTTGTTGATAAAGATAATCAATTGATGGGATTAGGTATTGTAGGGAATATCTATATCGAACTTGATTCCTTACAAGTTGTATATTGTACACCGTTGGAAGAGCTAGCAAATAACATAAAAAAACTGGAAGAAGCAGGAATTAAACCTCAACCTAGACCGAAAGGTAAATATTAGGTATTAAATTATTTATATAAATAAAAAAGCCAAATTATACATCTTAACTTGGAAAAATAATATAAAATTCAGTTCATTTTTTACTATACTGAAAATAATGTCGAGTGAAAAACACAATATCCAACAACTAATTCAAGACTATTTGTTAGATGAGGGATTGTTACGAGGAAAGATTTCAGATCCCAAAATTGAGTTTGGATTTCAATTTGTATTTCCTCCCGGAAAAGATCCTTTAGGACGCCAAATTGGAAGGAATATGGTAGTAATTCAACCTAAGAAAAAACAACTAATAGTTGTTAGTTTAGGAGTTCAAATTTCAAAACCCCATATAAAAGCATTAAATTCTTTGGAAGATCCCAAAAAAATGAACTTTTTCATGGATTTAAGAAAATCATTTCTTTTAAAGGATGTTTTTTATCGAATTGACATGAAAAATCACAGATATGAAATAACAGATCAAATTTTTTTAAATAAAGATGAATACTTTTCGAAAAATTCATTTTATAAGAGCATTCGTAAGGTTTTTAACTGTGCTACTTATAGTAATATTATCCTTGGAGAATATTGCGAAGGTAAGATAAAACCAGAAGATTTTATGAAATCTAAAGAATTTACTGATGATTCCAATTTTTCTCTCTATACATAATTGTGAACCTATAATACGAGGCGAATATTAATTTTTAAAAAGTGGTTACAAGCATTAGGAAAATTAGATTATGTTCAAGGAAAAGCAAAACCTAATGTAGAGTGCATTTTTTGTTCAGTGAGAGACAATGATGTTAGGGTTAAATCCCTAAAAATTTATGAAGATAATTTATGTTTTATTGTTTTGAATTTATACCCTTTTAATCCTGCTCATTTGTTAATTGTCACTCAAAGACATATAACTAAATTTCTTGAACTTACCAAGGAAGAACTCATTCATATTACAAGAATAATTCAGGGAATCCAATTATTATTAAATGATTTATATAATCCGAAAGGCTACAATATAGGCTTAAATCAAGGAAAATATGCAGGTGGAAGTATTGAACACTTACATATTCACATAGTACCTCGATATGGCACTGAACTTGGATTTATAGATATTATAGGTGAGACTCGTCCTTTACCCGAAGGTTTGGATTCTGTGAAGAAAAAATTAGAGGGTTCTATTAAAAACTATCTCAATAGAGAATTTTTTGATAACTTCTAAAAGATAAAAAAAGAAAAAAAAATCTTAAATTATAAAAATGTAAAGGATTTACCTTGTTGCATTACGAATGTCTGCAGCAGTTACTCTTTTACGTTTATCAGTTTTGCATATTTTAATTGCGTCTTTAGTTGCTGTAGCAGCACTTGATTCAAGAAAATCAATTAATTTATCAAGAGCTTCAGCAGCAACTAAGTCTGCACCTTCTTTTTTCATTAATCTTCTGATGGGTGCCTTGGCAATATATCCTTCAGATTTCTTTTTTGCTGCTTTAGCTGGAGCTTTCTTTTTAGCCATTATTATTCCTCCACAAATTGTTTATTTTAGTTTATTTTTTAGATGTTAATTAAGTATAACTACACATTTCTATTATATAAATGTTATGATTCAAATCAATGATAATCATCATCTCGAGAATTTTCTTGAAGAGATCATACTAAATCGAAAATGAGATCGTTTTATTAATTTGATATTAATTTTTCCGACTAAAATTAAAATCTAATTTTTATTAGGTAAAGCAGTTGTTTCTTTATTTTTTGAAATTTTACTATTGGTAGCATTTCAATTTTTTTAATCGATATATTATTAATCACTAATTAAAATTTATAAAAAGTTTAATGATTCGGGGATCAAAAAAACTTAATATTTAACCTCCTATAGCGCTGAGTATAACTTTTTTTGTATTTTTACGGTTATCAAAATTTCAATAGACAATTCCCTATAAAAAATAAATTAAATCAATTTTTCCTATTTTTTACAGTATTAAAGTACTAATTAAAAGAAATTTAAAACTAAAAATGTCAAAACTTAAAATCTTGATGTTTTACATTTTTTTTCAAATCTAAAAATTAATATATTATTCGTTAGATTAGGATATTAAATATAAATAATTAGATAATTTCAATAGATCTTCAATATTCATGTCTGGTTCAAAAAAAATTAGTAGTACTGAAATCGAAGATTCACTTCAATCATTGGGATTTACAAAAAATGATTCTAAGGTTTTATTGACATTATGTAAGTTTAAGATACTTAGCCCTGCAGATATCGCGAAAAATTCTGGTGTTGATAGAGCAAGAGTTTATGATTCTCTAAATAGATTAATTGAGAAAGGTTTTATTCAAAAAGAACCAATAAAGAGGGGTGCTAATTATCAAGTAATACCTATAGAAAGAATCTTTAAAGTAATCCGTGATGATTACAAGACAAAAATAGAAGATACTTTACTACTCGAAAAAGTCATTGCGGAATTAGAGATTAATAAAGAAGAATCAGAACCTAGAGTATGGGCTATAAATTCAAGGGGAAAAATTCGAAAGAAGGTTAAAGAATTAATAAATTCAGCAAATGAGAAAATATTTTTCATTGTAACACCAGATTTACTAATGCAAGAATTAGGAGGGTATGATTGGGTTCTAAAGGAACTATGGAATAAAAAATTTTCATCTAATATCGAGATTATCATAGCTTTAAAATATAATGAAAGTTTAAAAGAAGAAATTAAAAAACTATTGAAAATTTCAATAACTGTCCATTCAATTGAAGGAGATAGTGTTATTCCTTTTGGATTGTTAATAACTGATAATCAATTCTTACTCACCACATTAGATAGTGTAAGAGAGGCACCTGAATATACTTCTGGATTATGGTTAGAAAACGGTACTACAAAACAGCTCATAGGATATGAGCATCTATTTAAACATTTTATTACTAGTGAATGCAAACTAATACAATTAACTACAAAAAAACCATGATATTCACATGAAATATAAAGAATAAATAAAAATAGGTAAAACACATTTCTAAAAAAAATATAAATTCAAATCAAAACTAAATAAATAAATCTTAAACTTAAAAACAAATTAGAGGGTTAAATTAGTTGTCTTATCGAGGAAAAGTAATCCTTTGTGGAGATGCAGGGGTTGGTAAAACTAGTTTATTAGCTCAATATGTTGATAATCAATTTAGTGATGAATATCACCAGACGATTGGGGCTAACTTCTTAATTAAAGAAATTGAATTAAGCAAAGTAATTAATAAGTTAGAGTTAATAAATCCAAATTTAAAGAAAGATATTAAACAAAAGGGATTCAAATTATACTTTTGGGATATTGGAGGACAACAAGACAAATTATTCAGCAACGAATATTATTTTGTTCAAGCTGTTGGAGCAATGGTTATTTTTAGCTTAGAGAGTACTTCATCATTTGAACAGTTAGATTTTTGGATTTCAAAGCTAAAAGAATTAAGTGGAGATATTCCATATATTATAGTTGGAAACAAAAAAGACCTTCCTAGAAAGATTAATGCAGATATGATAAATAATAAGGTTAAAGAATTAGGTGTTGAGTATTTTGAGACTTCTGCAAAACTGGATCAAAATGTCGATAAAGCATTTGAGGTTTTATCAATTCAAATTCTCAATAAATTTAAATAAGTTCAATAATTCCAAAAAAAATTTTAATTCAAATGAAAGACTTTAACTTCTGAAGTTTTTTTCCTATATTCTTACAATAATTAACCAAAAATTTATTTTTTATATAATAAAATAGTAATTGGAATTTAAATTAGACAAAAAATTCTCAATTTTGTTAAAACTTAAATTATACTTTGTTATTAATTAAGGTTAATATATTATACGGTATATCAAATATCGATAATTTTCAAATATGAGTATTTTATTAATTCCAGTTGCACCATTATCAAGAACAAAATCTCGCCTTAGAGATTGTTTTTCTTCGGATAAACTTATCAAATTAACATTAGCAATGTTTAAAGATCTGGGGAATATACTATCTGAAGTAAAATGTTATGATGAAATTATTGTTTATTGCAATACTGATGAAATATTAGAACTAGCAAATAATTATAATTTAATTGGAATTAAGGAAAAAATAACAGCCCCCCCTAAATCATTTGATAAAGTGATCGAAGATCTTAATAATATTGCTATAAACAAATATAATGCAACCCAAACTATATTCTCATTTCTCGACTTAATTTTAATTACTGTCAAGAATTTCTATGATATCAATAATCTTCTTACCAAGAATCAAATGGTCATATGTCCTGCTATTCATTCTGCTGGAATTTCCATACTGGGTAGGAATCCTCCAGATATTATTAATTCTTATTTTTCGGACCCACATATTCCTTCGTTAATTGCTCAATTTAATAATGCATTGGCAAAGGGAATTGACAAAATTGCTATATATGATTCTTTTAGAGCAGGTTTTGATATTGATCTTAAACAAGATTTAGTATTAGCTTATGAATATTTAAAAATTTTTAATCTAACTCATACAAATGTATTTAAGTTTTTGAAAAAGAACTTAAGATTATCACTCAAGAAAAAAAACCAGTTTAATAATAGAACTTTTGAATTAACCGAAAGAGAATAATAATCTAAAACGAAAAGGTTATATTTATTTTAAGTTCTTCTTTCAAGATATCTCCTATTAACTTCTGAAACTCTTCTCTTTCAGATTTAAGAGCATTGAGATATCTGATATAATCTTTATTCTTTCTATTGAAATCTACTTCCACATGCTCAAGTTTCAGTGTATTTGAGGAGATTTGATTTTTAATCTCCTCCACTTTTTGAATTAATCCTTTTTCTCCAATTTTTTTCTCAAGTTCATCTATTTTTTTTTTAAGTTGGAGATAGATATCAATATTAGTTTGTAATAGTTTCTCTTCGAAAATTGCATTTATTTGTTCAATTGTCTTTTGTTTAGTGTCTGATTTAAGATTTAATTTGTTTTCTTCTAAGACATGCCGTAATTGTACCATAAGAGTAGTGAAATTTGGCAAATCCTTGCGCTCATTGATGAGTACTTTTATAGGATTTTTTAAGAAATCTTTTAAATAATTAGTATCAATATTGGGAATATTGATTATTCCTTTTTCTAACTCAAACTTAAACTTTTTTAGAGCTTTTTTAAAGCCAATTTCATCATTAATAGACATTTGTAATTGAAATAATTCTTCCTTTTTGTTTTCTAGTTCTTTAAAAAACTCATTCTTTTCTATATTAATTAATTCTGAGTTTAATTCATCCTGTTGTTTTTTTCTCTCTTCCAGTTCTTTTTCAAACTCATCTAAATTTATTTTAGCATGTTCAATATTCTCTTTAAGTTGGAAGAGTTTAGGTAATTTTTTAAGTAAATCCTCTGCTTCTTTAACATCGGTATATTTTTTTCTCATAAATTCATCTAATTGTGCCTGTTTTTTTCCCAATTTACGAGTAAGATAATTTAATTCTTTAATTTCCGCTTGTACTTTTTTATGAAACTTAGGTAAGGATTTTCTAGCAATTTCATTAATACTTGTAAACAATTTCTTTATCGAATTTAGTAGTTCTGAAATGCTATCATAATTGACTTCCTCCTCAGGGATTTGAATTTCATCAATTTCCTTTCTTATCCGATCAGAAAAAAACTTTAAAGATCTTTGAGCTTTTTGGTCGATTTTTTCTTTCCCAGTTTCTAAAAAATGATCTAAACATACTTTTATTTCAATTAAATTCTCTTGTATATCTTGAAGAAATTTTAAAGTAAATTTCTTAATTTTAAAGAATTGAGAATTAATTTTATTCTTATAAAAGTCTTCAAACTCATCTAAATCTGTTTCAATCATTTTATTTTCTATTATGTTTTATTTTACTGCTTTAATAATCTTTCTACCATTCATGTATTGACGAAGAATTTCAGGTATTGTTATTGAATGGTCCTCATTTTGAAAATTTTCAAGTATACAACAAATAGTACGTTCAGTAGCTATTGCAGTTGAATTTAATGTATGAATCGTCTCTTTAGCTTGCTGGATACCAACTTTTCCCATCCGAATTTTTAATTTTCTTGCTTGATAATCTAAGCAATTACTACATGATACTAATTCACGATAAGTTTCAGAAGCAGGAAACCATGCTTCTAAATCATATTTCTTTGCAGCATTATCATTTAATTCACCAGATGCTATGTTAACAATTCGATAAGGGATTTTTAATTCTTTAAATAGTTCTTCTGAATTTGAAATTAGTTCCTCAAAAAATTTCCATGAATCTGTTGGTTTACAGAAAATAAACTGTTCCACTTTTTCAAATCGATGAACTCTAAATATTCCTAGAGTATCTTTACCATGAGATCCTGCTTCTCTTCTAAAACATGAAGAAATACCAGCATATTTGATAGGCAAAATTTCAGGGTCAATAATTTCATTGTAATGATAAGCAGCTAATGTTTGTTCAGAGGTGGCAATCAAATATAGATCCTCATCTTGGATTTTATATAATTGTTCTTCAAAATCTGCTAATTCTGCAGCAGCTTTCATTACCTCGTGCTTGGTAAAGAATGGAGTCCACATAGGAATATAATCTTTACTTATTAACTTGTCCAGCGCATATTTTAGAAGAGCTAAGTTTAATAAAACTAAATCTCCCTTTAGATAGTAAAATCTTGACCCTGCTATTTCTGAAGCTTTTTTTAAGTCGGCTCCACTAATTCTAGAAATTAAATCTACATGAGAAAGTGGTTGAAAATCAAATTTAGGTATTTCTCCTATAATTTTTTCAATTTTATTCTCCTCCTCTGTCTTACCAAAAGGAACAGATTCATGTAAAATATTACCCACCATATAGCGATGTTTTTCTCGTAATTCCAAATATTCTCCTTTTGATTTTTCTAAGCTATCAATTCTCTCTTTAATTTCTTTTGATTTATTAATTGCATCTTCTGTTTTTTTGTCTTCTCTTAATTTTTTGAATTCCCCAATTTTAATTGAAATTTTATTTCTTTCTTTCCTTAATTCTTCAATCTCTTGTAAAGCATTCCTCCATTTTGTATCAAATTCTAAAACTCTTTCGGCATTTGATGGATCTTTAAATCTTTTTTTCTCTGATTCAATAATTTCATTAATATTATTTCTAAATAGCTCAATATCAAGCAAAATTATATTCCTTTGATCAGTTTAGGATTATTGTTAATATTTTGGATTTAGATTAATTATATCTTTAAACACTTTGAAGATATTTTTAAATAATTTTTTTATAAATTGTTATTATTCATGTTGAATTCGTTCAACTATTGTAGATCTAGCTAAAGCTGTTTTAACCTTCCTTTTATCATATCCAACCATATCAATGATTTTCATAATTTTAATTCTTCTTGCTTTCCCTTTTAAACCTTCTTCAGCCATAAATTCTTTAGCAAAATCTTCTTTTTGTTTCTCTTCTTTTGACTCTGACATATTACTAAATAATTATTTTTTCAATAAAAAATTCACGAGAAGATCTTAAATCGATAATCAAAATTAAGGACAATCAACTAAAACCATCTTCTTTAAATCTAATATATAGAAATTTCTAATTTTTAGATAATTCTATTATCAAAATCAATATTATGAAAACTAATGAGAAAAAATAAATTATTTCTATAATTTCTTTACGCAATAAGATTTAATGTTATATTTTGTATTAACTAAAAAGTATGGTGAAGATTTACAAAAAGGTGAAATAATTGTCTGAAAGTCAGACCACTGTTAGAATAGGAGTCTATGTATGCGAGTGAGGAGTAAATATTAAAGCCTCTGTTGATTGTGATGCTGTTAAAGATGCAATTGAGCATCTCCCAAATGTAGTAGTTGCCAAAGTAAATTCCTTTACGTGTTCCGATCCAGGACAAAATATAATCCGAAATGATATTCTGGAACAAGATTTAAATAGAGTAGTAGTAGCAGCATGTACACCAAAAATTCATGAACCTACCTATAGAGCAGTTTTAGTTGAAGCCGGAATAAGTCCATATTATTTTCAAATGGTCAATTTAAGAGAACAATGCTCTTTTGTACATAGGGATGACCGACAAAAAGCTACAGAGAAAGCTATAAGATTAGTTAAAGCAGGAATTAATCGTGCTCGACAGTTAGAATTGGTACCCAGAAAAGAAATTCCCGTAGAAAGAGCTGTCTTAGTTGTGGGTGCAGGAATTGCAGGAATGAATGCTGCTTTAGATTTAGCTAATCAAGGAATACCTGTCTATCTAGTGGAAAAAGAAGCGACGATTGGTGGAAAAATGGCACAATTAGACAGAATATATCCAACGGATGATTGCGGTATATGAGTTTTAGCACCCATAATGGTAAATGCATCAAAACATCCTAACATCAACTTATATACGTATAGTGATATTATTGAATTTAATGGCATCCCTGGGGATTATAATGTTAAAATAAGGAAAAATCCTCG
The DNA here is from genome assembly GCA_048937405.1 of Promethearchaeota archaeon. Lineage (GTDB taxonomy): Archaea > Asgardarchaeota > Lokiarchaeia > Sigyniarchaeales > SOKP01 > Loki-b32. The sequence goes on from JBHLNF010000002.1 coordinate 547,171, forward strand.
ATATGTTGATGAAAGCAAATGTACTGGATGTGGTTTATGTACAACTAAATGCCCAATAAAAGTACCTAGTGAGTTTGATAGAGGTATTGGTGAAAGAGGTGCTATATATATACCCTTTCCTCAGGCAGTTCCAAAATTAGCCGTTATGGATAGAAGTGTATGTATTGATTGTAAAACTTGTGAACGAACATGTCCAGCTGAAGCAATTAGTTTTGAACAAGAAGCAGAATATATTGATGTAAAAGTCGGTGCAGTAATTATTGCTACTGGGTGGGACGAATATCCAATTTGGGAGTCTAATGAATATAACTATGGATATTATCCTGATGTAATAACCCAAATAGAATTAGAGAGAATGTTAAGTCCTATTGGGCCTACAGGAGGACATGTTTATCGTGTTTCTAATGGAGAAATACCAAATACTGTAGTAATAATTCAATGTGTAGGGTCTAGAGATATTAATGCTAATCCATATTGTTCTTTCGTTTGTTGTAATGTTTCACTTAAGAACGCCCAGCTCCTCAGACAGGAATATCCTGATATGGATGTAATAATGTTCTATATTGATATTCGAACTACAGATAAAGGAAATGAGGAATATTATAGAAAAATTAGAGAGTCAGGTATAAGAATGATTAGGGGAAAAGTAGGTGAAATAATAGAAGATAAGGAAACAAATAAACTAAAAGTTAGAGCATATTCATCCTTAACTGGTGAAATTGTGAAGATTAATGCTGATTTAGTAGTATTATCAACAGGAATGATTCCTTCTAAAGGAACTGAAGAAATCATCGAAGTATTGGGACTAAGTAAAGGACCTAGCGGTTTTCTTTCAGAAATCCATGGTTGTTTAAGCCCACAAGAAACAAAAGATATTGGAATTTATATTGCTGGATGTGCTGCTGGCCCAAAAAATATTCCATATTCAGTATCTTCCGCTTTAGCAGCTGCAAGTAAAGCATCTACTATATTATCTCATGATACAATAAAACAGGAATTAATAATTGCTGAAGTAGATGAAGACCTTTGTATGGGATGTCATAGGTGTGAGAAACTATGCAACTATGGAGCAATAAAAGTCAATCAGAATGAAATTGCTGTGGTTGATGATTTAAAATGCAAGGGATGCGGTGTATGTATATCCTCTTGTCCAGCAAGAGCTATAGACTTGAAATATTATCGTGATAAGCAATTTTCTCAAGAAATTAAGGGTATTAGTAGTAGCGAGTTAGGAACTGAGGAAAAGCTCACTGGGAGTATTGAAGAATAAACACAATAGAGGCCATGAATAATGAGTAAAATAAAAGATAATGGTACTAGAAATATAATTGCCTTTGGATGTGATAAATGAGGGTATTCTGCAGCAGATTTAACAGGCACTACAAGAAAATCATATTCTACAGATTTTCATCTCATTAGAGTAAGGTGCACTGGTAGAATTGGAATTCATTTACTAATGGAAGCTTTATTAAATGGCGCAGATGGTGTCGCAATAATTTCTTGAAAAGAAGGAGAATGTGAATTTGGTAATGGTAATATAAATACTTATCAACATATTCTTACTTTGAAGAAATTGTTAAAACATGAAGGTATTTCTGAAGATAGAGTTCAACAATATTTTTGTTCTGCTGCAGATGTTGAAAGATTCATAAATTCTGTTGAAGACATCTCCAAAAAAATTCACGCCCTCCCTCCTATACCAAAAAAAAATCCGAAATAGAATGATCTTTTCAAAAAAATTCTGGTTGAAAAGGAACTAACCCATTGCAAGGGTTTTCGGAATAATTTGAATTTAATAAAATAATATGTATGAATATGAGCCTTGAAGAAAACTATTCATGGGAATTTCTGAAGAATGTAGCGGATGCTTTAGATTCATATCGAATTCGAGCATTAATTGATGCGAAACAAGATATTTTAGATGCTGGAATTTATGATGAAACTCAATATGAATTTATTCTTCTTACTATGTTAGATGAAGAAAAATCCAAATATTCACTATTTAATTTTTTAAAAGAAAATTCAGAAAGTAATCTTAATACTCTTATTAACTATTCAGAACATAATAGTATTGATTTAAATAAGACTTTGAGCTTGTTAGAATTGCTCAAAAATGAAAAACTTGTAATTGTAGAAGAAATCAATGAAAAAATTGAAGGAGATGAAAATACGCCAGAAAAACTCATATTTCAAGACTTTTTAATTACTCCTAATGATATCGAGATATCAAAATTAAAACCAATATATGAGCCTGTAAAGGTAATTTTTGATTCTAAAATCTGCTCAGGTTGTGGTTTATGTGCTGGAATCTGTCCAGTAAATTGCCTACAAATATATAATGGTTTCGGAAAAATTGATGAAGATAAATGCATACGTTGCGGATTATGTTATTTTGTGTGTCCTAGAACATATCTCCCAGAAAGATTATTAAATATGACTCAAGAAAATTCTACTGAAATTAAAGAATATTCGAAAGTAGGACATTTTCTTGAAGCGTATTCAGCAAGGACAAAGATCAAAGACATTTCAGATATATGCCAAGATGGAGGGATTTCAAGTACTTGCATCCATTATCTTTTTGATAGTAAGAAAATTGATTTTGCATTAGGAGCGAAAATGAGCAATACTTTATGGCGTCCAGAACCAATTTTACTCAAAAACAAAGAAGAAATCGTTTCTACTGCAGGAACTAAATATGTAAATAATCCTAATTTACAAATACTTAACCTACCCGAGCTTAAGAGTAAAAAAATTGCTGTAGTAGGCGTACCTTGTCAAATGCAAGCACTTCTAAAATCCAAAATTTATAATATCGGATTCCCATCCTTAAATAATATCGAATATAGAATTGGAATATTTTGCATGGAATCATTTTCTTATGAATCGCTTTTAAAAATCTGTGAAAAAGCAAAGGTCGATATTAAAAATGTTAAAAAGATGGATATCAATAAAGGAAAATTTTTTATCTATACGAATAAAGGAGATGAATTAAGTGTGCCTATTAAAGAAATCTCTCATTTAGCTCGAGAAGACTGTAAGATATGTTATGATTTAACTTCGGAATCAGCTGATATTTCAATTGGATCTATAGGATCTCCCTCAGGATGGAATACCGTACTTATTAGAACTGAAAAAGGTAAAGAACTTTATAATGAACTAATTAATAATAAGTTAATTGAATCCAAACCGATAGCAGATGTGAAACCTGGCTTACCACTTTTGCAAAGAATCGCGGGTTCCAAGAAAAATACGAGCAAAAAGCACATTAATTCAAAAATGGAAGAAAACAAAAGAATTCCATATTATTAAATTTTGATATTCAAAAATTTAAAGAATTTTAGTAATCTATCACCTAATTCTTAGGTAAAACCAAAAATTTGCTATTAAATTCTGTATATTCTACCAGTAGGTTTTCATTTTTATTACGATTATTAATGATTATTAAACAACTATAATAAAACTTGTTTAAATTATGGTTATATTTTGTATAAAGCGATTTCTTATCAGTAAAAATTAGAAAAGTTAAAGAATATTGAATTATAAGTATATTCCATGCTGTTTATATCCTATATCTATTAGAAATATCATCTTTTTGCTAAGAAATAACTTTTCTAAACCAAAAATTTGAATAAAACGAGAGAATCAGATCATTGAGTTTTTTCACCAATTAATTATTAAAAAAAAAAATGAAAAAAACACAAACCATGACCTTTTTATGTATTTACATAGGTTTATATATAAAAATTTTAATATACTTTTTAAAATTATTCTACATTCTATTAAACTCGAGGTGATAATGAATTTTCTTTCAAGAAATATCCACCGCAATATTAAGCATAGTGCTTCAACCTGTCGTTTTTCTCTTGATTTATACAGTAATTATTCTAATTTTCAAGATATCGTTAAAATCCTTAGAATTTAAGGTATTAACACTAATGGTGATAGGATATGTATATTTATTACCAGTTGTCACATTCGGACTTATATTGGCTCCAATTGATGATCCTAGTATCCCTTATACCATTTTTTCTTTGGGAACGGGAATAGGACTAGTTTTATTTATCTTTTTTTATGTAATAAGGATCATAAAAAATTATTCAAATCTTGCGGGGGAGGTCTCCTCTATGGCAACGGAGTTGGCTTCCAGTTCTGAAGAAGTTACTTCCGCATCCGAAGAAATAAGTTCAACTGTAAACAGTGTACTCGAGAATGGGAGAGCTATGAAAAATTCCTCCGATTACATCAATAAAATACTCCAACTTATCATAGAGATTTCCGATCAAACGAATTTACTCGCCCTCAATGCCAAAATCGAAGCTAGTCGAGCAGGGGAAAACGGGAGAGGATTTGCTGCTGTAGCGGACGAGGTGAGAAAACTTGCAACCGAGACAAAAGCAGCTCTTTCTGATTCTAACACAAAAATTAACGAAATATTGTCCCAAATCGAGTATCAATTTGAGTCACTCTTAGCGGTTACGTCTGCTACTGAAGAGCAAGCGAGTACTATGGAACAAGTGTCCTCTACGGCAAACCAGTTGGATTCATTAGCTATTAAGTTGAGTGGTAAGTTTAAAAAAAGAGTATAGTCTCATTTTTTTTTTCCTATTTTTATAAAGCAAAATTTTACTAAAATTGTTTATTCAAAAAATTAAAATTCTATTAATAATTCTTTCTTACAAACATATTTTATAATTTGAAATTATTATTATGAGTTCTTTATCTGCTATTCGACCGAAAAATTTCCGAGAAAAGGTATTTTTTCGTACCTTAAGATCACAAGTAGATGGTAATGCTAAAATTGAGCATGGATTAACACAAATTACCGGAATAGGTAGAAGATTCGCCCAAGCTATTGCAAAAGTATCGGGTATTAACCCAAATACAAGAATTGGTGCTGTTTCAGAAAAGGAATTAAATCAACTTGAACAGATAATCCTAAATCCAATTGATAATGGGATTCCCAATTGGATGGTAAATAGACCCAAAGATTTACGTACTGGTGAAGACCTCCATATCATTGGCAATAAACTGGAAATTACCGTCAAAAGAGACATAGATAGAATGAAAAAAATGAAAAATTATAAAGGGATTCGACATCGTTTAGGACTAAAAGTACGAGGGCAAAAAACAAAAAGTACTGGCCGTCATGGATTAGTAGTTGGTGTTGTAAGAAAGAAACAAATTAAAAAACAACTACAAAAATAATCTGAAGGTGAAATATTATAGGAGATCCAAGACGTTTAAAAAAAAAATTTAGAAAGCCAAAACATCCTTTTCAAAAAGATCGAATAATGGAAGAACTCGAATTTCTTGGAAAATATGGACTGAGAAACAAGAGAGAATATTGGAAAATGCGTACGATGCTAGCAAACTGGCGTAATATCGCTCGACAATCAAGGACATTATCTAAAGAAGAAGCATTAGAAGTACAACAAACTCTCATTAAAAAATTAAATCGTCTCGGAATTATTGGATCAGAAGCAGAATTTGAAGATGTTCTCCTTTTAACTGTTGAAGATGTTCTAAAAAGAAGATTACAAACCCTTGTTTATGAAAAAGGTCTTGCTAGTACAGTTTATCAAGCACGACAATACATTACCCACGGACACATTCAAGTTAAAGGAAAAAAAATTAATGCCCCTTCCTACATTGTAAAAAGAGAAGAAGAAGACATGATTGACTTCACCCCGAATAGTCCATTATCCGTAGCAAAAGAAAAATCATAGTAGGTAATAAGAATGAGTAAAGATATTAAATGGGCAATTGTACATATTTTCAGTTCTTACAATAATACCATTGTAACCGCTACAGATCTCAGCGGTGCGGAAACTTTCGCAAAATGTTCAGGCGGTATGGTTGTTAAAGCTGATCGAGATGAATCAAATCCTTATGCTGGAATGCAAGCAGGATTCCGTGTTGCTAATGAACTCAGAGATAAAGGTATCACAGGTATACATATCAAAGTTAGAGCACCTGGGGGAAATAAATCACAAACTCCTGGTCCAGGTGCCCAAGCATGCATCCGAGCGCTCGCCCGTTCAGGACTTCAAGTAGGTAAGATTGAAGAAGTCACTCCTAAATCACATGATCACTGCCGTAGAAAAGGTGGGCATAGGGGTCGTCGTGTGTGATTATCTAGTTTAAAAAATTACGAAATTGGCTAAACTTTCCAACTATTTCTATTTTAAGAAGTTTTAATTAATAGTATTGTGATTTTAAGGATAAGAATAATAATTAATTAAAAGAAGATTTAAATAATTATCAATTAGTATTGTATCTATGGCAAAATTTAAAATAGTGGTTAAAAAGGGGTGCTTCTTCTGTGATTTATTGATTAAATGGCTTTCAGATAAAAATGTTGATTATATTATCTTAGATTATCAAGATCCTAAAGATTTTGATGATCCTTTGATGAAAAATCCAACTTTTAATAGTCTATATTGTGATATGAGTGCGTGTGTTGAAAGTTTACCATTAATTGTAAAAGATGACAAAAAATTTTATTATTCAGAAATATGGGATTTAGTGAATAACTCGATTATAGAAGAAAAGGCACGGGAAATCTTCGAAGTATAATCTTTTTAAAAATTTTTCTTCTTTTGTTTTAATTAGTAGCAACCCCGATATTTTTTTTTAATTTTCCATTTGAAGATTCCCTGACAAACTTTTTCTTGACAATCAAACCAATAACTTATTCTGCAAACTTTTAATGATTTCTAATACAATAATTCTACTTCAAAATCTTCTTTTTTCTGATTATATAGTTTCCAATAATTTTCTGCAATAGCAGAAGGATTGTATTTTTCGTCTTCTGGTTTAACAAGTCCACAAATAATAACAGAACCGACATGAATATTCTTGGGGGTTAACTCTGCTGCCAAGGTTTTTACTAAATTAATAAGTGCACCTTTACCAATAGAAAGAGACGCGAATTCTTTATGAGGTTCAATGCCCAGATGACCACCTGTAATAAGAATAGTACCTTCTTTTTTTGCTAACATTGTTGGAAGAACCTCTTGAACTGCAGTTAACACTCCAGCTACATTCACTTTAAAATCCGTGACTAGAGATTCGAATCGTTCTTTAAGGATATTTCTCCTTTTTAAGCGAGCAGCATTATAGATTAATACATCCGTGTTTCCTACTTTTTGTTTTAATTCATGAAATGACTTCTTTAATGAATCTTCTATACTTGCATCTCCTGCAAAATAATAAGCATTTATTCCATCTTTTTTTAATTCATTTTGCAGATTTTGTAATTTTTCTACATTGCGTGAAATCATAGCTATTGTAAAACCTTTTTTACCAAATTTTCTTGCAATACCCATTCCATTACCGGGACCCATTCCTAAAATGGTTATAATTTTTTTCTTTTCCATTACGTCTCATCCACTTCCTTTAACAGTTATAAAAAATAAACCATATATTTTAATCATAATTAATGATATTAATTTTTAGATTGGTAAAAATTAGATATTAAAATTATTTATTCTCTATTTGAGTTATATATTTCAAATCAATCTTTTCATTCGAGATTTTAAATGTTTTACAATCATATCTTCCCATTCAATTGTATTCCATAATTTTTGAGAAATTGTAATGCTTTAGAGGGATCTGCTTGAGGCATGGCATAAGCTACGAGCATACCTCCTTCAAATGGAGCGAATAATATATAACCCATCCCACTGGCGCTTGTTCCAATAAATCCTTCAGTAGTACTACCAATAACAGAATATTTTAGATCGCTTAAAACAAATGAAGTGTCTCCTTTAATGACATTCAATATGATGTTTGTTTGATTTGAAATATCCCAATTGCTCGTTTGAAAAATTAATTTTCCTGAATCGGACACAACTGCGACTCCTGCAATTTTAATATTATTCTCTAGGGAAGAAATTCCCAATTCGGCAATAATATTTTTTATATCATCCATACTCTTATTGTAATAAATAAAATTTTTAATTATTTTCATTAACATAAATAAAATTTAGAATATTTTTAAAGAGATGAATTGATTATTTTTATTAATTTAGTTATTCTATCAAATTTGTAATCATAGAGGAAGTGAGCAATTTTGGTAAAGAGTATGAAAGTAAGTATAATTTTACTTGTAGTGGGTCTAATTTTGATAGTAGTCGGTTTTTTGCTTCTTTTTCTGACTATAGTTCAGTGGGAAATATGGATTGAAAATTTAGAGCTTATTGGAATACTAATAATTTTGCTATTTTCTATTATTTTAATAATTATTGGGATTGGTATAATTATCAAGTTTATTACTTGAAGTTTCTTATTTTTTTCTATTTAGCATTGGCTTATAGATATAATTTTAAAAATTCGCTTTACTTATATCGGAAAAAAATATATTAGTGTAATGTTTTTAAATACTTAAAAATAAAATATATGACATAGCTAAATTATAAACTGAAATTATCCTCCATGAGTGAAGAAGAAAAGTTCGAATTAATAATTAAAGAGATTAAGGATATTTATTTGTTCTTGACACAGCAAGAACCTACCCCAGATGAAGAGATAGAGGCTCGAGAGAAATTAATTGATAAGATTCAATCAATAGTAACAATCGATACTCCCAAGGTTATTGAAAATGTTAGTTTATTTGAAGAAACTTATGATAAGTTAGAAAAATGGGATACATTAGAACTATGGTTTATAGAATCTGAATTACCAGAATATTTAAAAAAAATAATTAATATTACAGAAGAATTACCAGAAATTGAATCTCAAGAAGAATATCAAGAATCCCCAACTGACAAGTTACGTGAAGATTTAGAAACAGCTAGTGTTGATTTTGATCAAATTGTTAATAAGGTTTCAAAACAATTTCAAGAAGAAATCAAAGATCTTAAACAAGAAATTGATGTTTTAAAGTCAGAATTGGAAAAAAAAGACGAGATTTCTAAGAAAGGACCTCCATTGAAGGTAATAAAAAAAATTTCACCTAAAAGAGACGTGAAACTACCTCCTCCTAAAATTAAAATACCCCTTGTTGGAAAACCTGGAAAATCACTACATATTAGAGCCCCAGGAGAAACAGAAATTGAAAAACCAAAAGGATTGATTGAGTTAAATTCAATCAAACAGGTTCAGCAGAAAATTGAAGAAGAAATAGAAAAACTAAAAGTACCATTCGATGGAGAGTTAGAGATTGAACAAGATAAAACCACTGAATCTAAGAGCCTAGAAGCTTTACCAAAATTTTCAGAAACAGAAGTTGATTCAGAGTCAATTAAAGAGAAAGAATCTATTGTAGATATTCTTGAAGAATCAGAATCATCTAATATTAAACCTATATCAGAAATTATTTCAGATCTACCTGAAAAACTACAATCAATCTCTGATATACTTGAAGAATCTGATGAATCTTCAGATTATACAGAACCTCCAAAATTTACAGAAATGCCAGAAAAACCCAAAAAAAGCAAATTAATATCTGAAATTATAGAAATTGATACTGAAGAAGAGAAGATAATCCCATTTACAGTAGAAGATTTAAAATTTGCTAAAAAACCAGATATCACAGTAAAATCTAATGATATTGAAAAACCTCAGGTTATCGCTCAAAAACCTAAAATTACACCTGTAAGTGTTGAAGAAATTGAAGCAGAATCAATTCCAACTACTGGAACTGATTTATTCAATGTGTTTTCATCAGTGGGAGAAAAAACAACTGAAAAATTACCAACTCTGGATGAAACCTTTAGCAAAACACCAGAAAAAGAAAAGAAAAAGAAAGATGATAAAAAAAAGAAGAAGGAAGAAAAAGTTGAACTAATTAAGACTGACACAGTTTCATTTGTTGAATTTGGTAATTCTAGCTTGGAAAAAACTAAGGCTGATGAAGATGAATCCTCTGTTGGAGATGAATTACCTTCAGATAAAGATTCTCTCTATCAAGAATTAATTGCCCTTGAGGGAAAACGATATTCACTAGAAAAATTTTTTAAAGAAATTGAAAATAGTTTTGCTACGGGTTCTATAAATGATAATGAATATAATAAACAAAGCAATGACCTGAGAATTCAATTAGATAATATAACTTCAAAAATCAACAACATAAGAAGAGTTATATCAAGCTTATAGACTTAATAATAGCACTTTATTCTATAGGAACAATAAATTATTATAAGTCTATAACTTAATCATTAAATTATGATAATTTTACAAATTTCTTTTATGATTTAAGTTAATAAATAAATAATATATCATTAAAATAATTGAAAATAAAAAAAAAAGGATATTATTATATTTTGAATTTCTTCTTTTTACTTATTCTAAATGTTATTAGTGAAATTCCTGAAATCCCTATCAAAAATAATGTTAAAGGTCCATAACCAGAAATTCGTCTACCTTCTTCTTCAACATATACTGTAAAGGTAGGATCTTGATTAATTGTGCTACCAGACCAAACTGGAAAACAAGTTAAGTAAAAAAATTTCGCTTCATCTAAAAACGGACTAAAAAAACCAATAAGTCCTGCAAGCTTACTTCCCGTTAAATTGGCTATTATACCAGCTAAAACTAATCGAATGTATAAATTTTCCATGAAACCCAATGGTAATGGTGTTGGAATCGCATCATTCCTCAGCACTCTAGTTGGTGCGGGATATTCAGTAGTTCCATTTAAAGTATAATTAGGTTTAGAAGCAAAATCGATTTTATAAGCAGGATCATCCATAAAATCATAACTAGCTTCGGTTATATTTTTTGCTGATGCTCCTAATGTATTATTGTTTTCATCAATAAAGTCTGTATTACCTGAATATTGAAATTGATGTTGCCAATTATCTAAATCCATAACAATAATATTTACATGATTAATTACAGCAAGACTGAAACCTGGAATAAGAGAATTTCCACTTATTCTTTCAGCAGCAGCGGTTCCATTATAGTATCCGATATTAGTAGATACTGGTATTGTTATAGAAATATTTTCACCTCCAAAATTATCTGCCACTGTACCATTATCACCAACTACCCATAAATCTGTGATTTCACCAATATCATATTCAGTTGTAGTACTAATTTCATTAAAACCTGGAATCGTACTTTCTTTTTGTGAAATTACATAAGTAAAATTTAACTCTGATAGAAGAGCAAAAGCAGAACAGTTCTGAAGTATCTCAGCCTGAGTTACAGTATTATCTAAACCCTCAGTAACATTAACTTTTTGCCACAAAATAAAAATATTCTTGTAAGACATTCCATATTTAAAAATCCCTGGTTCAGTTTCTTCCATAGGTATTGGAAAAGCTGTAGTTCTAGTTTCATTGTCAAACCACATATATCTTGGTATTCCATTCACCAAAAAAATTAAATTGGTTATAAATTTATGATATTCTGAATAATAAGACCATCCCATATAGAGCTTATCATTCTGATCCGGGATGTCTGGAATCCCTGGATTTTCTATATCTTCTCTATAAGCAAGTAATCCAAAAAAAGTATTTAATACAAAGATATGGATATTTGTTTGACCTGGAGGACGAAAATGTTGTATTAATAACTGATAAGGAGCACATCCATAATTTGTTCTATTTGTATTATCCCAAGTATAGTTTTGCATAGCAATATATAAACTTTGCACATTTTGAATATTATTCCAAGCAATAAAGAATTTCGAGTCTGTAATAGTATTATTATCTGTTAAACCCTCTGAAACATCACCTTGAGAAGGACCAGGATTATAATCTTCTTCTAAATATCCCCCCGCAAAATCGTATAAAATAGACCAATATTCTTCTGAAAATTTATGACCAATTCCAGATTCTATTGGCGCAGCTTTGCTTAATGGTATTACTGTAAATATAGACAGAACAAGTAAACAAAAAATCAATGAAATTGCAATTTTTCTCTTCAAATACATTATATTCTCTCTGTAAATTGTTGGAAAAATTAATTCTTTTTTTTTAAGATAAATTATAGTTATTAATCATTATAAAAAGTCATATTTATAAAGTATTGGTTCGATTCCAATAGAAATCCGATACATAACTTACTTAGCACCGAACTACCTAAAGAATAGTATTTAAATATGTCTCATTTTTAAACAGTTCTGAATTAATTATATTTAATCTTTCTTTATTTCTTTGTCCTCAGTTTTTAAAATACAATCATTCCTCTAATGATAATATCTTAGTCTAATCTTGAATAATTTTATACACAGGAGGCATTTTATTTTTATGTTCTGCTAAACTTATCATTTGCTGAGTTTTTTCAACCTTATCACCATCTAAATCATTTAAAGATAAATTATAATCTATTCTATAAATTATTTCATCTAAATCATCATACGATATTCCAATCTCCGCTTCATCTGTTTGACCTTCCCATAATCCCGCACTTGGTGGTCTTTTAATGATTTGGTTAGGAATATTTAGAATTTTTGCGATTTCTCTAACCTCACACTTATATAAGCTACCAATAGGTTCAAAATCAACACCACCATCTCCATATTTTGTAAAATACCCAATTACCAATTCAGTTCTATTACTGGTTCCCGCAACAAGCAATTTTCCAAATGATTGACCAATAAAATAAATTGACATCATTCTTAGTCGAGGTTTTAAATTTGCTAATGCTATTTGACTTGATTCAATTAGAGGAGATGCAACTTTAATAAATTCATTATAAATACTTGTTAATTCTATTTTGATAAATTTAATTCCTAAATTTTCCGCTAATTCCTCCGCATCATCTAAATCTTGTGGGATTGATGAACAGGGTAGCCCCAACCCTATAACATTCTCTTTTCCAAGAGCATTAACACATAGCGATGTAGTTACTGCACTGTCAATACCTCCACTTATGCCTACAACTACACCATCAATTTTGATTGAAGTTATATAATCTTTTATCCAATTTTGTATTTCAGGGATTATAAGTCTATAATCTAACTTTCGCATAAAAAATTTCACTGACTTTAATTATTAAATTCATGTTAAGCATAAACTTAAAAGAAAAGATTATAATAAAAATTTTATAATTCAAATACAAAAAAAAAAACTTAATTTAATCAATTTACATTAATTTAAATTATAAAATTTAAAAATGATGAAGAATGAGTGAGGAATTTAAAACAATTATAGATTCTTCTTTCGATAATGGAACTCCACTATTAATTTATACTAAAGACTATATTTATGGTATGATACCTACAACTGGAGATAAATGGCTGGAAGTATCATATACATTCGATGATCCTGATGAACCTTTAATAAAAGGTGAGAAAGGAGCAGATTTTGCATATCAATTGATGATGGAAGAAATCTCGAAGGGTGTTACTTTTTATGTCGAAGATTTAAAAGGGCCTTTATTAAAAGAATTCGCAGGAAGTACTGGGAAATCTGGTTCTGAGTTAATTTCAGCGGTAATTGAAGAATTAATAAATAACACTTCAAAATATACGAATAATATAGATTTTATTGTTAAAAGTAAAGACGAATTGGAAAAGCTCAAACAAAAAGTTTAATATTACACTTATTTAAATATATAAACCACGACGTTGAGGATGTTTTTTCGTAAATTCTTTATCAATTCGTCTTCCTAATTTATGTCCGATATTTGGATCACGTTCACTTATCAATTCTTTTAGATGATTTCCATGTTCTTGAGAATATTTTTCAATTCCTGTTGCAATAACGTTCTGATCTCTGTTTATAGGAACGATCATTCCAAATAAACGAAGCATATCATTAGGTGATAATTTTTTTCCAACTTCTTCGTCAATATCCTTGTCTAAATTCCTAACAACAGTACCCATGCTTAAAGCAGAATAAGGACTTAATTGTTTTGATTTTAACCAATAAGCATTAGGTTTTTTTGTAATAAAAGTATCTGTATTTCCTTTATCATCATGTGCTCCTATTACTCGCCAGTCTTTTGGATCTTTATCATACTCTTTTTTCACTTTTTTAATTATTGAATTGATAGGAGCAACTCCGTAATAGTCCTTTTCATCTTTCTTATCACTTGTCATAATCTCTAATATATAAAGTTAATTTAACTATAAAAATCTAACAAAAATACTAAATTAACAATAAAATATTTTAAATTAAAAGTTATAGATGTTATACAATAGTACTTTGAAAAAAGAGAAATGACTTATCAAAAAGATTTTCAAAAATTCAAAGAATTCATTACTATATATGATAATTCTATTAAAACCAATGATTTTCAGCAATTAAATAAATTAATTCCATTGATCAAAGAATATGAAGAAAAATTCTTAACTAGTTACCATAAACGAAAAAAGGAGGGAACTTTTTATACTAACAAAAAAATTACAGATTTTATAGTATCTGAAACATTAATTCATTTAATTAATAAAAAATTCAACAGCTATGATTTAGTTCCTTCTCAAATTAGTAAAATTGATGAAATTTATAAGCTCGATACTGAATTCAAAGAAAAAGTAAGTAAACTGTTATTCTCTGTTAAGATTTGTGATCCCGCATGTGGGTCGGGAGAATTCTTATTAAGTTCTGCTGAAATTGCTTTTCATATCATTAGTAAATTAAATCCAAACATGACTATAGCTAATATTAAGAAACAAATCTTAAACAACTTGTACGGCTATGACATTAATGAATATGCAATTAAATTATGTCTATTGAAACTTCTTAAATGGTATCATGATAAATTTGATTCCAATGGAAAAAAAATAGTATCTTTATTGAAATCAAATATAGTATTATCTAACAGTCTAATTAATTCAAATTTTCCCAAATTTGATATAATTATAGGAAATCCACCTTATGGAAATATTTTAACTCAAGATGATAAAGAAATTCTGAAAAAAGAAAACATCTTTAACAAGGATATTTACTGTGCTTTTCTATTAAAGGCTTTAGAGTGGAGTAAAGAATTCATAGGATTCCTAGTTCCAAAAAGCTTTCTACTCCGACAGAGTTATATTAATTTTAGACAAAAATTTCTTTCTAAAGCTAATATCTTAAAAATTTATGATATTGGTTCTAAAATGTTTAAAACTGCGACAAATGAAGTACAAATAATAGTATATGAAAACAATAAAACTGATATAAAAAAAGACTTAGAGGTCTATGATTATCCAAAAACTAAGATAATTACATATCCAAACCAATTTGTAGATTCATTAAGAATTTGTTTTAATCTAAAATGTCCTTTAATCTTAAAAGCGAAAAAGTTATATGTATATACTTTTGCGAATAAATGTCCCTTTTGTGGATCAGATACAGTAGAAATGAATCGGATTAGGATTAAACCAAATAAAGAAATATATAATTTAATTGAAAAAATTGAAAAAGTTGGAGATTTAAATTATTTAAATCCTGTAGTTTTTCCAAAAATGATCAGAGGAGAAGAAGAAAAAGGACTTAAGTTAGTAAAATCAAATTTAAGAAAAGATATAAATGGTTCTTGTTTATTTATTAGCGCTAAAAATGATTTCACTTATTATAATTTCAAAAAAATAAAGTCATTTAATATAGAAGAAATAAATTCAAAGTTCCTGAAAGGTATTAACTATGAATATTATAAACAACCAAAATTAATGATAAAACATAATAATATTATACCAGAAGCGATTTATACTGAAGAAAATGTTTGTTTTACATCATCAATTTATTCACTACTTCATAGTCAATCCGATGAATTAAAGTTTATTTGCGCTATACTTAATTCAGGTTTAATCCAGTTTTATTGTATCTATGGAATAAATAATCAAAAAGATACAACAATTAATTTAAATCAATATATGATTAGACATTTACCTATAATTGCAGTTAATAATAAGATTAAGAAAACAATTGCAGATAAAGTAGAGCAAGTAAACAATTTATTAATTACAAACGAACTAATTACTAATGAAAGCGTTCAAGAATTATTAAAAGACATTGATGACATTATATTTAACCAATATTCAATCACTGAAAAAGAAAAGAATTTGATAATCTCAGAATTGAGAAAGCAAATTAAACATTTTCAAATACTCTATAATAAATGAGGATTGAAAAAAGATTATTCAACTAATTTAAAACAAAAATCACACTTATTATCTCCTAAACCTAGTGATTTAGTTCGCTCAAATTTTATTTTTGGATTAAATTCTTCAAAAGCAGCTTTATAAAAGGGAAAACACATATTATTGCATATTAATGGAATTAACTCTTGTCGTTCTGGATTTCTATCCATTATTCCTTTATAGGGACACTCTTTTATATTAATGATCACTTCTAAGGAAGAAATTTGAGAAATTTCATACTTCCAACCTTCTATAGACCATCTGAAAGTTATTATTTCAATTAAATCATCTAAATTATTTGATTCAATTTTCAAATATCTTTTAATCCTTCGAAAAAAGATACTCATTAACCTTACCCAAACAGCTTTATCAATTTTTAAAGCTGTATCCCACCCTACTTCCTTTTCAGTTTCTAACATCCATACGCCATCCATTGTAAAAAAATTTTTCTCGAAATAAAATAATTTATCTGCTTCAGTAATTTTTTTCATTCAACAAAACTCCTTTAAATCTATTCTATTTATTATAATAAACTCATGCGAAGTACTTTTTATTATTTTTTAATATGAAGAATTTGTAAAATTATTGTAAAAGATTTCATAATCTTTATTTAATAGAATAAATTAGACATATCTAATTCTTAGAATTTTTTAATAATTAATTTGTTTTCACAATTCATAATATTCAAGTATAAAATATTAATATGGAAAGTATTTTACTTGCTTTACTTCTGACTACAATAGCAGGATTATCCACGACAATAGGAAGCTTTGTTGCCTTTATCTATAAAAAACCAAGTAATAAATTCCTCTCATTTATAATGGGTTTTTCAGCAGGTGTAATGATTCTTGTTTCTTTTGTTGAGCTTTTACAAGAAGGTATAGTATCAAATGGAACATTTGCAGGTATTATGTTCTTTCTAATAGGAATGGGAATAATGTTATTAATAGATATTGGTGTTACCCACTATTATGAATATGAAGATGGTTTTTGTATTGAAGAAAATTCCGAAAGATATAACCAACCTTATGACTTACAACACAATCACAATCAGCGTCATGGTTATCATCGTCAATATCGTCATCTACATCTAAGAAAATTATCTCAAGAAAAACAATTTAGAAAAACCTCAATATTGGTTACATTTGGTGTTTTTATTCATAATTTTCCTGAAGGTATAGCTACTTTTGTAGGAACCTTAAAAGAATTTGAACTGGGGCTTTTAATTGCAGTAGCAATTGCTTTACATAATATCCCAGAGGGGATAGCTGTTGCCGCAACGGTTTCTACTTGTAATGATAGTAAAGGAAAGGCATTTCTCTGGTCCTTTATATCAGGCATTAGTGAACCAATAGGTGCATTAGCAGTAGGCTTATTTCTTTTTCCTTTCATAAATGAGATCTTACTGGGTGCAATGTTATCAATTGTTGGAGGATTCATGATCTATATATCACTTGATGAATTACTCCCAATGTCTCGTTCCTTAGGTAAAGAGCACTTATCAATTTTAGGAATTACTACTGGAATGTTTGTTATGGCAATAAGTTTAGCATTATTATAAAATTAAAAAATCCTTTAACTTAATATTATAATCTCAACCGAACTTAAAAATGAAAAAGAAATGAGAAAAAAAATTTATTTTGATTCTTTTCTCAATAGCGTACTGAGTTCAGTTTTAAGTAAATCACGTATTGCAACGCGAATAACTTCAGAACGGTTGGGATATAAGTTCATGTTTACGAGTTCTTCTATTCCAGAAAGATAAGCTTCAGGAATGTGACATGTTATTAATTTCATATTTTTTTGTAAAACCCCTTTTAATATTCAAAACTTATTGTTTTTGTTATATTTTACAAAATTTGATAATATAATATATCCGTGTAATACCACCATGTTACACTAGAATTATCTTTCTATAAACCTAACCTTTTTCAAATTGTGAGTAGAGTACAAAGGAGTTAAAAAATGAAAATAAAAGGATTTTTCAATAATAAAATATTATAATTTTAAATTTATATTGATATAAATAGGGAAAAAAGTGTTATATTTGGAAAGCTCCAATAAGAAGCAGCTTTCTAGAAAGAAACATAGAGCTAGATTAGTGTTAATTTTATATTTCGCTTTTTTGAAAGATTATAAGGAGTATAAGAGCTAAAAATATTAAGAAAAAAAAGATTAATTAAATATTGATTTCAATTTTAGTTTTCGAGTAATAATCATTACAATAATCGATGTGAACCCCATAAGCAGGAAAAGATTATATCCAGGAATCC
>JBHLNF010000015.1:0-67003 GCA_048937405.1 Promethearchaeota archaeon
TTTGCTCCATCAATACTTACATCTAATAATGGTGTATTAAGAGCATCATTAATAGCATCTTCAACCCTATTATCTTTTCCGCTAGATTCACCTACACCCACGATTGCTACACCACCAGTACTTAAAATGGTTCTAACATCAGCAAAATCCAAATTAATCAATGAAGGTAAAGAAATTGTTTCTGTAATTCCTTTAACCATAGTAGCTAAAACTTCATCTGCCACACTGAAAGCTTCTATAATAGGTAAATTAGGTGCAATTTCAAGTAATCTGTTGTTATCTATCACCACCAAGGTATCTACATATCGTTTTAATTGATTTAAGCCTATTTTTGCCTTGTCAATTCGACCAATTTCAGTGTCGAATGGTAATGTCACCACACCAACTACGATTGAACCTTCTAATTTTGCAATTTCGGCAATAATAGGTGCACTTCCTGTGCCTGTACCTCCACCTTCTCCACATGTGATAAAGACTAAGTTTGATTCTCGTAGGATTTTAGTCAAATCCTCTCGAGATTCTTCTGCTGCAGCTCTACCTATTTCTGGGTTTCCCCCAGCACCAAGACCTTTAGTTAAATTTTTCCCAATTAGTATTTTAATATGAGATTCAACACTGTCTAAATGTTGACAATCAGTGTTTACAGCCACACATTTAGCTCCTCGAATTCCAATTTTCATTAATCTATTGACAGTGTTATTCCCAGCACCACCACATCCTATTATTTTAATATTAGCATAACCGAAATTTTCCATCTGTGGTCTAATGATTTCTCTCTTACGTGCGTTCTTGATAAATGATTCCATATCTATCAAATTTTAATATATTCTGCTAAAAGAATCATAATTAAAAAATTAGAATTAATGTAATATCGAAGTATTACAACCTAACAGTCATTAATTCAATTTGAATTCAATTTAATGAAAAATCTCCATTGAGCCTAGGATCAAAGATTATAGTATAGCTATCGTTGCTAACAAGAAGAATTTTTGGTAATAAATACGGAAATCTGTTTGAAAATGTAAGACAATATGCTCCTGTATTTGTTATTAATACTTTATCTCCCTTAACTAAATTTTCAGTAAAAAAGAAATCTTTAGCTAAAACATCCTGATCAGTTGGTATAATTCCAAAAAATGTTGTTGGTTCGTTATGAGAGAGAGAGATTTGAGATGCATTATAAAACCTTAGAGAACATTTGGCAAATTTAGGACAAATATGATTTCCAATATTTAAAAAAACCTTACGATTTTTAGATACTTTTATAATATTTGCGATAAAAAAGCCAGCATCTCCAAGAAAGTACCTACCAGGTTCAAAATAAATATTGTTGAATTGTATATTTTGTTTAATAAGGGTTGATTTAATTTCTTGGGCTATTCTTTTTAATTGATTTTTATTCATTACTGTTGCTTCAGGAAATCCTCCTCCTAAATTAATACTTTCAATGTTAATCCCATTTTTTGACAAATAATTCAAATTTTTAGCTAAATTTTCAACATTCTTTATGAATAGTTCGACATTATTCATTTGAGTGGAATAGTGGGATAAAACAGTTGTTATTTTGATATTATCACATTCTTTGATGATTTTTTTTAAATTTAACAAATTCTGTTTATTAAAATATACTCCTAAATTGCTATTATATTTCCCAGAATTTATCCGAATACATATATTTTGTATAGAATTATGTTTTTTAGCAATCGAGTCTACTTCTCTTATATCATTTAAATCATAAATTACAATTTCTTTTACTTGATTTTCTAAACATATCTTAATTAATTCTTTTGGTAAATAAGGCCCGCCAACAATGATATTATGAGGGGAAAATTTTAATTTTAGGGCTAATTTTAGCTCTAGTAATCCGACAACCTCAGCTCCAATATTTTCTGATTGAATAATATTACAAATTTCAGGCAAATAATTTGCTTTAAACGAATATAAGCAACTAAAATTCTCAAATACAGAATCAAAAATTTCTAAAAACGTCTTAATGTTTTCTCTTATACGATTCTCTAAAAAAACTAATATTGGAGTTCGATTTTTGGTTAATATTTCATTTAAGGGAATTAAATCTAATAATATATTATCTTCCTCTTTTTTTAAATATGAATTTCCCGCTATAGTTTTCATAATTATATCAAAGTTATTTATTAGTTAAATTTTAACTTTAAACTATTTTCTAAAAGGAGAGGTTTTCTTGAGTAAACTTGACATATAATTAATTAATTTTATTAATTAGATAATCCCTAATTTCAAACTAACTAACAATTATTAAATTCTTTTTTCTGCTTTTTTCATTTTTTTTTGAATTAATGAATATAAATTTGTAATAAAATCTTTTAAATCATCAGATTCAATACAAATTCCTAATTTTGTTGTTAATAAGGGGGGGATATCATTTTCATTTTCAAAAATTGGAATAATTTTCTTTTTCATTTTATGAGCAGCCATCCATTCAGTTCTTACTGCTTCTGATTTATTAGCATTTTCAGAACAAAAAACTAATACAACATCTGCTAATGCTAAATTATCATTCATATAAACATAGATATCATCATCCATGTATTCCTCCCAATATAATACGGCTCCAATTTCTGGATAAGAGCGACTTAATAATTTTGCAATTTTCGGTATTTGAAATTTTTCAGAATCTAAAGTGGCATAACTTATGAATACAGTTAACTTTTTTTGAGGTTTAGCTTTTATTTTATTATGTTCTTCTTTAGAATTCAATGCGGATGATATATCCATGTATTCTTCAAGAAAATCCCAAACTCTTATTATTCCATTAAAATCACCTGAAACAACAAGATGAGAATTTGGTATAAATTTTACACATTGAACATAAGTATCATGTGGAAATGGTCCATATTTATATCCATCATTAAAATTCCAGACAATTAATGATTTATCACCAGATCCAGAGGCAATATATTGTCTATCATCCGATAAAGCTACAGAATTAATTGATCCTTTATGTCCTTCAAAAGTATTTATTAACTCTTTAGATTCTAAATTCCAAATTTTTATCAATTTATCATATGATCCAGAAACTAAATAATCCCCTTTTGACCCTATCGCAATCGATCTAATTGGAAAATTATGCCCTTCAAGAGAAAATGCTGGTTCTTTAGTACCCCATTTCCAAATTTTAATACTTTTTTCTCCACTTGTTGCTATAAATTTACCGTCTGGAGTGATATCGACTGAATTAATACTATATTCATGACCTTCTAGTGATCTTAGTAATTTTTTATTGAACCAATTCCATATTTTTGCTGTTTTATCTTCTGAAATACTTATTATATATTTATCATTCGGAGTAATTAGGGTTCCGAAAATTGCCCCTTTATGTCCGGTAAAGTTTCTCAGTAAATTTCCTGTTTCTAATTTCCATAGTTTTACTGTTTTATCTTCAGAACCAGTTACTATTCTGCTTCCATCAGAACTAATGTTTACTGAGGTTACTTCTAGTTCATGACCTTCTAATATCTGAAATGAATTTCCGGATTCGAGCTCCCAAACTTTTACTGTTTTGTCTGCTGATCCAGTTATAATGTATTTCCTATCAGGTGATATTGATAGTGAATAGATTGCATAATCATGAGGTTTAAATTCTTTCAATAAACCTTTGATTCTTGGTGTATCCTCATCTGAAATACTATAATTAAGTTGCTCCATTTTAAATTCTATTTTGTATTTATTTAAAAATTATATCTTTTTTGTGTTTCAGGTAAAATTATCTTTCCTGATAATCCAAACTCTTCGAACGTTTCCGGATGTTCTGTATGGATTGGAATTATATTATCAGCGTCAATTTTTTGAAGCGCATCTATTAAATCATCCACATTACAGTGTCCTGAAGAATGAATCGTTTCAGTTTTCAAAATTCCAAATCTTTCTAACCATGCGTTTAATTTTTCTTCTTGTAAAGTCATTTCTTCCGTAAATGGGTCTGTTGTAGAATTTATATATATAACCGTATTAGGATCTTGATTTAAATCGATTAATTGCCCCAGCATATAGTAATCTAAGTATATAAGATATCTATCAGGGTCCATTTGTATATCTTTATAAGTAATATAATCAAAATTTTCAAAAATTATTTTTTCATAAGTTTTATAATCTTGTGTTTCATATTTACCCCAACCTTTACGTGGTAAATATATTTTAAAATATTCATCATCAAACTTTGGAAAATTATAATCAGAGTAAAATTCCTGAATTACTTTTTCTTCCATATTATCAAGTCTTGATCTAAAACTATCAATTAAAAGGAAGTTTTTAGGGGTTATTGTAAAAATTCGATCATATTTTCTAGCTAAATCATAATAGAGTAGAATTCTATCTAGATTTCTTGTTGGAAAATTAACAATTAACAGACCAGGATGCCTACGAATGAGATCTCTAGAACGCATTTCGACATCTTGTTCTGTTTGATCATTACTTCTATATACCCCACTACGAAACTCTTCTACAGAAGGAACTCTGGTTCCTTCGGTGATTATTGATATAGGATTAGAGTTATGAGCGTATTCTATAAATTTATTGATCCATTCACTATGAAATCCATGTCTTCTAAAATCTCCTGTATATATGATGCTCCTTCCGTTATTTTCTATAATATAAGCACATGCTCCAGGTATGGAATGATCGACAGTATATTGAGTTATATTTATATTACCATTAGAAGTTTTGAAAGTATATGGTTTTTCAGTGTCCATAATCTTTATGTTTCTTTTTATTTCCTTGTGGGTATAATCATTCTTATTAGCCCGTTTGTATTCAATCTCTCCTTCCTTTTTTTGCCTTTTTTTTGGAACAAGTTTAAATATCTCATAAAAGTTTAAAATTTCTGGAATTAAATAATCATTAGTGGTATTTGATAAATATTCTAGAATTGAATTTGTTATCCAATTCATATAAATAGGAACATGTTGTTTAAGAAATCCTAAGAACTTATAGTGATCTATATGAGCATGTGATAAAAAAGCCGCTTCAATTATGCTACTATCAGAATTCACAATTTTATATGGTTCTTTTTTTAAGAGATCTTCAAATGGAGCGACTAAATCTTTTCTATAGAGTCCACTTATAGGAGGAATTAATCCTAAATATAAGTAATCGATGATTCCATTAAACCTACGTGGACTAAGGAATTCTGAAAAATATTGATTACTTTCATTGAAGGACAGACCAAAATCAAAGAGAAATTTTTTATTCCCTACAGTAATAAAGATCTTATTTCCCCCAATTTCACTCACTCCACCAAATATTTCAATTTCCATAATAAAATCATTCTTAGAGAACTAGATTTCATTCATGCTATATCTAATATTCTATTATATAAATTTAATAAAATTTTGGAAACAATAACTATAATGAATATAGAGTATTATTTTGCTGAATCTTAATTTTTTATTATGAACATAAATTATTTCCAAATTATATAATAAGAATCTGATTTATTTAATAGAAAAAGAATTCCAGAAATACTTTTCTATACAACATTATCTTTATTTATTAAAGCTTGGTAGGTATAATGTGTTTCTTCAGCAACATCTTCCCAGGTGTAATTTCGAGAGACTTTTAATTTCCCAGCTAAGCCTAATTTTTTACTTAGACGCTTATTTTTTAGAAGAGTTATTACTTTATTTGCAATATCTTCCGGATTATCAAATTCAACTAAGAATCCATCAATATTTTCTCTAATTACTTCTGGAGTTGCTCCGATTCTAGCGCCGATAACTGGTTTTCCCGCAGACCAAGCTTCAAGAAATGCTATTCCAAAAGCATCACTTCTACTTGGCATTAAATAAAGATCTGACTCTTGAAATGCTGATATTTTTTTTTTATCAAAATACCCTGTCATATTATCAGGAGTGAAATTTATAATTCTTACATTTCTAAGTTTTTGAATTTTCGATAATTCTTGATTGAAAGCTATTGTTGAAGGACCAATGAATACAAAATAAGCCTTTTTTATTGTTTTAATTATATAAGGGATTGATTTTAGAATTGATAGAGCACCTTTTTCATAATTTTTATACCCACAAAATAGTATAAGTTTGTATTTCTTCTCACCCTTTTTAAAAAAATGTTGTTTTAATGAATAATTAGAGAATGCTTTTTTTTCCTTATTATCGATTCTGTTGTAATCAACACCCATTGGAATAACTTTTATTTTCTCTGATTGAATTTTGCATTTCTGGGTAAGAAACTCTCTCTCAAGATTTGTGCAAGCAATTAATAAATCAAATTTTTTTAGGAGATTTATTGACTTTAAATCCGTATAACGAGGATTTGAAAAATGAAAAAAGGGTGTACAAACTGTTGGTTTTTTAATAAAATATCCAACAATTAAACTGATAACACAATTAAAATAAGGAAAATAAGTGGTGTGGATTAGATCGTATTCTTTTTCCTGTTTTTTTAATAGTTCATCTAATAAATCACCCAAATAAGGTCCATTTTTTAATATATCTTTTATAGTATCATCATGGAGATTTAATTCTTTATAGGCTGGAATCAATTTTAATTTTTTTAGGATCTCATCATTAGAGATATTATAATTTACTTTGAATCTATGTATCTTCAAATTATTTACTTCATTGAAATATTTATTATCTTGAGTTATTGTTTTACCAGACATATCTCTTAAAGCTTTAAAATCAAGAGCATTAGAAGTGTATATCTCTATATTATAGTTCTTTTTTGTGGTTAATAGCTCCGCCACCCGTTGAAAATAGAATTCTGCTCCGGAAATAGAAGGAAAATATCTAGTTGGGAGATATAAAATATTATTCAAAGAGTTTATAATCCGTTTATTTATATGTTATAATTTACTAATTTTTCATTTTTTTTGTTTTTTCCTTTTTACTTCGGTTTCTATAATTTTCGTAATTTTATCTCTAATCTCATCTTTATTATTCTCATATACCGTTTTAGCTATCCGGAATGATATAACCTTACTTTCTTCATCTCCAAATTTCTTTTTTCGATGTCCACGTTTTTCTAATTTTTTACTATTTCTATGCTCTGACATTTTAAATTCTCTTTTTTATTTCAAATTTTTTTGTCTTGGGTTTTATAGAAAAAAGTATGCATTTATCACATAAGAGTAAATTTCCCATTTCACATTTAAAACATTCTTCTAAATTTGTATTCTTTTTTGATATAATACACATAAATTCGGTCTTAAATGTCTTTTTTACACATTTATACACGAGAAAGTCTCGTATTTCACTTAGATCATTTTCGAAATCTGTTTCAAATCCTTGTTCTATTGCTATTTTTTTTTCTTGTTCAATAGCGCAAATTGGTTTTTTAAGAAATTCTTCAAATTTTGCATTATTTTTATTCTCGAAATAATGTTGTAATGTTTCTAAAAAACATTTATAATGTTGAAAATGGAAAAACAATAGAGTAGGTGGTACTGTGAGGACTTCTAAAATTATATGGATTTTGTTGAATTCAACAAATTCATTGCATATCGAACATATACGTTTTTTATTTTTGGTTTCAAAAATTCTCAGCATTGCTAATTTTTTCATTCGTATTACAAATCATTATTTTTTCAAATATTAAAAGTCCTAAAAATCTCAAGTTGGATACAAATATTTTTTTTGATATGGAGTATAATATATTTAAGAATTTTCAACAGATATTATGTCAAAAGATTTATTAAATCAAGTTTTTTTAAAGGCAAGAGATAAGCAATTAATTGATGAAGAATTTATTTCCTTTTTAGAGACTATTTTTCCGGGAAGATCTACAAATGTAATTAAAGTTTTAAAAAAAGGTATTACAAAATATATCTTTATGCCTTCGAATAGAACCTTATGGGCTGCGAAAGGTGAAAACCAAGAACATTTGATTTATCCAAAATTATTTTGTTCATGTCAAGATTTCTACAAAAATGTTGTTATAAAGAGAAATCATAATTTTTGTAAACATCTATTAGCTCAGATAATTAGTGAAGCTTTGAATAAATTTAGAACCATAAACCTAGAAGATAGCAAATTTAAAGAGTTCATCCAAGATTTAAAACTGAAAATTTAAAAATCTTTTTATAATTATTTAACTGAAATATTCTCTCTATCCCAATCTTTTAAATATTTATTAAATTCTTCCAAACTTATTTGATGGGGGATATTTATTTTTTTTAATGTCTCTAACTTCCTTATTTTAAAAATTAGTCGTTTATTTTTTCTAAAAAAATTTTCCGCTTTTGGATACTCCTCTTTAAAAATTTCTTTCAATTGGTCTATTTCTATTTTCTTTAACTTATCATAATGGTGAATAACAAAATTACAGAGAGGATCAATTGAAATCTCAAAATTAAAAGCATCAATACGTTTTAAGGCAAGAGGATATGCCTGACATGCTAATGGTTTATTATCATGGACAGTACATCCAAAGGAAGAATTATAAAAAGGACACCCCTGATTTTCATTATCTAATCTTATTCGATAAGTAATAATCAAAATTTTTTTATTTTTAATATCAGGAAATACAAGATCTTCAATAATTTTAAATTCAATACCACGTTCTTTTGCTATCTCGATTAGTCTATCAGCTTCTTCTGGATATATTGGGATTCTTTTTACATATCCATATTCATTATTTTCTACCTGATGACAACATGTACCACACATTTTACATATATATTTTAGGGTCATCTTATGATCTTATAATTAGTGTTAAGGATTATAAGAGTATGGATTAAATTTAATTTTCTGGTATTATGTTTATATTACTTTTACAATAAATCTTGTGTCTACTAGGATAATACATCGTTTTTAAACTGATAAAAACACCCTATTCTTATGCATGTTTATCAATAAATAAGGTTTAAGTTATGGAAGGAATAAGAATTATAAAAAATGCAAATTTGGAGGAAAAAGATTTTATAAGACCTATTTGTATAATAGGAATGCCAGGGATAGCTGATGTTGGGAAATTTGCTTTGGATTCTCTTATTGGTCAATTAGGTGCTCAAAATTTAATAGATATTATTTTTGATGATTACCCTGCCGGAGCTATCGTAGATGATAGTCTCTTAACTGCTCCTAAAGCTGAAATCTTATATTGGAAGGATCCAAATGAACTACGAGATATACTATTAATTACTGCTGATGCCCAGAGTCTTTCACCGAAAGGGATTTACAAGATATCTAATTTCCTGACTGAAAAAATTCATCAATATGGCATAAAACTAATCATAGCTTTAGGGGCTTATCCTGTAAACACTAGAAAACTCTCCTCAAAGCTTCCTAAAATCTATCTTAGCTCAACTAATCGAGAGTTATTAGAACATTACTTAGTAGAAAATAATTGTGAGAAGATTCAGAAAGGAGTAATAATCGGAGCAAATGGTTTAATTCCAACATTAGCAAAAGCAAGGTTTAATATTGATGGTCTGGTTTTTCTCGCAGAAACAGACAATATTGCCATGATTAATGAAGATATTACCGATCTTAAAGCTTCAATTACTCTTTTAGAAATGCTTAAAAAATCCTTTACCTTGCCAATAAAGAAGAAATATTCACTGGAGAGTATTGAAGACCTTACAAAAAATCTACAAATTAAAAGAGATCAACTAGAAAAAGATCTTGATACAATCCAGCTTGTTGATACTGATGATAAACGAAAATCATTATATATCTGAGTTTCACTAATTTTTACCAAATTATTCTCACTTATAGATTAGCATAACTAAATAGAATCAAACAAAAAGTATTTTAATTATGGGGAATTTAGAAGATATATGAGATATGTCTGTGCCAGGAAAAGCTGTGGAAAGGAAGTTAGCAAAAAAGAATTAAGTGCGCTTCCAGGTATTAAATGTTCTCACTGTGGATTTCGGATTTTATACAAAAAGCGTCCAGATGTTATAAAACGAATTAAGGTTCGCTAATTCTTATTCCCCTTTGTAAAAATACATAAATCAAAAGTTTTTTTAAAATTAAAAGAAGGATATGTTCTCTATATTTTTATTTCGAATTTTAAATGATTAACTAATTCTTTATATCGATTACGAATTGTTGCTTCTGTAACTCCCGCCGCCATTGAGATTTCTTTTTGTGTACGACGTTCTCCTTCTTGTATTGCTGCAACATATAAAGCTGCGCCTGCTAAACCTGTTGGTGCCTTTCCTGCAGTAATGCGATGTTTTTTAGCTAGGTTTAGTATTGAAGCAGCTCTATTTTGTGTTTTACCAGAAAGTTTTAATTCTGCACAAAATCGAGGAATAAAATTTATGGGGGATGATACTTTTATGTTTAAATTTAGCTCATTTAGAATTAACCTATAACAACGTGCCACTTTTTTTTTATCAACCGAAGCAAATTCTATAAAGTCGTCTAATGTTTTTGGTATAGTATTTAATCTACAAGATAAATAAATTGAGGCAATTAACATTGCTTCAATAGATCTACCTCTAATTAAATTCTTATTAGCCATTTTTCTATATATATGGGCTGCTGATTCTTTCAAATCTTTAGAAAGGTTTAGTTGAGAAGAAAATCTGTCTAATTCATTCATAGCATAAGCCAAATTTCTATCAATAGATTTGTTAGTACGTGTCCTTACATGCCATTTCCTTAAACGATAAACTTCAGCTTTCATTTTAGGGCTTATTGTCTTTCCAAAGGCATCTTTATTCTTCCAACCAATCATTGTACTCAAACCTTTATCATGAAGTGTAAGTGTTGTAGGCGCTCCCACTCTTACTTTTTTATTTGCTTCTTCTGAGGTAAAGGCACGCCATTCTGGTCCTGAATCTATAATTCTTTGACTTAAAACTAAACCACATAAATTACAAATGATCTCACCACGTGATTGATCAGAGATCAATTCTTTGTTACCACATTCTGGGCATAAATTGAAATTTTTTTGAGACAATGAAAGATCCAATTATAATAACCCTTTAAAAAATCTCTTCTTTAATTTTCATAATTATTTTTGCACATTTAAATGTTTGCGTTTTGAGGATTTATCCGTTAATAATAAACACTGATTTGGATTTTTGAATTTTAAATAAAATTGAATAAATTTAATAAGTTCTTTCTTTCTTCTAATATAATGCGACATTATTATAGAATCTCTGGAAAATATTATTATATGTGTTTTTTTTGCTTCAAATGGTCAATAAGTGAGATAGGATTACGATTTTTCGGATATACTGATGGAAATTAAAGTTATTTTAAGTATTATTTCGATAAAAAATTATAAAAATCTTTTTTGTCGGAATGATCCGAGATTATATGATGAAAGGAGATCAATTTAGAATATTTTCAAAAAACAAATTGAGCTATTATATTAAATAGCAAACTTTCAAATTACACAGAATATAGAATACGAATCTAAAACTTTAATATTTCAGAAAATCATATGGAGTATCAAAAAATAAGATTTTCTAAAAATTATTTTTCTAAGGTTGATCTCGCTTTAAAGATGAGTTTAGCATAACAAATATGAAGATTTTGATCTGACTGAGTAAAAAAATACTGACCGAAAATTTTGAAAGTTTAGTGTTAAAAAAGAGAAAAAATATGATTAAAATTATGTTATCGATAAATTTTTAATAAATTAGTATATAATTATTTTATAAGATTATGCAATGACTTTAATATTATTTTATTTATAAATCCCCAGAAGAAAGAGGAAATTAAATGCCATTAGACCCGCAAACCGCTGTTTATAATTTAATGCAAGCTGATCCTCATATTATTGCTGTAGCTGTAATTAAAGGTAAAGAAATTATCTATTCAACAGATAATTGGGATATAAGTGCTGATGTTGATAGAGTAATATCAAGTTGGGTTGGTCAAAATGCTCAGTTTATAATGGTTTCAGGAGTAAAATATTCTGTACTTCAAATGGAAGCAGAAAGATTGGTTGCAATGTCTTATAAAGGTGATGGAAGCATTGTTGCAGCAAAAGATAATGAACATAAATTAATTGCCTACTTAGATCCTGATGGTTATGCTTTAGGTGCCGCTATGGATGTTCAAAGAGCTGTAGGGACTATGAGTTCACAGGGGCCGTATATGGACTCAAGCGCTCAAATGGGTCAATCAGGAACTCAGATGAGCGGGACTGCACCTACAGGGGCTGCTTTTTCACAAGGAGCTGGTCCAAGTATTGATTCTCAGCTTAAAGGTGAAATTCAATCTTTTTTAGACTGGGTTAAAGATAGTGAAGGATTAGCGGGTTATATTAATTATTATCTTCAACAAAATAATTCTCAAATAATTTCTGAATTATCAAAAATATATAATGAGTTAAGGCAAATCTTTGGAGTTTAAAGAATTGGTATCCTAGTCATTTAACAATACTGTTCATAAGCATGTAATAGATATTTTCTTATTATCGTATGTAGAAATAATTTGTTTGAATTCAAAATATATAAATTTTTTATTATTTTAGATGATCTTAAGAATTAGATTCTTAATAAATCTAATAATTGTGAGATTTTTGGCTAAAAAAGATAAAAATCAGAATAAAAAGAATTCTTCAATTAAAAAGGAGATAGATAAGAGGGATGGAAACAAAAAAGACAGAAAAGATATTAAAGCAATTCCTTTGAATAAAGAACAAGAAAAAAAATTAGGATATTCAACAGATGAAGATCTGGAATTAGGGATACCAATTGTTCCCGAAGCTCCTAAGCAAAAGAATAAAATAACTTTGGATACTTTCAATTTATCCTCTGATGTATTAGAAAGAATGAAGAAGTATGAATCTCCCAATATTAAGGTAGTATTAGTAAATTGTGAACGATGCAAAGCCATTATTCCTGTTCCCGTTCCTAAAAAAGCGGTAATAAATTCAGAATTACCAGTAGTTCCTATTAGTTATGTTCACAGAAATCTACATAAAAAGGATCAACATTGTATAACAATTCATCTTGATCATGATTTTGATATTCGAAGACAGAGGATATCTGATGTGGTTATATCTCCAGATTAAAATTTCTGAAAATTTCATAAGAAAAGATTTACCAGAAAAATAATTAATAAAGGAAAAATACATAGACAGCATAAAAATCCATACCAACTTTGTTTCCAATTGATATAGGTATTAGGATTCAAAATTACTTGGCAATTTGGGCATAATTTTGGTTTTTGATCATCAACTTGAAATCCACAATTATAACAAATAAGAACGTCATTATTAGTTTTTTCGTAATTTTTAGCCTTGATTGTTGACACTTTAGAATTTCTTTTGAATTTTATTTAAAATAATACCAAACTGGTAGAAGCAATTAAAATATAATTTTTAAATTTAATTAAACAATATAAGCATTGTCAAAACAAAAAAACTATGTTTAATTGCAAAACTAAATTCTAAAATAATTTTTATTACTGAAAATGAAAATTTTAGCTGAAGAAAGTAAAAAAATAGAGGATATCACAGTTTATCTGTGTTTATTTAAATTACACAAGAGTTTTCTTCTATTAATATCTGATCAACCAGAGATGGGAATAGGGAATGTTACTTTAGGAAGTCCACCTATTATAGAAGGGATGAGGGTACCAAAAGCATCATACAATCTATTTGGGATGAATGAAAAATTGTTGAGCACAATCATTGTGGAAAGAGCCTCGAATACCCTTAAATCTCCAGTACTTCTCCTATTATTTTTAAAAGGCAAAAAAGATGATGCTGAACTAATAAAACCTTTAATTAAATTTATAAGTAAAGTTCTAAATAAAATATCTATAAAATAAAAAGAATGCAGGGAGTGGGATTTTTGAAAACTCCTTTTCAAGTCGTTTTTTTCGAACCCACGAAGAGCTATCTCACCGGATATCTCATTAATCATTGCCTTAATCAACGGGTAAAATATTGATTAGATCTTGAGTTCGTTTATTGGAAATTTTGTTCCAAAAAAGTCCGGCACCGTTGACCAGCTTGGTTATCCCTGCCTGAAAAATTGTTAAATAGTTCATATTTTCATAAAATGAAATTATATTATTAATTTTTTCAAAAAAAAGATCAGAGAAAATCTAAAATATAAAAAATTCTAATTCAGTTTTAAAATTTATTATCCTCCAAACATAGGAAGTACTACCATCATTAGCATCATTACTACTAACATAACTATTAAAAAAGCACATTGTATTCTCCCTTTTTTTTTTTGCTTTCTTTCCTGGTTAAGATAGTTATCTCTGCATGCTTGACTACAAAATTTTTTATCTGTTGACATAGCCTTACCACATATAGGGCAATGGCTATGAGGCCCCCATTTCTTTTTTATTTGATCTTTCCATGAAGATTGAGACATTTTTAAACTATTTTTAAAATATATTTTATTAGGATAATTAAATATCAAAGATTAAAATATTTTATTAAATATTATCTGTGAGAAATAAGAGAGCACTTAATATCTTTTTCTCCTTTCCAATATTTTTCAAATTCTTTTAGATCCTTTCCAGACATAACTCTGATTTTGATCCTACTTCGTTTTAATATTTGTAGAGAAACGGCATCAAATATTCGATATTCTCCCGCTGCTGCTTGTTTATCTCCAGAGGATTTAATAATAATTTCTTGTAAGTCTGCATACGTCAAGTTTTTCAAGAGCTTAGCATCATTATATTTTTTTGGATCTTTATCATAAATCCCTTCTACATCTGTGAGAATCACTAATTCTTCTGCATTTATGAATTCTGATACTTCAACTGCAACAGAAGTTGTTGATTGTCCTGGTTGTAGTCCTCCCATGATAACAATCTTTCCAAAAAGTAATGCTAATGAAAGTTCTTCCATTGATTTTGGAACTATAGGATAAGCATAATCTTGAAATGAAGATATTAATAGTTTTGAATTTATTCGAGATAGTTCTATTCCAAAAATATCACATAATGCTTCATTTCCTTGAAAAGATCTTACTGTATCTATATATACTCTAGCGATTTTCCCCCCACCACACACAATAACATGAGTTCCAGTGTATTCGATTTTTTTAAAGATTTGACAGAATCCTTGAATCCATGTTTTATCAAGTTCTTTATCCTTTGTAAATAATAATGAACCACCAATTTTAATTACACTTTTTCCTTTCATAAACTTTTCATTCAATTTATCTTTTTAATAATATATAGTTGGTTAGATAAATTAAATTTCATGAGATTTATGTCTGAAGGTAAGAAAGTAGTAATTGTAAAAGTACCACATAGAATATCTGGATTCTTTGAAATAGTTGATACAATTGATGGTATTAAAATTAGAGATCCAGAAAAAGTAGGATCAAGAGGTGCCGGTTTTTGTGTTAATGATTTAGGAACTACGGAGATAAATGTCCAAGATTTTGATAAAAATAGTGAGCTTGAGGTTGAAATTTATATTAATGGTAAAAAGTTGAATCAAGGTGCTGAAACCACATATTTTATTGTTGATTACTTAAAAAAATATATCAAAAAATCCTGTAAAATAAGAATTAATCATTTTTTTGATTTACCTGTAGGATGTGGATTTGGTGCTAGTGGATCAGGTGCTTTAGGTACTATTTTTGGTTTAGACTATTTATTTAACTTAAAACTATCTTTTCAAGAAAAAGGAAAAATAGCTCATATATCAGAAGTTGTAAATCATACAGGTTTAGGAACTGTATGTGGACAATTAGGTGGTGGAATCGGGATTTTAAAAGAACCAGGATATCCATGTATATATGACAAAATAAAAGTTCCAAAAGGATTAAAGATAATTTGTGGCTCATTTGGAATGATTCATACAAAATCTATCTTAACAGATCCTATTTTGAGTCAAAAAATAAAAGAAGCAGGAAAAGAAGCACTAAAAAAGTTAGTTATAGAACCAAATATTAAAGTCTTTATTAATGAATCTATTGAATTTGTAAAAAAAACCGAAATCCTTGAGATTCTTGAATTATTTAAAGTTCAAGAACTAATGGATAATTTAAATAAATTAAATATTCTAGGGGCTAGTATGAACCAATTGGGACGTTCAGTTTATGCAATATGCCGAAAAGATGATGAAATGGATGTAATAGATACTTTTGAATCGTATAAACCAAACATAAAAATATATTACACAACTTTTCATGAGGGAAAATCTATCTCAATAGAGAAAACGAGAATAATTTAAAAAAGAATATAAACTATTATTTTGAAGAATTTAAAGAGGCTGATTTAATCGTAGCAGCTTCTACGGCTCTAATTAATGTTGCTCTTAATTTTGCTGATTCAAGTTCGTGAATTGCAGTAATTGTTGTACCCCCTGGTGTAGCAACCATGTCTTTCAATTCTCCTGGATGTTTTTTCGTTTCTAATAATAATTTTGCTGCTCCTAAGACCGTTTGAGCTGCTAATTTTTGAGCAATATCTCGCGGTAATCCCATTTTTACTCCTCCGTCAGCAAGAGCTTCAATTATAATAAAAATATACGCAGGACCACTTCCAGATAATCCAGTTACCGCGTCTATATGCTTTTCTTCAACTTCAACAACCATACCTACTGCATTAAAAATATCCCTCACATATGCTAATTCTTCTTCAGTTACATTATCATTATGGGCGATTGCTGTAGCAGCAGCTCCTATGAGGGCAGGAATATTCGTCATGATCCTTATTACACTCATACGCTCATCGATGAATTTTTTTATGTGATTCAACGAAATCCCTGCTGCTATTGAAATAAGAGTTTGTTCTTCCGTTAATACGGGACTTATTTCCTGTAAAACCTTATCGATTACTTGTGGAATAACTGCAATTAAAATATATTGAGAAGTTTTAACTAATTCTATATTATTTTTCGCGATATCAATGTTAAATTCAAGTGCTCGATCTTTAAGTCGATTTTCATCAATATCATAAATTATAATATTATTTTCCTTTACAGTGTTCGTAGAGATTAATCTTTTTAAAAGAGTAGATCCTATTTTTCCAGTTCCTATTATTCCTATTTCCTTATCATACATATCACTAGACTATATTAATAACCAAAAGAAGTTTATCATTTTTTTTGAAAAAATTATTTGAAATTTAAGATTAAAAGATTAATCAATTGAAATTTTTCATCCTTTAATTTTTACAGAAGAATTATATTTTCAGAGATCCTTGATATAATCTGCTTGTTTTTCATATAATTCAGTTTTTAAATCTTCAATTAAATCTGATTTAATTGATCCATTATTTCTGTCATATCCTTCACATACAACTGATCTTACACCTATTATATCTGGTGAAATATTTATTAAATGGGGAATATCTTTTTTCTTTAAATTTCCAGCGAGTGCTACGTCTATATCTAAATCTTTTGCCACATTTTTAAACTTAATTAGTTGTTCTACTGTTAAAAAATCAAATAATCCAAATTTATCTTTTATGAACGTATCAAGCATAGCAATATCACAACCGGATTCTGATGCTATGATCGGGATACTCATAAACTCAGGTGATGAGCTCATTCTTACACGATCCGCATATCCTGCTGAAACAATTTTAATTTGATTATTATAGTCTTTTACAGATTTAACAACTTTTTTCATTAGTTTTATCGCCGTTTTCTCGTCTTGAGGTCCTTTCAATCCAACTTTTATTATATCTGCCCCAGAAAACGCCGCTCCTAAAGCTGCTAGTGAAGCTGAACCAGGAAGATTTGGGAAATCGCCAATTGTTGCGCTTAATAACTGAGGACTATTGGAAGGAATTAATTTTTTCATTTCTTTAATGATCCAAGGAAAATTTGCCCCTAATGAACCCTCTTCTGGATTTTTACAATCAATATATGGTATATGATTATCTATAACAATTTTTGCTTCTTCAATCGTTCTAGGGCTAATTAAAAGCTTGATTTTATGGGTCATAGTCCATCATATATAATATATAATTATTAAAAAACTTATTTAGGATTTATATTCATAAATTTTATTCAATTTGATTATTTAATGAAACTACTTCATTATTTCCAATTTAACTTTAAAATTATTAATTTAAAATACAGATATTTTAATTTTTAAATTCATAGTAAGAACAAGTAAATTCAAAACATTTATTTTTGTTTAATTTTATATTAAAATTTAAATTAAATCATTATTATTAAATATAAAAAATAAATCAGGATTAAATTATGTCACCTAAAGAAATTACAAAAGTGGACCTTACTGAGGAAGTATTTAAAGAACCAATAGAGGTTGTTAAACAGCTATCTGGAAATTTAGGATTGAAATATACTAAAGTTATACAAACTTATGTAATGGAAGATAGAAGGCTTAACTTATCACTAGAGGATAAAGGATCCAGTTATTTTAAAGGCAAGGTTGTTTGGATCGGTAATAAAAAAGATGATACAGAGGGAACAGTATTTTGTGTCGATACAAGAGATGAATTAAAAAAAATAAATCCCAATGCAGAAAACACCGAACAAGTAACACTTGATATAAAAAAAGAAATAATTAAAATATCTACTGCATCAAAAACAAAATGTTCTGTATGTGGCAAAAATATCGAAATTTTTGATGAAGTAACAGGCTGTCCTATGTGTGAGGCAAAAGCACATAAAGAACATTTAACGGACTGGGTCAGAATGAAACATACTTGTCCAGTTTGTAAGAAATCTCTAAACGTATCGAGTACCGGTGTAATTTTTATTGATTAAATTCTTTAAATAAATCAAATGTTCTTAATTTTTCAATATCTATTGTTCCATCATATAAAGCTGTAGCTAATAACACCCCTGCAAAGTTATGTTTTCTAATCTCTAATATATTTTTAAGATTTTTAATTCCACCACCCACAAAAACATTTCCGTTAAAATTGTGCAAGAGTTTTAGATATAATGGTGGAATCCCACCAAGTTTCTGGCCTACTCTATATAAATCTAAAAGAATAATATTTCTAACACCCAAAGAATAAAATTTTTTTGTAAGTTTAATTGGATTTTGATTTTTTATATCTTTAGCATTGGATAAAATTTTTCCTTTATACATATCAAAACTGATAATAATTTCATTCTGGTTTAGGATTTGTAAGCATTTAAAGACTTCTTTAAAATTTTTAATTGTTTCCAGTCCTAATATTAGTTTTTCAATTTCTAATTTTTGAAATTGATAAATATTCTTATGTTCAACAATTCCAGGGTCTAAAATCACTTTAATGCCAGAAATTTCTAAAATTTGTTCTAATATTTGAAAGTTAGGGGTTTTTTTTATTATGGAATCCAAATCTGCAATATAAAACAAATCAAAATGGTAATTATTTTTAAGTATTTTAATAATTTCAACTGGATTTGATGAATTAAACAAATGTGATTTTAGTGGATGATAATCGGATCTTTCTCCCTTTTTAGCATGAACTGCTTTTGAATTTAAAATATCAATTACAGGTATTATTTTAAATCTTTTCATTTATATCATTAGAAGATAATTAATAAGATTAATAAAAAGAATTTGAAAATTTTATATCTCTTATAGGAGTTTCAACTTATATAAATTGATAAATTACCTTTATGGAATACTCTTTGATTTTAAAAGTGGAACTTTTTTTAATTACAATTAAATAATTTTTTTTTTAAATAATCCCTACTAAAATATTTTTAAAACTCAAGTAATTTTTTTAGTGAAATGATTGAAATGAAAACTGAGCTATATATTAATAAGATTATTGAGGATACCGGTTTAACAAGAAAAGAAATTCAAGATTTAGTGGAAGACAAGAAAAACGAATTGAAAGGTCTGATTTCTGATGAAGGTGCTTTATTTATTATTGCCAAAGAATTAGGAGTTGATATAAAGAACGGAACTAAGGACCTTTTAAAAAATATTGAACTTTTCATAACGGATCTTAATCAAAATATGAAAAACATTACTTTATATGGAAGAATCAAAGAAATTTACGATATTAATGACTTTAAAAAAAATGATGGAACGAAGGGGTTTGTAGGATCTTTCCTCTTACATGATAGCACTGGAGATGCGAGAATAGTGCTTTGGGATGAACAAGTCAAGATTTTAAATGAACCTAATTTTGTTCAAAATGAACTTGTTAAAATTATTAATGGGAATGCAAAAAAAGGTAAATATGGTGGCATTGAAATACATATAGGAAGATATGGAAAAATAATTTTATCTCCTGAGGATGTAGATTATAAGAAATACCCCAAAATTACTTTTAAATCAATTAATATTAATGATATCAACTTAAATCTTAAATCTATTTCAATAGAAGGAAAAATAATTCAAATTTCACAATTAAGTGAATTTATGAGAAAAGATGGGAGTCCTGGCTGTGTAAGATCTTGTACACTTCTAGATTCCACAGGACAGATAAGAATTACCTTCTGGAATGAAGATACAGAAAAATTAAAGAGTATTAACATTGATGACTTTATATCAATAACGAATTTAAATCCTCGTTTGAGTAGTCTAGATTCAAAAACTATCGAACTTGTTGCAAATAAAAGTACAGAAATTACAAAGAAAGATAAAGATCTTGATATCACAGGAGACTTCGCAAAAAAGATAAAAGATCTTCAGAAGAGTAAAGGAATTGTCTCTTTTGATGGAA
This sequence comes from Promethearchaeota archaeon, assembly GCA_048937405.1. Lineage (GTDB taxonomy): Archaea > Asgardarchaeota > Lokiarchaeia > Sigyniarchaeales > SOKP01 > Loki-b32. The sequence goes on from JBHLNF010000015.1 coordinate 20,538, forward strand.
TTGTTACTTCAATTGATAATTTAAAGACTATATCTTTAAAATCTGGTGAAGATGTATCTTTATTAGGTTTCATTGTAAGTGATGATTCAGATGGTATTAGAGTTACTTTATGGCGTGAAAAAGCAGAAGAATATTCAAAATTGTTAAATGTTGGGCAAGGCCTCTCATTGAAAAATGTAATTGTAAAATATAGTAATTTTTCTAATCGAAATGAAATCTCCTTAATTAAGGAATCAATACTAGAACTAAAAGATTTAAAAATAAAAAATCTGAAAAGTATTGAACTTATAAAACAAGAAAACGCTGCAAATTTTTCTGGAAATTACACTAAAGTTGAACATATTGAAGCAGCAGGCACAATTGAAATAAAAGGATTCATAGCTAAAGATCTAAACAATATAACAATATATGAAGCATGCAAGAATTGTTTCAAGAAAGTTGAAAATTGCACCTGTGGTAAAGGAGATGATACTGAATTTAGAATGATTATTAATCTTATAATTGATGATGGAACAGGAACAATTAGAACTACTTTTATTGGAAATCAAGCTGAAAAATTAATCGGAGTAGAAACTGATAAGGTAGTACAACTAAAAGAAACTCCTGAATTTGAAAAATTTCTGGAAAAAAAATCTGCTGAATTTTTAGGTAAAGATATCGTTATCAAAGGTAGAGCTAAATTTAGTGATTTTTCTAATCAATTTGAAATATCTGTATATGATTTCAAAGATATTAACATAGATGACGAATTAGAGACCGTAATGAAAAAAATTGAGACATAAATTATTCATTTTTTTAATCTCTAATTATCAATTTTGATCTCTTAGAATTTACTTCTAACCTTTTAAAATTAATGAGATGTTACCAAAAATTTATTGAGATATTAAACAAATATTGTCATAGTTCCCTGGATTTTTAATAATATCATTGACGGTATCTAATAATGTCTGTTCTGATATACCCTTCATTTGTGTATTGAAAGGCCAAACTCCTATCATTATATCGCCAAATTTCTTAATGTTTCCAATTAAATATCCTGTTTTTTTCCCCTCTTTTTTTTTTGAGAATAATAGAACTAAAAAATAATTATAAGTATAATCAACAGCAGGATTCCCAATGATAAGAATTTCTTCTATATTCTGAAAATTTATTATCTCTTGATTTAATTCAGCTAGTTTTTTTAACTCTAAAAGTGATACTTCTGGAATAGATAAAGGTTTTTTAAAATTTAGACTTTTAAAACTTAATGTAAGATTTTTAGTTTCTAACTGCTCTTGTGCTCTAAAAATTACTTTAAAAATAAAAGAATCCATGAAATTTATTCTTGCTAACTTAGTTTAAAAATTATTTGATAAATTTATCTAATATAGAAGCCTTCCAATTTTTTGTTTATTCTAATTATTCTATCTATTCTATTGATAGTCTTTCTGCTTAAACAACTACTCTTGAATAAGTATGTTCTCCTCAGGAAATCCAAGATCAATCAAAAACTTCTTCAATTTAAATCTATGATCTCCCTGCAACTCCACTTTATTATCTCTCACGGTCCCTCCAGACGCACATTTCTTCTTCGCCTTCGTCAATATATTATGCAAATTTATGTCAAAATTGCCTACAAACGTAATAACTGTAACAACACGCCCCCATTTCCTTCTGTCATTAGATATCACTATTTGTTGTTCATCAGCACTCAAACTATCACATATACATAGCTCTTTTGGAAAACTACATATAGCACATATATCGTCGTCTTTAATACTCTCTTATCACAACCAATACTGTAATACTTTAAAAATTTTAAATCTAACAAATAATAGAATAAAATCTTATAAAAATCTTTTTCATTTTAAAAACACACCAATAGTAAACCGATGCAAATTCTCATAACTAATCAATGCTTTGCTCTTTAATAAGAATTCAAAATATGGAAGAATAGTAATAGATGACTCCGTAATCTAAAAATTGTAGCTTATATTTACTCCACTCTTTTTATTTGAATTTTCGCTCTAGGATCTAGTAAATTAAATTAAACACTATTTATTCCAATTAAAAAAATATTTAAAGAAAAATTTTTATTATTTATCAATAGACTTATTCTATATGTAAGAATATATATGTGATTCTTTAAAATGGAAAGCTCTTGGATTTTTAAAGTAATTGTCGCTGGGGCGGGAGGCGTTGGAAAAACCGCAATGATTACTCGATATTGCACCGGAAAATTCGAAGAAGGGTATAAAATGACTATCGGCGCCGGTTTCCATACAAAATCGGAAACGCTGGACACTGGTGAAGCTGTTAAAATGCAACTCTGGGATTTTGCCGGGGAAAAACGATTCCGCGAACTTCTCCCTGATTATTGCAAAGGTGCCAGCGGTGCCTTCATTTGCTTTGACATCAGCGACTATGATACATTTAGAGAAATCCCGGAATGGCTGAAAATTATCCGCCAAAAAGCGGGGTTTATCCCTATAATTCTTTTGGGAATGAAATGGGATCTCCAGGGTCATGAAGTAGATTATAACATAGCAGATGATTATGCTACTAAAGCAAAATGCAACCAGTGCGTATTCTGCTCCTCAAAAGACAATTTAAATATAAATGAATCCTTTCAAGCTATGGCTAAATGGCTTATTTATTACGCCGCTCAAGCAGATGATTGATTTATAATTGTATAAATTGTTTTTTCTAATAGTTTGAGACCTCTTTAAATACTAAAGAAAAAGCTAAATATTATATTTAATAATTTAATATATCTATAAAAATATTATAAACCAGCCTCTGTAGCTCAGCTAGGGGGAAAATGCCACTTTCGGTATACTCGGCTAAGTAGAGCACCCGGCTGTTAACCGGGCGGTCACATGTTCGATTTCATTGTTCAATCTCTGAACAAGACGAGTTCCATGTCAGAGGCGCATTTTTATTTATATATTTTCTAATTCCTTTCTACCCTTTTCAGTTAACTTTATTATTCTATTATTATGTACTCCCTCTATTGTAATTAATCCCCTATTTAACAACTTTTGGATATTTTTCCGAGTATTTCTTGAATTAACACCAACGCTATTCGCTAAATTTAAAGTTTTTATATTCTTATTTTCCTTTGATAATTTGAAAATATGCGTAAGATACTTCTTCCAAGCCTCTCCATATTCATACTTTTTTTGTAAGGGATCTTTAATTTTTTTCGGCTTTAATTCAAAATTCTGAATATTTTGCTGAATTTCATCTTTATATATCTTTATTTGAGTTTTAAAATCATCACCAAAAATACCAGTAGGAATCGAGTTAAGATTTTTAATATGTACTGTTTTATGACAATTGGTACATAAACATACACAGTCTTCCCTAATTAATTTCTTACATATTGATTCAATATCATATTTTTTTATTTTTTCCCATTTTAATTTGTTGTCTGCCTCTTTCAGACCTGATCTATGATGAAATTGTAACGCAGGCAGGTTATTCTTTACAGTTGTTGAATTGCATCCTATACATTTACCATCATATAATTGTTCAATAACACTACGTTTTTTAAGCCATTCAGTAACGCGAAACTTAATATTTCTATTATAATGTGTCTCATGGTTTTTTACTTTTTCATAGAGGATTTTATCAATCTTGTTTGCAGGTATATTGAAAATATTTTCTTTTAATATTACACTTTTATATTCATTAAATAGTTTAGCTTGTTCTCTGGAATGACAATTCCCACATAACGGAATTACTTTTTCCTTTTCGAATATCTTCATTGTCTCTTTCCAATCCTTAGTCCTTCTTTCATTCCATGTATTACCTTTTATTTTCGGATCAGAATGATGAAAATCAACAGCGTATAAAAGTTTAGAATCAGCATTGCATTGGGCACACATTCCCTTATACTTTCTCTGATATATATTTATAATTATTTTAAATTTGTAGACCATTGGGTTATTAGATAAAATTTTTTTATTTGGAGTATAATTAGTGGGAATTTTTCGTGGTTCAATTTTGTTTTTTGGATTATGGTTAGATGGGAGTTTTGTTCTTTCGATTTTATTTTTTGGTTTAACATTAGCTGGGGGTAATGATCTTTCAATTTTATTTTGTGGTTTAGATTTCGGTGATAGGGGTGGTTTTTCTATTTCATTTTTTAGTTTTTGATTATCTATAAATTTTTTAATATTACTCTCTGCTTTTTTATAAAATTGCTTTATTTGATCCCAATATTCTGAATTAATGATAGATTCATAATTTTTTTTAAATTGATGAGAATGGATCATTCTTTGGCAATTTGCACATATTGCTACACAGTTTTCTCTTTTTAGTGTTTTTACAATTTCAGGATATGGTTGAGCTAATAATCTTTTCCATTGTTTTCTGTTTGGATTCTTTAAATCTATATGATGAAATTGAAGTCCTGGTAAATTATTTTTTATAGTTATTTGTTCACAAGCAACACATTTACCATTATATAATTTGCTTATTACAGTATATTTTCTGACAAATCTTTTAAAACTAGGGCGATGATCTACATGGATATGTTCTGAGTTTTGTTTTAAAAATTTTCCAATTGCTTTTTCAATTTGGATGGCATTTAGATTCTTATCATGAAATTTCTTATCAAAATTTTGAACTAAACTTTCATACTTACGATAATTTTTAGCCCCTTCTTTCGTATGACAGTTTTTACATTCTAAATTTACTTTTTCACTTTCCAATTTTTTCATTGCCATCTCCCAATTTTTATGCCCGAAATTAATGCGTTGAGATTTCAATCTTGGAAAAGGATGATGAAAATCTAGAGATGGAAGCCTTTCTGTACCAGTACCACATTTTTGGCATCTTCCTTTTAAAATTCCATTGTAAATATTTAGAATTATTTTCCTTTTATTTCTAAGAGAATAGATTTGTTTATATTCATCTCTACAATCTTTGCAAATACTTCTGTAATATCCCTTTTTTTTTCGGCTGTCGTTACGAAATTCAAAATTACCAATTAACTTAATTTCATGACATCGACCGCATTCTTTTTTAATTACGTCGTGATCTAGTTTTTCAGGTATACTTTCCTTTATATTTCCAGATGTTTCTATACTGTCTTTTTTATTATTCGGGGTAATTTGAGGTTTATTGGGTGCATTTTTTTGTATGAAATTTTGCGGAAAGGCTGGTTGTTTGATTGAATTTTTTGGAGTATGATCAGGGGGGATTCTATATGGTTCAATTTTGTTTTTTGGATTATGATTAAGCGGGAGTGTTGATCTTTCAATTTTATTTTTTGGTTTAATATTAGCTGGTGGAGTTGATCTTTCAATTTTATTTTCTGGTTTAGATTTGGGCGATAGTGTTGGTTTTTCTGACTGATTTTTTGGTTTTTGATCAGTTGTCATTTTAGGGGGTTCAAATTTATTTTTAGGTTCATGGGGGGGTTTTATTGGTTCAAATTGAATTCTGGATTTCGGGGGTGGGTTGACATTATATTCGTCGTAAATTATGAATTTTTTTTCTGTGTTGGAAATTTTATTTGGTTTATGGCGCTTTGGTTTGGAGTCTTTTTCCTGTTTTTCAGTAGGTATATCACTCTTGACATTCATTTTAAGATGGTTTGAAAATGTAATTAAATTACTACCTTTTCGATCTATTTAAAAAAAAAATTAAATACTCCCCGCTTTATGGCGTTTTACGATTTAAGGTCTTGATAATAAATTCTTCCCCGGTTGCTCCGTTGAAAAATAAGGCGTTGCGGTTTTCTTGGTTCTTTAAATAGTTAAGTTCTTTAGGATCGAGAGTGAATCGTTTACCGCATTCCAAATCGAGTCGAAACACAATTTTCAAGGATGGAGATTTAGAGACACATTTAAAGAGGCTTGAAGGTTCATTATTTATGAGGAGAAAGGCGACGCCTCTGCTTCGGAATTCTTCGAGTAATTCTTTGAAGACATATTCCATCTTGTCTTTAGCAATAAATTCATCGGAGCGAGGGTTATTCGATGTGGAGAGGGCAAGGATTTGGGAGGCATCGTCAATCATAATTAAGTTATGAAGTTGATTTTCTTCGAGATGTTCAGTTAAAGTTTTAATCATTTGAAGGAGGGCAAAAGTAATAATTCGTTTTTCCCAAATACTCGCGTCAGTGAGGTCCAAGAAAATATTCTCACCATATCTCCAATCTTGAAACCATTTGGGGCATCCAGAGTTTAATTTTAAAATTTTCTCGAGAACAGGACTTGTTAATCTTTCAGTTACGGATTCTCTGATTCCAGTGGTAATATTGGTATGAAATTTTTCATTATATTGATTTAACGGATTGTCAAAATAATCAAGTGTCGCTTCAAAGAGATGAATAGGAGTCTTTGGGAGGTTATTTGTTTCTTTATATGACATGATAGTATTATACAGCCCCGTTTTCACAACTCCTTTTAACCCAATAGAAGCAGTTAAATAATCAGCAGTTTCATCAGCATGCTTCGCTGAGATCAGGAGATGGGAGTTTGGCATGATAAAATAGGGTATATTGATGTGATCTTTTCCAAATCTATAAATCTTATCTGATCCAAAAAATATTTCTTGATTTTTTTTTTTTAAATTGATGATTAGAACTCCTATGTTGGGTGCTTTTGTATTTATTTCATCTATTATGATACTAGCGCAACTAGTTTTTCCACTTCCCGTCTTTCCAGCAATAATACAACTAAGGGAGAGGTCATTGATATGGAAATAAGCATTATGTTGGGTCAGAACGCCATGGCGATATTGTTTTCCAAACCAGATATAGTTGTCATTCTTTTCAGAGATGGTAAGATCAATAATATTTTCATTTTGGAGGAGAAAAGGTTTTGGTAATCCTGAATATTTTGGAAAATGAAAATCTATATTTGGAGGGGTAATAAAAGAGGGTATATCGTCCTTTGGAATCATGTATTCAATATGCGTTAATCGTATTCCCGTTGTTATCTTGTCAGTGTTAATCCAGAAGACTTTTCCAGCTAAGATTCTCTTCCACGTATCTGGTCCTGCTTTTTCAAGCGTAGCACGCTCTTGTTTGAGATTGACTATATTTATGGTGAGATATTTTAGCTCCGCCTGAAGAATTACTTTTTCAAGTTCGGTATAGACGTTTGGATTTTCATAAAATTCAATTCCAACAAACACCTTTATTTTAAATTCACCAAAGTCTGGGAGATATGGAGTAGTTTGGATGGTATTGGTGATGGAGTCATCTTCTTGCCACAATATAAAAAGCTTTAAAATGTATTTCTTATTGGGATTTTCACGGTTATTTTGTATGAATTCTTTGATGAGGGAGGTTTTCACTTGCGAAGTAAAGACCGGAAACACAATTTCATAGAGTAGAATATCTCCGCCAATTATGTCTTCTTCTTCAATAGGAACCTCAAAGGTCTCTCCGGATAGACCGGGAAATTCCTTTTTTAAACATTTAAGGAGTAAATTCTGTTTAATTCGTGCTTGTTTTTGGGTTGGAGTAGTCAAAAAAAACTCCCATATGATTTTATCTCCGAGTGAAGTAAGTTCTAATCCATAGACCGTGTTATCATGAAAGTAATTTCGCAACCACGATTTTTGAATTTTAACAGGGGTACTTCTTTTCTGATCCAATATAGTTTCTTGTTGCTGCTGTGCTGGAGCTTGAGTCAATCTTACTCGAGCATGCCAAAACTTTAGAACCACTTTTTTTCTTCTTTTTTATTTTTAACTTTCTCAATGAATTAATTTGAATTATATCCATTTAAATAAAAAATTGAAAAGTGATATTGTAATTATATTTCTCCAATTCTGATCTATTCTAAATGAATTGTGCCCAAATATTCCATACTACTTTTAGTTATGTTAAATATTTAACTAATGTTGATAATTCTATTAAAGAATTTTTGAAGTTAGTCAATCTTATATTAATCTTAAGGAGTGAATGAAGAAATTGATTTTAGTTCTTCATTCTATCTCCAAGTGATAATAATGGTTTGTCTTCAATAGTTCGAACTTAGCATATTTAAACATAGTTTTTTCATTTTTATTCTTAAAATTTATTAGACCCCCATAATTTTTTGATTTTTTTTCTCGTTGGTTGAGTTTAAATAAACTATTCAAAATAAAGAAGTGTAATATATGAATTAATAATTTATTACAAGTGATAATAATGGTTTTAAGACTGTCCTACCGTTTTGATACCATATTTACTGTACTACAAATTAGTTTGTATGTGGTAAGAATCATATTCTACTTGGTTCTTATTTATACAACAATTTGTTAATACAGCTAATATGGTAGTTCTATTTTTCTTTTTTTTAAAATTTCTACACTCTATTCAAAGTAATTAAAAATCGAAAATTCTTTTAGAATTTTATCAAATTAATATTTATTAATTTGAATATTTTTAAGTTTTTTCTCTAATTTCAATGGAAATAACTTAATTAACGCGTTTTTTTAATTATTTAGGAGTTCAAGATTTTTAATTTTGTAAAACCTTAAATTTTACATTTTTTTCAAATAATTGTAATTGATTTCATAACACTCATATAAACGTAATTGAAACAGAAATATGAATTTGATTAATATTAATTTAGAGGACATCACAGAATCGGATTTGACTTATTTAATCAATGAAGGAATAATAGAAAAAAAAAATTTAGAATATAATTATGTTCCTTCAGAAAGATTTGTCAAACAAGAAGAATTAGATTGGATTAACATGCAAATAGTTGCAGAATCATATAGGTTGATCTTTACTAAGAGAAATGATTTTCAATTTGTCAAACAAATATTAAAGAAATTTCCTGAACTTAAGAATATTGAAAGAAATAGAATTTTCATAATAAACTAATAAAGATATTTTAAAACTGTTTAATTTCATAAAAATGTAAATTATCTAAACTTTAAAGCGAAATAATGTCGTAAGTTTTAAAAAGGAGTTAGAAACAATTAGAATTTATTTTCCACGCCCTTTATTAGCGCCAAGACTTGGTCGGGTTTTTTCAGAACCCCATCCTTTTTTATGTAAGCCTCTAGCTCTCTTACCCGCAGAGGTAAGACCTCGAGTTACTCTTTTTTTATGCTGAGGTTCCGAGATCCAATTGATGTTAGGATCTGATTTAATTACCGGATGATGAGGATCAACTAGGATAACTTCATAATACCAATGTCTCCCATCAGAATAGACTTTATATGAATTTAGAACCTGCATGTTTGGATACTTTCTTTGAACACGTTCTTCTGCTATCCATTGAAGGTTTTTACCTGTGGTATACTTAGAAACACCCATCGCTCTTGGTTTCCTTCCTCGTTTAGGGCGGACTTTATGCATTCCTCCTTTCCTGATTCTTGCTCGTACGATAATAAATCCTTGTTTCGCCTTATATCCTAATGTTCTTGCTCGATGAAGTTTGGTGGGTTTTTCAACTCTTTGGATTGATCTACCCTTTCGATATTCTATTCCACGATCCCAATGAGGTGTTTTATATCCTTTTTCGTGTTTTTCAAAAGTTTCTTTAACATAACTATATCCAGACTTCAATTTATATCAACACATCCATAGTATAATATAAATAAAAAATAAGCATATTTTATTATTTTTTTGGTCAAAAAATTTTTTAAATACTATTTATTTAATTAACTCGTTATTTTACGTTTTTTAAAATATACCTTTTTTGCATTTTTAACACTCCTGCTAAGGGAGAGTGGCTTAGCCTGGTATAGCGCACGGCTGATAACCGTGAGGTCGGGGGTTCAAAGCCCCCCTTTCCCACTATTCTGGTATATATGTTGTATATATCATCCCTATATTTTTTTACGTTTCACCTTCTTAAAGGTAAATAAATCGTTTCCATAATAAAAGGAAATATTACGTTAAAAAATCCTAATCCAAAATGCCGAGATCATATTCCTAAATATCATTAATGGTATAGTTAGATTCTTGGAGATTAATAGAAAATAGGTTTTGAAAAAAAAATTTGTTTCTTTCTTTTTTTAATAAAAAAATTATATTTGTAAGGATTTGATATATTTAAGATAATTTCTCATAAACCATCCTACAAAATGCATCTTATCATCTTTTACATTGCTTTTTTCTAATGCTTTATAATAAGATTTTCGAATATTATAAGGGAGATCCCACATAGGATAATTATTATCATACAGAATATAGTTCATAATTAATCTACATATTCTCCCATTTCCATCCCTAAAAGGATGGATTGATACAAACGTAAAATGCATCAAACATGCTAATAAAACTGGATGCATCGAGTCTTTTTTATCATTATACCAATCAAATAAATCATTCAATAAAGGTATTACCAACTGTGGTGGAGGAGGAACGTGATCACTTCCAGAAATATAGACTTGTTCTTTTCTGATTAATCCAGCAAAATCTTCTCCAAGAGGATGTAAGTTAAATAATCTTTTATGCCAATCTTGAACTATTCCCATAGATAATTTCGTGTATTCTTCGGATTTTATAATGTCTTCATATATTTGATTATGTATCCTAGCTTCTATTATTTCTCTCGTAGGTTTGTTAATAGGAATATTTGGTTCTTCTATGATTAAAGCAACTTCTCTATGAGTTAAAGTAGATCCTTCAATTTTATTTGAATGATATGTAAATCTAATCCCAAAATTTTTTAAATATTTAACTTGAACTGGAGTTGGTAGTAACTCAAATTTCTTTTGATATTTATTATTTCTCTCTTCTATTGATTGTTTCCATCTTTTTTGAAATATTTCTTTGATGAATTCTACTTTAATATCATCAATTTCTTCAGGGATTTCTGTTCCAATCCCTTTCTCTATTAATTTGATGCTATTATTCTCTCTATAAGAATATCTTAGGTAGTAATAATCTTTTCCCTTAACTTGTTTTGTTTCCACAGATACCATATGATAATATTATCCATACAAATATATAAATATATGTTATTTTTTTAAAAATATATGGATAATTGTCCATACAAATATGTTTATTAAATATCTTTTTTGTCGAATGTATGGATAATTCATTGTAACTATATTCGATTGAGAATCATTCCTTTGATTTACAGCTTGAATAAAATTCAATTATGTTCATTCACTTTTTTTAATTATCAATCTCTATTATAAACTTAGAAATGAAAAATATCATAATCTCCGGGACACCAGGTTGCGGAAAGACGTTAGTAGCAAGGAAAATCTCTGAGTTAATTGATGCTAAAATACTTTCTTTAAATGAGTTAGCAATTTCAGACAATTTCTCATTCGAATATGACAAAGAAAGAAAAACACACATTGTAGATTTTGAAATATTTTTGCCTTATGTCATAAATAGGATTGAAGAAATAAAAAAAGAAAGTCCACCTTACCTGATAATAGAAAGTCATTTCTCTGATATAATTCCAGAAAAATTTATTGACTATGCATTTATTTTAAGATGTGACCCGGATGAGTTATTTAGAAGATTAGAAAAAAAAAAATATAATACAAAAAAAATTACTGAAAATATTCAAGCAGAGATATTGGGTAATTGTGTTAATTATTTTATCCAAAAGCAAATCAATGTACCTATTTTTGAAATCGATACAACAAATATAAATATTGAAGAAATAGTAAAAATCATACTTGAGATCGTAGTTGAGCATAAAAAAGGAGAAAATTATCATATTGGAAAAATTGATTGGCTTGAAAAATTGTTTGAAGAAGATCGTTTAAAAGAATTTTTTAATTAATAAGAATAAATTCTTATAGGAAAGCATATGAATTATGAAGTTATAGATATCGACGCTCTAGGCAGAATTGGTAAACTAGAAGTTAATAATAAGCAAATGGTCACCCCTAATCTTTTTCCTGTTGTACACCCCTTTAAAAATGTAATTCCGCCCTCAGAATTAAAAAATTTCGGAGCCCAAGCTGTTTTTACAAATGCTTATATCCTTTTTCAAAATGAAACTGTAAAAAATGATGTGCTAAAGAAGAAGCTTCATCAATTTCTTGATTTTGATGGTCTTATTGCCACAGATAGTGGAGCTTTTCAGCAATATATGTATAGTACTTCTGATATGAAGATTAAACCAGAAGAAATCGAAAGGTTTCAGGAAAATATAGGATCAGATTTCCCGGTTATCCTTGACATTCCTGTTCAGCCAGATGACGCATATGAAGTAGCAAACAATAAAGTAAATACTACAATTGAAAGAGCACGAGAGAATATCAAAAGAAGAACTAATCAAATCTGTGTTTGGTTCGGACCAATTCATGGCGGTAAATACCAAGACCTTTTAAAAAGATGTATTAATGAAATGAATAAATTAGATTTTGGTGTCTATGCAATTGGGGGATTAGTAAAATCCTTTCTTGATTATAGGTTTGACATTGCTATTCAAACTTTATTGAATGTGAAAAAAAGCATAAATCCTGCTAAACCACTACATATGTTTGGATTAGGTTTACCTCAATTTTTTTCTTTAGCTGTCGCATGTGGTTGCGATTTAATGGATTCTGCAGCCTATATTTTATATGCTAATGAGAATAGGTATTTTACATTGTCTACTGGTACTAAAAATCTTGAGGATTTAGAAGAATTTCCATGTCACTGTCCGATTTGCACAAAATTTAGTCCTAATGAGCTTAAGAAATATGAGGATAATTTACGAATCAAACTATTGGCGGAACATAACCTATATATTTCTTTCTCTGAGCTAAAAACAATTAGACAAGCTATAAGAGAGGGTAATTTATGGGAACTGGTTGATCAACGTATAAAAGCACACCCAAATTTGGTCAGAGCAGCTCATATTTTAAAGAAAGAATTTCCAACGTTTGAATGGTATGAAAAAATCTATAAGAAAACTGGGCGAATGTTTGTTTCTTCTGAGAATATCCATAGGCCTTTGATTAAAAGATATGAGAAAAGGATTAGTAATAATTACCGGGTCCCAAAAGAAGCAAAATTTTTAATTATTTTACCAGAATTAGATGCTAGAGGTCAAAATTCTCCTACTATTCAAAATTGGCTTGAAGAAATAAATGAGAATACAATAATTCCTCGGAAAGATTTACATATTGTTTTTAATTCTTTGTTTTTTGGAATAATACCTCTTGAATTAATAAATACATATCCTTTAGGGCAATTTGAATCTATAACAATTTTAGATGAGAATGATGATCTTTATAAGAATTCAATAAAAAAATCATCTCATTTTATTAATCAATTTTATCAAAATTATATTAAATGCGGTGTTCTAATCCCTGAGAATTATATAAATCAATTTAATGAAACGGTAGAATTTTGTCTTATAAATTCAATTCGAGGATTAGATCCTGTTTTGAAATCTAAATTTCAATCCAATTATTCTGGATTTACTGATTTAACTGATTTGCTTCAATTCTTTAAAGATGAATAAAAAAATGGTGGTAGTAGAAACAATTTCTGCATATGGACACGAAAATATCTTGTGTTCGCACAGTACTACTATAGAAATTACAAAAGAAAAGAATTTAACTAAGAAAGGAAGCTGTATTATAGGTATTAATGCTTCGAAAGCTTGTTTTGATTTGAACCCTAGTTTGAAGAAAAATATAAAAGAAGGGAGTAAAATAAAAATCACTTTAAAATTGGGAAAATTCCAAGATTCATTCATCGGTTTTGGAAATAAAAATTTAAGATTATTGGATAAAAAGGACATGGTTTTTCGTAAAAGCAATTTTATTTGTGATAGAACGGTACTAATAAATTGCACGAAATCTTCCGAGGAAATAAATCGTGAACTGATTAAAAATCTAAAAGTTCCAGGGAAAAAATTAACAATCATATTTGAAATAAATGAGAGAAATGGGAAACAATAGTCAAGCGGAGATCTTGTATTTTAAATGTAAAGAGGAAGATGGACAAACTTTCGTCGATTTATTAAAAAATAAGTTTAAGAATATCCAATTTGTTAAGCAAAAATTTAAAACTTTACATGAACATGGCAATATATTATTTCCAATAATAAATAATCAAGCTTTAATAAATAGAGTAGCTTCATTAGTAGATAAAAAGATTAATTTTGAAATAGTTTCTAAAAAAGGAATACCCAATAAAAGATATCAATCTAGAACCCTTCAGGAAGCATTAGAAGATAAAATACCAGAAGATTTTTCAGAATTAATTCCAAAATCATATGATATTGTTGGACATATAGCTATCATTGAATTTAATGAGTTTAATTACATTAATGATAAAAAATTTAGTACTTACAAACAGGAAATCGCTAAAGCTATATCAAGCATAAATAAAAGTGTGAAAACTGTTTATGAAAAAAAGAGTCAAATAAAAGGGAAATATCGTTTAAGAGAATTTGCGTTATTATATGGTGACGATAATTCTGAGACAATATATAAAGAAAATGATTGTGTTTTTAAGTTTGATATTAAAAATACATACTTCTCTCCAAGATTAGTTTTCGAACGACGTAGGATTGCTTCATCAGCAATAAAAGAAAATGAGATAATCATTGATATGTTTGCTGGTGTTGGAACATACTCTATTCAAATTGCGAAAGAAAAGAAAGTCAAAATTTATGCCTTTGATATTAATCCTTATGCTTTTAAATATCTGAAAGAAAATATCATTTTAAATAACCTAAAGGGAGAGATTTTCCCAAAAAATATTAATGTTAAAGATCTTCTTGAATCTAAATCCCAATTTGGTCAATTATTACGTCACAAAGCAAGTAGGATAATAATGAATTTACCTGAAGCTTCGATCAAATTCATTGATGTAGTTTGCATTTTAATGAAGGAATCTGGTGGTATTTTGCATTTTTATCAATTCTCTGAAAAACCAAATCCTATAGAAAAATCTTTAAAGAATCTTGCAGAGGAACTTTCTCTTTTTAATTGGGAAGTAGAGTCTATTATTGATTCGAAAATTGTAAAACCTTATTCCCCCAAATCTGAATTGGTTGTTGTTGATTTAAGAATAAAAGCATCAAAATAAGAACGGACCTAGCAGGATTCGAACCTGCGACTTTCGGATTAGAAGTCCGACGCCCTATCCAGGCTAGGCTATAGGTCCATTGTTTCCACATAATATATCTTATACTTATAAAAATATTTTATATAATGTTTAAATTTTATGACCTTACAAATTATGTAGGAATTTAAATAGAGAATAACAGACTATTTTTTATGTATTTTCATAATATTATTTATATTAAATGCCCTTTATGTAAAATATGTGTACAGTTAGATTCAAAATTTAATTTTTGTTATGTCTGTGGAAGAGCTATTAATATTCTCGAAATTAATGATTTAAAATACAAACAACCTTAATCAGTGTATATAAAACGGTTATTAGGAGGATTCAATTAAAAATTAAGAAATTTGAATGAATAAAAATCTTATCTATCCTATTAATTTTAAAAAAATTATTGAAGCCTGAAGATCAGTAGGAATAAGAATTCTGATTTATGATTTTTGGTTTCTTATTGATATTTTTGTTTAGAGGAATACCACACATTGGACATAAATTTTCTTTGAATAAATTATTTGAATCTATGCACATTCTACAATTAGGACATTTATATATTATCATAAAATTTATTCAAAAATTATCTTTTTAAACTCCAATGCAAATTTCAATGGACTCGATATAAAATATTCAATTAGTTTAATTAGATCTTCTTGAATAAAATAATATGCTCACTCATGAAAAATTAGAAAAAAAATTAAGTAGGTCAAATATTAAAAATGTACTTAAAAAAATAGCTAAAAGAAGGACAAATTATCCTGTTTTCTCAATAGTTTATTTCATAATTAGTTTAATAGAAATTTACGTTATCGTTTATATTCCTTTGTTTCATTTTGATGTTTTAAATGTGAATAGATTAAATTTATCTTTAATTCAATTTTTTTCTTATCTAGTTCTATTTTCATTTCCTGCTTTTGGTTTTTTTTTTGATAAATATTCAATACATAAGAAAATAATAATTATTATATTCAGTTTTTTACTATTCCTTGGCTTTTTAGTATTCATTTTATTTAGTCAATCTCTTTTTAGTTATTCTATTTTCTTAATTCTATTCTTAATTAGTCAAGCAGTAATTAGAACAGGAATGTCAAAACTACTTTTAGAGACTCCTGATAAAAAAAGCGAAAGAAATATAATTATCCTAATTAATTCTAGCTCCTCTATAGGAATCTTATTTTCCTCATTTCTATTCAGGTTTTGTGTTCAAAAAATTGATTCGATACATTTTTGGAATATTTTCTTTGTCGTTGGGTGGCTAATATCTTCCCCTTTATTATTAATATTCCTTTTTATGAGAAAAACACTTTTAAAAGAACCAAATCAATATCCTTCCAAAATAATCTTTAGACACCAGAATAATTTGGAAGATTTTTCACCTTTTTTTATGATTTTCACATTTTTAGCCTATTTCTTTTTATGGAGCGATAAATTAATAGCTTATCCCTTTAGTTCTTACATTCTCTCTCGATTTGGAAAAATAGGTTTTATTATATATTCAGATTTTTATGTTATTTTTACAGTTTTAAATATAACGGGATTTTATTTAGCTAGGAAATTATTAAATAAAATTGATTCCAAAAAAAACCCCGGTCTTATTCAAAACAAAAAAATTTTACAAATTATTTTTTATATCACTTTAATTTATATATTAAATTTAATTTCACTGCTATTTTCAAATTTTATCCTCCTAATATTTTCCTATTTGATTATATACTTTTTAGGAGGATTATTTGTAGTATTATATACATCAATCTTTCTCCAAATTTCTAGAGCTGGAAAAAATGAGAATTTACGGTATTGGATTATGTTATTATCTTCCAATTTAGCGAGTATTAGCTTTTTACCTCTCGGAACATATTTGTCTCAGTATTTATCAATGGAAATTTTAATTATTATAGTTATTTGCCTAACATTATTGTCATTTATTTTAATTAATTTATCTAATCTTGTAATTAAATGTATCAATTTTTATCACAGTTAAAATTAGTTCTAAGATAAGAATCTTATAGAATATTATACAATTTAATAAGGAAAAAGAAAAATAGAATGTTAATGTCCTATGGACATTACATTATCAGTTTAAGGTCTACCTTCGGAAGCTGGCATACTGTTATTATTCTCTAGAAACTTTTTTAAACTACACATAAATTTTAATTTTAATTTTATTTTATTATAGTTTTCTAATATAATTCCAATGAATTATGTTTTAGGAATATATTACTTTTTAGTAAATTAAATCAGATCTTTACCAAAAAAAAGATCTGGATAAATTCTTTCAAATTTTTCAGTAAAAAGCTTATGATTCATCCAAATTTTATCCTTATTATTCCATTTTAGATTAATTAATGGATTATAAGATTCTAAAAAACTTAAATCTCCATAAATATCTCTAAGAAGATTGTTCCCATTAATTAAATCTATTAAAACAATATAATTATTTATTTCCAAATATTCAAATAATCTGTCGAATAACCTAAGAAATTCATCCACTTCACACTGTGGAAGGTATAACTTAACTATTAATCCATTTTCAAATCTAATTTGCTCTGTAAATCCATAGATATAATATTCTCCTTCAATTTCATATATAAATCCATAATTAAAGAAATTGAAGATTTTTATGATTTTAGAATTCAATTCTTCCTTTACATTAGGAATAATTATGTATATATTATCTTGAAAGTCTAAATTTTTTAATGAGAGATAAGGAAAAATTAGGTTTTTTTTTTGAAGTGTTGTTATATTATTAATAAATGAATAATTTCGTGTACCCAAGAATGATTTTAAATCAATAGAGGTCCTATTAAATAATTCTGTTAATGATTGGAAATATATTGAATTGGGTCCAAGAAATTCTTGTTCTGATGATTTCTTTAGATTAAATTCTCTTATTTTAAAAAATTCAATTTTATAATTGGGATTAAATAATATATTTTGCATGTATATTTTAAATCGATTTGAATCATAATTCCAACCATTACTACTTAAATTAAAATTAAAATTAAGTATTTGATATATTTTCTTAACAGAACATAGACAATACTCCCGTATTATATGTTTAGTTTTAGCATACCAATTAAGATGTTTCATATTAGGTTTGCCATAAGGAAAGATGTATTTGATTAATAAAGAGTTAGTATCATTTATAACTGTTGAAAATTTAATAGATTGAAAGGTATTGATTAGAAGATGTTTAAAATCAATTTGATCTATACTTGATGGGTGAATATATAAAAAATATTGATTTAAACCAAAAAACTGAAAAGCAGGTATAAATTTTATCGATTTAATATAAAATTTAAAGAATTGTTCTTGCTGAGCCATTTTAAATCTTTCAGGATTAATGAGAATAATATTTAAATTTCTATAGAATTCATTTAATTTTTTTATCATACTGATGTTGAAATCACGTTGTTCATATGAAACGCGTTTATCTACTTCTTTTACTAAATTGAAAATATTAATTTCTTTAATCCAAAATTTATCTTGAGAAGACGGTTTAATTTCTTGGGTTGGATAAACTAAATCTCCAAATACTTTTTGAATATAAAGAAAACTCTGTTCAAATAAGTCTTTTGTATAAAAAAACTCTTTTCTATTAAAATCATAGAATTCTTTTATTACAGCAAAAGGGACTAAACCACTTGTGAAATATCTCTTAAAGCTAATGAGTTCGTCTTTAAATAGGTAATAAAGAATCGAGGAGAACAAATCTTTTTCCTTAATATTAAGAAAATACATAAAAATCATTATAATGGATTCGTTATTGAATAAATTTCTCATTCTTTCTAAAAATATTCTTGGAAAAAATTTAATAAGCTTCTTTATTTGGTTTTTAACTCTTTTTGTGTCTTTTAATAATAATATTGGATGATATTTTGCGAAAGAACTTACAATAATAGTATTGATTAATTCTGGTGAAATTAATCCTTTTTCAAGAAATTTTTTAAATATAGAATCAAGCAATTGATTTGTAATTTTATAAGGTTTAAATTTCTCAAAAGATTGTTTAAGTTTATTTTCTCGAGTAGAATAAATTCTTTGAGGAAATTTCTCATTTTTGATGATTTTTCTCATCGAGTCAATACTAAATATCTTTAATTTTCTGAAACTTCTAAAAAGATTGTGAAAATGGTAATATTTTTCTTTTAAAGCGTTATATTCTTTATTTGATTTAAAATATAACGGAATTATGTCTCTAAATACAATTGATTGAAATTCTTTACTTTTAAAAATTAAATTTTCTTCAATTAACCGTGAAAATTGGTAAGACTTAAAAAATATTTGGAATTTATTTAAATTCACAATTTCAGGATTTTGTTTAATTATCCTTTCAATAAGATCTAAGGAGTTTAATATTCGTCGTAGCATTTCTTCTATATAAAAAAATCCAAACCTCTTATTCGCTTCTATGAAATCTAGTAACTCATTTCTTAATCTCAAAGATTCATAAAATATACTTAGAGATGTCCTTAGGTCTGAAATTAATCCTTTTTCACTTTCGATATAATTTAGCAATTCATCTTTAAGAGAATGGAGTGTTTCTTCTCTACGTTCGAATCCAAAACCTGTAATACCTACTTGTCTAGATCTTTCAAAAACAAGCCAATCTAATAGATTCATCTCAATAGCTTTATGAGGTTCATCATATAATCTTGAAAATTTTAGTTCATATAAATTATTATATTCTTTATGATTTGGATTTATAATTTTACGCAGATCATTAAAATATTCCCTAAAATAATTCAGGTTCAGAGTATTATTATGTTCTTTCCAGATAAAGCATTCCTTATTAATGATATAACCAAAATTGTATAAATTTTCAAATAAATTCAATAGATCTTTTAAATAAATTTTGGGTATTAGAAAAGTACATTGAATTTCCTCAGAAAATCCATTTCTCGAAAAAACGGGATTATGTAGAAATGGAATTCTATCTAGGACATTATAAATATCCTTTCGATATAAAATTGGATTAAACTTTATAATCGAATATACCACTGCTACATTTATATTATGATGTGTTAACTGAAATGAGGGAGATATAATAGTAGAATTACTAATCCACCGTAAATTTTCACTAAACTTTCTCTTACTTAAAAATGTGGAAATAACACCATTGTCTTTAAATTCTTGAAAATAATCTTCAAATTCGTTATATCTTCTAAAGATTTTAACACGATAAAAAATATCTACTAAAACCCTGATTGTTTCTACTATTTCATCATTATAAAGCGATTTTGAGGTCTTATATATAAATTCTTCAAATAATGTATAGTAAAAATCATCCATTTTATCTTGGATTAAAGAGATATTTCTTCGAATAAACTCAAAAAAGAACTGTGTGGGACTTTGAGTTCTTTCTGTTGCTTCAAGCTTAAAAAATTTATTCAACTTATCATATTGTGCTGATAAGTAATCATAATTTATTATTTTGCTCCGAATATGGGTTTTCCACTCATCCATTACCAGTAATTTTGAAAGATCATTTTCAATAATTTCATGAAGAACAATTTGAATACTCTGCTTTTCTCTTAGTTCATATGGTATAAAGCATAAGTAGGCTTCTCTGAGTAAAATTAGATGTATGAATTTCAAATAATTTTCAAAGATTTCAATTTGACATAAATTTCCTGTCAATTTTCTTCTAACACCAGTATCATAAAAATTATTCAAGTCTTCATTTAGATTTTCTATAATAATGATTGTTACATTTGAATTAATTGCCTCCAAACCTATGTAATTTTCAATTTCATTTAAAAGATAACTGAATATTTGGTTAATATCACTAACAATTTTTTCTTTTGATGTAGATATTAAAATATCTAAATTTAGATTATTCATACAGACCTTTTTATTATATAACCCTATTTTTGATTGTTAGTCTATTTTTATAATTAAAATACAAATCAATTCTTATTCTTCGTTAAAATATTACCACTAATATATTTAAAATTTTGGGAAACTTCTGCAAGATTTTTCTAAAGTGTAATTTGAGATTATTAAATTATGATTACTAAAAATTAGTAGAAGGTATAGGATACTAAAATTCAAAAAATTAAGAATCCTAAAATATAATAGTTTAAAGGAGCATTTTATAATTAATTAACAATAGAAGAAAAATGCCAAAAATTTTAAATTATTCCATAGTCGGTCTTGAAGATTATACAATTAGTTTTGAGAGTTATTGCTCCTTATGTGAGATTCAGCAGTTTTGCAAATACGGGAAAGATGAGCCTTTCTCGATTAAGATTAGTTGTGGGGATTTAAATCGGGCTAAAGAGAAGGTAAAATTTGACCAACTTCAAAAGCTCCAGAAAACTGAGGATGTTTCAGTTCCTTATGAAGAACTAATTAAAAAAGTAAAAATTAATCTAACCAATATCATTTCTCAAATTTGGAAAGGGAAAATAAAAACCCATAAAGAAGAAATTAGATGTTTAGACACTCGTAAGTTGGATCCTATCTTGGTGAGTCAACAAGGTCAGGACTGGTGGGCTGATTTTAATGCTACAATGAAAGTAATAAATGAAGAATGTGAAAAAATTACATAAACAGTCTTCTAAGATTTTGTAGACTTTAAATATACAATATTAGATAATATTGTGTTATGGTTCTTTTTGGACAAATAAATAAGAATTTACTATCAGCAGAAGTAATTTTTGAAGATTTAATTGGTGGTTTGGAAAATTGGTGCATTGCTTTTAATAATTTCTTCTTAATTTTTTGTAGATACTTGAAATATATTTTTGTTTTCATCATAATAACCATTGGAATTTTTACATTATTGAAGTTAAGTGGGGATTATAACCAATCTAAATCAACTATCATGGAAAATCAAGAGGATCACCAAATGAAATCTAGAATAACTTTAGGGTGTTTTTATATTGTTTTAGCTATTGGGATTTTATTTGATTATTTTACCTATTTTTTGTTAATTATATTAGATCCAATACCAGATCGCTTAATTTATAATTTTATTACATTTAGTGGAATAGATCCTTTTTATTTGAATGGGATAAGGGATATTAGTGCTTCACAATTTGCTCATGAAAAGACGATTTATTATTGTTTTTCCTTTATTTCATTAATTTCGATATTGGATATATTATTGAGTCTCTGGTATCTTATTAGTAACAACCGGATAACTCATAATCCAAGGAGAGCTATCATATTTCTAATTTCGGGCATTATAGGGGGAATATTATTTGGATTTAATACGTTTCTTCCTTTTTTTCTTTGATATTCAAATTTTAAAAAAGATATAGTTTCTAATCTATATATCATCACATTTTGAGCGAAACATTTATATATTATAATGTAATATTAACTATGCATCTAGAATATATTAGATTCAGTCACATTTAGTTCCAAAACAATATTTTATACGCTACACGGGTTAATTGTTACTTGGACAAGTTCGTATGTAAAAGAATTGGTATTTATATATTTTTAAAAATAAAATAGGGTTAGTATTATGGAAGTTGAATCAGATTTAAGTAATTTTTCAAATTTATGCCCAGAATGTGGGGGCAAGATTATTTTACTTCATGAGAAGGGGGAAACTGTATGTGGACAGTGTGGTTTAGTAATTAATGAACGAATCGTTGATATTTCTCATAGTGGTAAAAGAGCTTTTACCAAACAGGAAAAGGAATCTAGAGAAAGAACAGGATCTCCAATTTCAATTTTATTGCCTGATATGGGCTTAAGTACGATTATAGATAAATCAAATATTAAAAGTCCTGATTTGAAGAGAGCAGCTAAATGGAATTCTCGAATGACTTGGGATAAACGAAATATGTTGATTGCCACAACAGAATTAAAGAGGATTGGGAGTAACATGAATTTGCCAAATCATGTAAAAAAAGCGGCAATAAGATTGTACATCGAGGCATTCAAAAAGAAATTACTGAGGGGTAGATCTATTAATGGGATGGTTGCTGCTTGTTTATATTTTGCTTGTCGAGAGAGAAAAATCCCACGAACTCTGCAAGAAATATTGGATCAAACAGCCGTCAATGCAAAGAATGTTAGAAGATGTTATAGAACATTGATTAGGGAATTGAATTTAAAGGTTCCCTCAACAGATCCCATCTCTCTTATTCCAAGATTCATTGCGGAATTAGATTTAGATGCAGATGCTGAAAATACAACAATAAAGATACTACAAAATTTTACTTCTAAATATTCTACAAGTGGTAAAGATCCAAAAGGTTTATGTGCTGGGGCATTATATCTTGTTTGTAAAAAGAAAGATAAAAAGATTTCTCAGAAGGATATTGCAAATTTAGTTGGAGTAACTGAAGTAACTCTTCGTTCAAGATATAAAGAACTTGTAAAAATGCTAAATATTATGGTATAATTAAAAAATTATTCTTTTTTTTTATTCTTCTTTTTTTAACATTAATTTTATAAAATCTGGTAAAGTTAATAGATAACTTTGGGCATGAGGTAAGTGATCCTTGATTTTTATAAAGAGTTGAGAATAATTTTCTGCTGTTTCTTTCTGTTTCAACATATCATTACGAGTTTGTTCTCGAACCGGCTCAACTGGAATTCCCCTCATTACAGCTCGTGCAGGAATAATTAAACCTGGAGGAACCTCGCTATGGTTTAAAATTATTGCACCCTCCCCAATTGAAGCTTCTTCATAGATTAATGACCCCTCCTTTACTTGAATATAATCCTCTAAAAAACAACCTAGGAGAGTTGCTCCTGATTCAATAATACAATATCTCCCTATATTTATAGAACTTTTTTGTGAACGTGTAAACATGATAACTCCATCAAAAATCGTTGTAAATTCACCGATATTTATTGGTGAGTTTTCTGCTCGAATAATTGCTCCCGGCCAAATTATTACATTATCATTAATATGAATATCTCCAATTAATGTAGCCATTGGTGAAACATAACTATTCGGGCTTATTTCCGGTCTTTTTCCGTTATGTTCAATTATAGGCAAATTAATCTCACTTAATTTTTTTATTAAAAACTACAAAAAATAATTTTATATAAATTCAAAATATATCTGAAAAGATTTAAACTTTTATTAAAGCTCTTAGATAATAGTTTTAATGGGATTTTCTGATTCAAATAAAAAGAATTCAACATCAGGAAACTCTAAACTCAAGAAATTACAAAATTTTTTCATTGTTAATAATACATTCTGATAATGAGATGTTTCTATTAAATTGATTCCAATATCTCTAGCAAAAACAGCATCAAAATAATCAATTTTCCCTGAAATAAAACAATCACATCCTCCTTTCATTGCCTTCTTAATATAATTTGTTTTTGATGTTGTACCACCGATGATACAAATTTTTTGAATTATTTTTTTGAGATTCCCTACATATGATACATAAGGTAAATTTAAATTTTTTTTTACTCTGTTTACTAAGTCCTCAAAGGTAAAAGTTTTTTTCTGATGTAAGTAATTTAAAGGAGAACAAATCCTACCAATAGGTATTTTTACTCCATCTATAAATTTTATTTCAAAGGTGTTATCTATTTTTAAATAGAGGGCCTTTGCAATTGTATCCGTAATACCTTCTTCAGCTGATATAAATGTCGAATTTAAAATAAATATTGAAAATGGGTATTTAGACAGTAATGCTAGTTTATTTATAATATTTTGATCGAATTTTTTTATTGGATCATTAAATAAACTATGACTAGATATTATCAAATTAACTTTCTGTTTTAAAGCAAAATGTATCGCTTCTAATGTTAAATCTATTGTTAGCATTCCTTTCTTAATTATTTTATTTTTCCTATTTTTATCATAATATAATCCATATGCTTCGGAATTTATTTTAAATGCCTTGGGAGATAATTTTTTTTCTAAAAGCGCTGTTATTTCTTGAAGCATCATTTAAATCACTCTATAAAACTACTATTATGAAAAATCTGTTTATTTTAATATGATATAACTGAGTAAAGGTTTTTTAATTTGAAATTAAAATATATATATGAAAGTAAAGGTATCTTAAAATCAACAAGATTAGTTGTAAAGTTATGAAAGAAAAAAATTGTATTTTTTGTAAAATAGTGGAAAAAGAGATTCCTTCAAAAATAGTATTTGAAAATGATTTAAGTATTGCATTTTTAGATATTGCTCCTATTTCTAAAGGTCACACAATCGTTATTCCTAAAAATCATTATTCAAATCTAGAAGATATACCTAATAATGAATTAACTGAACTTTATAAGATAGTAAAGTTGATAGGAATAAGAATTCATCAAAAATTAAATATAGATGGGTACAATATCCTTCAAAACAATTTTAAAGCCGCTGGTCAAGTAGTTAATCATTTTCATGTTCATATTATTCCAAGAAATTTAGATGATGAAAAATTTCATATTAAAATCCCCAGAACTCAAAGTTCAGATGAGGAACTTGATAATATCTTAGAGATCTTAAAAAAATAAATCCTCATTTGATATCCTCTCAGACTTTAAAACTGTTTAGTTTATAAGAAAAATTTATAAAAATAAAATAGTAATGAGTCTAAGAAAGTTTATTAGGAAATTATGTTCTAAAACTAGAGATTTCTTTAGAGATGAATTTGGAGGTAATATAATAGAATATGCTTTATTAGTTGGATTTGCTTTATTCATTTTTTTTATAATCATTAGTGTGATTACCTCAATGTTAGATTGGACAGTGGGATTATCCGAAGATTTTTTTGATATTTTTAAATAAATATTCAAATATAAGCAAATTTCCACTTATGAACTCTTATTTATTTTTAATAATCTTGTTATCAATATACATGAAATCATATTTTTCGGCCCACTCATCAAGATGATCTATTACAAATTCAATATCTAATTTTAAATGATCAATAAATACATTAAATGGTATTTTATCAGCACTTTTTAGATATCTCCTTATTCTCTTATCAAGATCCAAACTTTCAGGTGGATTTTCTTTTCTTTTTCTGGCTCTTAATTTCTCTAAAAGAGGATCATTTTTACTGTCGTTAAAAAAATATTCAACAATATTGCTTATAACTTGAGCTTTTGTGGCTCCAAAAACGTCAACTAATTCAGTAATTAACTTCATATAACTTTTATTCAGAGTAACTGTTGTTCTTGTTGTTTCAGTCATTTTTCAGTTTAAAAATTTAATTATCCAATAATTATAGAAAAACTTATATTTTTAAATCTTATGCTTATTGATGATAATAATACATAAATAAGCATCATTTATATATCAATTGACTTTATTAGATCATATGAACACAATTTTTCACTTTAAAATTTAAAAAGTCGAAAAAATGTCGTTTTAAAATTCAAAATTAATGTAGAGGAATTCACTTTGGGAAATAATATATCTGTTGATAAAAATTTTAATCTCAAAGAATTTTTATCACCAATAGAGTTTAACTTATTAAGAGCTTTAAGAGAGGTTGGACCTTTAACTCGCAAAGATTTAGTAAAAGAATTAAAAACTCCTAGAACAACCATTTATGATAATCTAGTTAAACTTCAAAAAAGAAAACTAATTGAAAAATTCACTCGCAATAATGGAACAAGAGGACGACCTCTTGTCTTTTGGAAATTTAAAGAATAATACAATCCCATTTTTTTTTAATCTAGTAAGAAAGATAATTTGAAATTGAATATTAATTTCAATAGATACTCCTATATTTCTATTGCAATTTTTTTTAAAATAAGATAAGAAAAAATTCTTAATATATTTTAAAATAGGACCCAGTAAAAAATTTTTAAAAGATATATAAATAATTCTATTTACTTTTTAATAAATGAATTTATCCCTTTAGTTTATCTAGTCTTGAATTCTCCACTCGAAAAAATGGAGTATAAAATAAGTTTGATGAAAATAAAATAGCCTATTAATTCCTTAAAAATTAATATTCTATTTTGGAATGTAATAATACTCATTTATTCTTTTTTGATAAATATCCTTATTACTTCCTAATTTATTTACACGAGGTCTTTTAGTTGTAGGATCTCTCCTAAATGTTATTTCCATCATTCTGAGAAATGAATTAAATCCATCTCTTAAATTCTGAGGAGGATTTGCTTTACCTTCTAACCCTGGGATCCCTTCAAAAACTAATATAGAATCAGCTATAAAATCTTGTGTTATAATGTCATGTTCCACTACGAAACTGGATTTTTTCAATTCTTCAATAGATTTTCTTATCAGCTGGGCTACTTGTAGTCTCATCTCAACATCTAAAAATGCTGAAGGCTCATCTAATAAATAGATATCAGCGTCCTCTGAAAGACAAATAGCAATGGCTACTCTTTGCAATTCTCCTCCACTCAACTCGGAGAAATTACGTTCTCTTATATTCTCTAGGTTTAGATTATTTATCAATCTCTTTTTATAGGAAGGACTAAGATGAGGTGATAATTTTATTTGAGTTATAAGATCAGAAACAGAATTATCATTATTAATTTTAATATATTGAGATTTTACTGAAACCCTTAATTTTTGGGCATTATCTTCACGATATTCCTCTATTTTTTCATCAGAAACTTTATTTTCTGCATTAATTGCTCCTGCTATTGAATTAATAAAGGTAGTTTTACCGATTCCATTAGGTCCTAAAATTCCTATAATTTCACCAGCATGAAGTTCACTCCCAGAACCAGTTAAATGAAAATTCCCCATAGAAGTATCAATATCTTCATATGTATAAGTAACGTCTCCAGAATCAAATAATGATTCTTGAGGTGGACGTTCATGGAATATGATAGGCGTTTCTCTGAATCGGACATTTTCATCTTTAATATATCCATTTAAATATATATTGATTCCAACTCTAACACCTTGGGGGTGAGAAATGATTCCATAGACACCAGGTTGACCATATAAAATCGATACATAATCACTTAGATAATCTAAAATTGCTAAATCATGTTCTACAACAATTACCGTTTTATCCTTTTCTGATAAAGTACGGATTAATTTAGCCATATTAATACGTTCACTCACATCTAAATAAGAACTTGGTTCGTCAAATAGATATATATCTCCATTTTTGAGATAAGCAGCAGCAATCGCCACTCTTTGTAATTCTCCTCCAGATAATACCTCAATCTCTCTATCCAAGATTTCTGAGAGATTTAAATTTTCTGAAATCTGATCTAGTTGTCCTTCAATGTCGTTTTTATTTAATAGATCGTTAACTTTTCCAGCTACAAATTTTGGTATCCTAGTAATATCTTGAGGTTTATGAATAATCTTGCTATTTCCCTTTTTCAATTCAATAAAGTATTGATGTAATTCAGAACCTTTAAAATACTCGATAATTTCTTTCCAGTTAGGTGATTCATCTTCAAATTTTCCAAAATTTATAGTTAGTTCATTAGATAATATTTTTAACAATGTACTTTTACCTATTCCATTTTGACCTATTATCCCAAGTACTTTTCCTTTTTTAGGAATCGCCATACGAAATAATGAGAATTGATCTTGACCATATCGATATGTTATTTGATTCTCTAATGGATCTGGTAAATTTACGATAGTAATGGCATTAAAAGGACATTTTTTAACACAAATACCTTCACCAGAACATAAACTTTCTGTAATTATTACATTTTTCTCGTCTGGACTTAACACGATAGTTTTATCTCCTGTTCTCACCCTAGGACAATATTTTATACATGGTTTTTCTCCAAAAGGACTACATTTATCAGGTTTACAAAAATCCTTATTTAAAACAGCAATCCTCATTATTTAACTCACCATTAATGAAAAATAAAAATGAAAAATATAATTTGCTAACGTTAAATATACTATTATACATAATAGAAAAATTTTTGTAAAACAGAATATTACTTCATTAGTCAAAAAGCTGTTTAGTGAAGAAAATATGAGTAATAATTTTCCAGTTCATTGGTTAGAAGAAATAGTTAAGGAAATTTTGTCACGTAAACCTAAAGAAATTACGCTTTCTACTGGTAAAACTCCTTCAGGGCATATTCATTTAGGAATTTTACGTGAAATTATAATTTGTGATGCATTACGAAGAATATTCGAGGATAAAGGTAAAAAGGTTAATAATTTATTATTCTTTGATAGTTTGGATGCAGCTAAAAGGTTTCCTGGATATATTCCTAAAAGTTTTCAAAAAATTCATTTAGGAAAGCCATTTTCAATGATACCATGTCCATATGAAGATTGCAATTGTGAAAGTTATGCTCACCATTTTGGTAATGAACTAATAGAAGTATTACCTCAATTTGGAATTCAGATAACTATAATTTGGACTCATGAGTTATATAAAAAAAAAAAAATGCAAGAAAAAATAAAAATTGCTCTTGAAAAAACTGATAAAATTAAAGAAATCTTGAGGAAATATATTATTCCTACTTTAAGAGAAGAAGATAAGGAGGAATTCATAGAAATGCAAAAAGATTGGATGCCAGTAATGGTGATTTGTGAGAAATGTGATAGAATTCAACATCGCAGTATTGATGGATCTATAAAACCAAATAGAGTTAAAAAATATATAGGAAATAAAGAGATCGTCTCATATGTATGTCAAGCTTGTGGGTATTCCGGAAACCTTTCGATTTGGAGCGGAAGATTGAAATTAAATTGGCGTGTAGATTGGCCTGCAAAATGGGCTTTATATGAAACCACTTGTGAACCTGCAGGTAAAGATCATAGTGTCAAAGGTGGTGCTTATGATACAGGAATTGAATTATGTCAAGAATTATATAATTATGTTGGACCAGTTAAAGTGCCTTATGAATGGCTAAGATTAGGTGAACAAGACATGGGAACTTCAAAAGGTCATATATTTACACCAAAAAATTACTTAGAAATGGCTGATCCTGAAATTTATCGAACAATAATTTTAAGAACTAATCCATTAAAACATATTACTTTTAGAATTGAAGAAATTTCCCAGTATTATGACTATTATGAAAGAATGGAAAACATTTATTATAAATTGGAGAAAACAGAAAACTCTGAGGAGAATAAGATTTTTAATTATCTATATCCCTTAACTCAGATATCTAAGATATCTGAGGTAAAAACGAAAAGATTACCTGTAAAACTTTTAACTTTTTTAACACAACTTAAAAATATTCTCAGTATTGATAAGCTCTACCAGAAAGCAAAAATGTTTATGGAAAAAAACAAATTTAAAAAAATAATTACAAAAAATGAATTCGAAATACTCATCAACCAAACACAAAATTGGCTAGAAGAAGTAAACAAAATATTAGAAAATGAAAAGGATCCAAAAGTTAAGAGGGAAATAATACAAAAGGTAGAAATCTTTACAATCCCAAATGAAATTGATAATAATTTTGTGAAAAATATGAATGAAAAACAAGTTGAAGGAATAAGATTACTTAAAGATTATTTAGAGAAAACTGATTTCTTAGATGCTGATTCTATTCAAAATAAGATTTTTAATATTGCTAAAAATGATCTAAAAATTCCTCCAAGAAAATTATTTGAAACACTTTATCAAATTATCCTAAGTAAAAAGAATGGTCCTCGAATGGGACCATTTTTATCTATGTTAGATAAAGAGTGGTTATTGAAGAGAATCAGTATATAAGTTTTTAAAGTTGTATTTTTTATAAAAAAAAAGTACTAATTATAAATTCTCATTTTCTCCAGAATCATCAGTATTTTCATAGATTCTTTCTTTTTCACCATTTTTATCTTTCTTTCGAAAAAACCTTCTCTTTTTCTTTTCTTTAAGGATTTTATAACATTCAGGACAATATGTAAAAGCTTCAGATATCATTTCTCCACATTTTTTACAATGTTTATGTGGATATACATAGATTTCTGTTTTTTTTTTATATCTTTCAAATTTACTCAAGTTAAATCTCCATAGTTTGAAAGTATATAATTGCTTAAGAATTATCACTTTTTTGCTTCAATTATATCACTGGAATTAATTTTATATTGATTTATAGTGAAATTATTTGAATAAAATCCTAAGTAAATAAAAAAAATTAATCTTAAGGCGTTTCAACACCATATTTTAAAAAAAAATATGTTTATATAAATTCTATTAAAATTATTAGTGCAATGGTTAAAAAGGCCAAATATAGACTTTTTTCATATATGATTGAAGATCAGCTAATTTACTATAAGAGCATAAAAAAGAAAGACAAAATTCTTGCTTTTGCAATTTTTGAATTTATGGATTTTAATTTAGTAGAATCTCTATTAGGTGATTATTTAAGGAAACGAGTCATTCATTATTTTTCTATTCAGATAGATACAGAGGAAAATAGTAAAAAAGTCTTACTTCTTAATTTTGAGGATTACAAGAAAGAAAATATAATTAAGAGCTTTAACATTATTAACCAAAATTTATCCGAAATTGAAAATTCTATCAATTTTTTAAAAGATAAAATATTGGAAAAGAAATTTTTAACTATTTTCTTTCAAGATATTAATTCTAATACAATTATCTCTAAAATATCTGAAGCTATTACAATTAAAACTGAAGATAAATTTAACATTTTTAATTTTTATAAAATTAATCTTGATTTAATTGAACAGAGAAAATCATTTATCATAAATTTCTTAAATTTAATCGAAAGTCTTAATAGAAGAGGATTTTTAATCTTTAATTTTCAAATAGAGAATAATAAAGATATACAAATTTCTGCCTATTTTGCAGATATATCTGAAAAAAATGTGGAAAATTCTAATCTTGAAAAAGACATTAATAATTTCTTTGATTGTACTTTAATAAACAGGCAGAATATTAAAATTCAGCAAATTTTTAACTATTTTTGGAGATTAGGAGTAACAAATACTTTCTTTTTCCTCAAAGATTTACATAATCTATTTTCTCTGAAAAGGAACACAAACTCACTAAATTTAACTGATATTAATAAACACATTGAAAAAAATTTAGCAAAAAATAATATCGAATATGTACGACTAAGTACTAATCTATTATTTATTGAATATTACTATTTATTTTTAATATTAGAAAATATAGATTCTGAGTATATTCATCGTATTTTACAAGAACGCTATCCTAAATACTTTATATATATTTTAATATTAAATAATTTTGGTTATGAAAAATTATTGAAAATGGAATCAATTAAATCTCTAGATAATATTACAATAATCCATCCAGAAGAAATTCAAAAATTAAATTATCAAGAATTTAAAAAAGTTAATAGCTAAAAGATCCCTAAATCAATAGCAATATCTTGAGCCGAAAAATCAGGATGTAGTTTAATAAAAGCCTTTTTCTCACCCATAGGAGTAATCAAGGTGTTAACTTTTATAACTTTGACATGGTGCAGTTTTTCGATTACTCTTTTAATTTGATTTTTATTTGTTCTTCTATCCACAATAAATACAAGTTTATTCTCTTTTTCGATCAAGTCAAATGTTTTTTCGGTGATTAGAGGTTTTTTAATAATTTTATAAAAACTCTCCACTTATACACTCACCTCGATATTATTCAATTCGTTAAAAGCAGATTGGGTCCAAAGAATTAGCCTTCCAGATGTTCCACCAGGAGCTAAAGCAGCAATTGATAAATTTTCGACTTTAATAACATCTGTTCCAGGAATATTTCTTGACGCTTTAACAATTCCAAAATCATCTTTAATTACCATTAATATTCCTTTCTTTTTTTTATATTTTCTACCTCTAGATTTACCTTTTCCAGCTCTAATCTTTCTTGAATTCTTTATTTTAACCAAATCTTCTTTTAATCCTAAATTACATAAAATGGAATAGATTCTTGCAGTTTTTTTTATTGTTTGGATTTTATCATCAATAACTAATGGGATTTCAGGTATATTCTTAAGATTAAAACCACCCTTTTTAACCCATAATTCATCTCCAGAGGCTGCAATAGCAGAAAAGATGGAATGCTTATTCAATTGTTTATTAACCTTTTTTTTAATCTTTTTATCGGATTTTATAGGATGTGTTTGTCGACCTCCTTTAGAAAAGGGAACACGTCCTACATGTCTAGCTGTTATAAAACCCCCTCCTTTAATTCTAGGTGCTCTTGACATACCATGTCCAGTCCCCCAACTTTCAGCGGTATTTCTTAATCCTGCTCTTTTATCTCTTCCTTGTATTTGCTTATTTTTACCTTGAGATATCGAATTAACCATCTGAATTAAGTCTATTCTCGGTTTAAGTTCAAATATTTTAGGTTTATCTACAAGACTTTTTTTCTTTCCTTCTAAATTATAAACATTAATCTTTTCCATAAAATCACGGAATTTAGGTATTATCTCTTTTGTTGGCTTTCTCGGCTTACAAACGTTATTTCTGGGGTATTTAAAATAAAAGATCTTATAGGTCTGATAGTTTTTCTTATTCTAATTAATCTTTTTTTAGGTCCAGGAATAGAACCCAAGATTAATAAATAATCTCCATTAATTCTACCATATCTTATAAATCCCCCTTTTGTATTAATTTCTTCTTCATTTTCCCCTATTAACATAATTCTTTTATGGTATTCTGTTCTTTGATGAAATCCTAATTGACCAGCTCTTGGAACAGTATAAAGAACTCTAGCGGGGTGCCATGGACCAATACACGCAACAGCTCTCTTTATTTTATTATTTTTTCGAGTTAAAATTTTAATTCCAAATCTTTTAACAGGTCCCTGAAATCCTTTTCCCTTAGTCACTGCAATAACATCAACTAATTCTCCATTTTTTAAAACATCACGCACTCTAATTTCCTTCCCTAAATGTTCATAGGCATAATTGAATTGATCTTTAGAAATTTGTTTTGAATTAATTTTTATTTCAATAATATCTGGTTTTTTTCTAGGGATCGAAGTTTTGTAAGGCTGTGTTTGAAAAACTCCTCTAACTTCGCTTGTTTCATCTAAATTTTTTAAAATTTTCTTTTTAATATCATTAGGATTATATCTGTCTAAATTTGGTAGATTTATTTTTCGAGATAAATAATGGTTGAATTCTTGAGTATACAATTCTCCAATAATATATTTACCATATTCATCTTCATTATAAATCCTTATACCAATAAGAATTAACGGTGGAACTTCAATAATGGTAACTGGTTTCATTAATTCCTTTCCAAAATAAGGACTATTTTTTTGGTCTTCAATATATGAAATATGGGTCATTCCTGCTTTAAATCCAGCAAAACCAAGAAAATTAATCTCATCTGAATTATCCAACCAATGTCGAACACGAGCTTTCATTTGTGTTGCTCTCTTTCTAGGGAGAAATGCTAATGATCCATGTCTCGGTGCGTGTTTTTTACGATGAGCCATTATTTATCACAAATACTTTTGGAAATGAATTATTGAAAATAAATAAATTTTTTCATTTGAATTTCAATTTTGACATATCCGCGAATATATAAAAGGGGGTTATTTAAATCTTTCTTTATATAAATAGTACAAATGGCTCTAAAAAATCTGACTTATTTTGAAGAAAGAGAGAATTTTGATGGAAAAAAAGAACCTTTTTTTTTTAAAAAGTAAATTTTTATATACACTAGAATTGCTAGAAAATATTATAGAGAAAAAAAAGCTGTTAATAAATATGAAAAATTTAAAATTAAAAGGACTGAAATATAATAAAGGAAAATATTTTTTATTTAGCGATAGATTTGTATTTTTTCCTCCTCAAGTTATAGATGTATTATCATCTATTTATGGAGAGGGAGTAAAATCTTTATTAGTCTGGCTTGGAAAGAAAGCAGGTTGGACACTAATACAAAATTGGGATGAAAATCTAAAATCGAAAACCCTGGAAGATTTGATTAATCAGTGTTGTAATATATTAAATAATCACGGTTGGGGAAGATTTGTTCCTCGACAAATATCTGCTGAATTAATTATAGTGAATTTATTTCACAATATTTCTTCAGAATTAGAAAATAAATCAAAATATTTTTGTTATTTTGTTAAGGGATTACTCACAGGTATAGGAGAATTCGCATTATATAGAGTTAACGTTAATGAAACTCAATGCTGTTTAGAATTATTGAATTTGGATTTTTGTGAATACAAAATAGAAAAAATAAAATAATTCACCAAGGATCCCACTCTTCAGGATTTAATTCATCACTGTTCTTATTTTCAAGATTTTTTTCCATAGAATCAGAAGGTATTTGATATAAATTATCTTTCAAATTTGGAATCTGTTCTTTAACTTCTTCCTGATCTTTTTCAATTAAAGATAATTCTTCTTCTAGTGTAAAAGATTCTTCTCCAATAACCACATCTTTAAAAGCCAAGATTAGAGAAAGAAAATTAAAAAATTCCTCTTTATTCATCTTAACTCTTACTGAACTATCCCCATTCATAAGTGCTAGTTTAATAATCCGAACTTCACCACTAATCTCAACAGAAGTAAGTTCAATATTTTCCTTTTGGTCTTTTAGTTGAATTTTCCAAGAAGTTTCTCTCGATTTTTCAATCTCCATGTTATATTTATCACATTAATAATTTATTAAATTACATTAATTTAATAAAAATTATTAAATTTAAAATTAATTCCAAATTTATCAATTATACTGTAAGGTTTATTAAACAAACGAATAAATATGCAAGAATAATTAATACAATGAGTGGTGAACGAATCTGAACCAATATTTGAAATTTCGCTTTTTTATAATTATAAACTAAAAATAAAGACCTATAAATATATTTATCTTCTTTAGAAATGGTTAGTTTTGAATAATCTAAGAACTTATAAAAACTCATAATAAAAAGTTTTTGAAATCTTGAAAATCTTGAAATAAAGCTAAAGAAAGTTATGAATGAACAATTATCTTTTATTATTCTATTTAAAAAATAATTAAATATAAATTTTAAGATAATAATAAAAGAAAAGAATAAGTAGAAAGACGTTATAATGTTAATACTTAGATATTTTATTGGATGTGTTAAAAATATCAAAATAATGAGTTTTCCATCACTACCTCCAATAATCTTTATATTAAATAAAAGGAGTGATGTAAGAAATGTGAGGAAAAAAAAAAAAAAAACCCAAAGATAATGATTATAAAATAATATGGAAAATATAAACACTCAAATATATTTAGGAAAAAACTTAGACCGAACGCTAATTTAAAAAAAGAATTTGGAATTTTTCGATATTTTATATCAAAATAAGCCACAATTAAAAATGAAATTTCCATAAAAAATTATATTTAATAAAATTATCAGTGAAACCATATTATAAATAATCCCCTTCCCAGATTTCTATAAACTTCTTAAGACTTCTTGCTTTAATATTTTCCATTCTAAATCTAAATATTTTTATTCTCCCAAACTTCTTTTCTTGTATTAAATTATTCATCACAAGGAATCTTAAATGCTTTGAAACACAGTTATAGTTTAACTTTGTTTTACTAATTATTTGTGAAATTGTTAATTCTTCATTTATAGCGAGAAATTTTAAAATTTTGACTCTGGCTCGTGAACCCATTAGATCTTCAATTAATTTTTTTTTTTCAAGGGGATTTACAATCAGACTTCAACACCTTTCGAATTTAAAATCTCTATCGTATTTTTTTCCAAATTTCGTAAACTTAAATCAGGAATCTTAATAATAGCACGCCTACCTTTTATTTTTTCACTAATAATTTTGGTAGCAATAATATTTTCTCTTTTAAATTCTTGGAGATAATGCCATAATTGGGAATCAGATCTAGGGTTTAACCCGCTATTTTCACATATAATATAATACCTCTTTATGACATCATTAAATGAAATTTCTATTTTATCGCCATTAGATAAAGCTTTAATAATGGCAAGTAAGAAGATTAATTTTTGTGAATTCATATACTCTATTATATCTAGTGTCGAGAAAGGAAGCAAATCCTGGTTACCAAGCCTAATGCATTCAGGATCTATGTATTTTAAGCTCTTGCTCTCAGCTATTTTGCATGATCTCCATAAAATGTTTAAACCATATCTAATATCGCCAGAAGTATACGTGTTTTCCGATATCATTTTTACAATATTATCAGAAATTACATTTTTTTTAAGACTGATGTCAGCTCTATATTTTAAAATATCAAATATCTGATCTCTAGAATAATTATCAAATTTTATAATATTTCTCTGGAGAGTACTAATTGTACTGTTATCTAAATGGTTTAAACATGAAATATCACGGACAATTCCGATAATTGATATCCTTTGATCGCCTTTCACGTTGTCATCGTTAATTCGGGTCAATGAATAGATTAAATCTTCATTCTTATTTATCAAATAACTTAACTCATCTAAAACAATTAATATATGCAAATTATATCGATTTAGAAATTCAATTAAAAAATCTAATAAATCTTGAGGAGAATACCCTCTTTTTGGAAACTTATTGTCAATTAATTGAACTAACCTAATCAATACTTTATAGCTTGTTTTTTCTTTTCTACAATTCACATGAATATATTTTACATTTACATCTCTTTTCTTTGAAGCTTTTTCTAATATTTCTCCAAATAATTTTACAGTTACCGTTTTTCCTATTCCTGTTTTCCCTGTTATTAAAATTTTCCTTGATATTGAACTTGGATTTGTAATTAATCCCAGAAAAAGTTGAGATAATAATGAGAGCTCTTTATCTCTGTGCGGTAATTTTTCTGGTATATAATTAATATCAAGTTTACTCTCATCCTTGAACAACGATGGTCTTTTTAATAATTCTTCAAAATATTCCATTGTCTTATCATTCAATCTTTGGGATTTTTTAATGATTTAAGAGAATAATCATTTATAATAAAAGACGGAGTATTAGTTTTTTAACAAAAATTCTTATTTAAACTTCTATAATACATAGCTGAGTATTTTAACTATCTAGAAAATTTATTTGGAATCTGTCTGAAAACCTATACAATAAGAGAACCTTTTCAGAATTTTGTCGATTTTAATAATTTCATTATTTGGAATAATAAAAATCTAATAAACAAATTTTTCCTATTTTTTAAATTAATTAATATTTAATTATTAAGTCAGTTAGTAGTTTGTCAATTCTTTTTTTCTTTTCAGATAGGAAATATGAAATTAGTACCAAGATTACAGCCAAAACAGACACAAAAGATATAATCCTCATCTGTAACAAATTTTTATTATCAGAATTGAACTCTTGTTTTATCTTAAGATTGAGTGATAATGTTTTATTTTCTAGAGAATCAGTTCCATTAAAGATAAGGTTGATATTAAAATCTCGACATTCTTGATTATAATTAAATAATTCTTGAGCAATTATTATGGTTAAAATTCCAAACTTATTTGTATTATATTCATTAATATAGGTAAGTGTGTCGTTTTTAAAGATTTTTAATTGGATTGAATGATATACAAGCGGTTTAATGGACTGATTCATATTATAGTAATATGACAATTTGATCACTAAATCTTCATGTTGTTCTAGAGTATTATTAAAACTAATTATATCTATCATTAGATGATTTTTTTCAACGAATAATCCATAAATAAATTTTGTATCATTATAAATTCTATTCTCTCTTATAGAAAAGATTAAGTAATTCTGTCCCAATTTTAAATCTGTAATTGAGGATAAACTTAAGCCTATCATTCCTGAGGAATTTGTTATATAACTATATTCATGTCTTATAATATCATTGAAAGATATCATAAAATCAATTGTATGATTAATTAAATTAGAATTATCCACCAAGACATCTTCATAAAATTTTGCTATAAAGTTTACACATTCACCATATTTTAGATGATCTCTAAACCCTACTAACTGACATAATGGCTCTTTTTTTAAGATTCTAACTTTAATTGTTTCTAGAAAGGTACTCACTGTATTTGTAGTATCAATATGAAAATAAAAAAAATATAGTTTAATATAGAGGGTATTAGTATAATTTGCAAAATTAATATTTAAATTTTGAATCTCTAAAGTCCAATTTTTTTCAAAAAGACCTATTTCAGCATACTCGGAAGAATTCCAAATTTTAAAATCAGAATTATTAAATATTTGCACTTGGATATATGCTAATTCATTGACGGGGTTGTAATCTAGTTCCCAAGATGCGTTAATTTTAATATTTTCATCAATAAAATA
Organism: Promethearchaeota archaeon; assembly: GCA_048937405.1. Lineage (GTDB taxonomy): Archaea > Asgardarchaeota > Lokiarchaeia > Sigyniarchaeales > SOKP01 > Loki-b32. The sequence goes on from JBHLNF010000015.1 coordinate 59,560, forward strand.
TAATGTTTTATTGGTTTCCAAGAAATGTAAGTCAAAGAAAAAACTATTAACAAAACTAACTATACTCAATAGATCTATAAATATTAATAGTGGAAATATCAGAAAATATTTTTTTTTCACACTATTTTTCTCTAATCTAATATATAAAAACCTAAATAATTCCAAAAAAATTTATTTTATTAAATATTTAATTACAAAATAAGAAAAGAATAAAATCTGTAATTGAAATGGGAAAGGTACGAACAGTTTTAATAAAAAATGTATCAAAGGAATTAATAACAAAATATCCAAATGTATTTACTACTAATTTTGAAAAAAATAAAAAACTATTGGATAAGTATCTCGAAATAGATTCAAAGCATTTAAGAAATAGAATCTCTGGATATATTGTAAACTTATTAAAAATTAGAGAAAAAGATTAGGTAATCTAATATATAATTATTTTAATTTATAACTAATTTGATTAGATCTAAAGAAGGGATAAAAATCAACGAAAATATTAAAAAAATGGCAGATCTTCTTAGATCAGGTAATACAATGTTGAATATGGCTTGTCCTATTTGTAGTAACCCTATATTTCGAAATAGCAAAGGTTTAACTTTTTGTCCTACTTGCAATAGAGAAATAATAATCGTTAATGATAAGGATAAGATAGTCCATGAAAAAATCAAGCGAGAAAAAAAAACAAACAACAATGGAAAACAAATAGAATTAAACCAAAATAAATATATTGAATTATTAAATTCATTGGAAAATATAATTTATCAAAAAATAAAGATGATTTCTACCAAATTAGAAGATGAAACTCACTTACAGGTAATAGAACAATCTACTAAGATTTTATCCAACTTTTTTGACATTCTAGATAGAATCGCTGATCTGAAAAATAAAAAATAAATATAATCACATAAACCTAAATCACTTAAACTTCAATTTATAGATTAAAATTGGTTTTTCTGAAAAATGCTTCTGCCGGGATTCGAACCCGGGTTCCGAGGGTGAGAGCCTCGGATGCTAAATCCTGATCATAGGTTTTTGAAAACTATGTCAGATTGACCGAACTACACTACAGAAGCAGATATTTATTATTAAATACTCTGAAAGCTAATATTAATAAATCTATATAATTTAAAAAATTTAATATGATCTAAATCCAACTTTTCAAACTATAATGGAATTGGTAATGGATCTAACTCAAGATAACCGAAATTACAATTAGAAGATCCAGAAAAATGTTGATTTAAAATTATTTAATGAAAATTGGCTTTAAAAGATTTACATAATGATCTCGTATAGAATATTCCGCTATTTTAGTAGCTTCAGAAATAATTTTCTGTGTTAAAATAGCTTTATGATTATACTCTTTTGCCAATAATTTATCTGCGAGATATATTATTGCCCCCATTAAAATAAAAGGATTTCTACCACCTCTCTTCCACATTGGTAAATCTTTTAATATTTTACGACATTTCATAATTAATTCATTTTGGTATTCGGTTTTTGACCAAATCACTCCTTTTTTATCAATTCTTTCTTTTAGACATTGATGTTTAGTAACCTCATCAATTAATCTAATGAGATAATCCTCACTCTTGTGTGGTATAGAATCATTGTTTAAATAATGTTTATATTTAATACCATCTCTTAGAATCAATCTTGGATTTACTCGATGTCCAAAATTTTGAAATGCTTCAGAAATTTCATTAATCGTTATAGGTGCATTATGATATTCTTTCCGAGCAGCAAAGAAAATACAAAAAGCAATAAGTGAAATATTATTAACCACTTTTTCTTCATATTTAACTATTTTTTTATAGTAATAAGCAGCATTATTTCTAATATTTTTATTAACATTAAGATATAGTGAAATTTTATTTAAAATATTAAAAATTCTGTATTCAGTTTCATGATTTTTAATTCGTAAAAATTGAGCATAATTCTTTTTTAACCTTCTAAATAATTTTTGATCACTAGGAGGTAATAGTTTACCGCTTTTATCTTTGAGATATTTAGTTTTTTCGTAATCAATAAAAGAACCTAATCCGCCTACGAAATCTGTGCGTTCTCCAAGTGCCACATATTGTTTACTCATAGAATTTTTACTTTTTAAATTATGATAAATAAATGAAGATTCTCGATAAAAATTATTAATTACCAATCCACATTCTTTGCAAATTTTTTCAAAGCTATTTAGGATAATTTTTCCTCCACACTCTGGACAATCATCAGATTCTCTTTGAATATTATCTGTCAAATTAATTTCAAACACTTTAAAGCTTTAATTTTAAGTATAAGACTTATGGTACCTGTTATTTTAATTTTGTAGAACCACATAATTATGAAAAGACATTCAATTTCTATAAAATGGAAGAATCTTCTATAGAGGAAGAGAGAGGTGATAAAAAATGAAAAAGTATGAATTTAAAATATCCAATTTAGATTAATAATAATCTATTATGTGAATCTGTAATAATTATGAGGATATTTTCAAATTGGTTAAATTAAAATGAGTCAAATTTCAAGAAATATAGAAAAGATAAAAAGTTACCCAATTAGGAATGGTAAGACATTAGAAAATATCATTAGAAGACTGAAACAAATCATAGATGGAAAAAGAGAGATTATGTACTCAGATATTATAAATTTAATTATTCGAGAAGGATATCTCGGAGAAGAATATAAACAATTAATAATATGGTGTAATTATAAAATTAGACTAGGAAATCTCTATGTAGAATTTGGATGAACCCTAAATTGTTTCAATAGAGTTGAGCTTTAACTTTAAATAAATAGTTTAATCAAAAAGTTAAAATATCACAAAGGAATTATAAATACTAAATTATAATAATACGTATTAATATAATTAAATAAAAATTATTAGAATTATTCATAATTGACAAATTATTTGTCACATAAGTTCAAATGTGCGTTTTTTTTTACTTTTAAACTAAATAATTAAGGTATGATTTCAATGGTTCGGTTCACAGCAGATCATAAAGTATATATTAAACTTTTATATTGGGGAATGGCAGGTTCAGGAAAAACAACAATAGTAGATACACTTTATAGGTATACAAAAGAAAATGAAATCGATATTGAACCTACGGGAAATTTAACAAAAATCTCGATGGCAAGTGGATCAACATTATATTTTGATAGAGGTATTTTTCAATCAACAAAACAAAAGAGTAGAGGTAAGGTATTCTATCATGTTTATACTGTTGCCGGTCAAAGAAGATTTTCTCCTTTACGAAAAAAGATATTCAAAGGAACGGATGGAGTTATTTTTACAGTCGATTCACAAACTCACTTTTTTGAAGATAATATTGAATCTTTAAAAGAATTGAAAAATGTAACAAGAGGTAAATTAATCACAGAAATTCCACTTATTATAATGCTCAATAAACAAGATCTTAAAGAAGTAATCGGAGAAGAAGATTTTAAACAAGTTCTTAAAGATGAAAAATTATGGTATGAGCCTGATCATAAGTTATATATATGGAATCCAATAATTTATAAAACTTGTGCATTATATGAACAAAGAAAAAATGTGTACCGTAGTTTTTCTGAATGTGCTAGAAGAACAGGATTATATCAAATATATGGAGACGGAGAAGCTCCTATTGGAGATAATTTAAAAGAATTTCGTGATATTTAGATTTAAAATATGGAAATAAAATTTTTAAAATTATTGTGAATTTACCTTATTTTAATCAATCTATAATTAAATTCCAATTTTTTGAATATCATAGGAGATATAGGTTGTAAACATTCAATGAAAAAAACTAGACAAGGATGATCTACAGCAAGTAGGAATGATAAGTTATAGTTACTTTGAGAATTATAAAAACCTAAACTCCTCCTAATAAACTCTAGGACTTAAAAAAAATATAAAAATATGTTTTCATTTTTTTGAAATATATTAAAAAAATTAATGTGAATGAAAAACGGGATTATATAATAATATTGAGCAAAATTTACCAAAACAATTTTCAATATTTCAACTAATGAGTGTTTTGGGGATAGACGCTGTAGAAGTACGCAAAGTTCGTAACTTGTTAAAACAATTTTATTTACAAGGTTATGTAAAAAGAATATCAAAAAATATGTACCAAAAAATTGAAAAGAAAAATAGCTAGTTTTAGTTACTTATACAAAGATTAATGCTTAATTGTGGAAAAATAAATTTAATCAATTCACTGAAAGACTTTAAAACGCCTTGTCCTTTTATAGCTGCTGTAGCCTGAATAGAAATTTTTCTAAACCTATTATATTCTATATATGATAAAAATTTGTTATTCTCTTGATTTTCATCCATAATTAAATCACTTTTGTTTAATGAAATTACAATGGGGATATTATAAAATTCTGCTCCAAATAATGTTTTTAACTCTTTCCATGACCTAATATTGTGCTTTAAAAACTTGATTTGTGAATCAACTACGAAAATTAACCCATCTACACCATTTAAAGTTGCAGGACGAGTGCTTGCATAGAAGTCTTGACCTGTTGCTGAATAAATTAAGAATTTTATACCCCATTCTGTTCCTTGAAAATGCAATACACCAAAGTCAAAAAACAAGGTACGTCCTACTGTACTATCAATTGATTTTACAGAATCTTCTTTTTTAAAATGAGAAAATAGAAATTTTATTGATGTGGTCTTCCCAGACATTGCTGGTCCATAATATACTATTTTAACTTGGAAAGTTTTACTATCATAATTTAAAATCATAATATCATCTAACCCCATAGTGAGACTATTTTATCGCCAATAAAAGCTTTCTTTCCATCTTCAATTAAAGATATATAATCTTCTCCCCATTCCTTCTTAATAAACGTAAGTATCCTTTCAATTGGCGCAACCTCATAATCAATAGTTTCAAAAAGAGTTTGACTACCAATACAAGTTTGAATTCCAATATCATTCAATAAATTCAATCTTGATAATATAAAAAAAGCACGTTTTGAACCAGAATAAAAATTTTGTATTTCTCTTTTAAAAATATTCTTTTTTAGTTCATTTTTTTCCTCTTCAAAATCAAGCAGTGTCTTTAAAAGATCACTATCTAGTTGAGAAGTTTTTATTTTATCTGATAGCACTCTCTTCATTTTAACTATGGATTTTTCAGTATCCTGAGATATTTTTTTGAATATATTTTGTTCAAGTGTCAAATCAATTACTTTCAAATTAATTCCCTCCAATTCTACCTTTATTGATTCAGAGGAGATTTTAATAAATAATAACTCATTAGCTCTACTTCTAATTAAGTTTTTTATATAATTCAATTCATCTTTTTCTTTAGGAATTGTCAAACCGATAAGCCATGAATTTATCTCATCAAATTGATTTAGTGCTTTAAGAGAAACATTGCAAGGGCATCTTATATGAGCTCGCTGATAATTATAGTCGATATTTTCGTTTGATATTAGAGTTTCATAATCCTCTTTTGAGATAAAATCAGTATAAAATACATAATCTTTCCGAAAAGGCACAAGTTCCGAAAGTTCAATCAGAATACTATCAATTTTATCTGAATCATCTCCTAGAACAACAACAGGAATTCTATCTAATAAACAATATAAAATTAAAGAATTATAATTGCGTTTTAAATCATTTAGAAATTTAAAAAAATTCATTATCCAAAACCTCACTATTTAATAATTAATTCTCCAAGCATCCTCTTAATATCAAAAACTCCATGATCTCGAATTTGTGATGCTTCTCTGACAAGATTTTCAATTTTTTTAGAAAATTGTGGAAGAATCAATCTAATTAATCCTAATTTTTGTCTAATTTTTCCAATTTCAGTACTGAAAATTGCTTTTCCTAATCCATCAATAAATTGAAAAGAATCTTGGCAATCAAGTAGAATTCTGTCAGCATGCATTTTTTTTAATAACCACGCACACCTATTTGCTGTTTGAAATAAGGAGTAACTCATTGCAGAAACGTTGTCCAACTTTTCGTCATCAATATCTACATTTTTTAAAATTTTGGATGCAACAAACCCTCCTTCAATTGTTACAAAGGCGTACTTTAAATCGGGAATTGTCATAGAAATATTAGTCAAGACTTTCCTTAATTCTAATGATATTGCTTCTGAAAAACTTAAAGAAAAAGAAGATAATCTTAAATCAAAATCTTCTGTTTCTTTAATATTGAACCCTTCAATTATATTCTGAATTTTTTGATTATTAAACTGAATTAATGGTGGTTTGAAGGACTCTCCAGATGTTATTAATGTTGTTTTAATCTTTTTCAAACATTCATTAGTTTGTAAAAAGATCCCACCTAAATTTGTGTTTGGTTGTGCTGTAATTGCTATGAAAAACTCATGATTACAATCTAATATCCCCTGCATTTCTAAGATTTTATTTAATGAACTATGTAGAGGATTGTTCAATGGTGCAATTAAAATCTTTGCTTTTTTTCCTTCTATCAGAATATATTTTAAATCCTTTGGATGTAAATGTATTCCAACATTAAAAATTGCACTAGTTGCTGAACTCACATTAAAAATTTCATCTTTTGAAAACCACACACCAGTAGATTGAATAGGGTTACCATCTCTTTGAGTTAAAACCGCGTTTTCTACTCCTTTAAGTTGTTTAATTTGGTCTAAGTGGATTCCTATCTTATCTTTTAGATGCATTATTAACCTATAGTTCTCTTTTTGAAATGATATCCTTTTATTTTAATTTAGATTTTTAAACTACGAATATTTAATATCGAAGAGTCAACGTTTCTGTGAAAAACAATAAAATTTAAAATCAATTGTACCTATATTATATATTAGCAAATCGCATCTTTACCGGTGTGAGCTTGGATTGCGGTAAGTATCCGTTAAATGAAGAGTAATATCATAGATGCGGTATAAAAAATGTAGTTATATTTTTAACGAATATAACTGAAGTAAGTTTAATTAAGAACCCCTAAGAAAAACAATAGTTTAATTCCAAAAATTTATTTAAGTTCTTGTAAAAACTTCTAAAGAATTAATTCCGGTTGATCCTGCCGGACCCGACTGCTATTTGGGTGAGAATAAGCCATGCAAGTCGAATGGGATACCTAAATTTCCCATGGCAAACTGCTCAGTAACACATGATCAACTTACCCTATAGAGAAGAATAATCTCGGGAAACTGAGGATAATGCTTCATAGTTGAATAGGCTTGGAAAAGTTTTTCAATAAAATGGGTAAAAAAAATGGTTTTTATCTGCTATAGGATAGGATCGTGGACGATTATGGTAGTTGGTGAGGTAACGGCTCACCAAGCCGATAATCGATAGGGGCCGTGAGAGCGGGAGCCCCGAGATGGGTACTGAGACAACGACCCAGGCCTTACGAGGCGCAGCAGGCGCGGAACCTCCGCAATACACGAAAGTGTGACGGGGTTACCCAAAGTGTTCAATTCTGAACTGTGGTAGGTGAGTAATGTTC